>CAZCQH010000043.1:0-51775 GCA_964500805.1 uncultured Hyphomicrobiaceae bacterium
CCAGGAGCCCGTGGCCATGCTTGCGTCCGGGCCGACATCCGGAACCCTTCACATTAAGAGACATTCTTGGTGATGGTGTCAGTAGCCGGCGGCCGTCGAGAGCAGAGGTAGAGCGGACTTGAACCCATCTGAGGGGGCTGGGGCGAGTGGATGCGACGCATTTTCGTTCGCCTCGGCGGCCTGGGCAAAGGTACGGCCGATGCCGATCAGAACGGGCTGTCCGGCACGAGCAATACAGACGCCGGCGCTGAGTAATCCAAGCTCACCCGACCAGCGGGCCTCGTTGGTCCGGGTCACTCCCGCCATGACGATCGCAGGTGTGGTGGCCGGTAATCCGGCAGCGATCAACTTCTGCGCGGCCAGGTGCCCCGTGCGGCCGCCCATGTAGAACACGAGCGTTGTCTGGGGGTCGGCGAGGCCCGGCCAGTCGAGATCGGCGGGGAGCTCGCCGTCGCGCGCGTGGCCCGTCACGAAGCGCACGGACTGCGCGCAGTCGCGATGCGTGAGCGACACACCCAGCGCCGCCGCGGCGGCCAGCGCCGACGTCACGCCGGGCACGACCGAGACCGGAATGCCCGCTGCCTGCAGGGCTGCAATCTCCTCGCCCGCACGGCCGAAGATCATTGGATCACCGGACTTCAGGCGCACGACATGGCGGCCTTGCTTGGCGAGCTTCAGCATCAATGCGTTGATGTCGCCCTGCGCGCAGCTCTCGCGCTTGCCGCGTTTGCCGACCGCCATCCGCTTGGCTTCGCGGCGGGCGAGCTCCAGCACCTCGTCCGAGACGAGATCGTCGAACAGGATCACGTCCGCCGATTGCAGTGCGCGCACGGCTTTCAGTGTCAGCAGCTCGGGATCGCCGGGACCGGCGCCGACAAGCGTCACGCGGCCGCCTGTCGCGGCGTTGCTGGCTACGATGTCCTGCAGCAGCGATTCGGCCGCGGTGCGCGCGTCGCTAACAGATGCGCCGGACAGGGCACGCTCCGCAAATCGCTCCCAGAACGCGCGCCTGAGTGGTCCCTTGGCGAGGCGCGTCATCACGCTGTCGCGCATCTGCCGAGCCAGACGCCCCCAGTAGGCGAGCGTGGGCGGCAGCACCGTTTCGATGCGGCGGCGAATGGCTTGGCCGAGAATTGGCGCGGCGCCGTCCGTCGAAATTCCGATCACGACTGGTGAGCGGTTGACGATGGTGCCGAACTGGAACTGGCAAAACGCCGGCTTGTCGACGATGTTGACCAGTGCGCCGGCCGCACGGGCTGCCACGACGAAGGCGTCTGCCTCGGCAGTCTCCTCCACGTCGGCCAGGGCCACGGCGGCATCGCGCAACGCCGCTGGCGACCAGTCCGCTGGATGCAACCTGATCGTGCCGGACGCCGCTCCTCGCGCGACGAGCTCGAGCATCTCTTCGCCCGGGGCACTTGCGTAGACATGGACATCTGCGCCAGCGGCCGCGAGCAGCTCCACCTTCCATGCAGCGCTTGCGGTGCCGCCGGCGACGACGCAACGCCGGCCTTCGAGCGCCAGGAATACGGGCAACTTGGCGAGCGCGCCCATGCGGGGTGGCGCGACATCAGCCGGCTTTCGCGACGCGAGCTGCATCGATCAGCCTCCCGATTTCGGCGCGGCAGGAGCCGCAGTTGGTGCCAGCCTTCGTTTCAGCGCCGACGGCGGCAATGTTCGTGCAACCCGGTGTGCGAAAAGCCGAAAGAATGTCGTTCTGCCCGACCTCGAAGCAGGCGCAGACGATCGGTCCGGGATCGCGGCGGTCAGCGCCAGCGCGACCCGCCAAGAGGCGCAGGCGATCCATGGCCGCAGTTGCGTCAGCCGCCATCTGCTCTGCCAACCACGCGCGCGACACGGTAACCGGCTCGGGGGCGCCATAAAGGGCGCCGATGAGGCGATCTCCCGCGAACGCTGCGAGACGGGCTTGGCCGCTCGCCTGATCGATGTAGGACACGATCTCCGCCGTTCCATCGAACTTGCCAAGTTCGGCAAACAGCGCCGCTGCGTCGACCGGCGTGGATGCAGCGATCTCGATCCGGCAGCCGCCCTTGATCGGCGCGAGGATCCAATAGTCAGCCAATGCAGCCCGCGGCCGCTCGCGGAGTACGGCAACGCCGTAGAAGCGCGCCGCGAAGGGCTTTATCGTCACCCGAGCCTGTTTCAGCGCGGGTTGGCCGGATACTGGATCGAGCGCGGCGCCGACAACAGCATCGACGCGCCCGTGCTTTGCCAGCTGGTCGGTCCAGTGCATCGGCACGAAGATCGCGCCGGGCCGCTGACGCTCGGTGACGACCACGCGGGCCAACATGCGCCCGTGCGCGCTCTCGATCGACGCAATATGCGCCGGCTGCAGCCCGAAACGCTCCGCATCGGCGGGGTGCACGTCAACGAACGGTTCGGCGATGTGCGACATCAGGCGCGGCGTCTTCGCCGTGCGCGTCATTGTGTGCCACTGGTCGCGGATGCGCCCGGTGTTGAGCACGACCGTAGCGCGGTCGCCGGCCGCTACCGGCGCGCGATAGGGCGTTGGAACGAAGCGGCCCCGACGGTCGGGGGTGAAGAAACTGCCGTCCGCGAAGAAACGCGATGCATTGGCACCAGCACCGAGCGGCTCATCTTTACGCGCTGGCCACTGAACAGGCCCAAGCTGTGCGTAGTTGGCGCCACTCAGGTCCGCCAGGGCGCCGATGTCGAAATCACGGGCGCCCCGGTTGTCGTGCGCGGAGAGCCGCGCGTGCTCGTCGAAGATGTCCGCGGCCGATGCCCAGGCAAACGCATCCGCGAACCCCAGGCGCTTGCCCACCTCGGCAAGTTGCCACCAGTCGGCGCGCGCTTCGCCGGGCGGCGGCAGAAATGCGCGCTGGCGCGAAATGCGCCGCTCGGAGTTCGTGACCGTCCCGTCCTTTTCGCCCCAGGCGAGCGACGGCAGCAACACATGCGCCATCGCCGTCGTATCCGTATGCCCAGTGACATCCGACACGACGACAAACGGACAGGCCGCGAGCGCCGCTCTCACCGCGTCCGCCTCCGGCATGCTGTCGACCGGGTTGGTCGCCATGATCCAGATCGCCTTGATGCGCCCGTCGGCCACGGCGCGGAACATGTCGACGGCTTTCAGGCCCGGCTTTTCAGCAATGCGCGGCGCGCGCCAGAACTTCTGTACCAACTCACGGTGCGCCGCGTTCTCGATGTCCATGTGCGCGGCGAGCATGTTCGCGAGCCCGCCGACTTCGCGTCCGCCCATGGCGTTGGGCTGCCCGGTGACGGAGAACGGCCCCATACCCGGCTGGCCGATGCGTCCGGTGGCGAGGTGGCAGTTGATGATCGCGTTGACCTTGTCGGAGCCCGACGCCGATTGATTTACGCCCTGGCTGTAGACGGTGACGACCCGCTCAAGTGAGACGAAGAGGTCATAGAAGGCGAGCAACGCTTCCTGCGACAGCCCCGTTGCCCGTGCAATGGCGCTCAAAGGCATTTGGCTCGCCGCGTCGATGGCGGCTCGGTAGCCGTTGGTGTGCCGTTTGACGTAGCCGCAATCGACCGCATTGCCGCCAGCGATGGCCAGCAGCAGGCCGTTGAACAGCGCCACATCGCTATCCGGCGCAATGGCGAGATGCAGGTCGGCGATCTCGCACGCCGCGGTGCGGCGCGGATCGATGACGACGACCTTTGTGCCACGCTTCTCCTTGGAGGCGACAAGCCGCTGGAACAGCACCGGATGGCACCACGCCAGGTTTGAACCGACGAGGACGACGAAATCGGCTTCCTCCAAATCTTCGTAGCATCCGGGCACCGTATCCGTCCCGAACGCGCGGCGATGGCCGGCAACCGACGACGCCATGCACAGCCGCGAGTTGGTGTCGATGTTCGCCGAGCCGACGAAGCCCTTCATAAGCTTGTTGGCGACGTAGTAGTCCTCGGTGAGGATCTGTCCCGAGACATAGAACGCTACGCTGTCCGGCCCCTGCTGAGCGATCGTCTCGGCGAAGCGGCCTGCTACCAGATTGAGCGCCTCATCCCAGCCGGCGCGCTTGCCGTCGATCAGGGGATGCAGCAACCGATCATCCAGCGACAGCGTCTCGCCGAGCGCCGAGCCCTTGGAGCAGAGCCGACCGAAATTGGCGGGATGCTCGGGATCGCCCGCGATCGCGACGGAGCCATTGGGTTTCGGTGTCACCAGCACGCCGCACCCGACACCGCAGTAGGGGCAGGTCGTTCGGATCGCGCTGCTCATCGCCGCCTCACGCTGCCTCGGCCGCGACGAGGGACGACACGTCGAGCAGCATGCGCCCCGCCTCGACCTTCAGCGCGTAGGTGCGCACCTGGCCCTCGTCTGCGCCGAGCGCCGTGCCCGACTCGAGACTGATCACCCAGTTGTGCAGCGGGCAGGTGACCGCCTTGTCGTGCACGATGCCCTGCGACAGCGGACCCGCCTTGTGCGGACAGGTATCGTCGATGGCGTAGACCTCGCTCTCGGCGGTGCGGAACACGGCAATGCAGCCGGCCGCCGTTTTGACGACGCGCGCGCCGCGCACCGGGATCGACTCGAGCGCGCCGATATCGACCCATTTGACTGCTTGTTTGGATGCCATCGGTGCGCTCATTCGGCAGCCTCTTTCATGGTGAGATCCGCGAGCGGGGCAAACTCGTGCGCCTCCTTGCCGGCGACGCGTTCGGCCCAAGGATCGATCTGCGCGAACTGTTGCGAATGGACGAACCGCTCGTAGAGGGCGGCACGCTTATCGCGATCCTCCATGACCTGCTTGCGGACGGTGTCGATGCCGACGCGCTTTGCCCACTTGTAGACGCGCTCGAGATAGCGCCCCTGTTCGCGATAGAGCTGTGTCAGCGCCGCGATCACCTGGATCGCCTCCGCTTCCGTCTCGACGTGGCCGAGCACCTCCGTACCCTTGATGTCGAGGCCGGCCGCGCCCGCGAAATGGATGTCGTAGCCCGACTCCACGCAGATGACGCCGATGTCCTTGCACGTCGCCTCGGCGCAATTGCGCGGGCAGCCGGAGACCGCGAGCTTGAGCTTCGCGGGCGTCCATGAGCCCCACAGGAACTTCTCGAGCTTGACGCCGAGGCCAGTCGAATCTTGCGTGCCGAAGCGGCACCAGTCGGTGCCGACGCACGTCTTCACCGTGCGCAGGCCCTTGGCATAGGCTGCCCCCGACACCATCCCGGCCTTGTTAAGATCCGCCCACACCGCGGGCAGATCCTCCTTCTTGACGCCGAGCATGTCGATGCGTTGTCCGCCGGTGCATTTGACCGAGGGGATTTTGAACTTCTCGACCACATCGGCGATCGCGCGCAGCTCTTTCGCGCTGGTCATGCCACCCCACATGCGCGGGACCACCGAGTAGGTGCCGTTCTTTTGAATGTTGGCGTGCACGCGTTCGTTGATGAAGCGTGACTGACTGTCGTCGACGTATTCACCGGGCCAAGTCGACAGCAGGTAGTAGTTGAGCGCCGGCCGGCACTTGGCGCAGCCGCACGAGGTTTTCCACTCCAGCGCCTGCATAAAATCGGGAATGGTCTTTAGCGCCTTGGCGACGATCAGCCGCCGCACATCGTCGTGACCGAGGTTGGTGCATTTGCACATCGGCTGCACCGCAGCCGGATTGTAAGCCCCACCCAGCGTCGACTTGAGCAACTGTTCGACGAGGCCGGTGCATGAACCGCACGAGGCCGAGGCTTTGGTGTGCGCACGTACGTCATCGAGCGACGTCAGTTTGAGCGACGCGATGGCACCGGTGATCTTGCCCTTGCACACGCCGTTGCAGCCGCAGATCTCCGCCTCATCCGGCAGCGCTGCAACGGCCGCCGTAGGGTCCAGCGGCGATCCCCCGGCGTAGCTCGGCCCAAAAATCAGCGTGTCGCGTTGCGCCGCGATCGAGGTGCCCTTCTTGAGTAGATCGAAGAACCACGCGCCGTCAGCGGTGTCGCCGTACATGACCGCGCCGATCAGCTTGTCGTCCTTGAGCACCAGCCGCTTGTAGACGCCGCGGCTGGCATCGCGGAGTACAATCTCCTCGCGGTCTTTGCCCTCGGCGAAGTCGCCGGCCGAGAACAGGTTGATCCCAGTGACTTTCAGCTTGGTCGCGACCGCGCTTGGCGCAAATGCCGCACTCGCGTCGCCAGCAAGCTGGGCCGCAATCACGCCCGCCATCTCGTAGAGCGGCGCGACGAGGCCGAACACCTGGCCATGTGACTCCGCGCATTCGCCGACGGCGTAGACGTCTGGATCAGATGTCCGCATCGAAGCGTCGACGACGATGCCACGATTGACGGTGATACCCGCCTCCTTGGCGAGGCCCGCGTTCGGCTTGATGCCGACGGCCATGACAACCAGATCCGCCGATAGCCGCGTGCCGTCTTCCAGCAGGACCGCTTCAACCTTCTTCTCGCCGAGGATCGCCTTGGTGTTGGCTTTGGTGATCACCTTGATGCCGCGCGCCTCGATGGCCTTCTGGAGCAAGTGGCCCGCCGGCGTGTCAAGCTGGCGCTCCATCAGCGTGGGCGCGAGGTGCAGGACGGTGACGTCCATGCCCTGTTCCTTGAGACCAACGGCTGCCTCGAGACCGAGCAGTCCGCCGCCAATGACGATCGCCTGCCCCCGCGCTTTGGCCGCCAGCAGCATCGCCTGCACGTCGTCGAGATCGCGGTAGGAGAGCACGCCCGCCAGCTTGTGGCCGGGCACGGGAATTATGATCGGCAGCGAACCGGTCGCAACGATCAGCTTGTCGTAGGACGTCGTCATCCCACGCGCCGTTGTCACGGTCTTCGCCGCCCGATCGATGCCGGTGACCGTCACACCCTTGTGCAAGGTCACGCCGTGCTTCACGTACCAGCCGTCGCCGTGAATGACGATCTGCTCGAAGCTTTTCTCGCCCGACAGCACCGGCGAGAGCATGATGCGATCGTAGTTCACCCGCGGCTCGGCATTGAAGATGGTGACGTCGTAGGCATCCGGCGCCTGCTCGAACAGCTTCTCGAGCGCGCGGCCAGGCGCCATGCCGTTGCCAATGACAACGAGCTTCTGCTTAGCTTTGGCCGGGGTGCCGGATTTGGATTTGGGATGCTCGAGTACTCCGGTCATGCGGCGGCCTCCACGTAGCGGTGGCGTTCGTAGAGGAACTTCATCACGGCCTCGCGCGCCTCGGTGTAGATGGGGTTGGTGACCAGCTCGAGCCGGTTGCGCGGGCGGGGCAAGTCGACCTCGAGCACCTCGCCGATCCGCGCCGACGGACCGTTGGTCATCATCACGATGCGATCGGAGAGCAGAACCGCCTCGTCGATATCGTGGGTAATCATGATGGCGGTGTTGCCGAGCCGGGCGTGGATCTGCATCACCGAGTCCTGCAAATGCGCCCGCGTCAACGCATCGAGGGCGCCGAACGGCTCGTCCATCAGCAGCACTTTGGGCTCCATGGAGAGTGCGCGGGCAATGCCGACGCGCTGTTTCATGCCGCCCGAAATTTCGGCAGGCCGCTTGTCGCGGGCATGCCCCATTTGCACGAGGTCGAGATTGTGCAGCGTCCAATCGTGACGCTCGGACTTGCCGCGGGTTCGGCTGAACACCTTGTCGACGGCGAGCCGCACATTCTCATAGACCGTCAGCCAAGGCAGCAGCGAATGGTTCTGAAACACCACCGCGCGATCGGGACCGGGCGCGTTGACTTCGCGATCCTCGAGCAGGATCGCGCCGGACGTGACGGGCGTCAGCCCGGCAATCAGATTGAGCAACGTCGACTTGCCGCAACCGGAGTGACCGATGATGGCGAAGAATTCACCCTTGTCGATGGCGAGGGTGACGTCCTTCAGAACCTCTGTCGTTGCCGCGCCGCGGGTGAAACTCTTGTCGACGTTGTCGATCTTGAGCAGCGGGCGGCCGGCGCGCAGCGGCGCTGGATCGGTGTGGAGCTTGGGTTCCAGTCTGGCGATCATTTTGGTGCTCCTCAGCTGGCTGACGCGGTGCCGCGGGTCGCGACCGCACCGATGGCGGCAATGAGCCGATCGAGCAGGAAGCCGACGACGCCGATGTAAACGAGGGCCACGACGATGTCGGCGAGCTTCGATGAGTTCCACGCATCCCAGATGAAGAAGCCGATGCCGATGCCGCCGGTCAGCATCTCCGCCGCCACGATGGCGAGCCAGGAGAGGCCGATGCCGATGCGCAGGCCCGTGAAGATGTAAGGCGCCGCCGACGGGATCATGATCCGCCAGAAGAACTCCGCGGGGTTGAGGCGCAAGACTGCTGCGACGTTGCGGTAATCCTGCGGAATGTTGCGGATGCCGACGGCGGTGTTGATGATCACCGGCCAAACCGCTGTGATGAAGATGACGAAGATCGCCGACGGGTTGGCGTCGCGAAACGCGGCGAGCGAGATCGGCAGCCAGGCGAGCGGGGGCACCGTGCGCAGCACCTGGAAGATCGGATCGAGGCCGCGCATGGCCCACTGACTCTGGCCGACCAGCGCGCCGAGCAACACACCGACCAATGCGGCAAGGCCGAAGCCTACCGAGACGCGCTGCAGCGACGTCAGCACGCGCCAGCCGAGGCCCAGATCCTGCGGTCCCGCGACGAAGAACGGTTGCGTGATCAGATCTTTCGATTCACTCCAGATGCGGGACGGGGACGGCAGGCTCGCTTTCGGGCCCGACGCGGCGAGTTCCCAGACGAGAATCAGTGCTGCGAGAACAATCAAGGCCGGCAACGCGTTGCCGATCGCGCGGGCCACATGTTGTGCGAGGCGCACGGCCGGTTTTAGTTTCGGTCGAGGCAACGCGAGCACGGCGCGCGTGTGCTCCGCGGCGGCTTGCGCCGCGACGGTTGCGGGCAATCGCTCAACAGCTGTCTCGACGGTGCGCAGTTTCAAGGCGGCTCCGGTCATCGATGCTCCTCGCAGCAAGTGTCAGAGACAGCCGTATTCAGGCAGCGGCGCGCTTAATGGAGAGAGACTTCAGGTACGCTTGCGGGTCAGCAGGATCGAACGTCTTGCCGTCGAAGAATTTCTCGACGCCGCGGCTGTCGCCGCTCGGGATGTCCTTCAGTCCGAGCGCGGATGCCGCCTCGCGCCAGAGGTCGACGCGGTTGGTCTTGTCGACCAACGCCTTGACGTCGAGGGCAGGGTCGAACTTGCCCCAGCGGATGTTCTCGACGACGAACCAGCTATCGAGGCTCTTCCAGGGATAGGACGCTTCGCCCTTCTCGCCCCAGAACTTCATGCCGAGCTTGGTGCCCTTCTCGATTCGGCCCCGGCCATAATTGATGTCGCCCTTGATGCGTCCGATGATGTCGGCGACAGGCACGTTGAACCACTGGCGACGGCCGATTATCTCGGCCATTTCCGGCTTGCTCTCTGCCTTCTCGCACCACTGCTGCGCTTCCATCAGGGCCATTAGGATGGCTCGCGTCGCCCGTGGGTTCTGGTCGACCCAGTCGGCGCGCATGCCCAGCACTTTTTCAGGGTGCCGCGCCCAGAGTTCGCCCGTGGTGGCAGCAGTAAAGCCGATGTCCTGATTGACGAGCTGCTCGTTCCAGGGCTCGCCCACGCAGAACGCGTCCATAGTGCCGACCTTCATGTTCGCCACCATCTGCGGCGGCGGCACAACGATCGTCTGCACGTCCTTGTCGGGATCGATGCCGCCGGCCGCGAGCCAGTAGCGGATCCAGAGATCATGCGTGCCGCCAGGGAAGGTCATGGCGACCTTTACGTCCTTGCCTGTGGCCTTCTTCTTCGCGAACGCGTCTTTCAGTGCCGAACTGTCGGTGTCGACCTTCAGGTCCTTGAACTCGTTGGAGACGGAAATGCCCTGGCAATCCTCGTTGAGGTTGAGCAGCGTATACATCGGCAGCGGCTGGCCGTTCTGCACGACCTTGCCAGTGGCATAGAGGTGCACCTTGGGCCTGAGGATGTGGCCGCCGTCGATGCCATTGGCCTTGGTGCCGAGCGCGATGTTGTCGCGCGTTGCGCCCCATGACGCCTGCTTGGCGATCTCCATGTCGGGCAGGCCGTGCTTGGCGAAGAAGCCCTTTTCCTTGGCGATGATCAGCGGCGCAGCGTCGGTCAGCGCGATGTAGCCGAGTTTCGTCCCCTTCACCTCAGGGCCAGTGCCTTGTGCAAACACGCCCGCTGGAAATGCGGCCTTGGCTGCAGCAAGCGTCGCGATTGCACGCGCTGAGCGAAGCACGCAGCGCCGCGTCGTCAGCCCCTTGTCCGGTCTCTCATCACGGTTCCCACCAACCGACATGCGTGCCTCCTCGCGATCCCCGATTGCTGCACTGCCGCGCAGCAATTCGTTAACCACAGCAAGAGGTGTGCCAGTTTGCGTGAGATTTTAAGTATATGATAAAATTTGATTTTATCGCATCTAAGTAGTCGCGGCATCGAAGGTCGGCATTAAAAATGTGCACCGCACAATCGCATGCTCGAAAAACAGGCCGCCCCAAAAAGCCGTGGCAGGCCAAACTTCGGAACTGCGAAAATGACAACAGCGCTTCGGCTCGCTCTCCGAAGCGAGCAGGCAGGTCAACCACACTTTTACCGAGTGAACGTCACCAAGGCCTATCCATAGGCTCGCGTCGTTCCACAGTGCGGCCGGTGGACGTCGAGACGCCCGGCCTTCTGACCTGATGCCCACATCCGCTTCCGGGTGAATTGCGGCCAATCCAGAAATCACAAGGCGTAGTCGGCTCCGGGTCATGATCGACGATGGCCACCCGATGTTCGGCGCTGGCGGCGGCCCCTCACCCTGCCCCTCGCGACGCTCCGCGCAGAGCGTTTCATCGCCCCTCTCCCTCCCATTAAGGTTGACTCTGGGGAAGTGTTCCTGGGGCTTGGGACTTGTGGCAAAGTGGGCGTGTTCCGGTCCATGGAGGGGGCGCTTCTAAAGGCGATCCTGAAAGCGGCCGGGATGCAGGTCTGGGAAGCGGTCTCGCACGCCGCGCGCCCGGAGGCTCCGCCCCGTCGCCTGGCCCCTCGTAGCCAGGTGCCCGCAGTTTAAAGACGGGGACTATGCCCATAATCCTGCGCGGGGCGGCGATCAGCTGCCGCGCCTGATCAGCCGGTGGCATAAGCGCCCCGCAGCCCCTCCAAAGAGGGGCGATGTGAAATCCCCCAAACCCCGAGTTTGCAAGCCCATGTCCAAAAAGTTGCAGAGCCAACGAGATGGCGACATCGCCGGTTCGGATGGCCAAGCCGATGCTTCGTCGTGACATCCGCTCCCGCACACCCGATCGCCAGGCGGCTGCTTGCACACAGCTCCGCGTTCGTTGCCGTCGCAGCACTTTCCTGCTTAGTGGCGGCGACACAATCCTCTTCCCGAGAGCCTCGTCGTGACAACCACGGTTCCCTCTTCCCTGCTCTCCGTCCCACCCAGAGTCATCAACATCGGGCTCGAGGAATTCGCACGCGAGCTCGAAGCGGAAGGTTCGAGCGTCACGCACGTCGCGTGGGTGCCGCCCGCGCGCGGCGACGCAGCGCTGGCCGAACGAGCTGCGAAGCTCGCCGGTCGAGAGATCGACGAGGCCAACGCGGAGGCGGTGCGGCGCATCCTTGCCGGCGATCCGGTGCTGGTCGACGTCATCCCGGCACATCAGGCGATTCCCGATTTGCAGCCGCAGATGATCCTGCATGCCGGGCCGCCGATCTGCTGGGATCGCATGTGCGGGCCGATGCGCGGCGCGATCATGGGTGTCGCGGTGTTCGAGGGCTGGGCCCGGGACTTGGATGACGCGGCAAGCAAGGCCGCGGCCGGCGCCTTCGCGTTCCATCCCAACCACCACTTCGGCCCGGTGGGGCCGATGACCGGCATGACCACCGTTTCGCAGCCGCTGATGGTGGTCGAGAACAAGACGTTCGGAAACCGTGCCTACTGCGCGATCAACGAGGGTCTCGGCAAGGTGATGCGCTTTGGCGGCAATGACGCTGAAGTCCTGAAACGGCTCGGCTGGCTGCGCGATGTGCTGGGGCCGGCGATGGGCGTGGCGCTCAGGGAGATGGGCGGCATCCCGCTGAAAGCCATCATCGCGCGCGGGCTCACCATGGGTGACGAGATGCATCAGCGCAATGTCGGGTGCTCGAGCCTGCTGCTCAGGCAATTGGCTCCGGCGCTGGCGCGCACGTCGAAGGACAATGCGCAGCTCGCCGAGATCCTGGCGTTCATCGCGCGCAATGATCAGTTCTTCCTCAACGTCGCGATGGCGATGGGAAAGGCGCTGACCGATCCTGCACGCGGCATTGCAGGATCGACGATCGTCACCGCCATGTGCCGCAATGGGACCGACTTCGGCATTCGCGTCTCGGGCACGGGCGATGAATGGTTCACGGCGCCGGTGGAGATGCCGCAAGGGCTCTACTTCCCTGGATTCACGGAACAGGACGCCAATCCGGATATGGGCGACAGTGCGATCGTGGAAACGGTGGGGCTCGGTGGCTTTGCCATGGCGGCGGCTCCCGCGGTGGTGGGATTTGTCGGCGCCGGCCGGGCTTCGGACGCACTGATGTTCACGCGCTCCATGGGTGAGATCACGCATGCGCCCAATCCGGAGTGGACGATCCCGGCGCTCGATCAAGCCGGCGTGCCGACGGGCATCGACATTCGCCGCGTCGTCGAGACGGGCATCGCGCCGACGATCAACACGGGCATTGCCCATCGCGAGCCCGGGATCGGCCAGGTCGGCGCCGGAGTCGTGAAAGCGCCGCTCGCCTGCTTCGAGGCCGCGCTCAATGGTTTGGCGCTCAGGCTGGGCATCGCATGAGGGCTGGCTGTTTTGCGCGCTGAGATGGGAGAGCATCGAGCATGAGCTACGTTACGCTGTCGCTGACCGATCTTGTGCTGGCGGCGCTGCTCATTGTTGCCAACGGTGCGATCTCGGTGGCTTTCAAGCTCGGGCTCGAGAAGCAGCTCGGCTGGGCTGTGCTGCGGATGGTGCTGCAGCTCGGTGCCATCGGCTATGTGCTGAAGCTGGTGTTCCAGGCGAGCTCGCCACTGGTGACGCTTGCCTGCGCCCTGATCATGATCGCGGCGGCGGGATACGAGGTGCTGTCGCGGCAGACCGAGCGGATATCGGGCTGGGCGAGTGCCGGGCTCGGTGCAGGGACCTTATTCATCGTCGGCACGTTGACCACGATCTATGTGACGCTCGCCGTCATCGGCACCAAGCCGTGGTACAGCGCCGCCGTGTTTCTGCCGATCCTTGGCATGATCCTCGGCAATGCGCTGACGGGCGTCGCGCTGGCGCTGGAAACGCTGATCCAGACGGCCAAGAGCGAGCGGGCTGGCATCGAGGCGCGCCTGGCGCTCGGCGCATCGCGGCTCGAGGCGTTTGGGGCACCGGTGAAGCGGGCGCTGCGCACGGCACTGATGCCGATGCTCAACAGCATGGCGGTGTCGGGGGTCGTGTCGCTGCCGGGCATGATGACCGGGCAGATTCTGTCGGGCGTCGATCCAGTGGAAGCGGCCAAGTATCAGATCATGATCATGTTCGCGATTGCCGGCTCGACGGCGCTGGCGGTGCTTGCTGCGACGCTCGGCGGATTGCGGCTGATTTCGGATGAGCGGGAGCGGCTGCGACTCGATCGGCTGGTGCCTGGCTGAACCCCAACGCCAGCGATGCGAGGCGCGGCGAGAATCGCGGGCCGAAGCGACCGGCGCAGGCCGATATAATGATAAAATTCAATCAGTTAAAAATTGTCCAGCGAGAGATATTCGTTGAGCGCATAACTGCATGGGGAATATTGTGCGTTGCAATGTGGCATGCCAGATGCCAATTTGCAGCAGCGAAAGGCAAACAAGGCCGCGCAAAGGAAGGCACCATGAGCACCAAGATCATCGAGTCCGCACTGGACTTCATGCCCCACGCCCAGACCGGCAGAGGTGGCAAGTTCCGCACCGTCCTCAAGCTCGTCGTTGAGGCGTTTAATGAAGGTCGTGAGGCCGAGGCAACCTACCGTCTGGAAATCGCTCGCGGCACCGATCCGGCCAAGGCCGCCGCCAAGGCCTTTGCGTTTTGATGAGCCTGATGCGGCGGCGCGACTACCGATGGCGGCCGAACACACGCGTGAAAATCGTGTCGACGTGCCTGGTGTGGAACGCCACGTCGAAGAGAGCTTCGATTTCGCCCGCGCTGAGCGTCCGCGCCACGTCCTTGTCGTTTTTCAGGAGGTCGAGGAAATCGCTGCTGCCGGAGGCATCCCCGCCCGAGAGCCCGCGCCAGACCGGCATGGCATTCCGCTGCACCCAGGCGTAGCTGTCCTCGCGTGAGACGCCTTTCTGCGTCAGCGCCAGCAGCACCCGCTGCGAATGAATGAGCCCGCCGAGCCGGTCGAGGTTCCTCTTCATGTTCTCCGGGTAGACAATCAGCTTTTCAACCACGCCCGCGAGCCGGTTCAACGCGAAATCCAGGGTCACGGTCGCATCCGGTCCGATCATGCGCTCGACGGAAGAGTGCGAGATGTCGCGCTCGTGCCAGAGCGCGACGTTCTCCATGGCGGGAAGCGCGTAGCCGCGCATCAATCGCGCGAGGCCGGTGACGTTCTCGGTCAATACCGGATTGCGCTTGTGCGGCATCGACGAGGAGCCCTTCTGGCCTTCCGAGAAGAACTCCTCGGCTTCCAGCACCTCGGTTCGCTGCAAGTGCCGGATTTCGGTCGCAAGGCGTTCCACCGACGACGCGACAACGCCAAGCGTAGCAAAGTACATGGCGTGCCGGTCGCGCGGGATGATCTGGGTCGAGACCGGCTCGGGCGCGAGGCCCATCTTTTTCGCGACATACTCCTCGACGCGCGGATCGACGCTGGCGAAAGTGCCAACCGGGCCCGAGATGGCGCAGGTCGCCACTTCTTTCCGGGCAGCGATGAGACGCTCGCGGCAGCGCTGAAATTCAGCGTGCGCCTGCGCAAGCTTCAGGCCGAACGTGGTCGGCTCGGCGTGAATGCCATGACTGCGGCCGATGCAAAGCGTCGTCTTGTGCTCGAACGCTCGCTGCTCAAGCGCCTCAAGCATCCGATCGACGTCGGCGATGAGAATGTCGGCGGCGCGCACAAGCTGAATGTTGAAACACGTATCGAGAATGTCGGAGGACGTCATTCCCTGGTGAACGAAGCGGGCCTCAGGCCCGACGAATTCGGCGAGATGCGTGAGAAAAGCGATCACATCGTGTTTCGTGACGCGCTCGATGGCATCGATCTTGTCGACATCGAAAGTCGCCGCGGAGCCCTTCTCCCAGATGACTTTGGCGGCCTCCTTCGGAATGACGCCGATCTCGGCCATGCCGGCCGCCGCATGCGCCTCGATCTCAAACCAGATACGAAATCGTGTCGCAGGCTCCCAGATCCTGGTCATCTCGGGGCGGGAATAGCGCGGAATCATCGGCTGCCTCGCTCGATTCATCGGCCTCAGGTCAGGGGGTGGGTATCGCAGACGCTCAGGAACTGCAATATTGCGCCAGCGTTTGTTCGAAATCGCGCTCCTGTGATGCAGAAGGCCTCGATGCTTCGGTGTCACGGCCCCGGGGGCGGCCGAAGCCACGAGAAGACCGCGCGCATCGCTTCCGCGATGTCGGCCGCTTGTGTCTTCCGCATGGAGGGCGAACAATGCGTCGACTTTTCTGGCTGGTTGGTATGCTGGGATGTGTGGCTGCCGGACCGAGCCATGCCCACCAGCCGCGTTCAACCAATGCCCCCGACGTGGCTGACGGGCATGGGCAGCCTGGCGACTACGGTTATCGGCACCGCGATTACCACGATCGCGGGTTGGTGGAAGAGCTTGAGCGGAAAGTCGGGCATTCATGCTGCGACAAGGTGGGCGAGTGCCGCGCGACCTACGTCGACCTTGCAAATAGAAAGGTGCTAGTGGACGGTCGTTGGTGCCCGCTGGGCCATCGCACGGCAGTCCGCAAGGATATCATGCTGCCTGACAGCTTCGCGCTGGTTTGTGCCGGCAAGTCGATCAGCGGATTAGGCAATCCGTGCCCACCTGTCTATTGCGTCGCCGTCTCGCCTGGGATTTGACTGTCCGGCCTGGGAGTAATGAGCATCACCCCCTTTCGTGAAAGAAGTCATAGATCTTACGTGCCATTTCGGCGGAGATGCCGGAAACGGCCTCGAGATCGGCAACCGAGGCGCGCGATACCGCTTTCGCCGAACCGAAATGCTTCATCAGCGCGCTCTTGCGAGTGGGCCCGATTCCGGCGATCTCGTCCAGCGGATTGACACCAACAGCCTTCGCGCGCTTGGCCCGGTGCGTGCCGATGGCAAAGCGATGTGCTTCATCGCGAAGCCGCTGCACGAAATAGAGCACAGGATCCCGCGGCTCGAGCATCATCGATTTCTCGCGGCCGGGGATATGGAAGTGCTCTCGGCCGGCATCGCGATCGGGGCCCTTGGCGACGCCGATCAGCTGAATGTCTGAAATGCCGAGCTCAGCCATGATCTCTCGCGCGACACCGAGTTGACCCGCGCCGCCGTCGATGAGCACGAGGTCCGGCCGGTCGGGCAGTTCCTCGGCGAGCGCTTCGGCGGCTTCGTCGCCGTCGGTGTCCTCTTCCTCCACCGTCTCGAAGCCCGGCGTGATCGGCGGCTCGGTATCGGCCGCCAGATCCGACACATGACCTTCGGCCATCGGCGGCACGATCGGCTCGTCACCAGACTGCGCCCGAACGTCGTCGGCACGCAGCACACCGAACGCGATCGCATCGGCACCGCGCTCGCCACGTGGCGGCAGCGACGGCGGCTGGATGCGCGATACCTGTTCTGTGTCTGGCTTCAGCCTGGCACCGTTCGCAAACGGTTCGTCGGGTAGTGTTCCCGCTTGCTCCGCCATATCCGGCACCAGGTCGAAGCCCGCCACTGGTTCGGAGACATCTTTTTTGTCGACATCGTCCTGCTCGACGGCCAGCCGCTTGAAACGCCGCGTCAGCACTTCGCGCATCATGCCGTAGTCGTCGCCGGGGGTGAGGCCCTCGCTCTTGATGTTGAACTTGCGGTACTGGCCCTTCACGAATCCTTGCGCGCCGGCGACGATCATGGCGCCGACCGCGTTAGTGCCCATGATATGGCTGTTGTCGAACACCTCGATGCGTCGTGGCACGCGCGGCAGCTCGAAGCGCTCCGCCAAGCCCTCCAGCAGGCGGCGCTGCGAGCTCGATTCTGCCAGGCGCCGGCCGAGCGCCTCCTTGGCGTTGGCGAGCGCGTGCTCGACGAGGCCGGTCTTCGTTCCGCGTTGCGGCACCCGGATTTCGATCCTGCGGTCTGCCTTGGTGCCGAGCGCCTCCTGCATCAGCTCGCGCGTTTCAAAGTCGTGCGACAGCAGGATGAGCCGCGGCACCGGCTTGTCGTCATAGAACTGCGCAACAAAGCTCTCCAGAACCTCTTCCACGGGCAGCGACCGGTCGGCCTTCGGAAAATAAGCGCGGTTGCCCCAGTTCTGGCCGGTGCGGAAGAAGAACACCTGGATGCAAGTCTGCCCGCCATCCTGATAGGCAGCAAAGATATCAGCTTCCTCGATGCCCTCGGGATTGATTGCCTGATCGGCGGTGACGTGGGCGATCGCCTGCAGTCGGTTGCGGAAGCCCGCCGCACGCTCGTACTCGAGCTTTTCGGCAGCCTCCATCATCAGCTCCTGCAGGCGCTGACGCATCTCCTGGCTTTCACCGCGCAGGAAGCGGCAGGCTTCGTCTGCGAGCTTCTTGTACTCTTCGAGGCCGATCTCCCCGGTACAGGGAGCCGAGCAGCGCTTGATCTGATAGAGCAGGCACGGCCGCGTGCGGCTTTCATAGACGCTATCGGAACAGGTTCTGAGCAGGAACGCCCTCTGCAGCGTGTTGACGGCACGGTTCACGGCACCGGCTGACGCGAACGGGCCGAAGTATTCGCCCTTCACATTGCGCGCACCGCGATGCTTCAAGATCTGCGGAGCGCCGTGATCTCGTCGCAGTAGAATGTACGGGAACGACTTGTCGTCCCGCATCAGCACGTTGAATCTCGGGCGGAAGCGCTTGATCAAGTTCGCTTCGAGCAGCAGCGCCTCGGCCTCGGTGCGGACCGTGACGAACTCCATCGATGCCGTCGCCGCGATCATCCGCGCGATGCGGTTCGTGTGGCCGCCGAGGCGGGCGTAGTTCGAGACCCGCGCCTTCAGGCTTCGCGCCTTGCCGACGTAAATCACCGTCCCTTCGGCATCGATCATGCGATAGACGCCAGGCGAGTTCGGCAATGTCTTCAGGTAGCCGGCGACCACCGCGGGGCCGGTCCGTTGCGGTTCGGCGCTGGTCGGGCTTGGAACCGCGACCGGCTCGGGGGGCCGCTCGGCCGGTACAGAGTCGTCCGCTTCAGGTGCCGTGGCGCTGGGTCCGCTTTTTCTACCACTGGAGGTCATGGGCTCTCTGTCTCCCAGCCGGCGCTTGCGGTCAAGACGGCTCGCCCTTTCGGCAACAAACGCGGCGGAGCCGGCCCCGCCGCGATCAATTGTGGCAAAATCGTCAGGCGGAGCGGGCTGATCGCCGCGAGCCCATCAGAACCACTTCGGCTGCCACCAATGGAGGAGCATCTTGATGCTGTCGGGCGCAATCAGGTAGGCGATCGCCACCGCCGCCGCGACCACCAGCAGACCGATGAAAATCGTGCCGCTCAGCGGCACGCGGTAGCTGAGGCCCGTGCCCGGGATGCCGAGCGTGATCATGCGGCGCCCATCGGCCCCGACATTCACCGTGGCGCCCTTACCGCCGACCGAAGCGGACACCCCCGATTTCGACAGGTTGATATAAACGCCGGGCAGGATCTTGATGCGTTTCTGGAAGCGCAAGCCCATCTGGCTTTCCTCCTTTGTCCTCTCGGTTCGAGTTCGGACGCCGCCTGCGCCCGGTGCCTCGATCGTGAAGCTTTGCTCGAACTCACCCGCTCGACTGCTGACCTATCTAGTGCGCGCCGTCACCGGTTAAAGCCCAGAATGCTGCCGAACCGGCGAATCTTGTCTTTGACCTGGCCGACGGCCGTATTGCGGTCCTGCAGGCGCTCGTAGGCCGATTCGGTATCTTCCGTCTTGGTGTACTTCTGGAAGTTGTCGGCATCGGCCTGGATCAGCGCCTTGCGCTCGTCGGCCTTGAGCGGCCCAACGCGGGACATCGGCGGGCGGATCAGCGTGCGCTGGACGACCGACGGCTCGCCCTTGTTCTGGAGCACGGAGACCAGCGCCTCTCCCACCTGCAGCTCCTGGATCACGCGCTCGGTGTTGAGCTGGGGATTGGCGCGGAACGTTTCGGCCGCTGCGCGGATGCCTTTCTGCTCCTTCGGTGTGAAGGCGCGCAGCGCATGCTGGATGCGGTTGCCGAGCTGGGCCGAGATACGGTCCGGCACATCGGCCGGGTTCTGCGTCACGTAGTAGACGCCGATGCCCTTCGAGCGGATGAGCCGCGTGACACGCTCGATCTGGTCCAGCACGGCTTGGCTCGCACCGTTGAACAGCAGGTGCGCCTCGTCGAACATGAAGACGAGCTTCGGCTTCTCGAGGTCGCCGACCTCGGGCAACTGATCGAACAGCTCCGAAAGCATCCAGAGCAGGAACGAGGAGTAGAGCTTCGGCGTGTTCATCAGCTTCTCGGCGGCGAGGATATTGATGACGCCGTGGCCTTCCTTGTCGACCTTGATGAAGTCGTTGATGTCGAGCGGCGGTTTGCCGAAGAACTTGTCGGCGCCCTGCTCCTCCAACACCAGCAGGCGCCGCTGAATGACGCCGACGGTCGCCGGCGCGATGTTGCCGTACTTGGACCTGAGCTCCGGCGCACGCTTGCCCATCTCGTCGATGACGGCGCGGAGATCTTTCAGATCATCCATGCGCATGTTCTTGTCGCCGTCCTCGCGCTGGTCGGCGGTCCAGCGGAAGGCGATGTTGAGCACACCTTCCTGCGGCTCGGTGAGCTCGAGCAGGCGAGACAAGAGTACCGCGCCCATGCCGTCGACGGTGGCGCGGATCGGGTGGCCGTTCTCGCCGAGAATGTCCCAGAACGTCACCGGGAACTTGGCGTTGCCGTAGCGCGTGAGTCCGATGTCGTTGGCGCGCTGCACGAGATGCGGCTTCGGCTCGCCCTTGGCGGAAAGCCCCGAGAGGTCGCCCTTGATGTCGGCCGCGAACACCGGCACGCCCGCCGCCGAGAAGCCCTCGGCCAGCACCTGCAGCGTCACTGTCTTGCCGGTGCCGGTGGCGCCGGTAATCAGCCCATGCCGGTTGGCGAGCTTGAGCTCGATTACTTCGGGCACGATATCGCGGCCCTGCCGGCTGCAGCCGATCAGCACCGCCCCGTCCTGCACATAATCGCGCGGATCAGCGACCGGGTGTTTCGATGCGTCCGTCATGCCAGGGTCTCCAGAAGCCCGCGCAGGCGCTAACCACCGTTGCCGCCTCGGGCCGGCCTGCCCAGCGGCATCATCGCGCGACTCATGCAACGCGTCCTATATGCACCGTTCGGTCCCGCCACGCCAAGGGGCTCTCCAGGCATCCGGCCGCCATTTCTCGCAGAAACTCCGAGGCTTCGGGGCCTCTGGCCATCGGGCGCCCTCCCGCCTAGAAGAGGAGCGAATGAACCGCCACCGGGACCATCGTCTATGTCCGAAATGCGCCTTGCTGATGACTTTCCGGTTGCCACCGAGGCGGAGTGGCGGGCGCTGGTCGACAAGGTGCTCAAGGGTGCTGATTTTGACAGGCGCCTGACGTCGCGGACAGCGGATGGCATCAGAATAGCACCACTCTATACGCGAAAGGACCGGCCGGCTGCGGCTGCCCACGCGCCGGCAGTTTCTCGCGCCGCCGGTGAGGCCACGGGCTGGGAAGCGCGGCAGTTGCACGCCGATGGCGACCCAGCTGCTGCCAACGCCGCGATCCTGGAGGATCTGGCCGGCGGCGTCTCCTCGATCACCTTGCGCATTGCGGCTCCGGGCCAGTTCGGGCTCCCGTACGATAACGGCAGCCTGCCGCGCGCGCTCGAGGGCGTGCTGCTCGATGCGTGCCCCATTGCGCTTGAGGCGGGCGAGTACACAACCGATGCCGCGGGCGCCCTGATCGAGACCTGGCGCGCCGCCGGTATCCCCGAAGTCAAATGGCAGGGCGCCTTCAACTACGATCCGCTTGGCAACCTGGCGCGGACCGGCGCGCTCTATCACCCGATCGATCGTGCCCTCGGCATCGCCGCCGAATTCCTGAAAGCGCACCGGCATCCGGGCGTCACGGCACTGGTCGCGGATGGGCGGCCCTACCACGAGGCTGGCGCCAGCGAGGGCCAGGAGCTCGCCGCCATGCTGGCGACGTTGGTGGCGTACCTGCGGGCTGCCGAGCGCGCGGGTGTTGCGCCTACCGACGCGATGCCGCAAATCGCCGTCGCGCTCGCGGCCGACGCCGACCAGCTGATGACCATCGCGAAGCTGCGCGCCGCCCGCCGCATGATTGCGCGCGTGGCGGAGGCATCAGGCGCTGCCGCCGCAGTCCCGCGTGTCAGTATTGCCGCCACCACCTCCGAGCGGATGATGGCCAAGCGCGATCCCTGGGTGAACATGCTGCGCACCACGATGGCCTGCGCGGCCGCTGCCATGGGTGGCGCCGACAGTATCACCGTGCTGCCCTTCACCTGGGCGCTGGGCAAGCCCGACGCCTTCGCGCGGCGCATTGCGAGAAACACTCACAACGTGCTCCGCGAGGAAAGCGGGCTCGACCGCGTCAGCGATCCGGCTGCCGGCAGCTTCGCCATCGAGCACCTCACCGATGATCTCGCGCAGAAGGCCTGGGCGTTGTTTCAGGAGATCGAGATGAAGGGTGGCATGCCGGACTCCCTGACCAGCGGCTTTATCTCGGGCCAAATCTCAGCAACAGCCGACGCGCGCGCCAAGCTGATCGCCACCGCCCGCCTCGAGCTCACCGGCTCCTCCGCGTTCCCAAAGCTCGGTGATGATGGAGTGCAAGTTGCCGCGCACGATCTGCCGCTCCCTGCCACCCTCAATGGCGCTCGTATGACGCCGCTGGCTCCCTGTCGCCTTGCCGCACCCTTCGAGGCACTGCGCGACAGGGCCGACGCCTTCGAGAAGCGCACCGGCAAGCCGCCGCAGATGTTTCTCGCCTCGCTCGGGGCTCTCGCCGAGCATTCGGTGCGCACAACCTGGATCGCAAATTTCCTCGCTGCCGGCGGCATACGCGCGATCATCAGCGATGGCTTCGCCAATTCGACCGACGCCGGCAAGGCGTTCGCCGACTCAAGCGCCAGGATCGCGTGTCTGTGCTCATCCGATCGGGTTTACGGCGAGCTCGCTGAAGCGACGGCGCTGCTTCTGAAAACCGCCGGCGCCACGCGCGTCTACCTCGCTGGCCGGCCGAATGAGCAGGAGTTGCAGCTCAAGGCCACCGGCGTCGATGACTTCATCTTCGCCGGTACCGACGCAATTGCCATGCTCACCAAGCTGCAGCGGGAGCTCGGTGTGTAAGGCGCCCCCCGCCATTCGGTGATCGCGAAATCAACCCGTGGCGTTTACGTGCTGCCTGGCTCATGCATCAGCCATTAGCCGGCGCTCGAGTGTCTTCAAGCCGTAAACGCCGCCTGCAACGATCGATGCGAATGTCAGCAGTGATCCGACGGCGAGCGTCGATACGCCCGTAATTCCCTGCCCCACCGTGCAGCCGAGCGCCATGACCCCGCCGATGCCCATCAAGGCCGCCCCCATCAGATTGCGAAGTGTATCGCCAGCATCTGCGAAGGTCGTAATCCGGAAGCGGTCCATAGCCTTTGCCGCGACGAAGGCGCCGAAAATGCCGCCAAACACGGTCGCGACGCCAAAGCCCGGGATACGATCCGCCGTGAAGCGCTCGAGCCACTCCAGTGCATCGCCAGCCGGGCGCACGAACGTCAGCGAGATCGGCGCCACCGGTTTGTCGGCAAGCTCATCGAATGCCAGCCCGGTGAGGGCCCATCCCGCCACCGAACAAAGCCCGACCGCCACGCCTGACACGATATGCACAGGTGATGAGCGAAACTCTGCGTCCTTGAAGCAGTAGGCGAGCACACCGAGTACGATCAATGCAGCAAGCATCTGAGTTGCACCAGCCCCGCCGCCTGCGATCGCGCCCAGCGACTGGGTCGGCGACTTGAGCGAAATGCTTGTCGCCTGCTCGAGCGCGGCTCGCAGCGGACCGATCAGGCCGCCAATGGCCATGAACGCGAACAAGCCGACGATCATCAGTGTCAGCAGTGCGCGCAGATCCCCTCCGCCCGCCCGTGCGAGATTGCGCGAGGCACAGCCGCCGGCAAACACCATGCCGAACCCGAACATTGCCCCGCCGAGGATATTCCCCACCCAATTAAGGTTGGGCGCCAGATACATCGACTGCGCCAGCTGCACGACACCCAAGGCATCCAAAATCTGTGCGCCTGCAAGAGCTGTCGCCGCCGCCAGCAGCCAAGCCCGCATGCGCCGCCAGTCGGATAGGTTCACGATGTCTGAGAGCGCGCCCATGGTGCAAAAGTTGGTGCGATAGACGACGGCCCCGAACGCCATCCCGATCAGGAAGCCACCAGCTGCGAGCCACACAGGTCCATTGCTCTGGATCGTCTCGCGCAAGCTCATTTGTCGGCTTTCCCGATCCATCAGGGCTGCGTGCCAAGCCGCGTCCCGCGCTCTCGTTACGCCGGACGGCGGCCATCGGCGATGATTCGCCAACACCGGCATTTTCGCCGAGATGGGTTGAAGTCGGCAAGCGTGCGACTGCGGTTACCCGCGATCGGGCGGAAGCGCAGCGGGCAGTCTCGAGCGATCGTTCTGATCAACGGACGGACGCCAACCGCGCGATATCGGTCAGCACAGCCGTCGGCATCAGGCAGCCGCTATTGGCCTTTGATGGAATTTCCGCAATCTGGTCAGGAATGACATCGAACAGAAACGGCCGTGCGCGCCCCGTCAGGTCGTCATCGCTGAGACCGGCCTCACACCAGAGATGGCTAGTCCGTTGCTCGAGGACCTCCTCAACGACTCCACGAAGTGAGATCGCCGGAGGTAGAGCCTCCATGCTGGCGGCTGGCGGTGGCTCGAGCACCTCGACTGACGCGCGCTGGTCCGGACGGTTCAACAAGCCCGTCGGCAGATCATGAAGAGAGGCAAGGACGGGCCGAGGCATCGCATTCTGCGCCTCGTGCGGATCCTGATCGTCGCTGCCGGTGCGCAGCTCGCGCCAACTGGCTACGGTTGCCGGGCGACGGGCCACGACGGGAGCCGAAACCAGAGCTGGCAGGGGTTCTGCCGTCTTGACCGCATGCGATCCGGCACCGCGCACGGGTGGAGCTTGCGATGCAGCCGGCGCATGCTGCTGCACCACAGCGCCGCTCGGGACGTCTCGCTCGACGTGCGCTCGCGCCGGCTCATGACTGGTGGCACGGATCGCGGGCGGGACCGCTGTCGGCACAATCGGCTCCGCCATCGCCTGAATCTTCGCGGACTCGCTCGGCCTGACGCCAAGCCCGACCGGGCGCTCCGGCGGCGGCGCGTCATTGGCGGCGATGGTCGCCGTGCCACTCAGGCCGTCATCGCGCCGCCACGTGATCTTGCGCCCGTCCTGCTTGACGCGCATGCAGTGGGTCTCGCCGTGGAACCACTTGAAGAACTTCTGGCAGATGCGCTCGCCCTGCACCGTCCACCGGCCTCGGTCCGATGTCGATCCGAGATAGATCGCCAGTGCGCCGGATGCCTTTGCCGATAGCGAACCATCCTCTTTGAAGGTCACCGGCAGCGTGCCGTAGGGTGATTCCAGATGCACAGTCTTGCCGGAGGCCAGCTGGCGTAGGGCATCCTGGGTCACTGACTGGGGCTCCGCCGCAACTGGGAGTGTGAAAGCAGCGGCAGCCGCCGTGGTGGCCATCAATGCCAGTCTACGCATCACGATTCCCCTGGAGCGCCGCAACCCCGTCTTGCAACGCTTCGGACCTTCCCTCGTCCTTCGACCTCCACAGCTAAGAGCCGAGATGGGCAAGATTGCGGCCTGAGTTCGGCAGTTTCGCGCCATGCTTCCCTGGGACCACTTCAGCCCAATGTCTTTTGCCGTCGCAATTCGCGCTTGCGGGCGCCTGCAAGTTGCACGCATGCTTCATCCGCAATCAAAAAGCGGAGACAAAGCGGTGGGCTGGCTCATAGGCGTCGACGTCGGCGGCACGTTTACAGATCTGTTCGCATTCGACCCGGCGACAGGAGTCACGCGTGTCCACAAAGTCCCATCGACGCCGGCCGATCCGTCACGCGCCATTGTCGCCGGCCTTGTGGGGCTGCGCGATAGCAAAGGTGTGGACATCAAGGGCATGGAGCGCTTCGCCCATGGCACGACAGTCGCGACCAATGCCCTCATTCAGCGGCGCGGTGGCCGCCTCGCGCTCGTCACCACCAAGGGCTTTCGCGATCTCCTCGAGATCGGCCGCCAGGTGCGCCCACGTATCTACGATTTGCAGACCGACTACCCGGCGCCGCTGATCCCGCGCGAACGCTGCTTCGAGGCGGATGAGCGCATCGGCCCTCGCGGCGAGGTGATCACCGAGCTTGACGAGCGCGAAGTGGCGCGTGTGGTTGGCGAGGTGCTGGATCACGCGGATGGTCCATCGGTCGATGGTATCGCGATATGCCTGCTCTTCTCATTTTTGCAGCCGCGCCACGAGCAGCGGCTCGCAGATGCCTTCAGGGCGCAGCGGCCGGACATCTATCTTTCCATCTCATCCGAGGTTCAGCCCGAATTCCGCGAATACGAGCGCATGTCGACGACGGTGCTCAATGGCTTCCTGCAGCCGCAGGTGACGCGCTACATGGCCAATCTCGGTCGCTCGATCCGCGAGATTGCGCCGAAGGCAGTCATCGGCATCAATCAATCGAGCGGCGGCTTGATGTCCATCGAGCGCGCGGCGGCGATGCCGATCCGCACGGCGCTCTCTGGGCCGGCGGCAGGCGTTGTCGGCGCGGTCGACGTGGCGCGGCGCTCGGGCAAGCCCGACATCATCACGTTCGACATGGGCGGTACCTCGACTGATGTGTGCCTGATCCGGCAGGGCAAGGCGGAGACGGCCTTCGGACGCGAAGTTGCAGGCTTCCCCGTCCGCCTGCCCGCGATCGACATCCACACCATCGGCGCGGGCGGCGGCTCAATTGCATGGTTCAGCCCGGATGGGTTGTTGAAGGTTGGCCCGCAGAGCGCGGGTGCAGTTCCTGGACCTGCATGCTACGGCCAGGGCGGCACCGAGCCGACCGTCTCCGATGCCAACGTGCTGCTCGCGCGCCTGCCCGAGGAGCTGATCGGCGGCGATATGCGGCTGGACAGAGCGCGCGCGGAGGCCGTCATCGATCCGGTCGCGAAACGATTGCAGATCAGCCGCGAGCAGGCCGCGTTCGGCATCCTCCGCATCGTCAACTCGAACATGGTGCGCGCCATCCGCACGGTCTCCGTCGAGCGGGGGCACGATCCGCGCCCCTTCGTGTTGATGCCGTTCGGCGGGGCGGGCGGCCTCCACGCCGCCGACATCGCGGCCGAGCTCGGCATGCGCGAGATCCTGGTCCCGCTGGCGCCGGGCATCCTGTGCGCGGAGGGACTCGTTGTCTCAGACTTGAAGGAAAGCTTCGTCGCCACCTGCCGCACGCCGCTCGACGGTGACTTGGCTCGCGTTGAGTGGGAGCTCGAACGCCTCACCGGCGAGGCCGGGCGATGGTTCGCGGCAGAGGGTATTGCAGCGCGCGACGCAGCAACTTCGCTTGTCATTGACATGCGCTATGTCGGTCAGAACTACGAGCTTCCCGTCGAAGTGCCCACCAGTGCGCGTCTCCCAGCCATTGATCTGCTGAAGCGCCTTTTCTTTGCAGCGCACGAGCGCAGTTACGGCCATCATGATCCAGATGCGCCGGTCGAAATAATGAATCTCCGCCTGACCGCCACCGGCCGTCTGCCTGCGACCGCGCCACCAAAGGCGGAGTCGAAGCCCGGCGCATGTCCCGTCGCAACACGCTGCATCTGGTTCGACGATCGTGCGCCCGTCGAGAGCGCAGTCTGGCGTCGCGAGGATCTGGGTCTTGGCACACGAATCGAGGGCCCGGCTGTCATCGAGCAGCTCGACGCGACAACCCTCGTTCCTCCTGGCGCCACGGCGAACGTCGACGCAGCGCTCAACATCCTGATTTCGATTTGAATTGGAACATGACCATGGCCGCCACTGCGCCACTCACTCGCGACCCGATCACGCTGGAGATCGTCTGGAACGGGCTGCTTTCGATCACGGACGAATGTTTCATCTCGCTGATGCGCGCGTCCTATTCGACCAACATCAAGGAGCGGCACGATCACTCGATTGCCATTGCCGACGCAACCGGGCGCCTCATCGCGCAGTCGCAAAAATCACTGCCAGTCCATATCTCCTCGATGAAAGGACTGATCGACAAGCTGCTCGAGAAGTATTCGGACATCGAGGAAGGCGATCTGTTCCTCGCCAATGATCCGCACGTTGCGGGCGGCACGCATCTTCCCGATCTCAATTTCGCGATGCCGGTCTTCATCGATGGCCGGATGACGGCACTGGTGTGCAATATCGCGCATCACGCCGACGTCGGCGGCGCGGCGGCGGGCTCGATGTCAGGCGGTCTCAACGAGATCTGGAAAGAGGGCCTGCGTATTCCCGTCGTGCGCCTGATGCGCAAAGGCGTCCTCCACCAGGAGATGATGGACATCATCCTCCTCAACATGCGCCTCCCGCATGAGAGAAAGGGCGACATCAACGCGCAAATTGCTGCCTGCCGGCTCGGCGTCGAGCGGGTCAAGGACCTGGCGCGGCGATACGGGACAGAGACCCTGCTCGGCACCTTCGACGAGATCGTACAGCGCACGAAGGCGCGCATGAAGGCCGGCATTCGTTCAATTCCCGATGGACGCTACACGTTCGAGGACGTGCTCGACGACGACGGTCTCGCGGCGCGGGACATCAAGTTCAAGCTGACGGTCGACAAGCGCGGCGACGACATGCGTTTCGACTGGACCGGCTCGGACCCTCAGGTGCCGGGTAACGTCAACCTGACGTACAATGCGGTGCAGGCGTGCGTCTTCTTCGGCCTCAAGGCCGTGCTCGATCCGGACCTGCCGAACAACCAGGGCGTCATTGACGCAGTCGAGATCGTCGCGCCACCGGGCACTGTCACGAATTGCGTGTCGCCGGGCGCCGTGGCGTTGCGCGCGAACACCTGCCAGCGCGGTATCGACGTGGTGCTCGGCGCGCTCGCGCAGGCTCTGCCGGAGAAGGTGGTCGCTGCCGGCAACGGCGCCAATGTCAGTGCGGTATTCGCGGGCAATGATCCCGAATCAGGGCGGCCCTACGTTTATCTCGAGACGCTTGCAGGCGGCATGGGTGGGCGCTTCGCCAAGGATGGCAAGGACGGTGTGCAGGTCGGCATCACCAATACATCAAACCTGCCGATCGAGGCGATCGAGATGGAGTATCCGCTGCGCGTCATCGCTTATGGCTTCGTCGAAGACTCCGGTGGCGCAGGCCGTCAGCGCGGTGGCTTGGGGCTGCGTCGCATTGTAACTCCGGTAGGGCACACCTGCGAGTTCTCGGGCGTCGGCGAGCGCTTCGTCCACCAACCCTGGGGCATATTTGGCGGAGAGCCCGGTGCCTCGGGACGCTTCCTGCTCGACGAAGCGCAGGCCAATCGCGCGCGGCTCGCAAACAAGGTGCGCATGGCGCTCCGGCCAGATCAACAGGTGATCATCGAAACGCCTGGTGCCGGCGGCTACGGCCCTCCGTCGGAGCGCTCACCCGAAGCCGTCGAAGCCGACCGCCGCTCGGGCAAGTTCTCGTCGGCCTTTGTAAAGGCACAATACGGTAAGTAGCCGCACTGGCGTGCCGGTTACGGTTGAAATCGACGTCCGCCGGAGTGATCTCAGACTCGCGTCTTTCTAACGAGGCAATTCACGAACCGGAGCAGTCTTTTATGGCTGATACTATTCGCGTCGCGATTATCGATAATTTCCCGATCTTCGTCGGTGGGTTGCAGAATGCTTTTCGGGAGCGAGAGGACATTCAGCTCGTCGCGGTGGGAAGTACAGCGCAAGACGCAGTTCGCGTTGCGCATGATGAAGCGCCGGACATCATGTTGCTCGACATCACAGTGCCGGGTGATGGTCTGCATGCCGCGAAAGCCATCACAGCGGCAGACTTGAACGTAAAGATCATCGTGCTCACGGATTCCATGGGAGAAGACGCAGTGCACGCCTGTCTGGCTGCAGGCGTTTTAGGCTACGTTCTTAAAGGTGCTGGGTTGGACGAGCTGATCGAAGCAATTCGAGCTGTTCAGAACGGCGAGCCATTCATCACGCGCTCGTTGGCATCGCGAATGTTGGTTTCAACATCCTGGCAACCTGTGCCAGGCAAGGCTCTCAGTCCGAGAGAGCGGCAGATCATCGAGCTGGCCGCGACCGGCATGTCAAACGAAGAGATCGCCGAGCACTTCGGCCTTGCACTGCCGACTGTAAAGAACTGTATGTCCAGAATTCTCGACAAACTGAAGGTGCGCAATCGTACGGAAGCGGCCACGGCTTGGCTGAAAATCAAAGGCGACCAAGCCTAGGTGAGCTAGGCGGTACTCAGAGATTCGACACCACAATTTGCATGCCTGGAAGCCTGAGCGTAGCACGCTCAGGCTTCCAGGCTGGATGCGCGGTCAGAGGATGTCGCTCTTGTTGACGATGTGACCGACGACGGTGATCGAGAACTCTGCGTCCGCCTCGGTATCGATGTTGCCCTCGATCACTGAGTTGCCGTCCACGATTGACACCTTGAGCTGACCGGCGGCATTGAAGTTTCCTGTGTGCAGCGTTGCCGGTGTTCCGGCGGCGCCAAAGACGCCGCTCAGGTCGATCTTGTCACCGGCCTGGAAGCCTTCGATTCGGTCGCCATTGGCTGCGGACGCCGTGTTGAAGACGAAGGTGTCCAAACCGCCACCGCCATTCAGCACGTTGACCGAGCCATCGGCAACGATGGTGTCATTGCCCGCGCCACCGATGACGTTCTCGATGCCGCTCAACGTATCCTCACCACTTTCGACGCTCGTGGCCTTGAGATTGACGAGGTCGATCGTCAGATTTGAGGTGATGGCTTCGAAGTTGACCGTGTCTATGCCTTCGTCGCCGTGGTAGGCATCATTGCCATCGCCGGCAGAGGCGAAGATCACGTCATTGCCGAGGCCACCGTTGATGACGTCTCGGCCGGCGTCGCCCCAGATCTTGTCGTTGCCAGCGCCACCATCAACCGTGTCGTTGCCTGTGCCTGCCAGCACGATGTCGTCTCCATCGCCGGCGAAGATGCGGTCTGCGCCATCGCCACCGGAGATCACATCCTTGCCGGCATCGGCAAAGATCTCATCGTTGCCGTCGCCGCCGACCAAGCTGTCGTCGCCGCCGTAACCGAACAGCGTGTCATTGCCACCGGCGCCTGACATCGTGTCGTTGCCGGCGCTGCCGAAGCTCGTGTCGTTGCCGCCAGTACCGGCGAAGACGACGTGCGCAGAGGTAATCGGGCCCGGGGGCGTCGTGCCGTCGCTATCGCTATCGCTATCGTCCTCTCCGTTGTCCGAGTCATCGTCCCCGCTGCCGGAGCCGTTGTCATCATCGCCTGCGCCGTCGTCATCGCCACTGCCAGCGCCATCGCCGTCGCCATCACCGCTACCGGTGCCGCCATCGGTTGCAGCGCCGACATGGAAAATGTCATCGGGCAGCCCCGTCAGACCGGTGTTCCGGGCCACGATATCGGCGAAGGTCATGTCTTCCAGTTCATGGGCATAGAAGTCGAAGCCGTCGAACCGCTCTGTATAGTAGAACCGGTCGGCCTCCTGCAGACGATCGAACTGCTCGTGCAGAACCACCCAGAAGGTCTGACCGACCTGGCCTCCATTGATGTGCTTCTCGGCGAGGCCACCCACCCACAGCTCCACCCGGTCGATGCCTTTCACGGTGTTGCCGTTGACGAGCTCGATGTCGGGATTGGCCAGCTCGAAAGCGTCGATCTTGGCTTGAGTGTCGAGAACCAGATCGGGATAGGCCTGCTTGAACTGGTTGATCAGTGCATCGCTGAGGTTGTTGCGCTGCTGGAAGTCGTCCCACGACGTGTAGGGCGACAGGTTCCCGGCATAGCTGCGAGCCTCGCTGACATACGGATCGCTCGAGGCGGCAAGGCCCTTGCGCACTTGATTGAGCGTGCCAAGGCCGACGTCCCACCCGCGCGCCACGTTGAAGGCGAAGAGATCAGCCTTTGTGCCAACGAGGTCGTTGCGGACCGCATTGACGAGATTGAAATCGACCTCCTCCGCCTGTTGCGTGGCGATGCCGCCAAGAATGTTGCCGGCGCCGAGCGTCTTGTATTGACCGGGATTGAGGAACGCGTCTTTGAGGAGAACGTCCTGCATCTGGCCGTTCACACCCTTGACCGTCAGCGTGTCTGCGATCAGCGAGTGCCCGACGCGGAAAACTGCCGCGGCGAACTCGTGGCTGATGCGCGGATCCGCATCGGGGTTGTGCTCCTTGAAGCCGTGGTCGCCAACACCCCTGAGGCCGCCGAGCAGCGCATCCGCATACTCGGTGAACACGACGCGCTGATACTCGGCCTCATTGAGCATCTTGGCCGCTTGGAACAACTCCTCCGGTGTACCATCGAAGCCAGCAGTCTCGAGGTTCTCGACGTGGAAGTTGTGGTTCCGCGCCCAGACGGTGTGCATCGAGGTCAGCGTGATGTTCTCGTTCGTGCGGCCGTCGCCGGCAATGTAGTGGTCGAGAACGCTGACGCCGCGATTGGCGTCGAGCAGCAGGTTGTGGCCCGAGCCCATGAAGTTCGAGGCGAGTTGAGCCGCCACGGTGGCGTTGACTGTGCCGTCACCGTTCATCAGGCCGGGATAGACCTCGAGCAGCGTCTTGGCCTCCGGTCCGAACTTCGATCCGGCATCGACGTGATGCTTGATCAGCTCGCGCAGCGTCGGCAGCAGCTTGAAGCCTGCCGCGTTGGGGTCTGCCGCACCTGCGAGCAGATGCGAGCCGAACCCGCCAGCACCGTCGCTCTCGCGGAGGAACTGGCCAACCAGCTCATGCGAACCGTAAGCCTGGTTCTGGTCCACGAATGGCGAGGTCTGGTTCTGGTAGACCGGATTGCCGTCGAGGTCCGTGCCGATTTGCGTCGCCCGGTTAAGGTCGACGAAATTCTGCGGCTGTCCGGTTTGCGGATCGAAGGCGTCCTGGCCGTCGATCAGGATCTTTCCGTTGCCGCCCTTCGTGATGAAATCAAGGCCGTGGTCGAAGTACTGACCGAAGGCCATGAAGAAGATGTTCGAACCCGCCGCGTTCTTGGCGAGCCCAACTTCCTGGGTGCCCAGGATGTCCGAGATGTCCCGCGGATCGAGGCCTTCGAACAGCGGGTTGATCGCACCGTTCGCACCGAAGTGCGCGTCAGTCAGACGAATGAACGTGTCATCCGGCACGCCCTGACCGATGCCGGAGAGAATGCGGACGCCAACCGGGGCCTCGTCTTCGTCCGAGGGCGTACCGCTGACGAGCGCCTTCAGGCCGTCAAGATCGGCCTGGGTGAGCGCGAAGGCGGTGTTGCGCGGCGTGCCCTCACCATCCGTGCTGCCGGCAGCGAACGTCGGAGCGGCCATCCCCGGGCCACCTGTGTAGGTGATGGAGTGCCCGCCACCCTTCTGCGTGATCGTCCAGGTGCCGTTGCCGTTGTACAGCGGCGGGTCGTAGTCGTCCGGCGTCATGCCTGGCGCGAGCTCGATGACGTCCTGCTCGCGGATCGTGCCGACGATCGTATCGTCGCCGCCCTTGGAGCGGAACACGATGCGGTGCGCCGAGGACAGCATGGTGATGTCAACCGTGTCATCACCTTCGGTGCCGTTGATGGTGATCGTGGCGAGCGCCAGCGACGTGTTGGTGAAGTCGCCGATCACCTGAACCGTGTCGCCACCCAGGTTGCCGCCGCCCGCAGGCGTGACAATGCTGTTGATGACGAGCTCTTCGATGTTGCGGAGCTCGGCAATCACGGCGCCATTGCGCAAAACGACGATTTCTGTCGTAGCCGCAATCGGCGTGCCGGCTGCAATTTGCGCATTCCGCAGCGCGGTGATTTCAGCTGCCACCGCCGGGGTAGGCGGGTTCAACAGTGAAATGACGCGGAACGTTTCGGCGACAGCTGCACCGACGATCTCGAACGTGTCGACATCGACGCCGCTGTTGCCATTGCCGGTGTCGCCGTTGACGAGATCGCGGCCGTCTCCCGCGTTCCAGACGATGAGGTCGTTGCCGGCATCGCCGAGGATGGTATCGTTGCCGAGACCGCCGCGCAGCTCGTCGTCACCCGCGCCACCGTTGAGGATGTCGTTACCGCCGAGGCCGAAGACGAGATCGTTGCCGCCGAGGGCGTTGATGGTGTCGGCTGCGGCAGTACCTGCCAGGACGTTGTCGCCATTGGTCGCTGCTACGCTGAGTTCACCCGGATCGGTGGCAGGGTCGGCAGCAAGAGCAGCGAGGGTCGCCATAACGTCCGCGTGGCTGAGCGTGACGTCGTCACCCAATCCGTTTGTATTATTTGTGAAGAGTAGGTTCTCAATGTTGAGAACGGCGTCTTCGGTGTTGCCAACGGTGCTTATGACTTCAAGATCGCCTTCTGCATTGATTTGGAGCACGTAGTTGCCGATGGCCTCAGTGAAGCGGGCCGTATCGATACCGCCGCCGCCGTTGAGGATGTCGTCCCCCGCGCCACCGTCGAGCACGTCGTTACCGCTGAGGCCATGGATCTCATCTTCGCCAGCGCCGCCCGCAACGTCGCCACCTGGCCCGTCGGTGCCGGGCTGGCCGAGCGTATAGCCGAGCTGGGCCGCGATTTGCGCTGCGGTCTGGCCAGTCAGGCCGCGCGCTGCGACCACCGCGTCGTGGAATGCAAGGTTGGCGGGAGCCGGCACGGCGTGCGTACCGACTCGCAGCGTCACCTCTGCGACTTGCGTCACGCCCGTTGCCGGGTCCATGCCTGTCGTCGGTGTCGAGACCACGCGCTCGACGAGGCCCTTGCCGTCGGTGTAGGTGATCGCGGCTCGCACGCGCTCGCCGTCAAAGCCGGCGAGCGCATCCGGAATGAAGGTCAAGCCGGTGACGCCCGTGTCGACGAAGTCGCCGGCGCCAGGCGTCTCCTCGACCTGCCAGATAACGGTAAAGCTAGTGATTGGCGCATTGTTGTCCGCGTCGGAAACGCCGAACAGGGACCCGTCGGCATTGGTCCTGATCAACAAAGGTAGCCCAGCCTGAACGATCGGGTTGCCATCCGGATCGACGAGTGTCCGGATCTGCGGCGAGCCGACAGGCGAGCTATTGAGGCCGTCATAGACGTTGATCGTGGTATCACCGAACTGGAGGCGCTCGATCCCGGCGAGGAGATCGGTGCCGTCGTTGAGCGCGGCTCCGGCCGTGATCGCCGCGGTGTGCTCGACCGTGATGCGGTCGCCGGCGTTCGCGATCAAGGTGCGTTCAGCCGCCGTGATGCTCGTTGGCGTGGCGCCCCCGCCCAAAATGATCGTGCCGGTCGGGCCACCTGCACGCACTGTGTACTCGGCCAGATTGCCGCGGAAGACCGCGGTGTCGACATCGCCGTTGTAGGCACCACTGGGAGGGGCAGTAGTCGTATCGGCACGGTCGTTGTTGGTCGTGTCGGTCAGGATCTCGCGCACGATCTGCAGTTGGCCCGGATTGATCAGGCGCGAAAAGACCAGCGTGTCGAGCTGCTGGCCCTCCAATGCATCATAGGCATTGGCATTATTCGCGTTGTTGTCGTCGTCAGCACGCGCAAATTGCGTGGTGCCACCGCGTGCCGCCTCTGCGGCTGCAGCCGCATCGCGTTCGGCATTGGTCGTGTAAAAGTTCACCGTGCCCTGCATCATATCGGCGGTGCCGATCTGCTCGCCGGCGTCGTTGTTGATGCCGATGCGCACGTTGAGCCACTTGTCGCCGTGGATCACGTCGTCGCCGGCGAGTCCCTGCAATACGTCGCTGCCGTCGCCACCAAGCACGATGTTGCCGCGGTCGAACACCACCGCTGAGCCTGCAAGGTTATTTAGCTCGGTGTTGGTGTCGGCGTTAGCGTTGAGGAACACCGGATTGTTGCCGGTGACCGTGAACAGATCACGCAGGCCGCTGATGCGCGCCAATCCGTCCTTGTTGAGTTCGTCGGTGGCGAACACGGTCTCCGCCAATGCCCCGGCCTCCCCGTTCGTGCGCTCGTCGCCGGTCAGGATGTCATTGTTGCGCCAACCCGACACGGCTTCGACGCGATCGAAACGATTGCGCAGAATGTCAGCCTCGACGGTGGTCGCCAGCAACCCCGTCCGCATATCGGCGTTGACTGGCGTTTCGACGCCCTTGAAGGATACCCAGTCGAAGCCGAACATGCCCTCGTAGCGCATCACCGACTCACCGCCGACCATGATGTCGTCGCCGGACTCCATGTCGAAGTCCTGCTCGTTGCTCCCGGCAAACGCGACGTCGTGGCCGATGATCGACGAGTTGAAGAACAGTTCGGAGTTCTCGCCTGCGATGGTGTCGAACCCTTCGCCGCCTTCGATCCAGTCGTCGCCTTCGCCGCCGAGCAGGAAGTCGACATCGGCGGTGCCGAGGATGAAGTCGTTGCCCTCTGCAGCGAAGACTTCCGTGCCGTCCTCGCCCGAGATGATGAAGTCGTGGCCGCCGCCGCCGAACACCAGATCGCCGAGGCCGTTGCCGGCATGGATGACGTCGTTGCCGGCTTCGCCATGGATGAACTCCGCGTCGCCGCCGCCGTAGATGATGTCGTCGCCGTCGCCGCCGTGCAGGCGGTTGATGCCGTGGTCGCCGATGATCAGGTCGTTGCCGCCGTCACCCCAAATGGTGTCGTCGCCGAGATCGGCAATCAGGACGTCACGCTCGTCAGTGCCGCCGAGCACGACATGCTCGCCGCCGCGGAAGTGCAGCAGGTTGTCGTACGTGTTGTTGGCGTCGAGTAGCGCGTTGACGGCCGCATTCGTGGAATGGATGACCTTGATCGCGTCGGGTTGGGTTGACGGATTGATGTCGTCCACTCCCACAACCGCGTTGTCGTTGAGGCGCAGAACCTTTTTCTGCAACCCTCCGAGGAACTGGTCCTCCTCCTCCGGGTCGGGCTCACGCTGGAAGTTCAGGTTGACCTCGAGTACTTGCTCGACGCGAGCGAACGCCTCACCTGGAATGTGACCGGAGCCACCTTGAGCAACCGTGCTTTGGTCAGTCGCGATCGTGTCGCCGATCGTTGTGTTGTTCTTGATGATAGCGGCGAACGAGTTGTTCTCGAGCTCGGTGATGAAGTGCAGGCCCTGCGTGCGCGACAGGTAGTAGAACCGGTCGCCGTTCTGCAGATTCTGCATTTGCTTTTCGAAAATCGCCGTGAAAGTCGAGCCAAGCATGCCGCCGAAGGGCAGGATTGCCTCCGCGAGACCGCCGAGCCAGAGGTCGACTTTGTCGAGACCGCCGAGGCCGGCTGCTTTGCCGTAAGCGCCCGAGCCATTCAGGAAGTCGTCGCGGTCGGCTGCGATGCCGCCACCGTTCAGGTCGACGTTGAGCACCAGCTCCATTGCGGCCAGACGTTTTTCCTCCAGCGTCGCGACCGACGTAATCGAGCTGTGCGTGCCATAAGCGGCGATGAAATTGATGATCGACGCTGGGTTCTTGAGGCTTTGCGCGAAATCCGTCCAGCTCACGTAGGGCTTCAGCCACTCGCTCTTGGTCATCTCGAAGAGCTGGGTGCGCGTGTCGTTCAGGCCCGGCACGCCGGTGTCGCGGGCGCGCGCCATATTCAGAGTCGGCAGATCGAGTGGCAGGCCGACAAGGTTGTTGCGCAGCGCCTCGACGACGAACTCGTCGATCGCCTGGCCGGTCTGGGCCGTCATGCCGCGGATGATGTAGGCGGAGGCTTCCTCGGCGGTGAGGTCCTGTATGTTGTTGTCGACAGCCGTATTGTTGTTGATGAATTGAAGAGGGTTGCTGTTGTTGAATGCCAGCGGGTTCAAGAACGCGTCAAACAGCGCCATGCTCTTGTCGTCGCCAACCTGCACATTGCTGGCGTACCGATCGATGGTCTCCGTCAGCATCGAGTGGCCGAAGCGATAGACGACGTGCGCGAACTCGGCGAAGATCGCGGGATTGATGTCCTCGGTCGGGTTGAAGATGAACAGGTCAACCATCGGGTTGACCTTGCGCGCGAACTCCTCGAACACCATGTGCTGGTATTGCATCTCGGTGCCGAAGCGCGCCGCCTGGAAGAGGCGCTCGCCATCCCAGGCGTTGGCGGAATCGAGATTATTAAGGAGAGTCGTGAGGTCGACAGTCGCCAGATTGATGTTGGCCGCGAGATCGGTGCTCAGCCACTCATTGATGAAAGCGCGATCGCGAGTCGCGAGGACGACCGTTTTCGTCTGCTCGGCGAGGCGGTTGTGCTCGGAATGGAAGACGTCGTGGACGGCGGTGAGACCAATGTTCTCGTTGCCGCGACCGTCACCCGTGATGAAGTGCGCGTCGAGCAACTCGTTGTCGTAGAATGAGGAGCCACCAGTGGCACTTGGGCCGCGGTTGGCCATCGAGTCGCCATTCACGTCGAGCTGGACGAGATGATCGCCGATTGTCGTGTTGGCGTCGGCTTGGCGCATGCCGTTGACTCCGGCGGCGCCAAACGGATTAGCGGTATGTGCGATGTCGTCGAGGAAGGCATGGCCAGTGCGCACGGCCGTCGCGCCAGGAATGCCGGTGCTCGCAGCCAACTGCGCCAACGTCAGGCCCGTATTGCCGTTGGCCGCCGGGTTGCCTTCGACGAGCACATGAACGTCGTCCGCCGTTCCTGGCGTATTGTCGGGACCGTTGCCAGTACGGATAACCACCTGGGCGAAACCGTTAGGCCCGCGGATGAATTCGCCAAACGCGTCGGTCGCGAGCAGCGGGATATTGCCGATGTCGGCGTCCACCAGGCGGATTCCGAGCATGCTGGCCGACTGAGCCTTGACGTCAGCCCAGGTTGCGAGGCCGCCGGCGGTGCCGTTCAGGAACCGGCCGGTCGACTGAATGTTGACGCCAGCGCCGGGATTAGCGTCGACATACTCGCGCAAGAACACCTGGTGCGAGGGATGCGAGGTGTAGGTCTGGTTCTGGTCGACGAACGGAGTCGTGGTGTTGATGGTCTCGAAGGTCGTGTCCGCCGCCGTGCGCGCGCGGAACGTGTCGTCGGCGGTGTTGAGTTGGCCGTCGGCGCCGGCCTGACGCACGACCTGCGTGGCTCGCGTCAGCGTCATGAAGTTCGGGCTGTCATCGGTGGTGCCGATTACGCCGTCGGCGCCGAGGCCATCGTCGGCGCTGACGATACCGTCGGCCCCGAAATCATAGAGCGGATCATCCGATGCCAACGGAACAAAGACCGTGCCGTTGCCCCCCTTGGTGACGAGGTCGAGGCCGTGGTCGAAGAACTGGCCGAACAGCGTCATCCAGCCATTGAAGGGCGCCGAGATGCCCTCGTCCGGCGCAATGTTGTCGATGACGAGCGAGTCGTCCTGGGTCGTCGCCGTGCCGTGGCCGATGGTTGAGAGGTTGTATTTGGTAAGAATATCGCCGAGCGTCGGTGTTCCAGTGATGCCCGCCAGCGCGTCCGCCAGCGCTTGCTGGGCTGCCAAAACGGCAGCATCGGCCGACGTGACATTGGCATTGGCGGCTTGAGACTGTAGCACTGCTGACGCCGCGGCTGCATCGATGCGGGAATCGACTTCCGCCGCGTCGTTCGCCGTTGCCGCCGCATTGATACTGTCAGCGGCGCTCCTTGCCTGACCGAACCGGGTGAAGTCGGTGCCCGTAACGTTGTTGCCGGTGTCGACGCCGTTGGTTTCGTCGAACCCGTTAAGTGGATTGCCGCTATAGAGGTTGGTCATCGCGGTTGCGAGCGCGTTCGCCAGCGTCTGTAAACCCTGTGCCGCGGTAATGTCTGCGAGAGACACTAGGTCGATGCCATTCGGCTGTAACGCATTGACCAGATTATTGGCCGCCGATTGCGCGGCAATCGCAGAGTTGAACGCCGTCTGAACCGCCGCCCGGATGGTGGTGACAACCGGTGAGCCATTGACGATCAATGTCACGTTGCCAGTAAGGCTGTCACTGATCGAAAATGGTAATGGGCCGCCACCATCTGTATCGGTGGCGAGCGCATCGAGATAGGCTTTCACGAGCGCGACTTGCGACTTGACTGTTTCAGAGAAAGTCGCTGCGCTTGCGTAGGCTGCACTTGTCGCGTTGGCGGCACCGAGAACCGTGTTTGCCAAAGTCTGGTTGACCAGTGCAGCATTTAAGGCCGCTTGCGCATCCGCGATGGCTTGGGGGTCCGGTTGTCCCGGCGGCAACAACGACGCCTGATACGCAGCCTGGATCTCGGCGACCGCCGCGTCTGCATCTGCCCCGGTGATGCCCTCATGGAACAGCGCAGCGTAGATCGCGGCGGGGTTGTTCAGGGTCTGGTCGACAACGGCGTTGGACGCGAGGCGGATCTGCGGGTCGACTACTGAGCCCGAGACTTGCGTGTAGCTCGTGCCGTTGCTCGCCCCGTTCAGCTCCTGCTCCAACAACCTCGGAAACAGCTGATCGGAGGCGCCCCATTCGTCGCGCACGCCGGGGAGGCTGATGTTGTTGTCGGAACCGTCGACCGTCCGGAGCCCCCAGGGCAGCAGGGGGTTGGGGATCAGGATCGCGGTCAGCTCCGCCTTGGTTCCCGTGAACGGTGTTCCGTCGAGCAGCGTGTGGTTGGCAAGTGCCTCAGAAATCTTGATCTGCTGAAGAATGAACTGCAGGTCGCCAACGTTGAAATCAGCCATGGAAGTGCTCCTCGCCGCATACGTAAGAGGTTAAATCAGCAGTTGACCGTCGTGTCCGAAAGGCCAGGAGAAGCTGCCCAAGACGCCGCATTCCCAAACCTTGAAGCCATATTCCCGTCACGCATAACTCGAGCCAACTCGCCGAAAATTTGCGTGAAACACAGCTATCAGACCGTTCCAATGCCCAATAGGGCACAAGGGGGAACGAACCGGTCAGCCTGAGGTCGGACCGATCGTCGGACTAAAGACCCTATTATGACTAGGTACTTTGGTCTGATCCAAGCTGGCCGCTTAAGCGGGTAGGCATCCAGGAAGAGCCAGCCGCACAGGCAACCGCGGGCTCGATATGGTTTGATCCAAACGGCAGCCGCGACTGTTGAGCCATTTCCTGCATGCAACAGGCAGGCGTACCAATCGACCGGCGGCCCACCGCAGCCCTCCAGGGTAATGCCATGCAAACGCCAGACGAGCCCCGAAAGCGCGGCAGCTTTCCCAGCACCCCCCTCTATCTGCTTGCCGCCTTCAGCCTGGCGTTGCCCTGGTTCGGCGCCGCGCTGATCGGGGTTGGCGCGGTCTGTCTCGCGAGGCTCGGCGACGGCACGGCAGTGGAGGGATCAACCACGCCGGGCGCCGCCGGCTGGCTGCTCATCATTCTTGGTACAGCCTGCATCATACTCGACATCCTGATCGATGTCGTCTGGGCCCATCCTGGGCTGTCGCTCACCGATGAACCGACCCTCAATCGCCCTGCGCGCGGGCTCGTCGGCCGCAGCGCGATCGTCACCGAGGCCATCTCGCATGGCCGCGGAAAGGTGCGTATCGGCGACTCGGTCTGGATCGCAGAAGGACCCGACACTCCCGCGGGTGCCCGCCTGCGCGTCACCGGCGCGAGCGGCACTGTGCTCATTGTTGAGCAGGAGTAAGCTGCTCTTGGTGTGTGCTGGTCGCGGCTCCAGGAAGCGCCCTGGACGCCTACGCGCACCTAAAGCACTACCTGGATCAGGTTCGGCCCTCCCGACTGCAAGCCTGATTCGAATGCCTTCGCCAGCTGCTCGGCGGTTTGCACCTTGACGCCGGGCACGCCCATGCCGCGCGCCATGGACACCCAATCGAGGTCCGGCCGGTTGAGCGTCAGCATGTCCACAGCACGCGGTCCCGGATTGCGCACGCCAACGTTGGTCAACTCGCCGCGCAGGATATTGTACGAGCCGTTGGCGAAGATCAGCGTCGTCACGTCGAGGTTGTCGCGCGCCATGGTCCACAGCGCCTGCACCGTGTACATGGCGCTGCCGTCACCGATCATGGCGACGACCTTGCGATTCGGACACGCGATCGCGGCGCCGATCGCCACCGGCAATCCATAGCCGATCGAGCCGCCGCGATTGTTGATCCAGTCGTGCGGAGGCGCGCCCGCCGTCTCTGGAAAAAACTCTCGACCCGTCGTGACGCTCTCGTCGACAACGATCGCACCCTCGGGCAACTTCGCGCCCAGGATCGACGCAATCGAAACTGCCGTGATCGCGCCCGACGGCATGGCCGGACGCCGCGGCTGTGCAATTCGCGCCGGCGGCGAGCTGCTGGCGCCGAGTTCGTCGGCCAGCGCCTGCAATGCCGCTTCGATGTCGTCCTCCAGGCCAGCGAGCAGCGTCGACTTGGTACCTTCCGCCATCAGCAGGCTCGGCTTGTTCGGATAGGCGAAGAACGCGACAGGTTCGCGCGCACCGACGAGCACCAGATTGCCTGCCTTCTTCATGACAGCAAGCGCCTGATCGACCACATAGGGAATGCGATCCACTTGCACACGTCCGGCGCCGCGCTCGAGCCGCGTGTTGGCGCCCTCGGTGAGAATTCCACAACCGGTCTTCGCCGCGATGCGTCCCGCGATCTCGAGCGACTTCTGTGAAAGTGCCTTCACCCCGCCCATGAGCAACGTCGCGGGCTGGCCGCTGGTCAGCATCTTGGCGGCGGCCTTCACGGCATCCTGGCTGACCTTAGGCAACGGCGGTTGCGGCCTTGTCTCGGCAATGCAAAGCGCAGGCCCCCACGCTGTGTCCGCGGGCAGGATCAGCGAGGCAATCTGCCCCGGCGCTTTGCATGCAGCTTCGATGGCCAGCGCGCCATCGCCCGCGATCGTCGTCGAGCTCGGCGAGGTCTTGACCCAGTGCGACATCGGTCGCGCGACGCCTTCGATGTCTGACGTCAACGGTGCGTCGTGGGCGATGTGATAGGTCGCATGCTCGCCGATGATATTGACGATGCCCGAGTTCGCCTTCTTGGCGTTATGCAAGTTGGCAAGGCCGTTGGCGAGGCCGGGTCCCAGATGCAGCAAGGTCGACGCCGGCTTGCCGAGCATGCGATAGTAGCCGTCTGCAGCACCCGTCACCACGCCCTCGAAGAGCCCCAGCACGCAGCGCATGCCGGGCACTTTGTCGAGCGCGGCAACGAAGTGCATCTCCGAGGTGCCCGGGTTGGTGAAGCACACATTGACGCCACCCGCCAGTAATGTGCGCACAAGGCTTTCAGCGCCGTTCATCTCTTCGGCCATACGCTTCTCCCATCCATTCGTTGCAACTGGCGAGGACGCGTGCGCTCGCCTTGGCATCGTCCAAATCCCAGGTGACCCTAGTGGGATCGCCAAACGTTTCAAAGCCGCAATCTTCTCGAAGGCGGAGAGCCGGGGTCAAATCCCTGACCGCCATGGCTGCGGCTCATGACATCGCATCGCGTGTCAGGGGCCTGCTCCCTGCATAGGCTTCTGCGCGAGGCGAGTTTGGGACAAACTGGAGATCTGATGGACAATGCGCTTCTATTCGCCGTCGCGCGGCAGTCGAGCCCGATTGTGGGGGATGCACAATCGCTGGTGCCCTGGTGGAGCATCACGAAGGCGGTCCTCGCCGCAGCCGTGCTGCGTCTCGTCGACCAAGGCGCGCTCCGCCTCGATGATCATTTCGAGGATTGGCCCTTCACGATCCGCCAGCTGCTGCAACACACCGCCGGCCTCACCACGTACCGGGGTCAGCCCTATCACGATGCCGTCACTAAGGGCGATCCACCATGGCCGGTCGACGAATTGCTCGAGCGCTGCGAAGCCCGCCGCCTGTTGTTTCCGCCTGGCCAGGGTTGGGCGTACTCGAATATCGGCTATCTGTTTGTACGGCAATTGATCGAGCAAGTGACGAAATCGGAGCTTGCTCCCGCGCTTCAACGTCTCGTTTTCGCACCGATGGGAAGCGAGACCGCGCGCGTCGCATTAACGTCGGATGACGTTGCGGCGACCGCGTGGGGCAATCCAGCGAACTACGATCCCGGCTGGGTCTACCACGGACTGGTGATTGGAACGCCGGTCGACGCCGTTGCATTCCTGCGTCATCTTTGGTTCGGTGACCTCCTTTCGAGTGCGGCACTTTCCGCCATGCAAGCTGCGTATTCGTTGGGTGGGCCGTTACCCGCTCGCCCCTGGCTCGACACAGCCTATGGCCTCGGCCTGATGAAGGGCACCGTGCGCGAGGCCGGCCGTGCCATCGGACATTCGGGCGTCGGGCCCAATTCTGTCTCGGCGCTTTATGTGTTTCCGGAGCTTGACGGAAGCCCAATAGCGGCTGCATTCGCGCGCGGGACCGACGAAGGTGTCGTGGAGCGCGATGTCGTGCGCAGGGCACTCACGATCGCTTGATGATATCCTCCGAAAAACCTTCCATGCGGTCCAGCGCTTCGTTCAGCGACGGCGCGCGGAAATCGAACACGAGCTCGTGCACGCCCAGCTTCTTGAAGGTCGCGATGTCCTCGAGCGCGGCATCGCGGCCGCCCGTGAACAATCGCCGGTTCTCACCCTTCGGCGGCACGCCGCCGTCATAAATCGGTGCCTTGTAGCTGATCTCGAGCTTCGAAAAATCGCGGCCCTCTTTCTGCATCATGTCGGCGATGAGCCCGAGCTTTTCGCGCATCTCGTCCGGCGGCAGCGGTGACGCCGCCGTCGCGCCGACCGGATGCCATCCGTCGCCGAGCTTCGCGACACGGCGCAGCGCGGGGCCCGAATGCCCGCCGATCCAGATCGGCAAGCCCGGCTTCTGGATTGGCGCCGGATGACACGTCACCTCATCGAAGCTGTAGAACTTGCCCTGATAGGCGACCGGCTTTCCGGTCCACAGCCTGCGGAAGATGTCGATGTATTCGTCCGTGACGGCGCCGCGGTCCTTGAACGGCGCCGTGCCGAGCGCCTTGAACTCCTCCGCCAGCCAGCCGACGCCGATGCCCACGGTGACACGACCGCCCGAAAGCACGTCGATAGTCGCCAGCGCCTTGGCGTTGAACACGGGATTGCGGTGCGGCACGATCATCACGCTCGAGACGATGCGAAGCTTCTCCGTGCGGCCAGCGACGAACGCCATCATCGAAAGCTGCTCGAAGCACTCGCTTTCGGAGACGAAGTTGCCGGCGACCGTATAAGGGTAAGGCGACTCGATCTTGGTCGGCAGGATGATGTGGTCGGCCACCATGGTCGAGGCAAAGCCGAGCCGCTCGGCCGTATCGAGGATTTTCGAAAGATCCTGCCGGTTTGCCAGCGGACCGCGGGTTGGCAGATAAAAGCCGTAACGCATGCCGTTCTCCTGAGGCTGTCGTTAGGACGAGCCTAGCAGAAGGCCGGCAACCTGCCATGGCCCCGCCGGCAGCGCGCTCAACCGTCTTCGGCCAAGTCGTCCAAGTTGAGCGTGCGGTATGTGGCGATCCTGGCCGCGGTCCGAAGCCGATCGTGGACTCGGGAACCCGCATCGTGCCTGGCGTGCCCGACAAGCGCCGTCGCTACTCCGGCACCTTCACCATGATCGTCTCGAGCGGCGCGAAGCCGGCCTTCTCATAAGCGCAATGGTCGGCCCGTTCCACGCGACGACGCCGAGCACTACCCGCTTGAAGCCCCGCGCGCGGACCCGCCGCTCGACTTCCAGCATCAGCGCTTGCCCGACCCCCTTGCCGCGCTGATCCGGTGCCACCACGAAGCCCGAGATCATGGCGTGATCCCGCACATCCGGTTTGATGCTTGCGCTGCCTTCGTCCCGGTGCCAGAGCACCGAGCCGACGATCCGGCCCGCCTCCTCCGCGACGAGGAGCTCGCCGCCCCGGTCGGCGATGCGCGCGAGATAGCCGTCGACGCCTGCTGACGCTGCCGCACGGCCGGGCTCGCAACCTTCCGGTCGCGCCTCGCGGATCGCCATCGGCGCCTCAGTCCCTCAACAGGTCGTTGATACTCGTCTTGGAGCGAGTCTGCGCGTCGACGGTCTTCACGATCACTGCGCAGTAGAGGCCGGGGCCCTGCATGCCGTTGGGCAGCGGATGGCCGGGCAGCGAGCCCGGCACCACCACCGAGTAAGGCGGCACCTTGCCCACGTGGATGCGGCCCGTCGCGCGGTCAACGATCTTGGTCGTTGCCGAAATGAAGACGCCCATGGAGAGCACAGAGCCCTCGCCGACGATGACACCCTCGACAACCTCCGACCGCGCGCCGATGAAGCAGTTGTCCTCGATGATCACCGGGTTCGCCTGCAAGGGCTCGAGCACGCCGCCGATGCCGACGCCACCCGACAGGTGGCAGTCCTTGCCGATCTGCGCGCAGGAGCCGACCGTCGCCCACGTGTCCACCATCGTACGCTCGCCCACATAGGCGCCGAGGTTCACGAACGAAGGCATCAGAACCACACTCGGGGCGACGTAGGAACCGCGGCGCACGATGGCACCCGGCACAGCTCGGAACGCGGCCTTCTTGAAATCGTCGGGGCCCATATTCGCAAACTTGGAGGGCACCTTGTCCCACCACGAAGCGCCGCCCGGCGCGCCGGAGATCATCTCCATGTCGTTCAAACGAAACGACAGCAGCACGGCTTTCTTCAGCCACTGATTGACGACCCACTCCTCACCCTTCTTCTCGGCGGTCCGCGCGGTGCCCTTATCCAGCATATCGAGCGCGGTCATCACGGCGTCACGCACCTTACCTTTGGTCTGCGCGTTTACCTGGTCGCGTGTTTCCCATGCGACTTCGATGGTCTGCTGCAGATCGGCTGTCGACATGGGCGCTCTCCGTTGGTCTTGTCACGACGTTTGGGGGAAGGATGTCTTTGTTGCGTTGTCGCGCGAGCCCAGAGAGCTGTCAATTGCTGCGCCAAAGGTGCGGCATAACCGAACGGCGGATTGCGGCAGTCACGATTGCGGGCTAGGAGCCCGCAGCGCTGACAGGCCGTGTTCGTTGGGGCCGCGGCCCGCAACCCAACCATAGGAGCGCAACTTGGCGGCCCAGGACGTGGCGCATCAGGAACGGGCAGCAGCAGCAAGCGGCGAGCGCCCGGCAGTTTGCGCGGGAGCGGTGCCCCCACCATCCACAAACGCCCCACCGCACCAGGCGATCGTCAAGGGCGTAGCGCTCATGCTTTTTGCGGGCCTGTGCTCATCGCTGCTGCACATCGGCGTCCGACATGTGAGCCCGCATCTGCCTTCAATCGAGATCGTGGCGCTGCGCTCGTTCTTCACGCTGCTGGTGACGCTGCCCGTCGTGGTTCTCTCGACCGGGTTGGCGTGGCGGACATCGAAGCCCGGCTTTCATCTGATGCGCGGCGTGGTCGGCGTCGCGTCCATGTGGACGTGGTACTACGCGCTCGGGCGCCTGCCGCTTGCCGATGCCGGCGCCTTGAGCTTCACTACGGGGCTTTTCGTCACCGCCGGCGTCGCACTCCTGTTCGGCGAGAAAGTCGGCCCTCGACGCTGGACCGCCGTTGCGATCGGCTTTCTCGGCGCGGTGGTCATACTGCGCCCCGGCCTTGACGTCATTTCACTCGCCGCGATCTGGGCCGTTCTGTCGAGCGCGCTCTGGGCAGCCTCGCTGCTGATGGCGAAGCATCTTTCAAAGTTCGATTCGAGCTTAACGATCTCGTTCTGGCAGCCGCTCACCACCGCACCAATAGCGCTGCTCCTCGCTGTCCCGACCTGGGTCTGGCCCGAGCCGCAGCTTCTCGCCGTGCTGTTCGGCATGGGCATCGTCGCCGCGGCTGGCAACTACTGCTACATCCACGCGATCCGCGTCGCGGAAGCGAGCCTCGTGATGCCGGCCGACTACGTGCGTCTCATCTGGATGGCCGGCTGGGGCTTCCTGTTCTTCGCCGAGGTCCCACTCCTCACCACATGGATCGGTGCGGCATTGATCATCGGCTCCACGTTCTTCATCACTTGGCGAGAGGCCCAGCTCGCCCGGCAGAAGCGAAGAGCAGCCTGAGCAGTCCGGCCATCCCGAGCTTCACGACCGAAAAAGGGAGCGCGAAGCGCTCCCCATGACCGACGCTGCTTGCCGCTTAGGCCTTCTTCTTAGCCGGCTTCTTCACCGGCTTGGCCGCCATGCATTTGCCAGCCGAGGCGTCCCACTTCTCCTTGCCGACGATGCAGCCCATCTTGGTCTTCTTCGGTGCCTTCGCCGCTTCAGCGAAGCCGCCGGAACCGGCAGCCAACGCGAACGAAACGGCAATCGCACTTAGGATCGAGAGAATCCGCATTTCTGTGCCCCTTTTGACGTCATCCATCCCGTTTGACATCGGACTGACATCCGATGCGGAATGGTTAATAGCTGCGCCACAAACGCCGATCAATTGTGTCCCGGAGAACGATGCAAGTTTCTTGAAGGCTGGCGCTGCCGTGCAACGCTGGGTGGCAACGTTGCATGATCATGCCCAGAGTTGATTGATCTCGGGTCCGGGCTGGCGCGACGACTGTGTTCAAGCTGGCCCTGGGCGTCCAGCGCCGTGAGGCCGAGCCCCGGTTGGGCATCGATTTCGATTCTTCATGGGCGAATTTGCGCGCTGGCGCGTTTGACGATCGAGCCCGGAGGGGGGGGTACCGGGTCAAAACGAGCCCTCTCCACGGGCCTCACAGGTGCCCTAGCGCGCGTGATTCAAGGCCGCTGAAAACTGGCAATCGTTAACGTGCTGCAGCGGCCTGTCCTACCCAGGATCGCGGCAGCAGCTTACAATGGCAAGGACCGAGCTCGATCATTGCAGAACTGCCAGCTCACCTGCCGCCAGTGCCCGCCTGTCGCGCGAGCCGGGCCAGCTCCAGCAGCAGCCTTTCGGTGTGCAGTGTCTCGATGCTCGACCCAAACCGCGCCGCCTTGGCTGCACTCGCGATCCTCGCGAGCGCCGTCGTCAACCGCGCAGTCGACCACTGCCGGCATTGCCGCTCGAACAAAGCGCGCTGCTTGAAGTAGAGAGGTGGGCGGAGCTGGCGGAGCATGTCGTCCATTGTTCGTCCGCTGTCCATCCCAGCGCGTACGCGATGGAGCCGCATGAAGTGCCTCTGGATCAGCAGAATAATGCCTTGCGGGCTCTCGCCGGCGGCGACGGCGCGGTCGCACTCTGCGAGTGCCGCGGCTGCATCGCCACTTGCCGTTGCGTTGAGCACCCGGTCAATAGCGAGCTCCGATGCATCCCCGACCACCGCCTCAACATGCTCGAGAGTAATGGCCTCCGCTCCGGCTGCGAAGAGCACGAGCTTGTCCAGCTCGGCGCGTGAGAGGCCACGGTCGGCCCCGAGCCGCGCCGCCAGCTCCTCTTGGGCGTCGGGCAAGATTTTCAGGCCAGCTGCCTTGATGACCTCGGCAATCAGTAGATCGAGTGAGGCGCCCTCGTCAGCGTAGCAGCCAACAGCGGCAGCCATTGGCGATCTTTCGAATAATGCGCGGAACCCCTCGTCGGCGCGCAGATTCCCGGCCTCGATGATCAGTGCACCGGGCAGTGGTGCGCCTTCAAGCAATGGCTTGATCGATGCTGCTGTCACGCGCCGGCTCGCCTGGGTGCGCACGATCTTGGCGCCGCCGAACATCGGCACGGTCAGCAACTCGACCGCCAGACGATCGGGATCATTGTCGAGGTCGAGATCGTCGAGGCGTACGATTTCGCCCGGCGGATTCTCGCGGGCAGCAAGCGCATGCGCGAGGTTCTGCGCCCGCTCACTGATCATCCCCGCGTCAGTGCCGTAGAGAACGATGGCTCGAACGGCGGGATCAGGCTTTGCGAGGAACGCAGCGGCGTTTTGAGATCTGATCGCGACCACATTGGCCTCGCGCCGCCGCTTGTGCACCATGGTGCTGAGGCGGCATCACACCTTGTCGCTGGACAGGAACGCGGCGATGCGCCCCTTGAGCTCGTCCGCAACCGTCTTCGCGGCCCGATTGGCGGCGTCGTCGGCCGCGCGGACGTTGGAATAGATCGACAGAAAACGATCGAACGGCGCGCGCGCATGGCTTGTTCCAGAGAGCAGCACGCGCTTCGACCGGATATCGATCAGCTGAAACGTGACGTCCAGGTTATAAGTCGAGCTCGCCGACTCGCCCGTCGATTTAACCAGCGTCGCTCCGAGCGACTCAGTTGCCGCGATTTGGAGGCGGTACACCGGCGGTTGCGGCAAGCCGCCGCCCGTCGTCTCGAAGATCAGCTCATTGCGGATCCGCTGGCCCGTCCTGCCGCCGATGGGAGCAACCTCGACCCGAGCCAGCTTGTCGCTCACTCTCGTGCCGTCTACGGTTGTCGAGGCGTACATCGGGCGAAAGCCGCTGTCGCCGCAACCCGCGAGGCCTAACGCCGCGATACTAAGCGCTAGAACGGCGGCCGCCCGGCCGAAGCCGGAAGCGCGTCGTTCATTGCAGCGAGTATTACACGACGACATTCACAATCCTCTGCGGTACCACGATAATCTTCTTCGGCGTCTTGCCTTCCAACGCCCGGATCACCGTTTCCAGCTTCAGGGCGGCGGCCTCGATCTCGTCTTTGCCCGCCGCCCGGCCGATTGTCAGCTCGTCCCGCCGCTTACCATTGACCTGTACGGCAATGACAACCGTATCGTCAACGAGAAGGGCCGGATCGGCCTTGGGCCAGGGCTGTTCTACAAGCAAGGTGTTGTATCCAAGCCTCGCCCAGCAGTCTTCACCCAAATGCGGCATCATCGGGCCGAGCATCTGAACAAAGAATTCAAAAGCCTCCCGAAGCGCCCAATCGTGCCCGCCACCTGCTTTCGAGAGGCTCGCCGAGAGCGTGTTGGCGAGCTCGTAAAGCTGGGCTACCGCGACGTTGAACCGTAGCCCCTCGATATTGCGACCCACCTGGTCCAGCGCCTTGTGGGCAGCACGACGGAGCGCAAGGGCATCGGGTCCGAAGCTGGCTGGTGCCTTGGTGTCCCTGGGCGCCATTTTGGTGAGGGCGTCGTCGAGCATGCGCCAGACGCGCTGGATGAACCGGCCGGCGCCTGCGACACCCGCTTCCGTCCAGATCACGTCACGCTCCGGCGGACTGTCCGACAGCATGAACCACCGGGCGCAATCGGCGCCGTAGTGGGCAATGATGTCATCGGGATCGACGACGTTCTTCTTGTTCTTCGACATCTTGATGATGTCGCCAATGACGACCGACTGGCCGGTTGCGATCTCCGAGGCCTTCCTGGAGTCGCCCTCGCCTTCGATTTTGACTTCGTTGGGGAAGAGCCACACGGGTGGATCTGTATCCGCCCTCGAATACGTCTCATGCACGACCATGCCCTGCGTGAAGAGCGCCGCGAACGGCTCGCGCAGGTTCTTGCCACCAGCGTGCCCTGTCTCACCCATGGCACGATAGAAGAAGCGCGAATAGAGCAGATGCAGAATCGCGTGCTCGATGCCGCCGATGTACTGGTCGACCGGCATCCAGTAGTCGAGCGCGGCCCTATCGGTCGGTGTCTTGGCATCGGGCGCGGTGAAGCGTGCAAAGTACCAGGACGAGTCGACAAACGTGTCCATGGTATCCGTCTCGCGCGTCGCGGGCTTGGCGCATTTCGGACATGCTACATGCCGCCATGTCGGATGGCGGTCGAGCGGATTGCCCGGCTGATCGAACGTGGCGTCCTCCGGCAGTACCACCGGCAGATCCTGTGCCGGAACCGGAACGATGCCGCACGTCTCGCAGTGGATGACCGGAATCGGGCAGCCCCAGTAACGCTGCCGCGACAAACCCCAATCGCGCAGGCGGAAGTTCACCTTGCGCTCGGCGACGGGCTTGCCGGCGAGCTTTTCTTTCTCCAGGCGCTTGGCCACCTCGTCGAAGGCGGCCTTCGGTGAGAGGCCGTCGAGGAAGCGCGAGTTGATCATCACGCCGTCGTCCGTGTAGGCGACGCCCTCGTGAATCCTGGCCAGAGCCTTGCTGCGCGCCGGCTCGTCCTTCGGAACGACGACGGGGATGATCGGCAGGCCATACTTGCGGGCGAACTCGATATCGCGCTGGTCACCTGACGGGCAGCCGAAAATCGCGCCAGTGCCGTACTCCATCAGAATGAAGTTCGCGACATAGACTGGCAGCTGCCAGTTTGGGTCCAGCGGGTGCACGGCCTTGATGCCAGTGTCGTAGCCCTTCTTCTCAGCGGTCTCGATATCGGCGAGCGAAGTGCCCATGCGCCGGCACTCGTCGCAGAACGCGGCGAGCTTCGGATCCTTCGAGGCCGCAGCCTTGGCGAGCGGATGATCCGGCGCGATCGCCATGAACGAGGCGCCGAACAGCGTGTCGGGGCGGGTGGTGAAGATCTCAAGCTCGGAATGACCCGCTGGCGCCGTCGCCGGATCGAGCTTCCATCTGAGCTGCAGACCTTCGGACTTCCCGATCCAGTTCTCCTGCATCAGGCGAACCTTCTCGGGCCACTTCTCAAGCGTTTTCAGGGCCTCAAGCAGCTCCTCGCTGTAAGCTGTAATGCGGAAAGCCCACTGCTCACGCTCGCGCTGCTCGACCAGCGCGCCGGAGCGCCAGCCACGGCCATCGATCACTTGCTCGTTGGCGAGCACGGTCTGATCGACCGGG
>CAZCQH010000044.1:0-48317 GCA_964500805.1 uncultured Hyphomicrobiaceae bacterium
AGGTCGACTTCCGCAACGTCATCCTGATCATGACGACGAATGCGGGCGCCTCCGACATGGCGAAAGCGGCGATCGGCTTCAACCGTTCCAAGCGCGAGGGCGACGACACCGAGGCGATCAATCGCCTGTTCACGCCGGAGTTCCGCAACCGCCTCGACGCGGTTGTGGCGTTCAGCAACCTGCCGCCCGAGATCATCAGCAAGGTCGTCGAGAAGTTCATCTTCCAGCTCGAGGCGCAGCTTGCTGATCGCAGCGTCTCGATCGAACTGACGGACAACGCGACGAAGTGGCTGGTCGAGAAGGGCTACGACGAGAAGTTCGGCGCTCGGCCGCTGGCGCGCGTCATCCAGGAGCACATCAAGAAGCCCCTCGCCGAGGAGCTGCTGTTCGGCAAGCTCGAACACGGCGGCACGGTGCGCATCACCACGCAAGGCGAGGGCGAGGAGAAGAAGCTCGCGTTCGAGTACTTCCCGATGGACCCCTCGAAGAAACCCAAGTCCCGCGAGGACGAGGAGGACGACGAGGAGACGGTCGACGGCGAGCCCGAGGCGCTTGTCGGCGCTGCCGCCAAGAAGGCACTACCCGGGCCGAAAGGCGGCAAGGAAACGAAACCCTCGAGCGCCGTCCCCAGCGTGCCCAAGCGCAAAAAGGACGACTGACCGCACTGTGCGCGCTGTAAAGTCGGCGTAAGGTCGGGGTCAGACCCATGGGTCTGACCCCTTGTTTGTCGGAGGGTCGGGGGCGAGCGGATGATCGATCAAACCCTGTCGCCCGCGTGGCCTGCTGCCGCCACGCGGGCGACGGCATTCTGGCGTGGAACCCGCGCCGGCATCGGCTTGCCGTCGATGATGCTGTTCACCAGCTCGCTCGGCTATGGCGTTTTCGCCAAGGCCTGCGGGCTAACGTTCGGCGAAGCCATGTTCCTTCCGCTTTCGCTCCAGGCGCTTCCCGCACAACTCGTCCTCGCCGATAACGCCGCACGTAATGCCTCGATTGCCGCCGCAGCTCTCGCAGTCGTACTCACCGCGATCCGGTTCCTGCCGATGACGGTCGTGCTGATGCCGCTCCTCAAGGGGCATGGCGGATCGCGCTGGCATGAGCTTGTGGCCGTACATTTCGTCGGTGTTACGCAATGGCTGGAAGGTTTGCGGCGATTGCCGAACGTGCCCGTGCCCCTGCGCCTCGCCTATTATTTTGGCATCGGAGTCAGCGTTTCGGCGGGCACGATCATCGGCTCGGCGATCGGGTATCTGACGACGAGTGTGCTCCCCGCATGGCTGATTGCGGCGCTGCTCTTCATGACGCCACTCTACTTCCTGCTGTCGCTGGTCGAGACTTCGCGCGCCCTCCAGGACCGGATCTCCCTGATCTTTGCCACGATCGCCGGGCCGCTGATTTTTATCTGGTTGCCGAGCCTTGATCTGCTGCTCACGGGCCTCGGTGCCGGCACGCTTGGCTGGGCGATGGGACGCCGCAGGGGGCGGCCATGAGCACGCTGCCGGGCCTTTGGGGCCAGTGGGGCGGCTATCTGCCGTTCTTTCTTGCGGGTTTTCTCGTCAGCGAGCCCTGGCGCTGGGCCGGCGCCATCGTCGGCCGTGCCATCGACCCCGACAGCGAGCTGTTCTCCTGGGTGCGCGCCGTTTCGACTGCAATCGTCGGCGGACTCGTCTCGCGCATGCTGGTCTTTCCAGCCGGCGAGCTTGCGGCTGTTGGGCTCGGACTGCGTATCTCGGCGGTGCTGATCGGCATAGTTGCCTACTACCTGGCGGGCCGTCGGCTTGGACTCGGCATTGCAGCCGGCATGGCGCTGCTCCTCGCCGGCCAGGCGCTCGGCGGCTGACCACCTCACGCACCTCACTTAACGGGATACTAACGAGCTTGCCCTACGGTCGATTCGTCTTCGAATCCGGGGCGGGGCATGGCAGGCCTGACGGCAAAGCTCAGCGACCATCTGTTACCGGCCGAGCGCATCATGCTCGGCGTTACGGCCGCATTGGCAGCAGCCAGCGCTCTCCTTGTCATTGCGCGGGGCTATGCGGTGGACGTTCCAGGCCATCTCACCGTCTTTGGGGGCGGTACGGCCCTTGTCGCGCTCGGGTTTTTCTACCGGCTCACAGCCCGCAACGACGCGATCGCTGCCACACTCATCGCGACGGGGGCCTACATCTATTTCGCAGCCGTGGCTTCCGCCTTCAATCATGCGCTGCTTCCGCTCTGGCGGGCGCCGATCGATCCGGTGCTGGCCGCAATCGATGGAGCATTTGGCTTCCATTGGCCTGATGCACTGGCAACCGCTGCCCAATGGCCGATGCTCGTCGAGGCGACGCGCTACGCCTATATGTCCTCGCTCATCCAATTCGCCATCATCGTGCCGCTGCTCGGCCTCAGTGGACGCACGCGTGAGCTGCAGGTCTTCATGCTCGCCTCGGTGCTCTGCTGCCTGGCGACTGTCGGCTTCTGGGCGCTCTTTCCGTCCCTTGGCACGACTTCGATCTACCCCCTCGCGCTGGAGTTCGAGCGTGCGCTCGCACCACACCTCGGCTCGGCTTACGGCGAGGACATGTGGCGCTTGGCCACCACAGGCCCGCAGCTCATCTCACCCCAGGACGCCCGGGGCCTCATTTCGGCGCCATCCTTCCATACGGTCATGGCGCTGCTCGCTATCTATGCGACCTGGAGCAATGCCTACGCGCGCTGGCCCTTCCTGCTGGTCAACGCTCTCGTTCTTCCCGGGACCATCATCCATGGCGCGCATCATCTCATCGACGTGATGCTCGGCGCGGGACTGACCGTGCTCGGTGTACTTGCCGCGAAGAAGCTTCTGAGCCGGCCTCAGCGCCGCCAGCGCCTCGATACCCAGTTGTCTCCTGTCAATTGAAACCACTCGAGTCGAAGAGGACGCCGTGGATCGAACTATGCCCGCCGCAGAAGGGAGTGCGCAGGCCGCGCCCCGTCCGCACGCAGATGCCGAAACCGCAACCTATCCGTTGACCTCGTCACTGTTTTTCGCTTCGGGTTTTGCAGCGCTCTGCTATCAGATCGCCTGGCAGCGCTCGCTGTTCGGCTGGTTCGGCGTCGATCTCGACTCGGTCAGCGTGATCGTCTCGGTGTTCATGCTGGGCCTTGGCGGTGGCGCATTGATTGGCGGCATTCTTGCCGATCGGTTCAACCGCTCCCGAATTCTCGCCTTCTCGATCATCGAGCTGATGATTGCGCTCTTCGGCGTTTTCAGTCTCGATGTCATCGATGTGAGCGGCGCGCTCTTTGCCTCGCAGCCGCTGCCCGTCATGATCGCGATCACCTTTGTCATCCTGCTGGTGCCGACCTTTGCCATGGGTGCAACGCTGCCGATCCTCGTCACCGAGCTCGCACAGCGCACGGGCAACGTCGGCAATTCAACCGGCCAGCTCTACTACATCAACACGCTTGGCGCGGCTGCGGGCGCGTTTGGCGCCGCCTACCTGCTCATTCCATGGTTTGGTCTCACCGGCCTCACCCTGGTTGCGGCTGCCATCAACTTCACGATCTCCGCGGCGGCCGCCCTGCAATTCAAGCTCGAGTGGTGAAGCACATGACCATCCCTGCACACGTCATCTCGCTGATGGTTGGATTGCTCTCGCTCGGAGCCGAGACGCTCTGGGTTCGCCTCTACGCCTTTGCCAACCAATCCGTGCCGAAATCCATGGCCATCGTGCTTGGCATCTACCTGCTGGGCATTGCCAAGGGGGCCGCCATTGGCGGTGGGCTCTGCCGCACTTCGAGCCGCTTGCGGGAGATCATGCTCGGCTGCATCGTTGCTGCCTCCGCCGTCATTGCACTGAGCCCACTGCTGGTCGCCATTCTGCCGCGCAATAACGTCGCGCTGATGCCGCTGATCTATCTGCCGGCGTTCCTGCTCTCGATCTGCTTTCCGATCTGCCACCACCTCGGCACGCAGCTTGGCACGCAGCGCGTCGGCCGATCGCTGTCGCGCGTCTACGCGGCCAACATCGCCGGCAGCGTAATAGGCCCGCTGCTCACCAACTTCGTCATCCTGCAGTATGCGACGACCCAGACGGCTTTCGTGATCCTCGGCCTCATCGGCGTGGCGATCGCCGCCGTGATGGCCGTGTCAGAGAATGCCGAGCCGCGTTTGAAGGGCGCGACGGCCGCCGCGGCAGTCGTCACGCTCACTCTGCTCGGTGCCGTGTCGATCAGCCAATCACAGGCGGGCTCGATGCAGAACCTGCTGGTCGCCAAGCTTGCCGCGGCCACGGACCCCATCCGCCACGTCGTCGAGACGCGACAAGGCATCATCGTCTCTCACGCAGACGATGCCGCAGGCGATTCAGTCTTCGGCGGCAACGTTTACGACGGGCGAACCAACGTCGATCCGCGCATAAACTCGAATGGCATCAATCGCATCATCGTGCTGCAGGCGCTCGCGCCTGATCCCAAGCGCGTTCTCGTCATCGGTCTTTCCGTTGGAAGCTGGCAGCACATCATTGGCGGCTTCCCGGGTGTCGAGCGCATGGACGTCGTTGAGATCAATCCGGGCTACATCGATCTTGCTAAGAATTACGATGTGCAGCGCAAGGCCATCGAGGACCCGCGCGTCAATCTGATCATCGGCGACGGCCGCAAGTTCCTGCGTCAGAACCCCGATATCAGGTACGATCTCGTGGTGATGAACACGACGTGGCACTGGCGCGTCTATTCATCGCTCCTGTTGAGCCGCGAATTCCTCGGCATGGTCTACAAGCACATGGCACCCGACGCGGTCATGACGTTCAACACTACGCATTCCATAGACGCGCTCAAAACTGCGAAGGCCGTGTTCCCGCACGCCTACCTTTATGACAATTTCGCTATCGTGGCCCGGTTCGATTGGCGTGAGAAGATGGCCACCGCTGAAGCGAAAGCGCAGTTGCGGCGCATCAGTCCGGCTGGCAAGCCTCTGTTCGGGCCGAACGACGATGACCTTGTCGCCGACTTCCTCGGGCCCCACCGTGTTCTCGATTTGCCGGCCGTTGAGGCTAAGGCAGGCCGGGCCGCGGAGGTCATCACCGACCGGAACCTGATCACGGAGTACCGCTACGGCCGCTGAGTTCCTGGCGGTCGGGCGGAGCTGTGCTCGTCACGTATTGAGCGCCAGCCGGATTTTATCCGCGTTGGCCTTCAGCACGTCGGACTTTTCCATCTGGCCCGTGTGTGGCTGGAGCCGGACGCCGTCCCATCGCGGGATGACGTGATAGTGCAGGTGAAACACCACCTGCCCACCGGCGGCCTCGTTGAACTGCTGAATGGTGATTCCCTGGGCGCCGAACGCCTTGACCTGCGCGCGCGCAACGATTTGCACGGTCTGGATGCAGGCCGCGAGCTGCTCAGGGCTCGCATCCAGCACGTTGCGCGCCGGTGTTTTCGGGATGACCAGTGCATGGCCTTCGGCGCGCGGCATGATGTCCATGAAGGCGAGCGTCATCGCGTCTTCGTAAATGCGCTCCGAGGGCAGCTCACCCCGGAGAATGCGCGCAAAGACGTTGCTGGTGTCGTAGCTCATGGCGCTTCTCCGATGCTCGCAGAACTCGCGCCGTGTTAACGGGGCATTTACACCTGCGTCAAGCCGTGATCCCGATTTACGATTTGTGAGGGAAGGCGCGCCACAATGGCGTGATGGAGCCGACCTACGCCAAGATTCGCTATGCGCGCGCTGCCAACGATGACGCCGAGGCGGACATCGTGCCAGCGCATATCGCGGCGCGCCGCGTCGAGCGCCGGATCATGGCCGCCGCTGCCCTACTTGCCGTCGCCATGCTGGCGACGGGCGTACTCCAGAGCTCCAGCGCCTTTCTCGATCTGCCTGACGCCGTGAGCAGCGCGTTCCGCGTTTGACGCGCACGCCCGTCATTTGAGCGCGAGTGGCCCCTTGCAAAAGCGCACCAGCATGACGACTGCGATGCATCCGAGGCAGGCGGAGAAGGCAGCGACCATCAGTGCCGCCTGCGGCGTCACGCGCGCGATGATGAAGGCGAAGAGCACCGGTGCCAACGCATTGACGATGTTCTGTGGCACCATCAGCAGGCCCATGTAGGTGCCGAACTCCTTGGCGCCGAAGAGTGTCAGCGGCAGCGTATTGCGCGCCACGGCGAAAAGACCATGCCCGAGCCCCATCAGCAGGCAGAATACGATGGTCGAATTCGCCGAAACTCCGAGCAATAGGAACGCAGCGAAGCTGGTCGTCGTCATCAGCGCCGAGCCGAGCGCGGTCGTCAGGATCGAATGCCGGTTACCGGACATCAGCTCGAAGAATCGAGCCGTCGCCTGCATGGGGCCAACCAAGGCCCAGGTCCACACTGCTTCGCTGCGTGAGAGACCCATGCCGGTCAGCACGTCGATCACCTGCATGTAAAGTCCCCAAGTGAGCAGGCCCTCGGTGCAGCTCCACGTCGCAAGGAGCACGAACGCCCAGCGCTTCTGCTCTGGCGTCAACGGCGATTCAGCCACGGCTGGTCGAGCATCTCCCCGCGGCGTGATCACGGGTTCCTGGCGCCGCCTGAGCACGATCCAATGGATCGGCGCGCAAACGAGGACATGCAGCGCCGCGAACAGGAAGTACGCATTGCGCCAGCCGATCTCGTCGAGAAGCCAGGAGCTCAGCGGCAGGAACACGGTGCCCGTGAGACCGGAAAGTAGTGTCAAGCCGGTGATGGCGCGGCGGGCATTGGGGCCGACGACCTGCACGAGTCCCGGCATGGCGGCTGTGTTCAACATCATCGGCATGGCGATGCCGAACATCACCCAGCCGAGCATGTAGGAGACGAGACCGGCCGACTGCGCCTGGGCCAACATGGCGAGTGCGGCCACAAATGAGCCTGCCACCATCACGCGCCGTGCACCAAGCCGGTCGACGAGCTTGCCGAAGCGTGGCGCCAGAAAAGCCGACACAAGCAGCATCACCGTGATGCCCCCGAACACGACTTCGCGCGAGAGTCCGAGCGCTTTGCCTATCGGCGTTCCGAAAATCGTCAACGCCGTGAATGAGCAGCCCCAGCCGATGATCTGTGTGATGCCGAGGCCGATGATTGCCCGCAGAGTGTCCCGCTTGGCGATGGCAGCCCGAAATGTGGCTTCGGTGTACACGGGGCATTCGCTTGGTGAGATTGGCGCCGACTCGACCACCACTATACGCATCGCGTGCGGCAATGACAGTGAGGCTCCCGGTCAGATGGCTGAGGCGCGTCGCGTCCGGGTGGCGTCAATTCTCATCGCGAGCCGCGGCACCCAGTTCTTGGGACGATCCTGCAGTGGACCTCGTACGACCGTAAAGCCAGCTCGGCGAAACAGGTGCTCGGTTCCGAAGTACGCATTGTCATCGCCAACGCGTGTATCGCCCGCGCGCGGATAGGCCTCGACGATCGTTGCTCCCTGCTGGGCAGCGTACTTTACTGCCGCTTGAACGAGAGCGATGGCGATGCCTCTGCCCCGTACAGACTTTCGCACGGTTATGCACGGAATGATCCAGACATCGTGGGAATCGACTGGCGGGGTCGCGCGCGATGCCGTGACGCGAGCAAAGGCTGGGCGGCGACCTATGGCAATCCATCCCACCGGCTCTTCTCCATCGAACGCCAGCAGTCCGGGCGCTGGCTTTCGCGATGCGAGCCGGGTCATGGCTTCGCGTCGCCTCTGATTGAGTGAGCCATTGCCGGGCAGGGCGCGCGTCTGGGCATCGGTCAGTCGTGGATACAGGCACCAGCAGCCCGACCCCCAACTGCCGCGCAAGACTTCGCCCATTGCGTCCATGACCTGAGGCGTCAGCGGCTTGAACGTGAGACGGCCGGTCTCCTCAGGCGCGCGGCGCTGCGACTTGCTGGTGCTTGGCATGCCTGATTGTACGACTTGGCAAGGGCTCCCGAAAGGCCAAGCTCGATTAGTGTTCTGCGCTCACCCCACCTCGATCGGCAGCGTCGTGTCTTTAGCCCACTCGCTCATGGAATTGTCGTAGACGGCGATGTCCTCGAAGCCGAGCTGATGCAGCAGGAAGGCGTCGAGTGTTGCCGCAATGCCGCCGCCGCAATAGACCAGGATTCGCTTCGATTTGTCCGCGCCGATCTCGGCGAATGTTTTGGCCACCTCGGCTGCGGGCTTGATCTCGAGCGATTTGGTGAGCAGGGAGGCGGCCGGGATATTGACGCTCCCTGGAATGCGGCCCGGGCGGCCATACCGGTCGTTCTCGCCCTTGTGCAGGTCCGGCGCCAGCGCGTTGATCGAGCACGCGGCGCTATCGCCGATTGCCGCCTTCATCTCCTCTTTGCCGACGAAGAGACCCCGCCGTGGCTTCGCAACCAGATTCGCGGATGGATAGCTCACCGCATCGGTCGACAGCGGCCGTCCTTCCGCTGCCCATTTGTCGAGTCCGCCGTCGAGGATTGCGACGTTGTCGAAGCCGATGGCGCGCAGCATCCACCACACGCGCGTTGCCCATTGCACACTCTTGCGCGAATAGAGCACGACGCGTGTGCCGTCTCCGATGCCTCGTGCCGCAACACGCCGCGCGAGATCGTCTGCTGGCGGCATGGTGAAACGGAACGGCGACTCGACCGACAGCTCGCCCTGAAGGTCGAGGAAGCCCGAGTTCGGAATGTGCCCCTTGTCGTAGTCGGCGCGTCCGCTCTCGACGCGATAAGGCCGTCCCGTGCCCGTCTCGTAGACGAGATATGTCGTGCAATCAAAGACGCGCAGCGTCGGATCGTTCAGATTCGCAGCGAGCCATTCCGTCGTGACGATCTTTTCCGGGTAGAGGTAGCGGGTGCTGTCAGTCATGAGTTCCTCTCTGTCCGGTGCCTGCCATCAGCCTGGCACTCCTTCAACGTGCTCAGGGCAACGGCAATGGCGAGAGCCCGAGCTTTCCACCTTCCGGTACCGGCGCTTGGGAGACGTTGAGGATCATCGCCAGTAGGCTGTAGTAGCCGTGGATGCCGACGAGATCGATAACACCGCGCTCGCCGAAGGCCCTCAGCGCGCGCGCGTACGTCGCATCAGACACCTGCCGCGTTCGTGAGAGCTCGTCGAGGAAGTCATAGATCACCGCCTCGTCCTCAGCCATTGCGGTGGGGCGGCGCCCGTCCGCGATCGCGTCGATGATCTCGCGCTTCAATCCCGCCTTCTCGGCGATCGGCTCGTGTGCGTACCACTCGAAGTTTTGCGTCCAGAGCCGGGCCGTGATCAGGATCGCCATCTCGGAGAGCCGGGGCTCGAACGCCGAGTTGAAGCGCAGGTATTCACCCGTCTTCTGCAGCCGGCTCATGAAGTCGGGGCTCCTGAGCAGCGGTATAAACGGCCCAACGAGGTGCTTCCTGGGGCCTGCCACGATGTCGGCCACGACCTGCTTTTGCACGTCCGTCATCTTCGCTTCCGGAATTGCCGGCATGCGGGGCGTCTTGGTCTTCATAAGGTCTCCTTCGGGGCACGTGAGCTGACTGAATATGGACGAAGCTTAGCTCCGATCCCACGCTTGTCACGTCGAAAGGGAGGCTGGACTGGGCCCGGGTGCGTTCGGCTACTATGCACCCCACATAGTCATCGCTGCCGGACGCAAAACAACATGCCGCGACAGATGCACCTCAACCTCTTCATCCAGAGCCGTGGCCACCACGAGGCATCGTGGCGCCATCCAGGCGCATCGAAACTGCCGCTTACCGACATCGAGTATACCGTCGAAATGGCGCGCAAGGCGGAGGCGGGCCTCTTCGACTCCATATTCCTCGCCGACGTGCTCGGGCTCTGGAACGATGTGCGCGCGACGCCCTTCAATTGGCTCGAGCCGATCACAACACTTGCTGCCGTTGCGATGGCGACAAAGCACATCGGTCTCATCGCCACCGCGTCGACCACCTACACCGAGCCTTACAACCTGGCGCGCCAGTTCTCCTCGCTCGATCACATTTCGCGCGGCCGCGCCGGCTGGAACATCGTCACCACATGGTCGCATCAGGCCGGCTCCAACTATGGCGGCGTACAGCTAGCGCACGCCGACCGCTACGAGCGCGCCGAGGAATATCTGTCCGTGGTGAAAGGCCTTTGGGACAGCTGGTCCGACGACGCGGTGGTCGACGATCGTGCGGGCGGCCTCTATGCCGATCCGAAGCGCGTGCGCAAGATCGACCACAAGAGCGCCAACTACCAAGTGGCCGGCCCGCTCAATCTACCGCGCTCGCCGCAGGGCCGGCCCGTGTTCGTCCAGGCGGGCTCCTCCGATACAGGCCGCCGGTTTGCCGCGCGGCATGCGGAAGCCGTTTTCACCGCGCACATGGAGAAAGCGACCGCGAAGGCCTTCTACGCGGACCTGAAGAAGCTCGTCGTCGAGATCGGCCGCAAACCAGAGGACGTGCTGATCCTCCCCGGCTTCTCGCCCATCATCGCGTCAACCGAGGCGGAAGCGCAGCGGTATTCCGACGAGCTCAACGCGCTTGCCGATGTCGAGATCGGTCGCTCGCGCATGTCGGGCCGCTTCGGCGGCTACGACTTCTCGAAGCTGCCGCTCGACCGGCCGCTCTCCGTCGACGATTTCCCGCCGCCAGACACGGTCGAGGCCTCGCGCAGCCGCACCGAGGTGATCGTCAATTTCGTGAAGAAGGAGCGTCCGACCTTGCGCCAGCTGCTCGCCAAGCTGGCCGGCGCCCGCGGTCACTTCACCTTCGCGGGCACGCCGGAGCAATGCGCGAACCTGATGCAAGATTGGGTTGAGAACGGCGTTTCCGACGGCTTCAACCTGATGCCGCCCGTGCTGCCGCACATGCTCGATGTGTTCGTCGCCGATGTTGTCCCGATCTTGCAGAAGCGCGGACTGTTTCGCCGCGGTTACACAGGCATGACCTTGCGCGATCACTTCGGCTTGATGCGCCCCGAGGTGCGCTTCTGATCGCACAGAGCTTATCCCATTTCGGCAACGCCTCCTGCAACGACAATGGAGCGCAGCGGCGCTCCACCAATAGTCGGATCGATTGCGCCGGGCGGCCGGCGCCGGATCAGTGCCGATCGCCTGGCCACACGAGCTGAGCGCGCCCCGTGCCGTGGTAAAGCTGATGCGTGGTCGCGTGTCGATGTCCGCAATAGGGTGTGTGCACGTGTTTGGCCGTCGCGCGATCGCGCTTGATGTGCATTTCGACCTTCACCGCGATTGGAGCCGATGCGGATGCGGGCGCTGCACTTGAGTCCTTCGACGGCATCGAGGTAGCGGTGGCGGCTTTCAAGGGCGCGGCCGGCTTTTCCGCCCCTGCACGGCAAGGCTTCGCCTTGACCTTGCATTGCCAGCTTTGACCGGAGTGCAGGACGACAGGCGCGCAGTTCAGGTGTTGATCAATCGAGAGGCGAATGTCCGCCCACTCGCGTCCATATTCGAGCGCCGTGAAGCTCGACCAAGCACGTGCGGCCTCGATGGCTGCTTGCTCTTTTGATGCGTTGGGCCGGCTGTCGCCATGATGGTCGTGCTCGACCATGCACATACGGTCGCCGACCGGCTCGATTTTGTGGAGAAAGGTCAAGCCGGCGGCCTTTGTCGCGGTCGCGAATGTGACGCTTCCGACGAACGTGGCCGCGAGAACCGCGCCACACAACGCAAAACGCATGAAACTACCCTTGATACGCAGGAACGATGCTTCCGCGTTCAGGGATGCCTTACCTTGGTAAACGTGACGTTAACGGCGCCGCGGGCTCTCCGCCGAGCGGCAGGGGCGCGCCTCGATGAAGCAGCCCCAGCTGCTGCCGCTGCCCGAGCATTTGACCGTTTTCCCGACGGCGGCAGCATAGCTTCCCCAAGCGCCGCCGTACTCCCACGACGTGAATTCTTCCCAGTTGCGGATCGCGGCCTTTTCAGCGGCAGCCTTGCTCGGCTGGTCGGCGCTGTTGCCGGAATGATAGTGGTCCGCCATGCAGAGTTTGGTGCCAACGCGCACCTTCGCGTGGAGGTCCGACATGTTCTGGGCCGCTGCCAGATCGGGGGTCGCCATCAGCAGTGCCAACGTGCATCCAGCAAGTGCCATCGGGCGCATGTGCCGTCTCCTGAAGTGTCGCTATCTCGCGCACCTACAGAATTGATTTGGTCCCGCCCGAAAAGTGACGGCGTGACGCATGGGCGGAGTTTTCCAATGCCTCATTGCAACCAAGTGACAGGCGGGCACAGACCTATTCGGCGCCTTGCACCGCGATGCGCGTCAGTGCCTCGCGAACCCGGTCGGGAATTGGTGTTGGGCGCTGCGACTGGCGCTCGACGAACACATGCACGAAATAGCCTTCGGCGCCCGCCAAATCATCGCCCTGGCTGAAAAGGCCGATCTCGTAGCGTACCGACGAGCGGCCGAGCTTGCCGACGCGAAGGCCGCCATCGATAGTTTCGGGAAATGCAAACGACTTGTGAAAGCGGCAAAGCGACTCGACTGCGATACCCACGACACCACCTTGGCGCACATCGAGGTGGCCGTGATCGATGAGGTAGCGTGTCAGAAGCGTGTCAAAGTACGAATAGTAGACGACGTTGTTCACATGACCGTAGTAGTCGTTGTCCATCCAACGTGTCTGCAACGACAGGAAATGCTTGTAGTCGGCGCGATGACCGATTGACGCTCGTTCAGTGATCATGATCAGCCGAATGCTTGCGGCACGTCTTGCTCTGGATCAGGTTTTGCTCGCGATGACCTGAACCTCGACCAGGCACGTCGGGTCCGCCATCTTGCCTTCGATGCAGGCGCGAGCGGGCAGGGCCTTGGGGTCCACCCATTCGAGCCAAGCCTTGTTCATGGCATCGCGCAGCCGGATGTCGGCAACCCAGATCGTCGCCCAGAGGATCTTGGCTTTGTCCGAGCCGCACATGTCCAGAAACTTGTCGAGGTCGCCGAGGGCCTGTTTGGTCTGCCCGGTGACGTCGAGCGAGAGATCGTCGGCAATGGCGCCGGCGGTGAATACGAAGGGAGCCGCCTCCACAACGTTGGCGAGGATCGGCTCCAGCTCGCGCCGGATGATGGCCATGGGGCTGCTCCCGTCGTCGGTTGCGCTGGAATGCGGACTTACTTCGCCGCGACGACGGCGATTTCAACAAGGATTGCCGGATCGGCAAGCTTCGCCTCGATGCAGGCGCGACCGGGCAGGTTCTGACCACCCGTCCACTCCGTCCAGGCGATGTTCATCTTTTCGCGCAGGCGGATGTCCGGCACCCAAATGGTCGCTGAGATCACTTTCGTCTTGTCGGTGCCTGCGAGCTTCAGGAGCCGGTCGATCTCTTTCAGCACGTCGCGGGCCTGGCCCGTAACGTCTTGGGCGGTATTGTCAGGCGTGATGCCGGCGGTGAACACAAAGCCGTTCGCCTCGACCACTTTCGAGAGAATGCCTTTCGACTCGTGACGCTTGATGGTCATTGGGAGATCTCCTCGGAACAGACTGAAGGCTCCCAGTCTTAACCACGCCAGGGCGGATTGGCCAGTCGTGCCGTAGGATCCGCTCACCTGTCGATTGCCACCCGTGTTCTGAATCAGCGGGCGTTCGGCAGCGAGCTGCGCGCGCTTGGGCATTGCAGCGTCGCGTGGTTGATTGGGCCGTCGCTGTCGCGCTGCCTGGGGTTCTGCAACCGATCAGCGGCAGCGCGCACTTTGCGCCGGAGTTAACTGTCGTTGAAAATCCATTGAAAACCGCTTCAGTGTGGCACCCTCTCCAGGCTAGACTCGCGTGGGAAGGAGGCCTTTCATGCGCCGGTTATCGGCTGCACTGATTGCTGGATTTCTGGCGGTGCTGCCTGGCAGCGCTGTAGCCGAGATCATGCCCGATAGCATCGCCACAGCGGCGGGCGCCGGCTTGTCGGCGCCGATGAGACTCGGCGTTGATCCTCCCGATCGCGCCGAGCGTCAGCCCTTGGTGCCGCACTCAGGCGCAAAACCCGGCCATCGGATGGGTCAGTGCCAAAAGTGGCGGGCGATGTCGTATCAATTGGGTGAGACGTTCGCCGGTCACGCGCTGCGTGAGAGCGTCTTGAAGCGCATCTGCCTTGGAATCGGCAACGAACATCACGACGATATCTGGGATTGGCCCTGGTCCGGCGTTGCAAGTGGGCGCCTGCTGCCGCCGCGTGCGCATCGCTCGATCGGCGCGTGGCAGATTCGCTGTGGGCTCGGCTCGAACCGGCACCGGTGCGCGCTGCTCCACCGCACGTCGATGCCCGGAGCTGAGCCAGGTGCTGCCGCGCAAATCATCGTCGCCCATTTTGTGATCGACATGGTGGCGGGAAGAGAAAGTGTGCTTTGGCGCGTGTTCGTGCCGCAAATGCAAAACAACGAGCGCGACACACGTGATGCCCGCATTGAAACCCGCGCTGACGCGCCAGCCACTGTCATGTCTGCGCGCGAGCGGCCAAGTCTTGCCTATCAGATCGGCGAGCAGGAGCTCGCGGACAAGTTTTCCACCTGCGCCGCAGGGGGCTGCATGATGGAAGCCAATCTGCGGCACGCCGGCGTGGTGATGTCTGGACTATGGGATGGCCTTGCCGTCCGGTTGCGTCTGCCTGACCAGGCGGGCGGCGAGTACGTGGTGCGGGTGCCGGCGCGCGGGTTCCGCGCCGGTCTCGCCGAGCTGATCCGGCTCAGGCGCGAAGAGTTGCGGCGGCGAAGGCGCTGAAATCGAAGTGTTCAATCAGTTATCGGCTATGCCGGTTGAATCGAGTGAGTCGAGTAAAAGCAATGGAACATCCCACACCTCGCGCAACGCCGGCCAACAGCCGTCACCTGCAGATCTGGTTTGCCTGTCTGGCCCTTGTTTCTGTTCTTTCCGGCCTCGCCATCCACATCTTCTCGCGGGAGCTCGGTCTCGATCCGCTCAATGCCGATAAGATCGCCTTCGCGTTCACCTTCAGCGGCGCCATCGATGCCTTCGTCGTCCACTTCTGGAACGATCTGATCCGGCGGCTGGGGTGACGGCTAGGGGGACCTAGCTAATGCCGTGGAACGGGAGCGTGCCTAGATGGGTTTGAGCAGCCCGTGGCCAAGCTCGTGCGCGGACGACCGAGGCAACCTCACACTCACTTACGGTAGCGCGCACATCGACGCGACGACGCGAACCCATCTCGATGTCGATGCCGTTCACAGACGCGCCCCGCAAGTCTTTCAAAGCCGCGATGCCGTCGTCTCAAACGCCGGCGGATGGAATCTAAGCTGATGTCTCGCCTTTCAAGTGCCGCGATCAGCCTTGGCCCGTCGACCCCGCACGCTGAACCCACGAGATTCTACACCAGCACCGGCTGGGTCTCCTGAGCGCCGACCTTGAACACGCGTCGGTAGCGCGCGATCTCCGACGCCGGACCAACCGCCTTCTCCGGATTGTCGGAGAGCTTCACGGCAGCGTGTCCGTCGGCCGAGATTACCTTGCACACGATGGAGAAGGGATCGAGGTGGCCCTGCTGGGAGAGCCCGCGAAAATCGTTGGTCAGCAGCGTGCCCCAGCCGAAGCCCAGACGGATGCGGCCCTTGAAGCGCGCGTGCAGCTGCTCGATCAGGTCGACATCGAGGCCATCGGAGAAGATCGCGAGCTTTGTCTTCGGATCCTGGCCGCGCCGCTTCCACCAGTCGATCGCCATCTCACCGCCTTCGAATGGATCGCCTGAATCGACGCGAACGCCGGTCCACTGCGTAACCCAATCGGGCGCCCGGTCGAGAAAGCCCTGGCTTCCATAGGTGTCGGGCAGAATGACGCGCAGGTTGCCGTCATAATCCTGCTGCCAGTCGGCGAGCACCCGATAAGGCGCCTCCGCCAGCTCGGCGTCGTTCTTGGCAAGCGCCGCATAGACCATCGGCAGCTCGTGTGCGTTGGTGCCGATCGCTTCCACCTCGCGGCGGAGCGCGATCAGACAGTTCGAGGTGCCGAGAAAGCGGGCCCCGAGCCCTTCGCTCATGGCCTGCACACACCAGTCCTGCCAGAGGAAACCGTGCCGGCGGCGCGTGCCGAAGTCCGCGATCCGCAATTCCGACAGGCCGCGGAGCCGCTCGATCTTTTCCCAGACGCGCGTCATGGCGCGGGCATAGAGCACCTGCAGCTCGAACTTGCCCATGCCCTTGGTGACGGCGCGCGAATGAAGCTCCATGATCACGGCAAGCGCCGGAATTTCCCACATCGTGGTTTCGATCCACGGCCCCTCGAAGGTCAGCTCATACTGGTCGCCGCGCGTTTCAAGGTGATAGGCTGGGAAGCGAAACCCCTCGAGCCACGCTATGAACTCCGGGGCGAACATCTGCCGCTTGCCATAGAACATGTTGCCGCGCAGCCACGTCGACTCCCCGCGTGACAATGACAGAGAACGGATGTGATCGAGCTGCTCGCGGAGCGCGCCTTCGTCGATGATGTGAGCGAGGGGAACGGTTTTGGTCCGATTGATGATCCCGAACGTGACCCTGGCGTTCCGATGGCGGCGGAAGATCGTCTGCGCCATCAACAGCTTGTAGAAGTCAGTGTCGATCACCGAGCGAACGATCGGATCGATCTTCCAGTTGTGATTGTATACGCGGCTCGCGATGTCGGTCATGTTGCGGGTATCATCTCGGGTCTGCTCCGAGGCTGTCGGAGAAATGCCCCCGAATCTAGCGCCACAAGTGTTCGGTGAGCAAATCGCCGCCCGCAGACCGGCGCTGCGCAATCATGGTTGACATAGGGTCGAGGCCTATAGCCAACCCGGCCGGCCTCCAGTATGTAGCCGCTTTATGCCAAAGCGCGACGACATCAAATCCATCCTCATCATCGGGGCCGGACCGATTGTGATCGGCCAGGCCTGCGAGTTCGACTATTCGGGCACCCAGGCCTGCAAGGCTCTCAAGGCCGAGGGTTACCGGATCATCCTGGTCAATTCCAACCCAGCCACGATCATGACCGATCCAGAGCTGGCGGATGCAACCTACATCGAGCCGATCACGCCGGAAATCGTGGCCAAGATCATCGCCAAGGAGCGGCCCGATGCGCTGCTCCCGACCATGGGGGGGCAAACCGCGCTCAATACCGCGCTGGCGCTCGCCAAGCAGGGCGTGCTGGCCAGGTACAATGTCGAGATGATCGGAGCCCGGGCCGAGGCGATCGACAAGGCCGAGGATCGCCTGCTCTTCCGCGAGGCAATGAAGAAAATCGGCCTCGAGACCCCGCGTTCGATGATGGCGCACAACCGGAACGAGGGAGCGGCCGCGCTCGAGCAGGTCGGTTTGCCGGCGATCCTCCGGCCCTCGTTCACGCTCGGCGGTACCGGTGGCGGCATCGCCTACAATCGGGAGGAGTTCTTCGATATCCTCGAGCGGGGGCTTGCCGCCTCGCCGACCAGCCAGGTGCTGGTCGAGGAATCGGTGCTCGGCTGGAAAGAGTTCGAAATGGAGGTCGTCCGCGATAAGGCGGACAACTGCATCATCGTCTGTTCAATCGAAAATGTCGATCCGATGGGCGTGCACACGGGTGACTCGATAACCGTTGCCCCGGCGCTCACCCTTACCGACAAAGAATATCAGATCATGCGCAACGCCTCGCTCAGCGTTCTGCGTGAAATCGGCGTCGAGACTGGCGGCTCCAACGTGCAGTTTGCGGTGAACCCGGCAGACGGACGCCTTGTCGTCATTGAGATGAACCCGCGCGTGTCGCGCTCATCTGCGCTTGCCTCGAAAGCAACGGGTTTTCCGATCGCGAAAGTGGCGGCGCGTCTCGCGGTCGGCTATACGCTCGATGAGCTTGAGAACGACATCACGGGGGGCGCCACACCCGCCTCCTTCGAACCGACGATCGACTACGTGGTGACCAAGATCCCGCGATTTGCTTTCGAGAAGTTCCCCGGCTCCGATCCGACGCTAACCACCTCGATGAAATCGGTCGGCGAGGTGATGGCCATCGGCCGCACCTTCGGCGAGAGCCTGCAGAAAGCACTGCGCGGCCTCGAGACCGGCCTCTCAGGTCTCGACGATGTCTCGTTCGAAGGCCTCGGCCAAGGCGACGACAAGAACGTTATCCGCGCAGAGCTCGGCCGCCCGACGCCGGACCGTTTGCTCAAGGTCGCTCAGGCGATGCGACTGGGCGTCGACCATGAGCAGATCCATGCCTCCTGCCGCATCGATCCCTGGTTTCTGGCGCGCATGCAGGAGATCATCGACATTGAGGACCGCGTTAAGGGCCAGGGGCTGCCGGGAACTGCCGGGGCATTCCGCAGCCTCAAAGCAATGGGATTTTCGGACGCGCGCCTGGCCAAGCTTTCAGGCTTCACCGAGGCCGAGGTCCGCCAGCAACGACAGGCGCTCGATGTGCGCCCCGTGTTCAAGCGAATTGATACATGCGCGGCTGAGTTCGCCTCTCCGACTGCCTACATGTACTCAACCTACGAACGCGGCCTGTTCGACAAGCCCGTCTGCGAGGCCGACCCGTCCGCCAAGCAGAAAATCGTCATTCTCGGCGGCGGCCCGAATCGCATCGGCCAGGGAATTGAGTTCGATTACTGCTGCTGCCACGCCTGCTTTGCGTTGTCGGATGCGGGCTTCGAGACCATCATGGTCAACTGCAATCCGGAAACGGTCTCGACCGATTACGACACGTCGGACCGGCTCTATTTTGAGCCGCTCACCGCCGAGGATGTGCTGGAGATTTTGGAGGTCGAGAAGTCGAACGGCACGCTGAAGGGCGTGATCGTGCAGTTCGGCGGACAAACTCCGCTCAAACTGGCTGAAGCGCTCTCCGCCGCCGGCATTCCGATCCTTGGTACAAGCCACGAGTCGATCGACCTCGCCGAGGACCGCGACCGCTTCAAGGCGCTCATAGACACGCTGAAGCTCAAGCAACCGGAAAGCGGCATCGCCCGCTCTCCGCAGGAGGCCAAATCAGTTGCCGAAGCGATCGGCTACCCGATCGTGATCCGGCCGTCCTACGTGCTCGGTGGGCGCGCCATGGAGATCATCGCCGATGCGAGTGATCTCGAGCGCTACATCCAGCGGCTCTCGGCGACGCTGGCTGGCCATTCCGAGCTGGTTGTCTCGGACAAGCGCCCGTTGCTGATCGACCGATATCTGAACGATGCGATCGAGGTCGATGTCGACTGCATCTCAGATGGCCGCGACACCTTCATCGCCGGCATCATGGAGCACATCGAGCAGGCGGGTATTCACTCGGGTGACTCAGCCTGCTCGCTGCCCGTCCATTCGCTTGACACGTCGATCCTGGTTCGACTCGAAAAGCAGACGCGCGATCTGGCGCTGGCGCTCAATGTCGTCGGCCTGATGAACGTGCAGTACGCCATCAAGGACCGTCAGATCTTCATCCTGGAGGTCAATCCGCGGGCCTCCCGCACGGTGCCGTTCGTCGCCAAGGTGGTGGGGCTGCCGGTTGCCGGTATCGCGTCGCGGATCATGGCCGGCGTGCCGTTAAAGAGCTTCAAGCTGAAGCCGCCGCGCCTGAAGCATACCGCGGTCAAGGAGGCTGTGTTTCCTTTCGCGCGCTTCCCCGGCGTCGATCCCATTCTCGGGCCAGAGATGCGCTCGACCGGCGAGGTGATGGGCATCGACCATGACTACGCGCTGGCCTTCGCCAAGAGCCAGATAGGATCCGGCACCGACCTTCCGTCCGGCGGCACCGTGTTCGTGTCGGTGCGCGAGGCCGACAAGGACGCGATCCTTGGCCCCGTTCGCGAGCTTGCCGATATGGGCTTCAAGGTTTTGGCAACCCGCGGTACCAAACGGCATTTCGAGGCGCACGGGATCGTCTGCGAGCACGTAAACAAAGTTCTAGAAGGTCGTCCGCACATCGTCGACGTGATGAAGAACGGCGAGGTGCAACTGGTGTTCAATACGACGGAAGGCGCTAAAGCTCTTGCCGACTCCAAGGACATTCGTCGAACGGCATTGAACAACCGCATCCCATATTATACAACCGTCGCGGGTGCAGTTGCGGCCACGCAAGCGATCAGTGCACTAAAGTCGGATAGCATCGAGGTCGCCCCGTTGCAAAGCTACCTACGAGCACCTACCTGACCGTAGGACGCGAGGGACAGAGGCAATCTGGCCCTCGTGTTTTCCGTTCTGCAGCTTGCCGTTGCTCACGCCATGAAGGTGTGGGCAAAGGGCTGGTCAAACCCCAGAAGCTGGGTGACACTCATTGGTCAGCGGGATCATAGATCCCGCTTGGTGGAGATTTGAACGATGGCGATGGAAAAGGTTCCAATGACCATTGACGGCTTCAAGAAGCTTGAAGCCGAGCTGCACCGTTTGAAGGCCGAGGAGCGCCCGCGCATCATCCAGGCCATATCCGAGGCACGCACGCATGGCGACCTGTCGGAAAACGCCGAGTATCACTCGGCTAAGGAGGCCCAAGGGCTGAACGAGGCCAAGGTCGCCGACCTCGAGGACAAGCTGTCCCGTGCCGAGGTGATCGACACCGCGAATCTGTCGGGTGACACAGTCAAGTTCGGCGCGACCGTAACCCTCGAGGACGAGGACACAGGTGACAAGGTAAAATACAAGATCGTTGGCGATCTCGAGGCCAATGTGAAGGAAGGCCGCATCTCGATTTCCAGTCCGATCGCACGCGCGCTTATCGGCAAATCGAAGGGCGATTCCGCGGAGGTCACGACGCCGCGCGGCACCCGCAGCTACGAGGTGCTGAAGATCGAGTGGAAATAAGCGCAATGCGCTTCTGAGCTGGTGACAAGCAGAAAGGCGGCCAACAGACCGCCTTTCCAAACAACTCGAACCTTGAAAGCGCAGTGATCAGTTTGCGTCGATCAGCGACTTGATGTCGTTTGCAACCGCCATTGCTTCGACGAACTGCTTGGCGTCGCAGTGCGTCTCCATCTTGGTCAGCAGATCTTCGATCTTGTCGAGCTTGTCCTCGGATAGCTTCTTGGCCTCTGCCGCCTCGGCAAGGCCCGTCGCGGCCTGGATGCATTCGTCGGGGTTCTGCGGCGCGCCGGCCGGCGCTTGAGCTCCCTGCGGTGCGGGAGCGGGCTGGGCCTGCGGCGCCGAAGGCTGCTGATCGGCGGGCGGCGTCGACTGCGCGAATGCCGCGCCGGCGAAGAGGGAAGCAACAGCGGCTGAGAGTGCGAATTGCTTGATCATCGTCGGTATCCTTTGGATTGACTGAGAACGCGTACCGGTGCGGCGGCTATGATCGCCGAATGTGGCTGAAGCGGGACCCTTGGATGACCATTTGCTCAGAATGCGCCAAGGCTCAGTTGGCGGTCAGCGTATCGATTGCTCGTTCGAGCTCAGCAAAATGCTCGATGACCACATCTGGCCTGAGCTCGTAAATGGGCGTGTCCGTGTAGCCGAACGGGACGCCGATCACCGGCAATCCGGCCGCACGCGCGGTCTGGATATCCGTGTCGCTGTCGCCAATCATTACGGCGTGGCGTGGATCGCCGCCTGCCATCGTGATCGCGCCGCGCAGATGGTCAGGATGCGGTTTGTGCACGGGAAATGTATCGCGCCCGGCAATCGCCTTGAAATGCCGCGCAAGGCCGAGCGACTCGAGCAGCCGGCGCGAGAGCGCTTCCAGTTTGTTGGTGCACACGACGAGACGCGCGCCGCGCGACGCCAATCTGGCAAGCGCCTCCTCCAGTCCCGGATAAGCATGGCTCTCGGCGGCGATGTTGTCGGAATAGTGCGCAAGGAAGCGCTCGTGCAGCCTGTCGACCTCGAGAACAGGCAGCGCACGGCCATGCAGCTTCAACGCATGTTCGATCATCGCGCGGCCGCCGAAGCTGATCATACCTCGCAACTCCACGCCTGGAAGCGGCGCCAGGCTTGCACCGGCAATGGCGTGATTGATGGCGCGGATCAGATCAGGGGCCGTTTCGACCAAGGTGCCGTCGAGGTCAAAGGCAATCGTCAAGTGCTGCATCGAGAACGTGTCTCCGCGGGAGTTTCCAACTGGCGTGGCGAACGCTACTTTGGCGCGAACGGGTTTTTCCACCCACCTTGCTGGCGAGCGCGCTCGGGGAACGCCGCCGCCAGATAGTCCAGGATCTTGCGGCGCTCCTCGCCCTTGACCTCGGGCATCCTGTGCCGCTCGACCATCCAATCGAGGCTCTCATCCCAGCGGTCGCGGGACATGCCCTGCTGCGCGACGATACGGAAGCTGTGGCAGGCTGTGCAGAAGTAGAACGCATCGTCGCGATGGGGCGCGTCAGGATATTGCTCGGGCGTCTCGTCCGGTCCTTTGCGTGCGGTTTGTGCAACAGACCTGTCCGCGATCAGAAAGAGTCCGGCGAGCGCGAACGCCGAGACCGCCACTGCGCGCCTCAGAGCATCGGTCATGATGGTCAGCCCACCAGCACGGCGATCCGGTGCATCGGATTGGCGCCATAGCCTTGCGGGTTCCAATTGCCAGCAATGTGCGGCTGTGCGCGTCCCTTGCTGTCGGTGGCACGCACCCAGATCTCGTAGTAGCCATCGGAAGGGAGCCGGGCGGACGCTGTCCAGCGGCGCCAGTCGTAGCGGTTCCTGGCGCCCGCAAGCTTGGCTTGGCTCCAGGTCGCGCCGAAGTCGGTCGAGATATCGACGCGCAGAATCTCGGCGTCGCCCGCCCACGCCGCACCCCGCAGATTGAGCGCGCGTGTGCCAGCGGCGAGCTTCGTTCCATTCATCGGATTGGTGATGATGCCCCGGACGGGCATCGTCTCCATGATCCGGAAATTGGAGTCATCGGTCTTGGACCCGGGCACCATCGGCTTGATGGCGAGGCGGTAGGAGGTGCCGGTCATGCCCGGTCCGTCGTGTACCTTGTCACGCAGCGTGATCTTGGAAAGCCATTTGTGTGAGACAGAGCCGGGCATGCCAGGAATGACGAGCCTGAGCGGTCCGCCATGGATGTTGTCGAGCGGCTTCCCGTTCATCGCATAGACGAGCAGTGCCTCCTTCTCCATTGCTTTCTTGATCGGCACGCCACGGGAGAGAGGCGCCAACTTCGGATCACCGGAGAGGTGCTGGTCGATGCCGGTATTGGCGGTGTACACAGCGGAAGGCTTGACGCCGGCTGCTTTCAGCACCTCGGCCAGTGGAACGCCGGTCCATTCCGCGCAACCAGCACCGCCGTTGGTCCATTGATTGCCTCGTGCTTGTGGCGTGAAGAACGAGCGGCCGTTGCCGCCGCACTCGAGCACCATGCGGAGTGTGCTTGGCTTGAAGCGTTTCTTGAGATCGGCGAGCGTCAGCTCCAAAGGCTTCTGCACCTCGCCGTCGATCGCGAGCTTCCAGCCGTCGGCATCCTTTGCGCCGTCTGGGATTTGCCCGTTGTTGCGAATGAAGAACTTCGCAGTCGGCGTGGTGTCGTCATCAAGAAGATGCTCGGGCGTCTCTGCGACCAGCGGCTTGTCGCCAAGCAGCACCAATCCCGGATCCTTGCCGGGAAACGAGAACGGCTTCGGCGCTGCTGGGGCTGCGGCTGCGGATTGCTTTGTTTCTTGCGCGAACGCGGCAGGCATCATGCCGCCCGGCATGTAGCGGGAAAAGACGATCGGTGCGCCGACCGCCGCGCTCAAGGCTGCAAGGCCTGTGCCGCCCAGAAAACCGCGCCGGGTCGGCTGCGTCCGCCGCCCGAAAGCGATGGCATCGGCTCGCTCCGCGTCGTCTCGGTAGATTTCTTCGATCGAACGTTCGCGCTGCGTGGTCATGGCATGCTCCTGGCGTAAAACTTAACGTGATCAATCTTATCGCGGATCGCAAGCCGCAATGATGGCGGACGCCTTGCAACGAGCCCGGCACGGGCCTACCAGTAGCATAGCGGTTCCATCGTTGGAGGTTCTCCATGGACAAGAAGGTCATGTCGCTGTTGAAGACCCAGTGCTTCATCAATGGCCAGTGGGTCGGCACGCCCGAGATCTCTGTCACCAACAAGGCGACGGGAGAGGAAATTGCCAAGGTCCCGCGCCTCGGCGCCAAGGAGACCAAGGACGCGATCGACGCTGCCGAGACGGCGTTCGCCGCGTGGAGCAAGCTGCTCGCCAAGGAACGGTCGGCTATTCTGCGGAAGTGGTTCGATCTGCAGGTCGCGCACGCCGACGAGCTTGCGCTGCTGATGACGAGTGAGCAAGGCAAGCCGCTGGCCGAGGCCAGGGGCGAGGTCCTCTATGGTGCATCTTTCACCGAGTTCTACGCGGAAGAAGCCAAGCGCATCAACGGCGAGACCATCCCGACGTTCAAGCAAGGCAGTCGCATCGTCGTCATCAAGCAGCCGCTCGGCGTCATCGGCGCGATCACGCCGTGGAATTTTCCGCACGCTATGATTACGCGGAAGGTGTCTCCAGCGCTCGCGGCAGGCTGCACGGTGGTGTGCAAACCGGCGACCGAAACGCCGCTCACCGCGTTGGCGCTCGCTGAGCTGGCACGTCAGGCCGGCATGCCGGCGGGCGTGTTCAACGTCATTACCGGCAAGTCGGCAGAGATCGGCAAGGAGCTCACGACGAGCCCGAAAGTTCGCGGCATCACCTTCACCGGCTCGACCGAAATCGGCAAGGTGCTGATGGCACAGTCGGCCTCCACGATCAAGAAGGTGGAGCTGGAGCTCGGCGGCAATGCGCCGTTTATCGTCTTCGACGACGCCGACATCGACAAGGCGGTCGAAGGCGCCATGGCATCCAAGTATCGCAATGCCGGCCAGACGTGTGTCTGCGCCAATCGGCTGCTGGTGCAAGAGAAGGTCTACGACGAGTTCGTCGGCAAGCTTGCCAAGGCGGCGTCGTCAATGAAGGTCGGCAACGGCGTCGAGACTGGCGTCATGCAAGGACCGCTCATCAACAAGGCGGCGATCGACAAAGTCGAGGAGCACATTGCCGACGCACTCGCCAAGGGTGGAAAGATCGTCACTGGCGGCAAGCGTCACCAGCTCGGCGGCAACTTCTTCGAGCCGACCGTGATCGCCAACGTGACGCCCGACATGAAGTGCGCGCGGGAGGAGACGTTCGGCCCCGTGGCACCTGTCTTCAAGTTCAAGACCGAGGAAGAAGCGATTCGCATGGCCAACGACACCGAGTTCGGTCTTGCCTGCTATTTCTACGCGCGTGACATCGGCCGCGTCTGGCGCGTGGCGGAAGGGCTCGAGTACGGCATGGTGGGCATCAACGAGGGCATCATCTCGACCGAGGTGGCCCCCTTCGGTGGCGTCAAGGAATCGGGTATCGGCCGTGAGGGCTCGAGCCACGGCATCGACGGCTTCGTCGAGCTCAAGTACATGCTGATGGGCGGGATTTGAGGCAATCCTCGCGAGTGTAACCCCGATCCGGAGTTGGGGCGTTCGGTCCGCGTGAGAGTTTTGCAGAAACCATAAACGCCAATAACCCAGATGCCAGCAATCCCCTGAAGGACGCGTGCAAGCTCTCACCGAACCAGAGGATAATTTTGGCCGAGGCAGTCCTCGCGAGTGTAGGCCCCGGGCTTGCCGCGTACAGGCATGGATCGGACCGATGGCCGACGCCGGATAGGTTGCCATGTGCATCATAGGATAGAAATTTAAATGAACGCAGACGACATGAAGCGCCAAGCGGCAGCCGAGGCGATCAAGCTGGTCGAGGGCGGCATGCGGCTCGGGCTCGGCACTGGCTCGACCGCCAAACACTTCGTCGATCTCCTCGGTGTGCGGGTAAAGCAGGGCCTCAATGTCGTTTGCGTGCCGACATCCGAGGCGACGCGTGCGCAAGCCGCCGCGCTCGGCATCAAGCTCACCACACTGGACGAGACGCCTGAACTCGATCTCACCGTCGATGGCGCTGACGAACTCGATAACGACCTGCGCCTGATCAAGGGTGGCGGCGGCGCGCTGCTGCGCGAAAAGATCGTCGCCGCATCCTCGGACCGTTTGGTGATCATTGCCGATGCCTCGAAGCGGGTCGAGACACTCGGCGCGTTCCCGTTACCGGTGGAAATCGTGCGTTTCGGACAAGTGGCAACGACTAATCTCGTGCGCGACATCGCCCAGGACGCCGGCTGCCTTGGTGAGGTGCGCATGCGCGCGGCGCAGGATCGCCAGCCGTTCGTCACCGACGGCGGCAACTACATCCTCGACTGTTCGTTCGGCGCTATCGACGATCCCGAGGCGCTTGATGAAGCGCTGCGGATGGTGCCCGGGGTGGTCGAGACGGGGTTGTTTCTGGGCCTTGCCGATCTGGCCTTCGTCGCCGGGCCAGGCGGCGTACTGCGACTTGAATCTCACTGGGGGTGAGGCCCTTCACGCGACCAGAAGGAGCACATATGTCGAGATCTGGGGAAGTGATCCGCACCATACTGGCCGCGTACTGTCTCGTCGCGATCAGCAGTCCGTCGGTCCTCGGGCAGCAGCGAGCGCCACAGGCCACTGCTCCCGCTACCCCTTCAGCGGAGGCAGTGGCAGCGGCGCGCGAGTTGATGGCTGCCTCAGGTGTTGCCAGGCAGTTCGATGCCATGCTGCCAGCCATGATGGCGCAGATGACTCAGGCCTTTGTGCAGATGCAGCCGCAGCACGAGAAGGTGATCCGCGAGACCTTGGCGCAAGTCAGCAAGCGGGGGCTCGACCGGAAATCGGAGCTGATCGACGAGGTTGCAAAGCTTTATGCCCGCGAGATCAGCGCAGCGGACATGCAGGAGTTGACGCGGTTCTTCAAAAGTGCGGCGGGCAAGCGATTTGTCGACTCGCAAATGAAGATCCTTCCCGACGCCATGCGCGTCGGCCAGCAGTGGGGCGAAAAGATCGGCCGGGAAATCGATGCCGAAATGCGCAACGAGCTGCGCAAGAAGGGTATCCCAATCTGAGGCCTGGTGCGCTCTCCGCCTCAGACCCCTATATTGGGCCGACGGCGGATCAGGCAACGGGCACCCCATGGCGAACTTCGACTATGACCTCTTTGTGATCGGCGCGGGATCGGGCGGTGTCAGGGCCGCCCGCATCGCCGCGAACCATGGCGCCAAGGTCGCCGTGGCCGAGGAGTATCGCGTGGGCGGGACCTGCGTGATCCGCGGTTGCGTGCCGAAGAAGCTGCTCGTTTACGCGGCGCGATTCCACGGCGAGTTCGAGGATGCGGCGGGCTTCGGGTGGTCGTTCGATCAAGCCAAGCCAGGGTTCAGCTGGAGCAAGCTGATCGCGAACAAGGATAAAGAGATCGATCGCCTCGAAAACGCTTATCGCGCCAATCTGGAACGCTCAAAAGTCGAGATCATCGCGACACGCGCCGCTGTCGAGGGACCAAACCAAGTTCGCCTGCTCAAGGACAATCGGCTTGTTACCGCCAGATACATTCTGATTGCGACCGGCGGCTGGCCGACCATGCCGGTGATCCCGGGAATCCAGCACGCAATCACCTCCAACGAGGCGTTCCATCTCGGCACGCTGCCGAAGTCGATCGTCATTGTGGGGGGCGGCTACATCGCGGTGGAGTTCGCCGGCATCTTCAATGGGCTCGGCGTCAAGACAACGTTGAATTACCGGCGCGAGAAGATCCTGCGCGGCTTCGACGAAGACCTGCGCGACGATCTGACAGCCGCAGTACAGAAGCGCGGCATCACGGTGCTTACCAATGCGACGCCGACCGCGATCGAGGAGCTGGCGTCGCCATCCGGTGACAAGCTCCTGCGCATTCACCTCTCGAACAATTCCTCGATCGATGCCGAAGCGATCATGTATGCAACCGGTCGGCACCCGAATACGAGGAACCTTGGCCTCGAGAAAGCCGGCGTGACGCTTGGTGCCGATGGCGAAGTGATCGTCGATGCTCAGTCGCGCTCGAACGTGCCTTCGATCTATGCGGTTGGTGATGTCACGGATCGCGTCAACCTGACACCAGTTGCAATTCGTGAAGGCCATGCCTTCGCCGATACCGTGTTCGGTAACAAGGCGTGGTCGGCCGACCACACTCTCATTCCGACCGCCGTGTTCTCTGAACCGGAGATCGGCACGGTCGGGCTCAGCGAAGCCGATGCGCGATCCAGGTTCGGGGACGTCGACGTTTACAAGACCCGCTTCCGGCCGATGAAATACACTCTCTCCGGGCGCGACGAGCGCATGCTCATGAAGCTCGTTGTGTCAGTCGTCGATCAGAAAGTCGTCGGATGCCATATCCTCGGTCCGGATGCGGCAGAAATGGTACAGATAGCAGCGATTGCCATGCGCATGGGCGCGCGCAAGATTGACTTCGACCAGACCATGGCGCTCCATCCGTCCGCGGCCGAGGAGCTTGTCACCCTCCGCGAGAAGTGGGTGCCGCCGAAGGCCGCAGCCGAATAGGCAGGTGAGTGATTCGCGTGTTTCCGAAGCAGTTGCGGTCCAGGATAATCCACAGCTTTTTTTGTGGGGGACTGGATGACCGACTCACTGCAAGTGTTTAACCGCGACGGTCATCTCGCCAGGATCAAATTGATCCGACCGGCTGCGATTGGGGGACGTGATGATGAAGCGCGGTTGGCTCTCACCGTTGGTGGCAGGCGTTCTGAGCTTCGGAAGCGTTTCCGTGGCTGGCGCCCAGAATTTCGAAGGCGATCATATCGTCAGGTTCGGCCTCTTCGCCCAGCCGGTATTTGCCACTTTAGGACAGACGCGACCAGTCAGCGACTCTGCCACCGCGAGCGGGGTTCTCGGCGGCGTGTCGGCTGGCATCGACTGGCACCCGCACAGGTACTGGCTCTATGGTGTCGAGATCGATGCCGCGTTCGGGGATGCACGCGGCGACGCCAACACCACCCTGGGCACTGCGAACTATGGCATTGACTTTCTCGCCAATCTACGTGGGCGGTTTGGTGTCTATGCAGAGCCGCATTGGCTGATCTACGGCACGGCAGGCGTGAGCTTCCTCGGTATCGAGGCAGGCGCGCCGCAGCTCTCGAGCGTCAAGTCGGCGGAAACACTGGTTGGCCTCACGGTCGGCATCGGAACCGAGTACAAGTGGCACCACGTGTCCCTGTTCGGTGAATACAATTTTGCGAACTTCGCTTCGCGTGAGTTCACGCTCGGCACGGTGCGCCATGAAGTCGATGCAGACGTTCACACGATCCGGGTCGGCATCAAGTTCGACGTGGGGCACGATTTCGGCCGGTTCTACGATCCGGGGAAGTAGCTGCAACATGTGATGCTGCTCAAGACATCGGAAGCGGCGGGCTAGGTCCCGCCGTTTGGCGTTTTACGCTGTCTGACTCGAGCGCTTGTTCCCCCGAAGCGCCTCGGGCAAACGTTGCAGCGGAGACCGAAGGGGGCTCGGCATGCGACTGGATGGTCGAATTGCCCTGGTAACGGGGGCTGGCAATGGCATCGGCGAGGCCATTGCCCGCTGTTTCGCGGCTGAGGGCGCTTTCGTTTACGTGACCGACGTCGACGGTGCGCGCGCGGAGGCCGTTGCCGGTGCCCTTCGGAATCGCGGCGCGGCTTCGAAGGCACTCGCGGTCGACGTCAGCCGCGGCCAGGATGTGACAGCCATGGTCCGAGCCGTTGACATGGCCCACGGCAAGCTCGACGTGCTGGTGAACAACGCCGGCATCAACGTGCGCTCCGATTTCAGGCACCTGACCGATGCCGACTGGGTCAAGCTGCGCGAGGTCAATCTTGACGGCGTGGTGCGCGTGGCGCGCGACGGCTTCGATCTCTTGCGCAAGTCGGGCCGCGGCTCGCTGATCAATCTCGCCTCGATCATGTCGCATCGCGGATTGCGCCAGCTCGCCGCCTACTCGGCGACCAAAGGCGCGGTCTCGGCGCTGACTCGGGCATTGGCGATCGAGTACGCGCCGTTTCAGATCCGGGTCAATGCGTTGGCACCGGGCTTCATCGAGACGGCGCTGACGCACCGTGTACTGCGCAATCCGATAATCAATAAGGCGCTCCTCGATCAGACCCCATTGCGCCGCTTCGGCACGGGCGAGGATGTGGCAAAAGTGGCGCTGTTCTTCGCGTCCGACGACTCCGCTTTCGTGACCGGAGCTGAGCTTGCCGTCGATGGCGGCATGGCGGCCGGTCTCTAGCGCCGGGCTCAGAACCAGCAGTTGATCAAGCAACTCGGGAAATCCGGGCCTAGAAGGGCCTGCTTCCGGGTCCTGCCGACGGAGGGGTCGGGAGCGAAATCGATTTGTCACGGCCGAATTTCAACGCTGGCGCGTTTTCCGAGCGAGTGGCTAGGGGGGTAGCCACCAAAAAAGCACCCCTCGCCAGCCTCACGTACGCGCAGCGCAGACCCCAAATTCGGGCGTTTTTTCAGTAGGGGTAAATTCCTATGAATCGGTGCAGGGACGGACATTTCGATGCTGGTGCAACCGATCGGCCCCGGCAGGCCTCTCGGGCCCAGGCAATTTGCCCCATTTTCGCATCAATCTCGGGCCATGACGCCTGCCTCCGGCCTTTCTACAAGGTCAAAACGGCCTGGAATCAACGGACAAGCACTCATGCGCAGGTATGTGACGCTTTCGGTACTCGCCGCCTGGCTTGCCTTGCTTGGGCAGGCAATCGCCACCTCAGGTCCGGCTCGTGCGGATCTGTACACCTTTGACAAGGTGCACACGTATGTCAGCTTTAGCTGGAACCATTTAGGCCTGTCGCGCCAGTCAGGCCGGATGATGGATGTCGACGGCATCGTCGACTTCGAGCCGGAGGCGCCCGAGAGGGGTCAGGTCGATGTCTCGCTCCGGGTTGCCAGCCTTTGGACTGGCGTGGCGGCACTGGACAAGCACTTGCGGTCGCCGGACTTCTTCGACGTTGAGCGCCATCCGATGATTACCTTCCGAAGCACCAGCGCCAGGCGGACGGGGCAGACATCGGGGGAAATAACGGGAGATCTGACGATCCTCGGCGTTTCGCGGCCGTTGACGCTGTTCGTGACTTGGAACTACACGGGCGAGCATCCGCTCGGGAAAATCAACGCCAATTATGCCGGCAAGGTCGTTTCGGGCTTCACCGCGATCGCCAAGTTGCGTCGCAGTGAGTGGGGGATAACCCGGGCCATCCCGCTCGCCTCGGACGAGATCGAGATCGAGATCAACACCGAGCTGCTGCGGAAATAGCGAGGCGGTGCAGCATTTCCGAGTCGCCGATCTTGTTTTCAACAGCTTGGCTGCCGAGCTGCAGCCTGGATTCGCGGGGGCTGGTCGGAATGATCCGCTTGGGCCCGGCCATAGCACTAGATATTGATCGGTTGTTTCTGGTGTCCACAACATGTGGATAGAACGGGCTTCGAGGTGTGGAAAAGGTGTGATCTCGTGTGGACGACGTGTGGATGCTATCAGCGTCCCGTGGATGCCCCGGAAGCGCGCCGCTGTGACCGAAAAGCCTCGTTGCGCCAACACCCTGTTACCTAAATTCCTGACAAATCTTAACGAATCGTCTACGCACCGCAGCAACGGAAGATTGTTCCGTATTCGCGTTGTGTAACCGATCCGTAAACGAGGCCTGTGCACAAACTGATGCCAAGCGGCGGCGCAGCTTGTGGACAACCCGCCTTCCAGCGGACGGCAACCAGCCCGTCACCGCTCAGCCCGACCGTCCGGTTCGCCGAGATGGGGCTCAACGAAGCCGAGCAGCGAAGACCCCGGAGGGTTTCGCGACGCCCTGGTCAGAAATTGCTTCCGAGTGCGCGTTTCCCACGGGACCGGTACGTCACGCAGTCCGGGTCCGTTCGAGGGCTAGGGGGCCTCAACTGATGAGACACGTATTAGGCGTGCTAGGCGTTCTCGCCGCAGGAGTGCTGCTTGCAGTCTCCGCCGCGATGAACTGGCGCTTTGGGTACAGCCTCGGGGTATCCGAGGTTGACAAGCAGATCTACGGCGCCGCAAGCGCCGCAGCCGACTGCTTCAAGGCGCTGGTGCCGTTTTTCTTTTTTGCCGCAATACGAAACCGTGTGTGGTCGCAAGCGGCGGCCTCCGCGGTCGTTTGGGTGGTCGTCATGGGGTATTCCCTGACGTCGGCTCTCGGGCATGCCGCATTGAACCGTCTCGATACGACGGGCAATCGCGCTGTGCAGGCAGCGTCCTACAAGGACCTGCGTGGCGAGGCCAAGCGGCTCGAGGACCAGATCAGCTGGATCCCTCAGCACCGCCCGATCCAGACTGTCCAGAGTGAAATCGACGGTCTGAAAAACCAGCGCAACTGGACCTGGACCAAGGGTTGCACCGAGGTCAATGGCAAAGCCAACCGCGACTTTTGCCAGCAATTCCATGCGCTGTCCGCCGAGCTCGCCTCGGCTCAGCAAGCGGGTACGCTCGGCCAGCAGCTCGCTGCTGTTCGCGCGGATCTCGGCAAAGCCGAGGGCAAGTCGGTCATGACGGAAGCAGATCCGCAGGCCGCTGTCCTTGCGAAGCTTGCCGGCATGGCCGGCCTGACGATGAAGGTCGAAGACATGCAAACGGCGCTGGCGGTCTTCGTCGCGCTGCTTCTGGAGATCGGCTCGGGCTTTGGCATGTATGTCGCCTTCGCCACGTGGCGCATTTACGACCAGGAAGCTCCGTCCGTGCCGAAGATGGCACCGTCGGCTCCGGTCCAGGCGACCACGCCGAGTGTGATCCTGAGCCAGAAGCCGGCCACGATCGCCAACGACAACAAGACCGCTCCTGCCGAAGCCGAGCGTGTCCAGCCGCAACGGCTGGTGGCGCCCGAGGGCGACATCCAGCGATACTTTAAAGACCGTGTCGAAATGACAGAAGGAGTGAGCATAACAGCAACCGAACTCTTCGATGACTACTGCGAGTGGTGTGCCAGCCAAGACAAGGAACCGCTGGCCCATCCGACCTTCGGGCGTGAAGTGACTGAGATGAACCTGACCAAGGCGAAGATCGCCGGACGCATCAGGTACATCGGAATAGCGCTGAAGGACCTGCAACGCCTCGAAGCAGAGAAGAGGTTACCAAGTCCGGTCTCACAGGCAGCATAGTCTGCCACTGGCAGACGGAGGGCCGCGGAAGCGGCCCTTTTTCTTTTTGGGGGCGGCCGTAGCGGGCCGCCTTCAGGTTTGGCGATTGCTCATGCCCCGTCCGATCTTCTAAACAGCTCGCACGATGGGGCGCGGCGCGCCCAAAGGCTGATCCTGGAGATGACGTATGAGCGAGCGCAACGCCCTGAAGTTCTACATCGATGGTTCGTGGGTGGAGCCGGCGGCGCCGCGCACGATCGACGTCATCAATCCGGCGACCGAGACGCCGATGGGCAAGGTGGCGCTGGGCACCGCCGCGGACGTGGACAAGGCGGTGGCGGCAGCGCGGCGCGCTTTCGAGGGCTTCTCGCAGTCGAGCCGGGAGGAGCGCCTCGCGCTGCTGGAGGAGATTGCCGCCGTGTACAAGCGCCGCTTCACCGAGATGGGCCAAACCATCTCGGAGGAAATGGGTGCGCCGATCTCGTTCGCGACGCGCTTTCAGGCCGGTGCCGGTATGGGACACTTTCGCGTTGCTCATGATGTGCTGAAGGACTTCCACTTCCACGAGACCAGCGGCCCGACCGAGGTCATTCGCGAGCCGATCGGCGTCATCGGCATGATCACGCCGTGGAACTGGCCTGCGAACCAGATCTGCTGCAAGGTCGCGGCCGCGATTGCCGCCGGCTGCACGATGGTGCTGAAGCCCTCCGAGGTGGCGCCATTCTCCGCCGTGCTGATCACCGAGATGCTTGCCGAGGCGGGCGTGCCAAAAGGCGTGTTCAACCTCGTGCACGGCGATGCAGTGGTCGGTCAGGCGATCAGCGCGCATCCCGGCATCGACTGCATTTCGTTCACGGGCTCGACGCGTGCCGGCATCGACGTCGCGATCAAGGCGGCGCCGACGGTGAAGCGGGTCGGGCAGGAGCTCGGAGGCAAGTCGGCGAATATTCTACTCGACGATGTCGATCTCGAAAAAGCGGTTACCGAGGGCGTCAAGCTCTGCTTTCGCAACGCCGGCCAGTCCTGCAACTCGCCGACGCGCATGCTGGTGCCGAGGACGCGCATGAAGGAGGCCGCCGAGATCGCGAAGAAGGTGGCCGAGACCATGAAGGTCGGCGATCCCTCGAAAGCCGAGACCGAGATGGGACCCGTTGTCTCTGAGCTGCAGTGGACAAAGATCCAAGCGCTGATCAAGGCAGGCATCAAGGATGGTGCGACGCTCGTCACGGGCGGCGCCGGGCGGCCCGCCGGCGTGGACAAGGGCTACTACGTGCAGCCGACGGTGTTCGCCGATGTGACGCCAGACATGACGATTGCCAAGGAGGAGATCTTTGGCCCAGTGCTCGCCATCATGGGCTACGACAGGGATGCCGACGCGATCCGCATTGCCAACGATCATCCGTTCGGGCTCGCGGGCTATGTGCACGGCACCGATCGCGAGCGTGCCAAGCGGGTCGCACAGCAGGTCCGCGCGGGCATGGTGACGATCAACATGGCCGTCGCCGACCCGAAGGCGCCGTTCGGCGGCTATCGCCAGTCCGGCAACGGCCGGGAGTGGGGCCGCTTCGGCCTCGAGGAGTATCTCGAAGTCAAGGCCGTCATGGGCTTCAACGCGGCCTGAGATCGGCAACTCTGCCAGGTGCGAATGTGTCCGCGATCTCGCGTCACCCTCATGCCGCACGCATGAGCCCGGCATAGACGGCCAACGCCACCTACAGCTGCGCTGAGTTGCATTTTTTTCTTGCAGGCGTTCACTCCAGGTCTAAGCTGGCGGTCGACAAGGGCCGAGACTGAAGGAAGCCCTCGCAAATTCTGTCGGAGGAAACGAATGCTGAAAGCCCTGGTGATCGATCCCGGCAAGTGCACGGGATGCAAGCAATGCGAGATGGCTTGCTCCTACGAGAATGAAGGCGTGTTCAATCCGTCCAAGTCTCGCATTCGCGTCTTCGATTTCCACCAGGATGCGCGCTTCGTTCCCTATACCTGCACGCAGTGCGCCGAGGCTTGGTGCCAGCAGGCATGCCCGGTGAACGCCATCACCACCGACTCGATGGGCGTCAAGGTGGTGCACGAGAACCTGTGCGTCGGCTGCAAGGTGTGCACGATCGCCTGCCCGTTCGGCACGGTGAACTACAACGCGTCGACCGGCAAAGTGATCAAGTGCGATTTGTGCCAAGGCAAGCCCGCTTGTGCCGACGCCTGTCCGACAGCCGCCATCACGTACCAGGATGTGGAGCAGGCCGGATTCGACAAGATGAAGCTCTGGGCCAGAAAGACGGACGCTGGCAACGCCGACCACAACGTCAAGACTCCGGTCGCCCACTAACGAAACCCGAGAAGGAGAGAGCCATGGGTTACACAGGCAAGATCCTGCGGGTGGACCTTTCGAAAGGCACCTGCAAGTCCGAGCCCCTCAACATGGAGTGGGCGAAGAAGTACATCGGCCAGCGCGGCCTCGCATCGAAGTATCTGGTCGAGGAGATCGACGCCAAGTGCGATCCGCTCGGGCCGGGCAACAAGCTGATCATGGCGACTGGGCCGCTCACGGGTACGCCGGCATCGACGGGCGGGCGCTACTCGGTCATCACCAAAGGCCCGCTCACCAACGCCATTGCCTGCTCGAACTCGGGTGGCTACTTCGGCGCCGAGCTGAAATTCGCCGGCTGGGACATGATCATTTTCGAGGGCAAGGCGGCAAAGCCTGTCTACCTCACGGTGTTTGACGACAAGGCCGAGATTCATGACGCTGGCGGCCTCTGGGGCAAGTCGGTGTGGGATGTCGACGCGGCGATCAAGTCGAAGCACCAGGATCCGATGATGCACGTCGCCGCGATCGGCGTCGCCGGCGAGAAGCAGGTGCTCTACTCGTGCGTCGTCAACGATCTGCATCGCGCAGCGGGTCGCTCAGGCGTCGGCGCGGTGATGGGCTCGAAAAATCTCAAAGCCGTTGCGGTGCGCGGCACCGGCGGCGTGAAGGTGCGCGACTTCAAGGCTTTCATGTCGGCCACCAATGCCGGCAAGAAAGTGCTCGCCACCAATGCGGTGACCGGCCAGGGCCTGCCAACCTACGGCACCCAGGTGCTGATGAACGTGATCAACGAGGCCGGCGCGCTGCCGACGCGCAATGGCCGTGACGTGCAGTTCGAAGGCGCGCACGCGATCTCCGCTGAGGCAATGGCCACTCCGCGGAAGACGGACGGCAAGAAGAACCTGCTCACCAACCAGGCCTGCTTCGGCTGTACGATCGCCTGCGGTCGCATCTCGAAAATCGACGAGAAGCACTTCTCGATCCAGAACAAGCCGCAGTACTGGCACGCCTCCGGCGGTCTCGAGTACGAGGCGGCCTGGGCGCTGGGTGCGGCGACGGGCGTCAACGATCTCGAGGCGCTGACCTTCGCGAACTTCGTGTGCAACGAGCAAGGCCTCGACCCGATCTCGTTCGGCGCCACCGTCGGCGCGGCGATGGAGCTCTACGAGATGGGCATCATCGACAAGACGAAAACCGGTGGCGTCGAGTTCAAGTTCGGCTCGGCCGAGGCGCTGTGCAAGGCGGCCGAATTGGTCGGAAAGGCGGAAGGCTTCGGCGCCGAGCTCGGCATGGGTTCGGCGCGGCTCACCGCCAAGTACGGCAAGCCCGATCTCGCCATGACGGTGAAGGGCCAGGAGTTCCCGGCCTACGATCCGCGCGGCATTCAGGGCATGGGCCTCACGTACGCTACATCCAATCGTGGCGCGTGCCATTTACGCTCCTACACGGTGTCGTCGGAAATTCTGGGCGTGCCGGAGAAGACGGATCCTTTGGTCACGACGGGCAAGGCTGGTCTTGTCAAAGCCTTCCAGGACGCGACCTCGGCGGTCGATTCGACCGGGCTCTGCGTGTTCACGACGTTCGCCTGGACCTTGAACGACATCGCTCCGCAGGTCGACGCGGCGATCGAGGGTCGTTGGACGCCGGAGACGATGCTGGAAGCCGGCGAGCGCATCTGGAACCTGGAACGCCAGTTCAATATGAAGGCGGGCCTCACGGCGAAGGACGATACGCTGCCGAAGCGGCTGCTCTCTGAAGGTGCCAAGTCCGGCCCGGCCAAGGGCCTCACCAACGGCCTCGATAAGATGCTGCCCGAGTACTATCAACTGCGCGGCTGGACACCGGATGGCGTTCCGACGAACGAGACACTGTCGCGCCTGAGCGTGTGAGGGTCGGCGATTGCGAACCCTCGCGAAGCAGCGATCGGCGATGTGAGAGTTGGGTACGGGCTCGGGCGACCGAGCCCGTCTCTGCTCATGGCGCGAGCGCGTTGCGATATGGGAGCGGGTCGGTCCGAGCGCCTCTCTTTTCGACGTGGGCATGCAGCGTTGCGACCGACGTTCCTTTGACCGCATGATCTGGTCTTGAGGCCGTCAATGCGTCGTCACCTGATAGAGCCGGTAGACGCGCTTGCCGTGATCGAAGGTCGAGGCCTCGTGCTTGATACGGAACTTGGCGCCGGCGCCGGGGCCTAGCGTGTCGCCATCCTTGATCACTGGTCCTTGCGCTGCGAGATAAGTTGCGATGTCGAGCAGTTGGCCGACCATCGCCTCAGGCTCGCCGTCCCAGCCGCGCACCTCGACCTCCATCAGTTCGAAAGCTGCGAGCCCGTAGGTCATGGCGCCCCATGCCGGGTTGCCATCATCGCGTGGAAACTCCGTATCGCCGCTGACTTTCACCGAGACGAGGATGGGTACCGGCAGCTCGTCGCCGCTCTGATCGATGGATGCGCGGAAGTGGTCGGCCTTCCAAACAGCATCAGCCTCGTTCCAGATCACGCCGATGGCGCCCGGTGTCGCGTCGACGACAGCAGCGGTGAGCTTGCCGAGCAGGATTGCCCTTTGTCGCGCGTCCGCGATGCCGGCCACGGAGACGATGGCATGACCCTTGCGGCGATCGATCGACTCCGCGGCTTCCGGCCACCACCAGGCGCTCATGATGAAGCTTTCCTGCGGGCCGAGCGGGTTCGGCGCGTCGATGAATCCGACGGCGCACATCATGGAGCCACTTGTGCCTATGATCGCTTTCGCCGGTACGGCCGGATTGCTGTCAGCGGTGAGCTCGAGATGGGGTAATCGGCGCCGGATCTGCTCGAGGACCGCGCCAGCCGGTGGGGCAATGCCTGTCGAATACATCACGTAAGCGATTTGAACTGATGCATCGGGCCTGTCATTAGTTGTTCTCGTTGCCGCCTCAGGGGCTGCCGCCGACGCTGCAGCCCGCTTGCCAAACCATCTCCGGAACATGTTCTGTTCTCCGTCGGACGCAGACGGCGTCAGGCGAACCAACGCCGATGGCGTACGTCAGAAAAGCCTTTGTGCGGATGCCGGACAAGAGATTAAGCTTGCAGAGCAAACAATCGCAAGCCGGCCATCTCTGGTGGAGAACATCGCATGCATCACGTCATCCTCGGAGCCGGTCCCGCCGGTGTGACGGCCGCCGAGACGCTGCGTCGGCAACGCAAGACCGATGAAATCACGTTGATTGCAGGCGAGGAGGCGCCACCCTATTCGCGCATGGCCATTCCGTACCTGCTGCAAGGAAACATCAAAGAGCAGGGCACCTATCTCCGACAGACTGCCGGCCATTACGAGACGCTCGGCATCAAGGTCGTCAACGCGCGCGCTGGCGGCATCGATTCCGCCGGCCGCAAGCTCTTCCTCTCCGGCGGCCGAGAGCTCAAGTACGACAAGCTGCTGATCGCAACCGGTGCCGCTCCCATTCTTCCAGCCATCGATGGCGCCAACCTCCCCGGCGTGCACTCCTGCTGGACGCTCGCCGATGCGCGCGAGATCACCAAGCTGATGTCGAAGGGCACGCCCGTCGTGCTCTGCGGCGCGGGGTTCATCGGCTCAATCATTCTCGAAGCGCTGCATAGCTCCGGTGCCGATCTTACCGTGGTCGAGCTCGCACCGCGCATGGTCGCGCGCATGATGGACGAGACAGCGGGCGGCATGCTGAAGCGCTGGTGCGAGGCGAAAGGCGTTAAGGTGCTCACGGGCCAGCGCGTCGAGAAGATCGTAGAGGTCCAGGACAAGGGGGGCGGCGGGCCGCTGCGAGTGCAGCTCTCTTCGGGCGGAATCGTTCCCGCGAAGCTCGTCGTAATGGCTGTTGGCGTGCGCCCCAATGCGGGCTTTCTCGTCGGCTCCAATGTTGCAGTCGACCGCGGCATTCGCGTCGATGATTACCTGCGCACGTCGGCGCAGGACGTCTTTGCCGCCGGCGACTGCTGCGAGGGCGTCGACCTCTCGACCGGCAAGCCCGACATGCTGGCCATTCAGCCTACCGCGGTGGAGCACGGCCGCCTCGCCGCGCTCAACATGTCGGGGACTCCGACCCGCCATCGCGGCTCACTCAACATGAACGTGCTCGACACGATGGGTCTCATCTCCTCATCGTTCGGGCTTTGGCAGGGCGCGCAAGGCGCGGGCGCGGCGACTGCGAAGCAGATCGATGAGGCCGGCTACCGTTATATGCGCCTCGAGTTCAAGGATGACCGCCTCGTCGGCGCGCAATGCGTTGGTCATACCGATAACATCGGCATCCTGCGCGGCCTGATCCAGACCGGCGTCCGTCTCGGCGGCTGGAAAGGCAAGCTGATGCGCTCGCCGGAGCGCGTCGCCGAAGCCTACGTCGCGACTGCCCAAGGCATGCCGGACTTCGGCCCATCCGGTCCTCACCTGAAAGTGCCGACGGCTGCGTGAGGCGCGGAGCGCAGCGAAGTCGCGCTTTACACGCCAAGCCGCGCGGCGGCCTGCTTCACCGCGACTTCGCGCTCGGCCTGCCGCTGTGCCGCCGAGGCGCGGGCTTTGGCGGTGACCTCGGGTCCGGCACCTTCGGGTGAGCCTGCATCGAATGGCGGATGTGGATCGTACTCGATACCGAGCTGGATCGCCTTGGCGAGGTCAGGCCCGAATGCCTCGGCCGCCACCGTCAAGGCAAAGTCGATACCCGCCGTCACACCACCACCCGTGATGACGTTGCCATCCTGCACGACGCGGTCGGCGACCGGAATGGCGCCGAAGCTCGCAAGCATCTCACGGCTCATCCAGTGCGTCGCCGCCCGCTTGCCCTTGAGCAGCCCGGCTGCGCCCAGCACCAGTGCGCCTGTGCACACGCTCGTCACGTAGCGCGCCACCTTGGCCTGTTTCTGGAGAAAGGCGAGCGTCTCCGGATCGTTGAGCAGAGGGTTCATGCCGGCGCCGCCCGGCACGCAAACGATATCCAGCGTCGGGCAGTTGGCCATCGTCGTCGTCGGCAAAATCTGCATGCCTCCGTTCGCCGTGACCGGGTCCATCGTCTTGGCGACCAGGTGGACCTCAGCGTCTGGGAACTTCGTGAAGACCTCGTACGGGCCCGTCATGTCGAGTTGCGTGATGTCGGGGAAGAGCAGAAGGCCGATCCGGAACGGCATGAAGCGCCTCTCAATCTGAGACATTGCGGGCTTGGTGACATGAAGATAGGCAGGAAGTGCAGCGCAGGGCAAGGCGAACGGCGCGCGAGGTGACAGTAGAAGGGAATGCTGATGGCCGAGATCGTGGATCTGCTGCGGCGCGAGGGAAAAGCACTGGTTTTCGACCAGTACGGCACCGTAGTCGACATGCAGAAGGGACTTACCGAGGCCGTGACGCCGTTCCTGAAGCAGAAGGGCTGGTCCGGCAACCCGTCGAGCTTCGTCACTTGGTGGCGGCGTACGCACTTCGAGGACTCGATGATCGATGCGCTACTCGATCGTGGCCACACGCCCTATCGGCAAATCGGGCATCGCGCGGTGTCGCAGGTGATGGACCGCGCCGGTGTCCAGCACACGCAAGCGGAGGTCGAATGGCTCGTTTCCGAGATCGAAAAGCTGAAGCCGTTCCCCGACGTCGTGGAGGCGCTGGGCCGGCTCGCCAAGCGCTACAAGCTGGTGATCCTGTCGAATGGCGATCGCGACATGCTGGAGGCCGCCAAGCCGCACATCGGCTTTCCCTTCGATATGCGCATCTCGGTGCAGGAGGCGGGGTACTTCAAGCCGCACTGGAAAACCTATGCGACGGCCGAGCGGTTGATTACCGCGCAATGGCCCGCCGTCGAGCGGTCGAGCTGCATCTTCGTGGCCAATCATGCTTTCGATTGCATCGGCGCCAAGGCATATGGCATGCGTTCGGTTTTCATCGATCGCCGTAAGCGGCCTTATGGCCAGTCGCCGCACCAGCCGGACCTGATCGTCGCGAATTTCAATGACCTCGCCGACGCGCTGGCATAGCCCGGCGCGGCGTCAGTGGACGGCAGCCTGCGTGCTCGCAAGACGCGGGCGGCGGCGCTGCTGATAGGGCGCCTGGACATCGGGAACCGGGGCGGCGGCCGCACCTGGATGCGTCGTCGGTTTATGGCGTTCGCGACCCAGCGGCTGCAAGGGGCGCATGGACTGCAGCACGCGCGTCTGCGGCAGCTCCATGATTGCCTCGGTGCCCTTGCGAAGTTCGGACCGCAGCTCGAACGAGCCGCCGTGCAGCTCGACCAGGTTCTTGACGATGGGCAGGCCGAGACCGGTGCCGCCTTCTGCGCTCTGATGCGCGAGCGAGCCCTGTCCGAACGCCTGCATCACCTTCGGGATTTCGTCCTTCGGAATGCCAGGCCCTGTGTCCTTGACCGAGAGAACCTGTCCGCTGCTCCTGGTCGAAGCAATCCGCACTGAGATGCGCCCGCCCTTCGGGGTAAACTTCAAGGCGTTGGAGAGCAGATTCAAGCAGATCTGGCGCATGGCACGCTCATCGGCCCAGATCTGGGGGAGACTGTCCTCGAATTCGAGATCGATGGTGAGGCCTTTGCTTTCAGCGCGCAATTTCAGCAGGCGGTGGCAGTCCTCCGCCACGTCCGTCAGGCGGATCGGCTCCTCGTGCAGCTCGTATCGCCCTGCTTCGATGCGCGACAGATCCAGGATCTCGTTGATGAGATGGAGCAGGTGCCGGCCGCTATCATGGATGTTGTTCGCGTATTCTCTGTAGCTCGGATTGTCGATTGGCCCGAGGATCTCGCTCTTCATCACCTCGGAGAATCCCAGGATTGCATTGAGCGGCGTGCGCAGCTCATGGCTCATCGTTGCAAGGAAGCGGGATTTCGCGATGTTGGCAGCCTCCGCCCGACCGCGCGCCTCGTCCGAGATGGCTTTCTCGTTTTCGAGCTCGGCGATCAGCGCATCCTTCTCGGCGCGGAACTCGAGCATGGTGAGCGCCGTCGCGTGGAGCCCTTTGGCGAGAAAGATCAGATAGACATGCACGCCGATCGCCATCGAAGCCATGGCCCAGTAGAATGGGTGATCGAGCAGGGCCAGCCGGCTCACCACGGCGATCGTCATCGGGATCGTGCCCGCGCAGAGGATCGGCAGCACCGTTGCTGCGAAGGTCATGCGGATCGCGAGCACGAGGATCAGCGAAGCGAAGATGAAGACGTGACTTGAGCCGTCGGTGGTGCCGAGCCCGATCAGTGCAAAGCCCGCCCAGGCCGAGCCGCTCAGAAGCTCGGCCAAGATCAGGCGGCGGCGCCACAGGCCTACATTGACCTCGCCAACGGGCTGGTTCTTGAAGCGACGGCAAAGCTCGAGCAGGACAACTTTCGACAGGATGACCAAAGAGAGCCAAAGCCCCGCCTCGATCTTCGGCGCCCAGTAGCTGGCGGCCAGCGAGAAGATGGTGGCGAGCAGGACGATCGTCCATTTCGCGCCGAGCTCATTGCGCACGAACATCGAGATGAGTTCGTGCTCGAACTCGGGCCGGATTTCGGTACCATGAGCGAGGCGCTGGCGGGTTTCGCGCAGTTGACTGTGAGCCGAGGCGCGCTTCTTCGCCCGGCGGCCTGGCGACGCGCCGCTCGTTCCGTTTATGGCGTCCCCAATCCTCAAGCGTGCACTGTCATTGAACCCATCTCTGGGTCCACGCCCTAATGGCTGACCCGGCGACCATCACCGGGCACAGCATCTCCACCCTGGTTAATGTCGATGAAATTCACTAAATTCGCGTATATCCAGGACTGAGCATTGTCTTGGCATTTCAGGCAAATTGGGTGGTCGGAAGGGTCGGACCCAGTGGCTGTCGACTTGCTCTGGGACCAATGGGCCGGTACGATTTTCAGATGCTCTCTATCAATCCGTCGAGGTGGCCGGCGAGGGCATCGCGCCGAATTCGAGCAAATGCAACCATTGGAGTTGGTGATGAAAATTCTCGAGACGCGGCAGGCACCCAATCCGCGCCGTGTTCGGATCTTTCTTGCCGAGAAGGGTATTCAGGTGCCCTTCGAAGAGTTCGATCTCATGAAGGGCGCGCTCAAGACGGCCGAGTTTACCCGGGTCAATCCTCTGCAGCGCGTTCCGGTTTTGATCCTAGACGATGGCACCTGCATTTCTGAAACAGTCGCTATCTGCCGCTACTTCGAGGAGACCAATCCGGAACCGGCGCTCTTCGGCACAGGCGCGATTGGCCGCGCAACCGTCGAGATGTGGAACCGGCGCATGGAGCTTGGCCTCTTGATGCACGTGGCCCAGGCTTTCCGGCACACGCACCCGGCGATGGCGCACCTCGAGGTGCCGCAGGTGAGGGAGTGGGGCGAGGCAAACAAGCCCAAGGCCGTCGAGCTCCTGAAGATCCTCGATGACCGGCTGGCCCTTGCGCCGTTCGTCGCGGGCGATAGTTACTCCATCGCGGATATTACGGGCTTGGTGGCAATTGACTTCATGCGCCTTGCCCGTATCGAGCGGCCCTCCGAGCTGAAGAACGTAGCTCGCTGGCACGCCGAGATGTCGGCCCGACCCAGCGCCAAGGCTTGAGCGCGACAGGTAGGATATGAAACTCACGGTCATCGGCTGCGGTGATGCTTTCGGATCGGGCGGCCGGCTACAGACCTGCTTCCACGTCGAGGAGGCGGGCCAGGAGATGCTGATCGATTGCGGCGCGAGTGCCTTGATAGGGCTGGCGCGGCAGGGTCTCGACCCCAATCGCGTCTCCACCATCTTCATTTCTCACCTGCACGGCGATCATTTCGGCGGCTTGATCTGGTGGTTGCTGCACGGCCAGCACGTCGCCAAGCGGACAGCGCCGCTCGACATTGCTGGACCGGTCGATATTGAAGCCCGGTTCGTTGCGGCGGCGGAGGCGCTGTTTCCGGGCTCGACGAAGGTAAAGCGCCGCTTCGAGATGCGATTCCACGAGTACGCCAATGAAACGCCGATGATACTCGGCCCCGCAATGGTGACACCCTTCGAGGTGCGCCATCCCTCCGGCTCGCCACCGTATGCGCTGCGTTTTACGATTGGACGCCACACCGTGGCGTTCACGGGCGACACTGAATGGGTCGAGAGCCTGGTGCCTGCCGGCAGGGACGCCGACCTCTACATCATGGAGTGCTTCTCGTTCGAGACGCCGCTACCTTATCATCTGAGCTGGCCCGTGATCGACGCCAACCTACCGCGCATCGGCGCCAAGCGAGTGCTGCTGACCCACATGAACGCGTCGATGCTCGAGGCCAGAACGACCTTTGAGAGCCGCGGCGACATCATCCTTGCTGAAGATGGCCTCGTCCTGCGCATTTGACGGAGCCGCTCGCGCAGCCCGTGCAGACGCGCTCGAGGCGCTTGTGCGCGAAATCGAGGCGTGCCGCGTTTGCCGTGAAAACCCAAAGGGCGCACCTTTGCCGCATGAGCCGAGGCCGGTTCTCAGGGTCAGTACAACTGCAAAACTGATCGTTGCGGGCCAGGCCCCGGGAACCCGCGTGCATCTTTCCGGCGTGCCATTTTCGGATCCCTCCGGCGAGCGCTTGCGCGAATGGATGGACGTGTCGTCCTCGGAATTCTACGACGCCTCCCGGATTGCCATCGTGCCGATGGGGTTCTGTTTTCCGGGCCTTGACGCCAATGGCGGCGATCGGCCGCCACGGCGGGAGTGCGCGCCGCATTGGCGGCAGCGTGTGCTGGCGGCCATGCCTCAAGTCGAGCTGGTCCTGGCCGTGGGACTGTATGCCCATCGCTGGCACATCCCGGGCAACCGGCGCTCGGTGACAGAGGCCGTGAAGGCGAGCCGCAATGTGCTTGTCGGTCCGCAGCAGACCGCGATGAGGCCGCTCGAACCAGTAGAGCCGGCGAGGCTGCCACGTCCCGCGGTGCTCGCCCTGCCGCACCCGTCCTGGCGGAACAATGCCTGGCTCAAGTCCAATACCTGGTTCGAGACGGATCTCCTGCCGGTGCTGCGGGCCGAGGTCCGAAGACTGATAGCTGGCCGTTGAAGCTGCTCTGCGGCGCGGGACACTGACGTCAAGCGGCGGTGGTGGCAGCGAACTCGCGGTTCTCGCAGCTGCAATCGAGTGCAGCCGGGGCCTTGCCAGCCCAAAGCGCCCGGTGCGCTTGGCTCTCAAGATCATCCCGGAGGAAATCGAGGTCAAAGCCGGCGTCGGCCAGAGCCGCAAGCACGCAGTCCACGGGCTGTGCCCGCGCGCTGGCTGCCGCCCAAACAATTGCCGATCTGAGCCCCGACTTGCAATGCGCGAGAATCGGCCCGTCCAGGCGGCGCACGGCATGGGCCATCTCCTCGACGACGTCGTCGGTGAAGAGGTCGAGCTTGTCGGCCGGAATATGAGCAAATCGCATGCCCGAACGCCATGCGAGCACCGCCTCGTCGCGTCCGCTGAGATTGGCGCCAGCCTCCCCATCGGGGCGATTGGAGATGATGGCCTTGAAGCCAAGCCGGGCCACTTCCGCGAAATCCTCCGCTGCAAGCTCGGATGTGACGGCAAAGTGGGGCGTGATGTAGGTAATTCTTTCCATATCGGCCCTTAGGTTCGCCCCAGACTGGAAAATCGTTTCAGGCAGGCTCACTATCGACCCAGCCGGTGCGCGCGCGCAATAGAGAAGTCGCGCTCTTGAGCAAAAAAATACTAACTTCTACGTTGACGACCCTTTGCTAGAAGCTAATAGTTGCAACAATTCAGTGTTTGAGGAATGTTTTTCTCGTAGGTTGAAAATGCTGGACGAAATGGACGTCAAAATTCTGGGGCTTCTCCAGAAGGATTGCACCACCGCCGTGGCGGACATCGGAAAAGCGGTGGGTTTGTCGACGACCCCTTGTTGGCGCCGCATCCAAAAGCTGGAGGAGCATGGAGTGATTCAGCGCCGTGTCGCGATGCTCGATCCCATCAAGGTCAATGTCGGGGTGACCGTCTTCGTGTCCATCAAGACGGATCAGCATTCGCTGGCTTGGCTCGAAAAGTTTCATGCGGCGGTGGTCGACTTGCCGGAGGTGGTGGAATTCTACCGCATGTCGGGCGAGATTGATTACATGATGCGTGTCGTCGTCCCGGACATCGCAGCCTATGATGCTTTCTACAAAAAGCTCATATCCAGGATCGAGATTTCCAAGGTGTCTTCGGCATTCGCGATGGAGCGCATCAAGAGCACGACGGAGTTGCCGCTGGCGTTCGCCCGCCGGAGGGCCGGCTCGCATGATGACGAGTGACGTGCCGCTTCCGCTTGCCGACATTCGTGCGCTGGAAGAGCGCGCCTTCAACGCCTGGCCTGCGCTTGAAACGCTGCTCATGGATGGGTGGCTGCTGCGCTTCTCGCGCGGGTTCACCAAGCGCGCAAACTCCGTCAATGCTTGGCTGCCCCAAATCCAGGCGGCAGGGATCGCCACGCGTGCAGATCCGCTCTTCCAAGATGCAAGCCTGCCGCTGACCTTCCGCCTTTCGCCATTGGCAAACCCGGAGGATGATCAGTGGCTTTCACAGCAAGGCTTTCATCGACTGGACGAAACGCTCGTGATGGTGGCACCCATCGGCAGCGTCGATTGTGATGCAGCGCTTGTCGTGGCGTCGCGGCCAGACGAGACTTGGACCAGCGGTTTCGCCGCCGCCAATCGCGTGCCCGATGCGCACCGCCGGACGCACGACCTGATGCTGTCGCGCATTCGCATGCCGGCCGCTTTTGCGGCGCTGGAGATTGGCGGGCGTCCGGGCGCGTTCGGACTCGCCGTTCTCGAGCGCGGAATGGTCGGACTGTTCGACATCGTCACGGCACCGGATGTGCGCCGTCAAGGCATCGCCCGGCGCCTGGTCTCATCTCTCCTGGCCTGGGGGCGCTTACAAGGCGCAACCCGCGCCTATCTTCAGGTTGTCGCATCCAACGTTCCCGCGATCGCTCTCTACCGGCAACTCGGCTTCACTGAGGCCTATCGCTACCATTATCGCGTTGCTGCTCATTCTCCCTGATGTACTGGCGACGGCCTGCCGTGCGGCCCCATCGAATTGTTGCCGACGGCGCCTCGGCATGAGCTAAGCTCGCCATCGCAGTTGCCGCAGTTCGGCTCGATCACGGAGGACACCATGAGTATTGCCGACGCCAACAAGACCATCGTCATCGGCGAGAACCCGTTCATTCGCCTATCCGCGAAGGACGGCGATCCGAATTCAACCGACGCGAGCTTCTGGCGCGTGTTCTGGTCGCCGGGTGGTCCTGGTCACGTGCTGTATCTGAAGAGCGAGCTCACCGAGAACCGCTGGCGTATCTACTCCGACAACATCGCCATGACGCGCTGGCTGCAGTCGACGGTGCAGGGGATGCTCAACGCCGAGCTTGGTGACCTGTCACTCAGCGTCACGGAAGCGCAGTTTGCCAAGGGGGACGGCGATCCGCGCATCAGCTGGACCGAGAAGCTGAAGGCGCACGGGGAGGAGATTTCGCTCACCTGGTACGACATCGGTGATCCCCTGCTGATCCACTCGCAGCCCAATCAGGTGCCCGGCCGCAAGTACGGGCTGTGCACGCAGCTGATACCGGCGCTGGGCACGCGGCTCGTGCGTAATGGCGTCGAAGCCAAGGGCCGTTCCTGGAAGCGCGAGCGCGAAGGCCGCCCGTTCTCCACGTCAGCATTGGCGTTCGCGGAGAGCTGGACAGATTTGCGGTGAGATATTGAGCCTTTTGCGCCACGCGCGATCGAGATCTCGCAGAGGCAAGGAGGCGACCGCGGCTGCGCGGTCGCCTCGCTCATCAATTGGATGGAAAGCTGAACCGCGCGGCCAGTACGGATACCGTCGCATGCGCGGGCACTGGCTGCGCAAGCGGGAGCTCAGCGCCGCAAACCAATTTCACGATGTCGCAAGCAGCCAAATTCCCCGAGCCAGGAACGTCAGCGCCACCACTTGCACGATGCGGCGGGTCCAGGCGCGGAAATTGGCATCGGTCATGCGCTCGAGCACGGAGGCCGCGAATGTCGTACCGGTGAAGGCCAGCGTGACTGCCGCTGCATAGGCCCACCACGGCACGTCCTCCGTGAAGGCGGCCGCGATGCTGGTCGCAAACGAGCCGAAGTAGAGCAGCCGGAACACGTGTGCGAGCGTCTGGCACACCGCCTTGGTACCGACGATCCCTCGCCGATCGAGCCCGCTCTTCTGGAAGAACATGTCGAGGATGTGCCCGGCGCCGCCCGCGATCAGCTGCAGCGTCAGGATGACGAGCCCGCAAATGTA
>CAZCQH010000045.1:0-45529 GCA_964500805.1 uncultured Hyphomicrobiaceae bacterium
GACCTACGGCTTCGTTTTTTGAGGGGCAAATGGACGTGATACGCCGAAATTGAAAGCAATCGATCGTAGGTCGTAGGTCGGAGTGAGCCGGCCCGTGTGGCTTCGGTGTGTCGAGGCGTTCGAGCCGGCGAAGTCCGACATGGCACGACGGGCGGATGCGTTGACGCGATGTGCCGGAGCGATGTGCCGGGGATCGAGTTGTCGGACTTCGCGGGACGGGGCGCAGTGCCGTCCCCGACCATCAGGTGGCCCGCTCACTCCGACCTACGGTCTCTTATCCCAGATGCGCGCGAATTGCCGTGGCGGCTGCGAAGGGCGCGAGTGCGATCGACGCGAGGGAGATTGCGGCAAGGATCAAGAGAGAGGGGCTCGCCGCGCCGGTTGCCAAAGTGACGGCGCTGATGGCGGAGATGCCAAAGATCAAGGTCGGGATGTAAAGGGGCAGCACGAGCAGCGCGATGAGGAGACCGCCGCGACGGCTTTTCAGGGTGAGGGCTGCGCCAATGGCGCCTAGAAAGCTGACGGCAGGCGTGCCGATCAGCATGGTCGCAAGCAGCACCGGATAAGCAGCAAGCTCGAGATTGAGCAGCAGCCCGAGGACTGGTGCGAGGATCGCGAGCGGCACGGCGGTCGTGAACCAATGCGCAAGGCTCTTGGCGGCGGCGACGGCTTCGAGCGGCAGCGCACCCAGCGCCAAGACTTCGAGGGAGCCGTCCTCGAGATCGGGCTCGAAGAGGCGCGGCAGCGACAGCAGCGTCGAGAGCAGAAGGCCGATCCACAGAATGCCGGGCGCGATGCGCGACAGGAGATTGAGATCAGGGCCGAGGCCCAGCGGCATGAGCGTCACGACGATGAGAAAGAAGGCTAGCGCGGTGCCGAGCGCACCGCCTTCGCGCCATGCAAGCGTGATGTCGCGTCTGAGCAAAGCGAGAAAAGCCCTCATGCGGTGGCGGCTCCGCCGAGGTCGAGCGTTTGGGATGGCGTGAAGCCGAGGGCCAAGTGCGTGGCCGCGAGGATGATACCACCGGTCGCGAGGTGATCGCGGGCGAGGGCGGCCAGCAGCTCCTGGCCGGCGGCATCGAGCGAGGATGTGGGCTCATCGAGCAGCCAGATGAGGCGTGGCGCGACGAGCAGGCGAGCGAGGGCGAGCCGGCGCTTCTGGCCGGCGGAGAGATAGGCGGCCGGGATGTCCGCCAGCTCGGCCAGGCCGACGCGGGCGATGGCGGCTTCAGGGGTGGCAACCGCCGTTGCCCGCGTGGGGTCAAGGAATGGGGTTGCAAGGTACTGGGACCAGAAGGCTGCGTTCTCGGCGATTGTCATCGCGCCTTTCACGCCATTGAGATGGCCAATGTAGTGCGCCTGCTCGGCCAGGGGCATGTCAGGGTCGGATGCGCTGCGCTGGACATTGCCGGCTTGACTGCTGTCGAGCGTCACCATCCCGCCGGCGAACGGGAGAAAGCCCGCGATAGTTCGGAGCAGTGTCGTCTTGCCGGCGCCGTTCGGGCCGACGATGGCGAGGGTCTCGCCTGCGCCGACAGCAAAGGACAGTCCGGCGCGGATAATCCGCCCGGAACGTTCCAGAGTCAGTCGATCAACGATGAGCTTGGCCAAGGAGGTCTCGCGCAGTGCCCACTGCTATGTATCAGGCAGGGCGCGCAATCGCGAGGGGTGTGCTTGGCGGGAGCGCCCGGCGCGCCAGATGGGCCACAGACAGCTCTTCTGGCTGCGGCCCGCTGGACCACTCCGCAAGCAACGGCACAGTCTATCCGCGACCTTTGACCGTCGTGTAGGCGGTGATCAGGTTACGGTAATCGGGGATGTGATTCGAGAGCAGCGTACCCAGCCCCTCGATGTCGTTGCGCCAGTCGCGATGCAACTCGCAGGCCACCCCGAACCAGGTCATAAGCTGGGCGCCGGCTGCCGACATCCGATCCCACGCAGCGTTGCGCGTGATCTCATTGAAAGTGCCGGAGGCGTCCGTCACCACGAACACTTCGAAGCCTTCCTCAAGGGCGGACAAAGCAGGGAAGGCAACGCAGACCTCGGTCACGACGCCAGCGATGATGAGCTGCCTCTTGCCGGTCGCCTTCACCGCCTTGACAAAATCCTCGTTGTCCCAGGCATTGATCTGGCCGGGACGCGCAATGAACGGCGCCTTCGGAAATTTCTCCTTGAGCTCGGGCACGAGCGGGCCATTCGGACCGTCCTCGAAGCTGGTCGTCAGGATGGTCGGGAGTTCGAAATAGGCCGCGAGATCGGCAAGTGCGAGAACGTTGTTCTTGAACTTGTCCGGCTCGATGTCGCGAACAAGCGACAGCAGGCCTGCCTGATGATCGACGAGCAGAACGGCAGCGTCACTCTTGTCGAGGCGGCTCAACGCTTTGGGCATAGCATGTCTCCATAGCTATCGTGAATGGTCCGCACTCGCGGCAGCAGACCCGCGCCGATGCAGCAAGCGGCCCCGGGACTCGCGCCCAGGGCCGCCCGGGTCATGCCGTTTCAGTCGAGCGAATCGTGCCGAACTTGCCGGCCTGGAAATCGAGCATCGCCTGCTTGATCTCTCCGACCGTGTTCATCACAAACGGCCCGTGTGCGACAACAGGCTCCTCGATGGGCTCTCCGCTCAAAACCAGCAGCTTCGCATCGCCGTTGGCTTCGATGGTAATGCCGCCACCGTCCCGGCCGAGGATCGCCGTCTGCGCTTCACGGGCGATCTCGACGCCATTGATCAAGACGGTACCCTTGAGCACCAGGACCGACAGTGTGTGTCCCTCCGGAATGTCGAGCGCTGCCGATCTGTCGCGCTTGAGACGCAGATCCCAGACATTGACCGGGGTGAACGTCTTCGCCGGTCCCCTGGCACCTCCGTATCGACCGGCGATGACGCGCAAGAGACCCGCCTGGTCCGGCAAATCGACGACCGGTATGTCGGCGCCACGCAAGCTCTGGTAGCCGGGATCGACACCCTTGTCCTTTGCGGGCAGGTTGACCCAGAGTTGAACCATCTCAAAATTGCCGCCGGTGCTGGCAAATGCCGGTGAATGATACTCCTCGTGCACGATGCCCGACGCAGCGGTCATCCACTGAACGTCACCGGGGCCGATCACGCCGCCTGCGCCGGTCGAACCCCGATGCTCGACCTCGCCTTCATAGACGATGGTCACGGTCTCGAAGCCCTTGTGCGGGTGCTGGCCGACGCCGCGCCGGTCCGAGGTGGGGGTGAATTTTGCTGGACCCGCGTAGTCGAGCAGGATGAAGGGGCTGATGTGCTGGCCTTGGGCATGGTGCGACAGCATCGAGCGGACGGGGAAGCCATCGCCGACCCAATGCTGGCGAGGGGCACTGTAGATGCCGAGGATCTGTCTCATGTCTCGCTCCTTTCTGACGTGACTGAGCAACGCCATTGCTGAGACACGACATAGTTGCGGGACGAAGTGGACGTTAGTCTCCGAAAGTTGACCAGATCGTTCCAAATATGGGACGAATGCTTATGCGAGATCTCAACGACCTCTTCTATTTTGCCCAGGTGGTGGATCACGGCGGCTTTGCCGCGGCAGGGCGTGCCCTCGGCATTCCGAAATCGAAGCTCAGCCGCCGCATCCAGCAACTCGAAGACCGGCTCGGGGTGAGGTTGCTGCAACGGTCGACCCGCAAGCTCGCGGTGACCGAGATCGGCCAGGAGTATTTTCGCCACTGCCTCGCCATGCTCGTCGAGGCCGACGCCGCGCAGGAAGCCATCGAGAGATCGCGTTCGGAGCCGCAAGGTCGCATTCGGGTCAGCGCGCCGCCGGCCCTCGTCTGCTTCGAGGTTGGACCAATGATCGCGCGCTATATGGCGGCCAATCCGCGTGTGACGGTGGAGCTCCAGTCCACCTCTCGGCGCGTCGATGTGATCGGCGAGGGGATCGACGTCGCATTGCGCGTCCGATTTCCGCCGCTGGGCCAGTCGGAACTGGTCATGCGCATTTTGGGACAGAGTCTCCAGCGCATGGTCGCCAGTCCGGCGCTCGCGAAAGCCATGTTGCCAGCATCGCCGGTTCCTGCCGATCTCGGCGCCCTGCCGAGCCTTGATCTCGAGCCGCACGTGTCGAAGCACGTGTGGGAGCTCGACGGCCCGGATGGCGCTTCGGCTCGTGTGGTCCATCAACCGCGTCTCGTTACGGACGATTTAGCGCAGCTGCTTCACGCCGCGCTCGAAGGTGTCGGAATCGTCAAATTGCCCTCGATGGTCGCCGATCCCTATATCTCGTCAGGCCGCTTGGTCGAGATCGTACCAGGCTGGGCGCCGCCGGCCGGCATAGTCCATGCTGTCTTTCCGTCCCGGCGCGGATTGCTCCCTTCGGTTCGGAGCTTGATCGATTTTCTTGCGACCGAGTACGCGCTGGTCAACAAAGTCGCGGCAACAGGAGGTCAACTCGGAATGGACGGGCATTAATCGCGGTCAACGGCGGCGAGGGTGGATCAACTAAAATCAAGCCCTGCACCGGCGCTGCGATTTTTGCGATAGGACATGAAGCATGCAAAAGCCTGCTGACACAAAGCCTGGTCAGGAGCCGAGCGCACGGAGTACTCCGCCTCCGCGCGAGGCGGCATCTCGAGCAGCCACGCTGCGGGAGAGATTGACCGGGCTTGCCGGAACGCAGACAAGGCCGCTGCTGCTCGCTGCGCTGGTTTTCGGCCTGCTGGGCTTTGCCGCGTGGTGGTGGGCGCGCGGTGTCGAGATCAAGACGCACACGCTGCAGCGAGGTAGCGCGGCGGAGGTGGTCTACGCGACCGGCGTGGTGGAGCCGACGCACTGGGCGAAGGTCGTCGCGCTTCAGAGGAAGCGCATCATCGACATCTGCCGCTGCGAGGGAAAGCCCGTCGTGAAGGGCGAGGTGCTCGCACGGCTTGACGATTTCGAGGAGAAGGCAGGGCTCGCGGAGCTCGAAGCACGTCTCCGGCGCTTGAAGGAAGATAGCGAACGGCTGAGGCTGCTGCTCGAGCGCAATGCGACCACGCGAACGGCCTATGACGACAAGCTTACGCAGATTCGCGAGTACGAGGCGAGAGTTTCGGCACAGAAGGACCGCATTGCGGATCTGGAGCTTCGGGCGCCGATGGACGGCGTCGTGCTCAGACGCGACGGCGAAGTGGGCGAGATCGCCGGCACCGGCACCAACGACGTGCTGCTCTGGATCGGCCAGGCCAAGCCGCTGCGGGTGGTGTCCGAAGTGAGCGAGGACGACATCGGGCGCGTGCGCGAAGGCCAGAAAGTGCTGCTGCGGCACGAGGGCTATCCGGGCCAGACGCTGACCGCGACAGTCGGGAGCATCACGCCCAAGGGAGATCCGCAGACCAAGACGTTCCGTGCTTATCTCGCTCTGCCTGATGATACACCGCTGCAGATCGGCATGAGCGTCGAAGCGAACATCGTGGTGCGCGAGACGATGGACGCCGTGCTTATACCGGCGGAGGCACTTTCGGACAGCATCGTCCAGGTGGTCGAACACGGCCGACTGAGGCTTGCCAAGATCGAGACGGGGCTACGGGGCACGCGGCTTGTTGAAGTGCGGAGCGGCCTCGTCGAGGGCGCCGTCGTCGCGTCGCCGTTCCGGAGCGACCTGAAGGACGGCGCACGGGTGCGGCCCGCCCCCAAGGCGGCGCCATGAAGCTCGTTTTCGACATCGCATCAACGCATGTGCTGTCGCGGGTCCGGCAGACGCTGGTCGGGATGCTGGGCGTGGCGATGGGCGTCGGCTTTTCGATCATGATGGCGGCGCTGATGGAGGGCTCGCAGCGGGATTTCGTCTCGCAACTGGTCGACAGCCTACCGCACATCACCGTGAGCGACGAAAGGCGTGAGCCGCCGCGGCAACCTGCAGAGGATCAATTCGATCTGGTCGAGATCTCCGGCCTCAAGACGCAGGCGATCCGGCCAGGAATTCGCAACCCGTTCGCGATCATGGCATCGCTGGAATCCTGGCTCGAAGGTGCGGTGGCGCCGTCGACGCAAACGCGGGCCGTGGTGCGCTACGCGGGGCGGGATACGGCAGCGAACGTGATCGGGATCGAGCCCAAGCGCGAGCGAACCGTCTCAAAGCTCGCGACGCAGATACGGCAAGGGTCGCTCGATTCGCTCTATAAATCATCCAACGCGATCATCCTCGGCGACAGGCTGGCGACGAAAATCGGGGCGCGGGTCGGGAACACGGTCGCACTGGCCTCCGGAACCGGACAGGTGCTGACCTGCACCGTGGTGGCGCTGTTCCGTTCCGGCGTGGCTCAAGCGGACGAGACGCAGGCTTACACGCTGCTTAAGACGGCGCAGATCCTGGCCGGACAGACGGGTATCGTGAACCAGCTCAGGGTGCGGGTCGGCGACATCATGGAAGCGCGGGGGCTGGCGTCGCGAATCGAGGCGCAGTCGGGCTACAAGGCGGTGTCCTGGCAGGAGGCGAACGAAGATCTGCTCTCGGCGTTCCAGATCCGCAACTTCATCATGTACACGGTGGTGGGCGCCATCCTGCTGGTCGCATCGTTCGGGACGTACAACATCATCTCGACGATCACGCATGAGAAGACGCGGGATATCGCGATCCTGAAGTCGCTGGGGTTCACATCGCAGGTGGTTCGGCGGATCTTCCTGCTCGAGGCGCTGATGATCGGCGTGGCAGGGATGCTGGCCGGGTGGGCACTCGGCTACGTGCTGTGCCTGGCGCTGGGGCTGATCGAGTTCAAGAGCCCGTTCATGGATGCGACGCGACTACCGATGTACTACACGCCGGTGCACTACGTGCTGGCGGGAGCGGTGGCGCTCGCGGCGTCGGCGATCGCAGGCTATCTGCCGGCGCGGAAGGCGGCGAGCGTGCATCCCGTGGAAATCATCCGGGGTGCGTCGTGAACCGGGCGCCGGACACCAGCGCGCCGCTGATCGAGCTCAAGGGCGTGACGCGCACTATCGGCGACGGCTTGACGACAACGCTGGTGCGGGACATCGACCTCAAGATCGAGCGCGGAGATTTCGTGGCGGTGACCGGACCGTCGGGCTCGGGGAAGAGTTCGCTGCTCTATTTGCTGGGATTGCTCGATGTGCCGACCAGCGGCGAGGTGCTGATCAACGGCGAGCGAGCTGATCTGCTGAGCGAAGCAGACCGTGCTCACCTCCGGCTGTCGCTCCTGGGATTCGTGTTCCAGTTCCACTTCTTGCTGCCGGAGTTCACGACCCTCGCCAACGTGCTGTTGCCGATGCGAGCGCTTTCACGGCTGGCGCCAGCGGAGATGGAGGCGCGAGGCAAATGGCTGCTCCAATCGCTGGGGCTCGAGGGTCATGGGCACAAGCTGCCGGGGCAACTCTCAGGTGGGCAACGTCAGCGTGTGGCCATCGCGCGCGCGCTGGCCAACGAACCAAGCGTGCTGCTGGCAGACGAGCCAACTGGAAATTTGGACACGAAGTCGAGCGAGCAGGTGCTGGCGATCTTCAGGAGGCTGGTCGACGACGAAGGGCGGGCGATCGTGATGGTGACCCACGATCTCGACCTGGCTGCACGCGCCGACCGGCAGGTACGAATCGTTGACGGGCGGATCGTCAGTTGAATTCCGCTGTGCCGGTGACCGGCCATCAACGGAGGTGCGTGCCTTCGCGGACGAGACGTGGGCCACTAACAAGCCGCGGGGTTCCTCCGGTGGCGCTGGCGCGCATGGCCAGAGATGACAACGCCGGGACCGGAAAGGCACCGCCTTTTGCCAATGTCGAGGCTGCAGGAGCGGGGTGTGACTCTGCTGTCTTGCGTGTCTTGGCGGCGTTTGCCGCAGCAAAGCATTGGTCGAGGGCTGCGCAGCGCCGCTTGCCGGAGGGATGGGTGCGTGTCTCGGGAGCGTTGCCGAAGGAGCGGCAGACCTCGTCCAGACCTTTGCGGTCCAGCCAGCCAGCTTCCACACCGCGCGAAACTGCCCAGCAGTCGGCCTCGATCTCACTGACGCCGACGCGGTGGTGGCCACACTCATGATGGAAGACGAAGAGCTGCACGGTGGGCCGTTCGCGCCCGAGCAGCAGCGGATTGAGCACCAGCAGGCGGTCGTAAGGCGAGGCAGCGCCGAGATTGTCCAGGCGGCGGTCGAAGCGGGTGCGCACCTTCTCGCAGGCGACGCGTTGGCCTGCCAGCTGAAGCGAGCCGTCCGGATTGAGGCGGGCTGCCTCGGAAGCATGGGCGGCGGAAATGAGCACAGGTGCAGCATCCGGAGCGCTGCCGACTTGTGCCTGTGCGAGTATTCCGCCGATCAGTACGGCGGTTGCAGCCATGGCGGAGCGCCGCATGCAACACCTCACGAGAGCTGGCCCCCCAGCAGATTTGTCTCGGGTTGGCAGGGCAGAGGGGCCAAAATGGGGCAGGAGCATCGAATCAACAGCCGACGCAATTTCGCGCAGCGGGGCGGCTGGTTGGCCAACGACATAAGACATTCTGGCTTTTGACGGGGAATCAGATCTCAATAGACCTGGACAATGTACAGGAATGTACTATCTCGGATGCGCCGTCCGGGAAGATCACGTCAATGCGCTCATTGGAGACCAGACCCATGCGCAAACTCGCTGCTACCCTCATCCTCGCCGCGTTCAGTGTTTCGCCCGTACTCGCGCAACAGCCGGCTCCGGCAACACCTGCCGCTCCCGCGGCAAAGCCGGCGCCTTCTGCGCCAGCTGCCCCAGCCGCTCAGGCCAAGCCTGCAGCGCCCGCTGCGCCGGCGGCTGCAGCACCTGCCAAGTCGTGCAAGGCCCAGGCTGAAGAGAAGAAGCTCGCCGGCGCGGCGCTGAAGAGCTTCACCGGCAAATGCGTTTCCGACGCCAAGGCGGCTTGCGGCAAGCAGGCGGCCGAGAAGAAGCTCGCCGGCGCGGCTCAGAAGAGCTTCACCGAAAAGTGCGTGAAGGATGCCTCGGGCGCCTAACGGTCTTGCGGCTCGCGGCAATCGCGACAGTTCTCATGGCGGCGGACCGGCAACGGTCCGCCGCCTTTGCGTTTGGGGGCGTCTACAAACTAAACTCGCCTATCTTGCTACACTTATTAAACTCCTTATAACTGATCTAACTCACTATGATCGAGTTGCCCGATTGGCCGGATGTCTGGCGGGCAAGCCAAGCTTGATAGGTACCTCTCGGCCTACAAACCTAAACTCGCCTATTTCGATAAACTCCATAAACTACCTATAACTCACCTATCTCCATAGAGGGTGCCCATGCGCAAGGAAGACAACCCGTTCGAGCCTGGGGCCGGCACAAAGCCTCCGGAGCTTGTTGGGCGCGACCTGCTGCTCGAAGATGCCGATGTGGCGATCGCAAGGGGTTTAGCGGGCAGACCTATACGCGGACAAGTCTTCTACGGGCTTCGGGGCGTTGGGAAGACCGTCCTTCTGCGTGAAGTCAGCGAACGGGCAGCTAAGCGCGGCGCGCTCGTCTCGGACTTGGAAACTCCCGAAGAAAAACCGCTCGCTGCACTTCTCACTTCAAGCATTCGTAAGATCCTCGTCAAGCTCAGCACATCCGCTGCTGCGAAAGAGCTCGTATCGACGGCAGCCGGAGCGCTGCAATCATTTGCTTCCGCATTCAAAATCAAAATTGCGGGTGTTGGCATCGAAGTCAAAAAAGCCAAAAGGCGTAGCCGATAGTGGCGATCTCGAAGAAGATATTTCTGATCTTTTGATCGCCGTTGCAGAGGCAGCAGCAGCGCAAAAGACGGCCGTCATATTGGCCATCGACGAAATGCAATATCTGGACGAAACGGAGCTTGCGGCGCTAATTACAGCGATACACCGAGTCAACCAGAAGAGTCTGCCTCTCGGTCTTTTCGGCGCCGGACTACCCCAGCTGCTTGGAAAGGCAGGAAACGCCAAGTCTTACTCTGAGCGGCTCTTTCAATTTGAACAAGTTGGAGCATTGTCGAGGGAGGAGGCTAACAAGGCGATTCGAGAGCCAATAAAAGCCAAACAGGCCGATATAGAAGGGGAAGCGCTTGATGCAATTTTCGAGCGAAGCAAAGGTTATCCCTATTTCCTGCAGGAATGGGGTTCTCGCACCTGGAATGCTACCAAGAAGTCCCCGATCACTAAAGCGGATGTGGCTTCGACCGAACCAATGGTTATTGCGAGCCTGGATAAGAGCTTTTTTCGCGTAAGATTCGATCGCCTTACCAAAGGAGAACAGGATTATCTAAGAGCGATGGCAGAGCTTGGAGAAGGCCCACATCGATCAGGCGACGTCGCAAAAGTCCTGGGCAAAACTGTTAACCAGGTGGGACCGGTTCGCTCTCAGGTCATTGCCAAAGGCATGGCCTACGGTGGGCAATACGGCACGATTCACTTCTCTGTGCCATTGTTTCACGAGTTCATGCGTAGGGCGATGCCAGACTTCAAGGACAAGCGCACGAAGAAAGCTTCTCGCTCAAGCTAGCGGAAATCCGCTACAAGCCAATTGAAGACCTCCTCTCGCCCCCTCGACGCCCCGCTGCGTCGGCCGTATAACGCCGCTGCCGCCCGGTGGCCGGCCGTTCTGGCCTCATGCCCTGCCGTGCACTCACGACCCGGGTTCCGACAACTCAACGCGCCCTTGGCCCTGTGTGCCCTGGGCCTTGGAGACTATAACTCATGGCGCTCACCACCACGTCTCTCGACAGCTTCAAGTGCAAGAAGACGCTGACCGTCGGTTCCAAGACCTATGAGTACTTCTCGCTGCCGGACGCCGAGAAAAACGGGCTCGCCGGCATCTCGAAACTGCCTTACTCGCTCAAGGTGCTGCTGGAAAATCTGCTCAGGCACGAGGATGGGCGCTCGGTGAAGGCCGCCGACATCAAGGCCTGCGCAGAGTGGCTGAAGACGAAGACTTCGAAGGCCGAGATCGCCTACCGGCCGGCGCGGGTGCTGCTGCTGGACTTCACCGGCGTGCCGTGCGTCGTCGACCTCGCGGCGATGCGCGATGCGATGCAAACGATGGGCGGCGATCCGTCGAAGATCAATCCGCTGGTGCCGGTCGATCTCGTGATCGACCATTCGGTGCAGGTGGACTATTTCGGCACGGCTGACGCGTTCAAGAAGAACGTCGATCTCGAGTACGAGCGCAACAAGGAGCGCTATGAGTTCCTCCGCTGGGGCGGCAGCGCGTTCAACAACTTCCAGGTGGTGCCGCCAGGCACGGGCATCTGCCACCAGGTGAACCTCGAGTATTTGGCACAGACGGTGTGGACGAAGCCCGCCGCCGGCAAGATGGAGCAGGCGTTCCCGGATACGTGCATCGGCACGGACAGCCACACGACGATGGTCAATGGTCTCGCGGTGCTCGGCTGGGGCGTCGGTGGCATCGAAGCGGAGGCGGCCATGCTCGGGCAGCCCGTGGCCATGGTGATCCCCGAAGTGATCGGCTTCCGGCTGAAGGGCAAGCTGAAGGAAGGCCTCACCGCCACCGATCTCGTGCTCACCTGCACGCAGATGCTCAGAAAGCGCGGCGTGGTGGAAAAGTTCGTCGAGTACTTCGGCGACGGCCTCGATCATCTGTCGCTCGAAGATCGGGCGACGATCGCCAATATGGCGCCGGAGTATGGCGCGACCTGTGGGTTCTTCCCGGTCGATGCCGACACGATCAAATATCTGAGGGCAACGGGCCGGAAGGCGGATCGCGTGGCGCTGGTCGAGGCCTATGCGAAAGCGCAGGGCATGTGGCGCGATACGAGCCACGAGCCGGTCTACACCGACATTCTCGAGCTCGATCTCTCGACCGTAGAGCCCTCGCTGGCCGGGCCGAAGCGGCCGCAGGATCGCGTGGCGCTCAAGGACGCCAAGACCGGTTTCACGAAGGATCTGCCGGGCATCGTCAAGGGTGCCTCACTGGGCAAGAAGCAGAAAGTGGACGGGCAGAGCTACGAGCTCGGTCACGGCGACGTGGTGATCGCAGCGATCACGTCGTGCACGAATACGTCGAACCCGTCGGTGCTGATCGGCGCGGGGTTGGTGGCGCGGAATGCCCGCGCCAAGGGACTCAAGACCAAGCCCTGGGTGAAGACCAGCTTCGCGCCGGGATCGCAGGTGGTGACCGACTACATCGCCAAGGCGGGATTGCAGGACGACCTCGATGCGATGGGGTTCAACCTCACGGGCTACGGCTGCACGGTCTGTATCGGCAATAGCGGGCCGCTGCCGGAGCACGTGTCGAAGGCGATCTATGACGGCGATCTCGTCGCCGCGGCCGTGCTCTCGGGCAACCGCAACTTCGAGGGCCGCGTGCACGCCGAGGTGAAAGCGAACTATCTCGCGTCACCGCCGCTGGTGGTCGCCTATGCGATCGCGGGCACGATGAACCTGGACCTCACCAAGGAGCCGCTCGGCAAGGGCAGCGACGGCAAGGATGTCTACCTCAAGGACATCTGGCCCTCGACGCAGGAGATCGCAGACACGGTGCGCGCGTGCGTGACGCCTGATACGTTCGCCAAGCGCTACAGCGACGTGTTCAAGGGCGACGCCAAATGGGCCGGCATGGGCAAGGCACGCGCCAGCCTCACCTACGGCTGGAACTCGGTGTCGACGTACGTGGCGAACCCGCCCTATTTCGAGGGCATCACCATGGAGCCGAAGCCGGTCACCGATATCGTCAATGCACGCATTCTTGGCATGTTCGGCGACTCGATCACGACGGACCACATCTCGCCCGCGGGATCGATCAAGAAGGATGGACCGGCGGGCTCCTACCTGATCGAGCGACAGGTGCGGCCGGCGGACTTCAACTCATACGGTGCACGACGCGGCAATCACGAGGTGATGATGCGCGGCACGTTTGCCAATATCCGCATCAAGAACCTCATGCTCGGCGGCAAGGAGGGCGGCAATACAATCTACACGCCGAGCAAGAGCGAAATGTCGATCTACGATGCGGCGATGAAGTACAAGGCGGAGGGAACGCCGCTGGTGATCTTCGCCGGCAAAGAGTACGGCACGGGCTCATCGCGCGACTGGGCAGCGAAGGGAACCGCGCTGCTCGGCGTGCGAGCGGTGGTTTGCCAGTCGTTCGAGCGGATCCATCGCTCGAACCTGGTCGGCATGGGCGTGCTGCCTCTCGTTTTCAAGGACGGCATGGACATCGCCAGCCTCGGGCTCACGGGTAACGAAGTTGTGACGATCGAAGGGCTGGCAAGCCTGAAGCCGCGGCAGGACGTGACGGTGAACATCACCTTCGCGGATGGGGCGACAAAGCGCGTCACCGTGCTCTGCCGTATCGATACCGAGGACGAGCTCAGCTACTACCGGCACGGCGGTATCCTGCCGTACGTGCTCAGGAATTTGGCGGCGGCTTGAAGCTCGGGCAAAGCGGCCGATAGCAAACCAGCCGGCTTTCGGGCCGGCTGCTTTGCTGATGCAGCTCGTCCTCAACCCGGTAAGCACTATCGCTGTTTTCACCGGTTCGTGACTCGCAATCGAGTACAGTTGCAGCGATATGTTGGACATGATCCCGCCTCGGAAAATGGCATCACATCTCAGTCGCCTGCACACCCGCAGCCTTTGGGCGAGTGCGCTCACAATGCTTGCAGGGCTGGTCACGAGCTGGATGGGGTTTTTGGGCTCGGCCCAAGCGCAGGGGACCGCGACACCGATCGATGGGCCACGGGCAGTGCTCGAGCTTTTCACCAGCCAGGGCTGCTCGTCGTGTCCGCCAGCCGATGCACTGCTCCAAAGCTATGCCGCGAAGGGCGATCTCGTCGCTTTGACATTTCCGGTCGACTACTGGGATTACCTCGGCTGGAAGGATACGCTTGCCAGTCCAAAATTCTCGGCGCGGCAGCGGTACTACGCGAAGTCCAGAGGCGATGGCCGAATTTATACGCCGCAACTCGTGATCAATGGCGTGGCGCACACCAATGGTGCGAGCAGCAAGGAGGTCGACGCGGCGATCGAGGCTCACGCCGGGGTGTTCGCCAAGATTCGCGTGCCGGTCCAGATCAAACTCGAAGGAAGCCAACTGCTGATCGAGACAGGCGCGGCGCCAAACGGTGCGACTGAAAAGGATGCGGACATCTGGCTGCTGATGCTCAAGCGCGAGGTCGAGGTACCGATCAAATCGGGAGAGAACCACGGCAAGATGCTGAAGTACGTCAATGTCGTGCGTGACGTAACGGCCGTTGGGATGTGGAGCGGTCAAGCAGCGACGATCAGGCTCAATCGCGACTCGATCATGCAGCCGGGCGCGGACGCATGCGCGGTTCTCATTCAGAGCGGCAAAGCCGGGCCGCTGCTGGGCGGAGCGTTCCTCGGGAAGCTTTGAGCGCTTTCGGTCAAGCCGGCCGAACCAGCTTGCCGCGGGTCGTGGCCCGAGTTGACCAGCACGACATGATGGCTGCTAAAGTCCGGCATCGCACGCCTCGATCCGGCAGAACCCATGACCACGACCGTCAACACCGGCATTCTCGGTGCGCTGCTCGCCTACGTTTTGATCCAGTTCGCGATCGGAGCGTGGGTGTCGCGCCGGATGACTTCGGACAAGGACTACATCATCGCAGGCCGGTCGCTTGGCGTGGGGCTGGTCGCGTTTTCAGTGTTCGCGACGTGGTTCGGCGCCGAGGCGATCCAGGTCTCAGCGGGGGAGATCTATGACAAAGGCCTGTCCGGCGCGCTGATCGACCCTTTCGGCTATGGCATTGCCGTCGTCATCGTGGGCCTGCTGTTGGCGGCGCCATTATGGCGGCGGGGAGTGGTGACTTTCGCGGACATGATCCGGCAGCGGTATTCGGCGGAGGTCGAAAAGCTGTTCGTGATCATTCTGCTGCCGGGATCGCTGTTCTGGGCAGCAGCGCAGATCAGGGCGTTCGGGCAGATTCTGAGCTCGAGTGGCGGAATCGATCTTGCAACGGCGATCTTGATCGCCGCGGTGATTGTGGGGCTCTACTCGGTGATCGGCGGATTGCTCGCCGACGCGGTGACCGACGTCATTCAGGGCTTGGCGGTGATCATCGGGCTGCTGGCGCTCGCGTACTTCATCATGGCGTCGGTAGGGTTCGAGAAGAGCCTCGCGGGGGCGACGGGCGAGCGGCTCGCCGTGCTTGGCGGTGCGGACGACGATTCGCTGGGCAAAATCGAGAAGCTGGCGATCGTGCTGTGCGGGAGCATCGTCTCGGTGGAGCTGATCTCGAGGTTCCTGGGCGCGGCATCGGCGCAGGTGGCGCGGGCGGGAACGATCATCGGTGGACTGCTCTATCTGGCGATGGGACTAGTCCCGATCTATCTTGGGCTCACGGGGCCGAGCCTGATCAAGGGGCTGACGGAGACGGAGCAAATCGTGCCGAAGCTTGCCGAGATGTTCCTGCCCGGGGCGACCTATGCGCTGTTTCTCGGAGCAATGGTGTCAGCGATCCTCTCGGTCGTGCACGCGGCGCTGCACGCGCCGGCAGCGCAGATCTCGCACAACATCCTGACGCGAGTGAAGGACGACCTATCGGACAAGGCGAAGCTCTGGAATGTACGGCTGACCGTGCTAGTCCTGAGCATTGTCGCCTACCTGCTGGCGGGCACGGTGGATCGGATCAAAGATCTCGTCGAGACGGCGTCGGCGTTCGGGAGTGCCGGGGCCTTCGTGGTGGTGATGTTCGGGATGTTCACGCGCTTTGGCGGACCTGCAAGTGCGATCTCGTCGCTGCTGGCGGGCATCCTGATGTGGGTGTGGTGCAAGTATGTGTTCGGGGTGAAGGCACCGTATCTGACGGGATTACTGGCGGCGTTCGTGACCTATGTGACGGTTGCGCTGACGGAAAAGCGGGGGGAAGGGGGACTTTGATCTCTGGACAAGCGCTTGCGCTGAAGTTGTCGGACGTCGCCGGAATGGGTGCTGCGGCCCAATGCTGAACGATCTGGTGGTCGGCTCACTCCGACCTATAGCTCGATGACCGAATTCGCTTGAACTGAGAAGTCGGACCGGCGCACATAGCGGCCAAAAGACTGCTGACCCCGGGAGGGCACCCTGTGAACCAATCCGTCCCAGCGCCCGCGCCGCTCCTGCAGGTGAGCGGGGTGACGCTGCAGTACAAGACCAAGCAGCATCTGGTGACCGCCACCTACCGGGTGAGCTTCGACGTGCTGCCGTCCGACCGGTTCGTGCTGCTGGGCCCATCGGGGTGCGGGAAATCCACGCTGCTCAAGGCCGTGGGCGGGTACATGGCGCCGACGGAGGGGAGCCTGAAGCTCAAAGGGCAGGTGATCAAAAAGCCGGGGCCCGATCGCTGCATGGTGTTCCAGGAGTTCGACCAATTGCTGCCGTGGAAGACGGTCAAGAAGAACGTGACGTTCGCGCTCGAGTCCTCCGGCAAGATGCGGGGCAAGGAGGCCGAGGAAAGGGCGCTGCAGTACATTGAGAAGGTGAACCTCGCCAAATTCGCGGACGCTTATCCGCATACGCTGTCTGGCGGCATGAAGCAGCGGGTGGCCATTGCACGGGCGATGGCGATGGAACCGGATATCCTGTTGATGGACGAGCCGTTCGCGGCGCTCGACGCGCTGACACGACGCAAGATGCAGGACGAGCTGCTGCAGCTCTGGGCAGATACAAAATTCACGGTCCTGTTCGTGACACACTCAATCCCGGAGGCGGTGCTGATCGGCAACCGTATTCTGCTGCTGTCGCCGCATCCGGGCCAGGTGAAGGCCGAGCTTAACAGCGACGGCACCGACCCGATCGATCCGAAGTTGGGCCTGAAGCTCTCGGATCGCATTCATAACATGTTGTTCACCGACACGGTGGAAGAGCGGGAGGCGCAGCCCCATGCTTGACAAAGTCGCGCCCGGAAACCGGCCCGAATACGTTCGCGAGACCGACACTGAGAAAACATTCGGCGTGGTTGAGAAGCCGCTGACGATTTGGGAACAGATCTACAATCAGGCCTGGTTGCGCAAGCTCTTCATCCTGGCGTTGCTGGCCTTGCTTTGGCAAGGCTATGCGAGCTGTATGAATGCGGTGCAGTTCGACGGCGCTTGGAAGCTGCCGACGAGCTGGTACAGCGGTCTGCCCAATGTCGCCTATTGGCCAGCAGCCCTGGTGCTGGGTTTCGTCAACTGGGTGTTATGGCTGGCAGAGGTTGTCGTCTCGATCCCGTCGATGCTCTATCGCGGCTACAACGTGGTCGCCAGCGGCAAGTGCCAGGAGAACGCGCTGCTGGTGCCGAAGTTCTCCGCGACAATGGTTGCCCTCTATGACGCCATGCTGTCCGGCGAGCTGTTCTCCAAGGGTCTCAACTCAGTGCGGCTGCTGCTGCAAGGGTATGCGACCGGGCTCTTGCTTGCGACGCTGCTGACGACGCTTGCGATCCTGACCACGATCGGCAACGACTTCCTGGAGACGCTGACGGCGATGCTCAATCCGCTGCCGGCGATCGCGCTGCTGCCACTGGCGCTGATCTGGTTCGGGCTCGGCGACAAGTCGATCATCTTCGTGCTGGTGCACTCGGTGCTGTGGGCAGTGGCACTCAATACGCATTCGGGGTTCAAGTCGGTGTCGAACACGCTCCGCATGGTGGGGCGGAACTATGGATTGAGCGGAATCTCCTATGTCCGCAAGATTCTGATTCCCGCCGCGTTCCCGTCCATTCTCACAGGATTGAAGATCGGATGGGCATTCGCGTGGCGCACGCTGATCGCCGCGGAGCTGGTGTTCGGTGCCTCGTCGGGAAAAGGCGGGCTCGGCTGGTTCATTTATGAAAGCAAGAACCAGCTCGAGATTCCAAGTGTATTCGCAGGGCTGTTTACAGTCATTTTGATCGGCTTTCTGGTTGAAAACCTGATTTTCCGAAATCTCGAGGCAGCAACGGTTCGAAAATGGGGCATGCAGAGCTGAAGACTTTGCTTGCTGGCGGCATTCAGACGTGTCGAGTTGTCGCTCTCGCCATTGCGAATCCCTGAAGTATATGCCCCACAGCGCGATGGATCGGGGTGAACACGCGATTTTGTTAACCGAGATCGCTGCAACACTGTTCCCGGAGCGGCCGAGACAGGCTATGGAAGCCCCCGGTTTGGGGCCACCCACAATGTTCCGGTAATCAAAGAGTTGGGGCTACGTGTCGAGTTCTCGCATTAACTGTCACGTGTTCGTCGACTTTGACGGCACAATTGCAGCCGTCGATACCACCGATCTCCTTCTCGAGCGCTTCGCCGACCGGAAGTGGCTGGAGATCGAGGAAGAGTGGAAGTCCGGCAAGATCGGCTCGCGAGAATGCCTCGTGCGTCAGATCGATTTGGTGCGTGCGAGCCCCGACGAGCTCGACGATTTCGTCTCCAGGATCGACATCGATCCCTATTTCGCGGAGTTCGTGGAACTCTGTGAAGCCAACGGCCTGGGCTTGACGGTCGTGTCGGACGGCCTCGACCGAACCGTCCAATCGGTGCTCAAACGGACAGGCTTCGCACACCTGCCATACTACGCCAATCACATGGCATGGCTCGGCGATGATCGCTGGCGTCTCACATTTCCGCACGCGCGGAGCGACTGCCGCGCGCTCTCCGGCAACTGCAAATGCCAGTTCTCTGATCGCGCCGTTCGGCAGATCAAGATCGTGGTCGGTGACGGGCGCTCCGACTACTGCGTCGCAGAACAAGCCGACCTCGTTCTCGCCAAATCTTCGCTGATCCGGCACTGCCGATCGAACGACCTGCCGCATTTCCCATTCACCACATTCGCAGAGGCAACACAGCTGTTTGCAAGCTGGCTTTCGGAAAACGCCGCCATTGCGGACGGCATCGAAGCGCGTAGGGACGAGTAAACATGGACAAATCGATGCATTGGGCCGACGGGGCGTCGAACGCACAAACGCCCATGTCGGACGAAGAGCTGCTGGCGCTCGAAGCCGAGTATTGCTCGCACGGCGACACTGTGCATTACACGAATCCAGCCAAAATTTTCACCGGCTGCGACGGCTCCTGGATGTTCGACAGCCGCGGGCGGGAATACCTCGACCTGCAGATGTGGTACTCGGCGGTCAACTTCGGCTATCGCAATCCACGGCTCAACAATGCGGTAAAGCGGACTCTCGACACGCTGCCGCAAGTGGCGTCGCAGTATCTGCACCGGGACAAGATCGAGCTGGCGACCGTGATCGCGCAGGATGCCGAAAAGAAATTCGGCCACAAGGGTCGCGTGCATTTCAACGTCGGCGGCAGCCAGTCGATCGAGGACAGCCTCAAGATCGTCCGCAACTTCAAGAAGGGCAAGTCGCTGATGATCGCATTCGAGGGCGGCTATCATGGCCGCACGCTCGGCGCGTCCGCGATCACATCGTCCTACCGTTACCGGCGGCGCTACGGCCATTTCGGCGACCGCGCCATGTTCGTGCCGTTCCCCTATCACTTCCGGGGACCCAAAGGCATGACAAAGGAAGAGTACGGCGAGCACTGCGTGCAACAGTTCGCCCGGCTGTTCGAGACCGAATACTACGGTCTTTGGGATCCCAAGGTGGGTGAGGCCGAGTACGCGGCGTTCTATGTGGAACCGCTGCAAGGCACGGGCGGCTATGTGCTGCCGCCAATGAATTTCTTCAAAGGCCTGAAAAAGGTGCTCGACGACCACGGCATCCTGATGGTGGTCGATGAAATCCAGATGGGCTTCTACCGGACAGGCAAGCTGTGGTCGATCGAGCACTTCGGCGTGACGCCGGATGTGCTGGTGTTCGGCAAGGCAATCACCAATGGGCTCAATCCACTGGCAGGGCTCTGGGCTCGAGAAGAGCTGATCAATCCTCAGATCTTTCCCGTCGGCTCGACGCACTCGACGTTCAACTCCAATCCGATGGGCACGGGCGTCGCGCTCGAGACTATGCGGATGCTCCAGGAGACCGACTACGAGTCCATGGTGATGGAGAAGGGCGCGCTGCTGCTCGACGGGCTGAAGGAGCTCAAGAAGCGGCATAAAATCGTCGGGGACGTGGACGGCCTCGGCATGGCGCTCCGCATGGAGATCTGCGAGGCGCACGACAGCTTCACGCCGTCAAAGCGACTCACCGACATGATGGTCGACGAGGCCATGAAGGCCGATCTCGATGTCGATGGGCGCCAGTACGGCTTGGTTCTGGATATCGGCGGCTACTACAAGAACGTCGTCACTCTGGCGCCGAACCTGCACATGACGAAGTCGGAAATCGCCTTGTCGCTCAAGCTGCTGGATGTGCTGCTAACGCGCGTCAGCAAGGCCTGAGACGGCTTTCCTCCTAACTGAAGAGACGCGGCCGGGAACCTCCAAGGGGGGCTCCCGTTTGTCGCATGCTAACGGGCGAATTCCGGGTAGCACGGCAGATGGGAACCGTCTAAAAGCACCGTCTGAGTACATGTGGATAACCTGTGGACAAAAATAGAAGAATGAACGTCGTCGACAGAAGTACGTTTCACAAGAGTGGGCGCGTCGGGTTCTTGCTCATTCATGGTCTCGGGGGAACGCCCGTGGAGCTCCGGTACGTGGCGCAAGGCTTGGCGCGCGAGGGCTTCACGGTTTCTTGCTGTCAGCTTGCCGGCCACTGCTCGTCGGTCGAGGACCTGCGGACCTCGACCTGGCAGCAATGGTACGACAGTGTCGAGGAGGCGCATCGGCGGCTGCAAGAGCATTGCGATGTCATCATTGCCGGCGGGCTCTCGATGGGCGCGATCCTGGCGATCCGGCTTGCGCAGCAGCGGCCGGAGAGCGTGCACGGGCTGGCTCTCTTCGCGCCGACACTGTGGCTCAACGGCTGGGCAATGCCTTGGTACTCACGCGCGCTGCGTTATGTGAGGCCGACGCCGATCAAGCTCGAGCTCAACATCGCGGAGCATGAGCCTTACGGGCTCAAGGATGAGCGCATTCGCGCGTTCGTCGTCAACAGCATGCTCTCCGGCGACAGCGCTGGTGCGGGTGTGTTCTCGACACCCTTGCGCGCGTTTGCGCATTTCAACAGCCTGGTGGTGGACGTAAAGCGGCGCCTGCGCGATGTGAAGACGCCGGCGCTGATCCTGCATCCGCGCGAGGATGACATCGCCGACATCGACAACAGCCTTTACTTGCAACGAAAGCTTGGCGGGCCAGTCGAGATGACGGTGCTCGAAGACAGCTATCACATCATCACGCTCGACAAGCAGCGGCAGCTCGTGGTCGACCGGACGGCGGCGTTCGCGAAGGGCCTCGTGGAGAAGCTTGGCTATCGCGAGGAGATGCAGCCCATGCCGGCAGTGAAGGTCAACAAGGCCGGTTGAGCGAACAGGGCTCTCGGGCGCCGCGCCGTTGGTGCTCAGCCCCGAGCCTCGGCACTGATGCGTCGAGATCCGCGACCTGGCCGAAGGGCGCCAGGGCAAAGCCAGGCACCTTCAGTGTTCACTTCAACGCGTAGGTGACGTGGACCTGAGCAGTGAGGTCGATCGCTCCGGGCTCGACGGGGACGGCTTCGGCCATGGCGGCGCGTCCGGTGGCAAACGTCTGACGCGGCTGGGGTCCGTGGATCGACTCTGAAATCGTAGCTACCGGGCCGAGGCCGGCACCTGCTGCCGTTGCGTAAAGCTCGGCGCGGCGGCGGGCGTTGGCCATGGCCTGCTTGCGGGCCTCATCGCGCAAGGTCTCGGCTTCGGAGACCTCGAAGGATACGCCGCCCATCTGGTTGGCGCCGAGCGTGATGGACTGATCGAGGATCTCACCAAGGCGCTTCAGATCGCGAACTATGATGCGCACTTGATTGATGGCGGTATAGCCAATAACTGCGGGCGATTGACGTTCGCCCTTACTGGAGGCCTGGCTGTAGCGCGGATTGACTTGTATGTGCGTCGTCCGAATGTCCTTCGGGTCGATGCCCGCAGACTTCAGACCGTCAATCAGCCGCTTCATTGCGGTGGTGTTCGCGGACATGGCGTCGCGGGCGGTCGCGGCATCGGTCATGACGCCGGTGGATATCGAGGCACGGTCGGGCTCAGCCGAGGCGCTGCCAGTGGCGGACACAGAAACGGTGCGCTCGATCATTTTCGCAGGTTCCTGAGCGATGGCAGGCGTGAGCGGCAGGGCACTCGGCACGAGTACAAGGGCAAGGAGCAGCAGCGGCGCATAGCGCCGCATTTTGCAGACGGGCTCGGTCACAGTACACCTCCCAAGAAAACGCTAAGCATAACCGGCGATTGTGGCGCCTCGCCGCCGGATTTTGGTCGACGATGGGACGCAGCCGGGTCACCTAGTCGTAATGGGAGCCGTCCGGTGGAGTTGCGGAATCCAGCGCGGACTTGGGCATCTGCCGATGGCCGGTGCCGGCGCAGGTAGTGGGTCACATGGCGAAATGACACGGTCGCAAGAGTTCAGCGTCGCGTACTTCGCGGGGGTGCGAGAGATCGCGCAAGCGGATTGGCTGCGGCTATTTCCGGACGAGGCGGAGGGCTGGAACTACTACGCCGCAGTGGAGGTCGTGCCGCCGCCCGGCTTCCGGTTCGAAGCGATCGCAGTCAAGCGCGGTGAGGCGATCGTTGCGGCCGCTCCGATCTTCCACGTGACGTATCGCCTCGATACGCCGCTGCAGGGACGTTGGCGGCCGATCGGGGAATGGCTCAATCGCACGGTGCCGCGACTGGTCGCGATTCCCGTGATGGGGCTTGGCTCGCCGCTGACCGATCGCTGCCATCTTGGGTTCGATCCGGCGCTGTCTACCGTCGAGCGCGGCGAGGTGATGAAAGCGCTGCTCGAGGGCTTCGAGAAGAAGGCGGAAAGGGAGAAGATACCGCTGCTGGCGATCAAGGACCTGGCGGATCGCGAAACGGGACCAGTGTCCGGAGCAATCGCGGCGGCCGGGTTCTCGCGAATTGCAAGCCTGCCGGTTTGCGTGCTGGAGCTGCCGTACAAATCGGAAGGCGAGTACATCAACAGCCTTTCTGCCAACAATCGCTCGACGCTCAGGCGCAAGCTAAAGACGCGAAACAAAGTGGAGGTGGAGATCACGCGGTCAATCACGGGGCTCGAGCAGGAGATCTTCGAGCTCTATGAGGAGACGCGGAAGAACAGCCGGTTCGATTACGGCGACTTCGAGCAGCTGTCGCCAGACTACTTCCGCCGCGTGATGGAGGGGCTCGGCGAGCGGGCGGCGTGCATGCTGCTGCGCGTGGAGGGCCGCCTCCTCGCCTACAAGCTGATGTTCATCGAGAAGGATCGCATCATCGATAAGTTCTGGGGCATGCGGTATCCGATCGGGCGGGACTACAATCTGTTCTTCGTCGCATGGGCGGAGGGTGTGAAGTTCGCGATCACGCACGGGGCGAAGCGATTCCAGTCGGGGCAGACGGCCTATGCGCAGAAGGTGAAGCTCGGAAGCGAGCTCGATAAAATGTGGGTCTACTTCCGACATCGCGGGCGCGTCACCAATCGGATCTTCAAGACGTTCGCGCCGTTGATCGCCTTCGACAAGATGGACCCGGAGCTGAAAGACATCCGCCGCCGCGAGAACGCACGTGCCAAGGACAGGACCGAGGCGTGATGAGTTGCGGTTAGCCACGATCGCATCATTATGGTCGCTGTGAGCATCAGTTGCCGCAGCTCTGGATCGTCGCCGGACTACTTGCGTCTTCGCGGTGGTGAAGCGACCTGTTCCCCTTTGTCGCAATTCTGTAGCAAACTGTCCTATCTTCGAAAGTGGCGTGCTCCGTTTCCGATGCGCGGAATCAAACGTCGCTGATAAGACTGGTTGCTGAGGTGACGAGCGTGACGAGTTCCACTCTGACATTGGTTTATCGCGACGTAGAAAGTGCAGCTTCCTGGCTCCAGCGTGTTTTCCGCTTTCACCGCGAAGACGCTCGGAACATCGCTGTCAAAGAGGACCGCCAGATTTTCCTGCGGCTCAACGACATGGTCGTCGGGCTCGCAGCGGAATTGGCTCCGCAAAAGCTGGTCAGTCCGCAAAGCATTTCTTTTCAAACGACAGCCGGTTGCCAAATCGCCGTCGACGACCTGGATGAGTTCTATCGGCACGTTGCGCAGCAGGGCGCAACCATCATTCTCGAGCCTCAGGGCGAGGACGGCACCGAGCGGGAATTCGCCTGTCGTGACCTCGAGGGCCACGTTTGGGTTTTCGTTGACCGGTTCTCGAAGAGCACAATCGCACGCGAAGCTGCGGACCAGCCTGCGTCAGCTCGCAAATTGGAGAAGCCTCCGGGACAGCCAGGATCAAGCGGACGTTCTATTGCCAGCTTATTGGCCGCCGCCGTTGTCGCCGCAACCGGCTCTTCGGCGATCACTGTTTATGCAATGCGGAGCAACACCGAGCTGGCTCAAGCATTACTCGCGAACCGTTATGCTGGCGGACCGAGCGGGCAAACTGCCGGCCAGAGTGACGGTTGGGCGCGGCTGGCCTCGGATCTCGCTCCGCTCAGGGATGTGCATCCGAAGCTCAGCGCGCTGTCGTCGGACCTGACGGAACTGCACAACAAAGTTGCACAAGGGTTTGCGCTGGTCGATCAATTGTCGACAGGAAGTGGGGCTCGACGAGACAACGATGCTCTCGTTGCGAGCGTAGACGAGCTCAAGCGGCGTCTATCGGCGGCCGAAACTGCGTCAGCAGCAGCAGCCCAGAAGATGGAGGCAGTGGGATCAGGTCTCGATCGGCAATTGACCGCGATCGCTCAAAAGCTGGACTCCGCCGCCCGCGCGAGGAACGATGCGCTGACCAACCTCGATCAGAAATTCTCGGCGATCGCCGATGCCAACGGTGCCCATGCGCGCAGCCGCGATGACACGCTTCAAACGGTGTCGAAGAAACTCGACGACCTAAGTTCCAAGCTGGGTCGCATCCCGACTTTGCGTCCAGAGGATCAGGACGCGAAATCCACGCCATCTCCCGCCTTGATCGCGCCGGAGAGCAAGGGCCGACGGGACGCTGAATCATTGCCGACAGGCAGCGCAGCGACGGGACTGGCGTCAGCAACACCCAGCCCGTCTTTGTCCATCCAAGCTTCACATGAGCCGGCGACGGCGCTATCCGGCGGCGATCTTGTGCGCGCATGCGCCATGGCGATCCGGCAGCACGAAAGCACCGAGCGGGAACTCGAGCAAGCGCGCCTCGGCCTAGCAAAAGGCGCCGAGGAGCGGCTCGCCGCTCAAAGGCGTGAGCGGGAGCTCCAAAACACGCTCGATCGCGAGATCAAATCGAAGCAATTTGCATGGAAAGCCGTCGCGGACAGCAAGCGCCGCGTCGCCTGCGAGCCGGCGGAAGGAACTGCCGTCCAGAAGAAGAAGCAAGCTGATGGCGGGCCACCCAGGATCGATGGCGACTAGATCATAGTGCTCCGGACTCTGGGAGAGCCAAAGGTCTGACGCCAATTCATGGCAGATCGACTCGCACGGCGATCGCGGCGCTGGCGATGACGGCGGGATCATTGTTCTCGGGGTCCGGAACGTCGAGCCCGCCCTTCACCGCCTTCACGGTGACCCGACCGACGGGAAGCGAGGCCTTGACCTTTTCAATGTCGACCTTCTCGGGGTGCTGCACGCCGATGGTGACCTCAACGTCGATCGACTTCTTGTCGATCGCGAGCGAGCGGATAAACGCCAGCGAGCTGTGATGGAGTGCGTCCTGGACAGCGCGGAGAGCGGCCTTGGTGTAGTCGGAGCCGTGCAGGTCGTTGCCGCTGCCGAGCTCGAGGATGACGCGTTTCTTGGGCATGATCAGCTCCTCAGGCAACGTTCAGCGAAACGATGGCGACGGCGTTGGCGATCATCGTCGAGTCGGTACCCTCGTCGTTCTTGATCTCGAGGCCGCCCTCGACGACCTCGACGGTGCCTTTGCCATAGGGCAGGACGGCGAGAACTTGGGCTTTGTCGACCGTCTCGGGCCGCGGCACACCGATCTTGACTGCGACTTGCATGGCTTCGAGCGGCTGATTGAGGGCGGTCGCGATCGACAGCGAATTGTGCCAGAGCGCGTCGCGGAGGGCGCGCACCGCGGCTTTGGTGGAGTCGGCGCCGCGAATGTCGGTGCCCATACCGATCTCGAGGACCATGCGTTTCGATGGCATCTGATATCGCCTTTCATTGCCGTGCGGCGGCGCCAAGCTGTGCAGCGAGAGCGGCGTGCACGATGACTTCGCTCGCGACGCGACGCTAGCATTTTCGATGACGGGCCGTCATGCCCGAGCTGCATGGGCGACCAGCAGAAGCGCGGAAGAACGTCCTGGGCGATCCACCCCAGAGTTCGATGCAATTTGCACGAGCGTTGTGCGTCCGCGCCGGGGTTCCGAGAACGGACGACAGCAGTCAACCTTGTCGCCTTGCGGCAAGAGCGATAGCGTTGCGACAGAGCAACCGCGCGGCGGTATCAGCTGTGGTTTCGATTGCAATCGAGGGGCAGGCTCCATGAAATTCGGCTGGTTGACGCTGGCGCATTCGCCCTCGCCCGAGGCAGACAGTGCGGCAATCGATGAGCAATTGGCGCAAGCTTGCGCCGCTGAGAAGCTCGGCTTCGACGGGGTCTGGTTGACCGAGCACAACTTTACCGGCGAAAGCGTCTATTGCGATCCGATTCCGTTCGTCGGCGCCTTGGCTATGAAAACCGACCGCATTCGAATTGGATTTGCGGTCATTCAAATGACGTTGCGGCATCCGGTGCGGCTGGCAGTGCAGTTGGCGCTGCTCGACAATCTCTGCAAGGGCCGGCTCGATGTGGGAATTGGGCGGGGATCAATCTTCAATGAATACGAGTATGTGGGTTATGGCCTTCGGAGCAACGACAGCCGGGAGCGAACGGCGGAGGCAATCGAGATCCTCAGGCGGGCGTGGACAGAAGAGCCGTTCGCCTACAAGGGAAAGTTCTATGACCTGAGCTTTCCGGCGCTCAGGCCGAGACCGTTTCAGCAGCCGCATCCCCCGATCTGGCTCAGCGCCGTGTCGCCGGCGTCCTTCGAAGCGGCAGGGCGACAGGGCGCGCCGATCATGACGCTGCGGCTCTCGATTCCGGTGCTGAAGGAGAGGCTCGGGCTCTACGAGAAGGGGTTGCGGGAGAGCGGGCTTGGCGCGGCGGAGCAGGCGCGCCTCAGGCGCGATGCTGCGGTGTGGCGACATGTTTATGTGGCGGACAGCCGGGCGGAGGCGGAGGATGATCTCGCGGCGGCGCTGCTCAATACCCGGCAGCACATGACGCATGCGCGCGTGGACTACAATCCGCCCGAGTTTCGTATCGACCCGGTAATGCTCAATGCGTGGACCAATCCTGAGGTTTCGGACGACGAGGGCGTGCGGTTCGCTTTGAACAACGGCGCGATCTACGGGACGGCGCGAGAGGTGGCGGAGCAGATCAGCGAGCTCAAGGGCGCGGGTGTGCGTCACATGCTTGCGCAGATGAGCTTCGGCTATCTCGGGCAGGAGCGGATCTTGCGATCGATGCGGCTGTTCTCGGAGGGGGTGATGCAGAGGTTGAGGGATCAGTAGCCGGACGTCACACCGGAGTCGGTGAACAGCCGAGGTCTCGAGCTGCGGAGGGAGTTTCTTCTCTCGCCAATGTGCACGCGTGGCCGACTTGCATGAGCAATCAGGCGTTGCGACGAGAGGACACCGTCGTCGGAACCCAAACGGTTCGCTTCACGTTTTCCAGATACGTCAGATCGAACCATACGTGACAGGAGTCTGCCATGCCGAAAAGCACAACACATCCGGATCACCAGATGATCTCGAGCGAAGATGTTGAAGGTGCCGACGTTTATGGCCCTAACAGGAACAAAATCGGTTCGATTGATCATCTGATGATCGACAAAGAGTCGGGGCGCATAGCGTACGCGGTTATGAGCTTCGGCGGCCTGCTCGGCCTCGCGCACAGCCACTATCCGATTCCGTGGGGGGCGCTGTACTATGACACCGGGCTCGGTGGGTACATGACCAACATCACGGAACAACAGTTGCACGACGCGCCCGAATTCAGCGATGACGCGTGGGCTGACCGCAACTGGGAAACGCGAACCTACCGGCATTACAACGTGCCGCCCTACTGGAGTTGAGCATTTCCAGAAAACCTGCAGCCGATCAGACGGAGTTGTACGGCTCGCCAACGACACATTGGGTTCGGCCGCTCAGCGGCCGAACCGTACACCCATTTCTTCTCCTGCGCGCCAGACGACGGCGCAGGAGTGCTCCTCGCCGGTCCCGATGAGGAGCAATCGGAAGCTGTCAGGCACCTCGGACTGGTCGTGGATGTGGAGGCGGGCGCCGCTGAGCGAGAGATCCAGCGCTACGCATGAAATTGGTGAGCGGCCATCGCCCGTGATGATGGATGCCTCGCGCACGCTCCGCCGACGCTCCTGCCGGCGATTCTTGTCGTCGTCCCGCACTGATGTCCATCCGAAATTTCTGTGATGTCGGGTTCAGAAATATCACAATGCCGTGCGCAGATTATTTCCGTTCAAATGAATCAGTCGTATTAGAATTGCAAGATTCGCGGCGGGCGTCCAATCAACAAAGAAGCGGCGTTGGCGCGGCACTTGAGCCGGTGCCAGGCGTCGGGTCTGGTGCCGGCTGAAGGGCGGCAGCGGCTTGCTGCGACAATGCTTCGGAGAGGGTGTCAGGCCGAAGGCCAGACACCCAACGCAGACAGCTCATTTCGACCAGTAGCGCTCGACGGCGCGCTCGAGCGGCGGGCGCATCTGAGCAGCGTGAGGCACGACGCGGCTCGCGAACTCGCGCTGCGAGGCCAGCACCTTGGCGAAGAACGGATTCTTCTTCGCTTCCTCCTCGAAGACCTTGTCGGAGGCCTCGAGCTGGGCGCGCAGGACCTCGTCCGGCGTCCGCATGATCTTGACGCCGTGCTTCTCGACCAGCTCCTTCGCCGCTTTGCTCTCGAGATCAATCGACGCGTTGTTCATCCGCATGATCTCGGCGAGCAGCGCGTTCTTCACGATCGCCTTGAGGTCGGGCGACAGCTCGTCCCACTTGGTCTTGTTGATCAGGAACTCCTGGATGCCCGGCGGCTGACGCATGTCGGGCACGTACATGAACTTCGTCACATTGTGGAAGCCCATCAGGATGTCGTGGCTCGGGATCGCCCACTCGGCACCGTCGATGGTACCGCGCTCGAGCGCGGGGATCACCTCGCCGCCGGGCATCTGCACGGCCGGCACGCCCATCTGCTGCATCATCATCAGGCCGAGGCCGGAGGTGCGGAACTTCATCTTGCGGAGATCCGCGAGGTTATCGAACGGCTTTTTGAACCAGCCGAACGATTCCCAATAGGCGAGCGTGGTCGTGAAGAAGGCGACGACGTTGAGCTTCAGCTCTTTCTGGAGCAGCTCGTTATAAAGATCCATGCCGCCGCCGTTGTGAAGCCATGAGAGGAACTCGTCGCGGCCGAGACCGAAGGGGCCGGCGGGCGGCGGGCCGAAGAGGCCCGCGGCCATGTTCTTGCCGGTCCAGTAGCCGGCCCAGCTGTGGGCTGCGTCCATGACGCCCTTGTGGGTGGCGTCGAGGACTTCGAAGGCGCCGACAAGGGTGCCGGCGGGCATCACGTTCATTTTGAGGCGGCCAGCGGACATCTCCTCGACCTGCTTGGCCATGATCTGCGGCGACTCGTGCAGGAGGTTGGCCTGCGGCCAGGTCGATTGGACCTTCCAAGTAATGCCACCGCCGGACGGAGCGGCGGCGGGAGCCTGGGCGCTGGCAGTCGTGGTGCCGGCAGCCAGTGCAGTCGCGACGATGGGCGCGGCGATCAGCTTCGACAGCCGCGTGAGGGTGGTTGGTGTGGTTTGCATGGGAGTGGTGGTTTCCTGCCTTTGACGTTTTTGGGTGCTCGTTGCCCGTCCGTTGGTTCGGACGTTGGAGATTGGGGGCATGATCAGGGGACGCGGGGTGGGCGGTCAAGCGGCACAGGAACCCGCGGCAGGGCGCGGTCAGGAATGCGTGCGGAGGATGTCGCGGGCGGTGGGGAGGATGCGCTGGAGGATTGGGAGGATGGCGGCGCAGAACGGGAGGATGCGTGGAGAGAGCAGGAGGATGCTTCGCAGGTCCTGGAGGATCGGTCTTGTGGCTCGCGGGTGCGTGGTGGGCGGTGCCAGGTCGGCGACCGGGCAGCGGGCGGGGAATGTTTCACGTGAATCATTTTGGCTCTAGCCGGCGTGCGGCGTCGGGAGAGGTCAAGTCGAATTTCGCAACGCCGGCGCGATTGCGGCCACTCGACGAAGCGAGGCGAAAGAACCTGCTCCAGTTTCTAACTACTGAATCGCGAGTCATCGGCTGGCACGGCGACGTGAGCGGGTAGGCGAGGCGGTGCCAGCGGGTGTTGGGTTAAGCTGGAACCGGCGCTGGAGCCCAGACACCGAATGTTTCACGTGAATCATTTGGCGGGGGCGCGCGGGCGTGGCACGATCTGAGCAAGTGAGAACCTGACTATTGCGTGCGGCCATGAGCTGTCGAGCGCGGGGGAGTGACAAGCGGTGGCGGGGGCACGGCTTCAGTCGGTGATCGCGCCGTTCGGGGTGCGGAATTACCGCGTCCAATGGATGGCGGATCTGCTCGCCTCTCTGGCTTTCGAGATGGAGCTGTTGCTGCTCGGCTGGTACGTGCTCACCGAGACGGGCTCGGTGATGTGGCTCACCGCGTTCGGCGCGATGTATTTCTACGGCACGATCTTTTCGCCGCTGTTCGGCGTCGCCGGTGATCGTGTGGGGCATCGCAATCTGCTGTGCGTGATGCGCGGCTGGTACCTCGCGATTGCGCTGACGCTGATGACGCTGGCGTTTCTCGGCAAGCTCGGGCCGTGGATGGTGCTGGCGCTGTCGGCGCTGATGGGATTCGCGCGGCCCTCGGATCTCTCGGTGCGCGCGGCGACGGTGGTCTCGATCGTGCCGCAGGATATGCTGGTGGGTGCGTTGGGCAACTCGCGTGCGACCTCGGACATCGCGCGCATCGCGGGCGCGCTGACAGGAGCCGGGGTACTGGCGGGCATGGGCATGGGATCGGCCTACGTGGTGGTCTCGGCCTGCTATGCGTCGAGCTTGCTGCTGGTGCTGCTGGTGCGGCCGCCAGTGCGGGACGGGGCGAGTGATGCTTCGTTGCTCGCGGCAAGCGGACGCGCGTCTGTGGGTCCTTCGTCACAGCCTTATGCAAGTGGCCGCCCCTCATTGAGTTCTGCCTCGCTACCTTCGGAAGGTGGCCGCCCCTCACCCCAACCCTCTCCCGATGCGCGTACAGGGCATGGGGAGAGGGGGAAGCAAGCGCGAGCGTCGCCGTGGCGGGATCTGGTGGAAGGGCTGGCGTATGTGTGGAACACGCCGCGACTGCGGGCGGCGATGTGGCTCGCGTTCCTGATGAACGCCACCACGCTGCCGCTATCGGGCGGGCTGCTCGCCTATGTGGCGAAGGGCGTCTATCACACGGATCAGAGCGGGCTCGGCCTGCTCAGCGCCAGCTTTGCGGCGGGTGCGTTCATCGGCTCGATGGTGCTGAGTGCGAGCGGCCAGCGCTTGCCGTTCGCGCGCGTGATGATGTCGGCGACTTTGGCTTGGTGCGCGCTGCTGGTGGTGTTCGCACAAGTCACGACAGCGTCGACGGGCATGGTGCTGCTGGCGATCGCCGGGTTCCTGCAGAGCCTCTCGATGGTGACGATGGCGATGATGCTGCTCGCGACATCGGTGGACCAGATGCGCGGGAGGGTGATGGGCGTGCGCATGCTGGCGATTATCAGCCAGGTGCCGGGGCTGCCGCTCGCTGGATGGATGATCGAGCGGTGGGGCTTTGCGACGATGGCGACGATCTATGCCGGCGGCGCGCTGGTGGTGACGCTGTTCATTCTCGTGTGGTGGTGGTCAGAGCTGTGGCCGATCGGGGCGCGTGGGAACGGGGGTGACGCGCAGCGCGAGACGGAGCCGGCGCCGGCGGGAGGATGAGCGGACAGCGTGGTAGGATCGATGAAGCCGGCAGGAGGATGGATGTGCCGTGCTGGAGGATGGAGTGCGGGTGCAGGAGGATGACGTGAGATCGTCGGAGGAGGGATTGGAGGTGCGGGATGTGGTTTTCGGCCGTGACTTAACAGCGAAGAGGGCGTGCTCCCATCGGGGCTTCGAACACCCGAAAACGTAAGGACCCGGGATCGCGACGCCAAAGCGTCGCGTCAGGGGAACCGACCGAAGAGACTTGCTTCTTCGATTGCGCGGTGGTTGCGGCGCCGGGCTGAAGCCAAGCAACCGGGAAGGCTTTTGTTCGGTAGCGGGTTTCACCTTTGCACCACAGGCACCACCTCGCGTCAGCACTCCGAGCTTGTCTGACCACCGGGCGACCGACTGTGCTTCACGTGAATCTCTCGTGCGGTACCCGGACGCGCATTGGGCACCGCAACCTACATTGCTCGGGAGTGCTTTGATCGGCTCGGGGACGTTGCCGCGCCTGACCGCGACCTTCTCCCACCTGCGCGTCATCTGCTGCCGGTGGGGGTCGTCGAGGTTCGCACGAGGGAGAGAGCGAGCAAGGCGATGACGCGGCGAATGGTATTGCGGTATGGCTGGTGGCGATGATGAGAGACGCGACATCGACGATTTTTGCGCTGTCGAGCGGACGTGGGCGGGCGGGCGTCGCGGTGATCCGGGTGTCGGGGCCGGCAGCCGGCGTCGTGCTCGACCAGATGGCGACGCCGCGTCCGAAGCCGCGCTTCGCAGCGTTTCGGCGAGTCCGGCATCCGGAAACGGGCGAGGTGCTGGACGAAGCGCTGGTGCTGTGGTTTCCAGCGCCCAAGAGCGAGACCGGCGAGGACATGGCGGAGTTGCAGATCCACGGCGGCGGGGCGGTGATCCGCGCCGTGCTGGGCGCGATCGGCAAAGTGCCCGGGTGCCGCCCGGCGGAGGCCGGCGAGTACGCGCGGCGGGCGTTCGAAAACGGGCGAATAGATCTGACCGTGGTCGAGGGGCTCGCGGATCTCGTCGATGCTGAGACGGAAGCCCAGCGCCGTCAGGCGCTACGTCAAGCAGGCGGCGGGTTGCAGCGACTTTACGATGGGTGGCGGGGGCAGCTGCTGGAGGCGCTTGCACTTGCCGAGGCGGCAATCGATTTCTCGGATGAAGGGGACGTGGCGCGGGATGCCATCGGACAAGCGGTGGAGCGCGTGCAGGCGCTCGCGGGCGACGTGCGGGCGCATCTCGCCGAGGGCCATCGTGGGGAGATCGTTCGGGATGGATTCCGAGTGGTGCTGGCGGGAGCGCCCAATGCCGGAAAGTCGAGTCTGATCAACGCATTGTCGCGCCGCGAGGTGGCGATTGTGTCGACCGAAGCGGGCACGACTCGAGACGTGCTGGAGGTCCAGCTCGATCTCGGAGGCTACGCCGTCGTGCTGACGGACACCGCGGGGCTTCGAGAGGCAAGCGGAGGGGTGGAGCAGGAGGGCGTTCGGCGGGCCGTGGCCCGGGTGCGGGAGGCCGACCTGGTGCTGTGGGTGATCGATCAGACCGTGTCACGTGGAACGTCAGAGGCGGGGGTACCGGAGGAGATTGCGGGGCTTGGGGCAGGTGCTGTGCCAGTGATTCGGGTGCTCAACAAGGAGGATCTGGTTGCGGGCAGCGGCGGGGTTTCGGTCAATGCCGGGCTGAAGCCGGGCACCAAGGAATGCGGTGCGTCGGGTGCGGGAGAAGCGGTGCGGGTCTCGGCGACGACGGGATTGGGACTCGATCGGCTGATGCGGCGGGTCGTCGATGAAATCGAGGCGCGGATTGGCGACGGAGTGGGCCCACCACCGAGTCAGGCGCGACATCGGGAGCAGCTTGCCGTGTGCCTCTCGGCGCTGGAGACATTCCTCGCTGGCGATTTGAGCGAGGCTGAGCTGCGCGCGGAGGATCTGCGACTCGCTGCGGATGCGCTGGGACGAATCACGGGGCGGATTGGTGTCGAGGACGTGCTGGGGGTGATCTTCGGGCGGTTCTGCATTGGGAAGTGAAGGCGGCGGTGGTTGGCGGCGCGCGATGAGCGCGGCGGGCGAAACGTTTCACGTGAATCAATTGTCGTGGGCCGGTCGCTCTGGGCTCTCATCTGACGACGCGATCAATCTCGGTGGGCGTGGCGCTCGTCATCGAGCACGTGCCCGAGTCCGGCGGTGCGGCACGTCTCGTAGTGGGGTGTTTGGCGTCAGTTCGACCCGCGATCCCCAAAAATGTTTCACGTGAATCAATGTCAGGGGACGGACGATATTGCTCGTGGATAGTTTCCTGACGGCATCGGACCCTGCGAGTCAGTCGCTTCGTCACGGCAGTCAATTCATCGAGGGCTGAGCCCAGTATCGTTACTTGATGAGGTCCCCGGTGCTGCACCAAGCCTAGAGCGTCCTGCGCTGCCTGGTCAGTCGACGCGGCTCGTTTTTGCGGCCTTCGACGTCGCGGCGACTGGCTGGAGGATGCTGCAGGGCAGGAGGACGCCGGCGGGCGACTCCAGGAAGATGATCTCGTGTTCCTGGAGGATCAATCGACGCGCCCGGAGCATGCGCAGACGTCGAAACTGCGGACTCCAGGCCTGGTTGCGGGCCAACTCACGTGCGGCAGACGTGTGAGCTCTCGGCTGGCATCGATGGACCAATCGCATCAATCGTGCAGGTTTCGCCGAAGCACTGTCCCGGCGTCCACTCGAACCCGCGCTGCCGCACGATGCGTCCGGCCGACCCGTTTCCAGCCGTCTCCTTTTGTGTGGAGCGCGCGGGCCCGCAAATGTTTCACGTGAATCATTTTCGCAGGCCAGACGAATGAGCCAGGCGCCACCATCGCGACGGCTATCCCGCCCGATTTCGTGAGCCATTAACTTGTCAGTAGGCATTCGCTGAACTCACTGCGGACCAACAACCAGTTCTCAGGCTTTCGGGCGCAATCTGTGGCCAATCAGTATTCATTGGAGCCGTCATGCCTTCGCTGCGATTGATGTTCCTCGCCATCCTCATTTCCCTGGGATTGGTCTCCGGACAATCTCGAGCTTTCGCCTGGTACGAGCCCGAAGACATGCACGATCCGAGAGTCAACGGATCAACCTGGTTCCATTGGCAGAAGCTCGATTTCGACGAGCTCGAGGCGTGGGCGGCCGAGGTCCGAGAACAGAAGCGCGCGCTGGATACGCGCGATTATCTGGCATTTGATTTCTACCTGAGCCATTGGAGCGGCCAGACGACTGAGAACGTAATGGATGTCGACGGCAGCTGGCAGTACGCATTCAAGGCCTGGAAAGAAGTGAGGCCACAATCGCCAGCGCCACACCTTGCCCACGCAGCCAAGCTCTATCACCTTGCCGGGTATTATCGAGGGCATGGCTACGCAAATGAAGTTTCAGTCGAGGACCTGAAACAGGCTCAAGCATATTGGCTCGAAGCCTATGACTACCTGCTCGAGCATAAACACATCGCGGAAACCGATTACGTTTGGTACGAGCTGATGTTCATGTTGGAAACACGGCTGCCGATCGCGAAACACAAAGCTTATGAGCGATTGGTCGAGGGCATTCAGCGCTATCCGGATAATGTCCGGCTGTATGTTCTCGGAGCTCGCTATCTGCTCCCGAAGTGGGGCGGATCGTGGGACGACTTGAATGCCTGGGTCAAGACTGTCGTGCGACACACCAAGGAGCGACACGGTCTTGCGATGTACGCCCACATTTTCGGCCATCTGCGCAGCGACGAGGATCTTTATGTTCAGCCTTATCTCTGGCCGAAGCACTGGGCGCGCATTCAACAGGGAATGGCCGATATCGATCGGATGTCGCCCGAGGCAAACGTGGACGTCTGGTTCACGAAGCTAGCCTGTGCAGCGCGCGATGAAACAGCAATCGCCAAGTTTCGGGTAAGACTCGATCAGAAGGGCATCTCAAAATTGACGAAGGAGAGTGCGCGGGAATACTGCGCCTGGGACACGCTGAAGAAGGCCGGGTTCAGACTTACGAAGCTGCCGATCCCCGATATTCGCTGATCTCGGCGCTGACCGCCAATGTTTCACGTGAATCATTTCTGGGGTGGGACGCCGTTTTTACGCGTGCGGACACTCGCGACGAAGAGCAGGAGGATCAATGCGGGCATCAGGAGGATGGTTGGACGGCCCGGGAGGATGCGTTTGCGTCCGTGGAGGATGCTTGGGGAGGTCGAGAGAAGGACGAAACGGGCGGTTTCACGTGAATCCGGTGGTTCAGGCGCGGGGTTTCGGGTAGGAGTGCGGCGTTTGGGAGGGGCGGCCCGGAGAAGGACCAGGGATCAGGAATCGGGGATCAGGTTCTTCATCGATGCTCGGTCACGGCATTCCTACGTACGTTGACCGTTACCGCCCCTCAACGAGACCTCAGCTCAGGCTTTTGGGCCGCACGATACGATGACGGCAACTTCGACACCTCCCCGCTCGTCCTTCGACGTGATCGTGATCGGCGGCGGACATGCCGGCACGGAGGCGGCAGCCGCGGCGGCACGGACCGGGGCGCGGACCGCGCTGGTCACGCACAAGCTCGCGACGATCGGCGAGATGTCGTGCAATCCCGCGATTGGCGGCTTGGGCAAAGGCCATCTGGTGCGCGAGATCGATGCGCTCGACGGGCTGATGGGGCGAGTCGCGGACGCGGCCGGGATCCAGTTCCGGCTTTTGAACCGGTCGAAGGGGCCGGCGGTGCAAGGACCGCGCGCTCAGGCGGATCGCCGTCTTTACCGGCAGGCGATGCAGGCGGCGATCCGGGCAGTGCCGAACCTCACGGTGATCGAGGGCAGCGCGGACGACGTGCTGGTGGACAAGGCGGGGCGCGTTTCTGGCGTGAGGACAGCGGCCGGGGCCGAGCTGGTTGCAGGAGCTGTTGTGCTCACGACGGGCACATTCCTGCGCGGGCTCATCCATGTGGGCGAGACGCGGATTCCGGCAGGCCGCGTGGGCGAGGCGCCGTCAGTTGCTTTGGCAGAGCGGCTTTATGGGCTGGGGCTCGCCATGGGGCGGCTCAAAACCGGGACGCCGGCGCGGCTCGACGGGACGACGATCGACTGGGCTCAGTTGGAGATGCAACAGGGTGATGATCCACCCGTTCCGTTCTCCTTCATGACGACATGCATCAGCAACCGCCAGATCTCGTGCGGCGTGACGCATACCAACGAGCGGACCCACGCGATCATTCGGGCCAATCTCGATCGCGCGCCGATGTACTCCGGCGCCATCAAGAGCACGGGGCCCCGCTACTGCCCATCCATCGAGGACAAGGTGGTGCGGTTCGCCGATCGTGGATCGCACCAGATCTTTCTCGAGCCTGAGGGCCTCGACAACGACACGGTTTACCCCAACGGCGTTTCGACTTCGCTGCCGGCCGAGGTGCAGGATGCGTTTCTGCGCACTATTCCGGGACTCGAGCGGGTGCGGATCGTGCGGCCGGGCTATGCCATTGAGTACGACTATGTCGATCCCCGCGAATTGAAGCCCACCTTGGAGGCCAAGCGGCTGCCGGGGCTGTTCCTGGCGGGGCAAATCAACGGCACCACGGGCTATGAAGAGGCGGGCGCCCAGGGGTTGATGGCCGGTTTGAATGCGGCACTGCGGGCGTCAGGGCGGGCTGAGGGTGTGATTCTCTCCCGGGCCGACGCCTATATCGGCGTGATGATCGACGATCTGGTGAGCCGCGGGGTGACGGAGCCCTATCGGATGTTCACGTCCCGGGCGGAGTTCCGGCTGCGGCTTCGGGCCGACAATGCCGACCAGCGGCTGACGCCTGTGGGCGAGTCGGCCGGTTTGGTCGGCCCGGAGCGGCGGAAAATGTTTCACGTGAAACATTCTGAGCTGGCGGAGGGCCGACGGGCCCTGGAAAATCTGGCACTCACGCCCAATCAGGCCGCCAAACACGGCATCGAAATCAACCGGGACGGCCGGCGGCGGTCAGGTTTCGAGCTTCTGGCCCATCCGGGAGTGGATTTTGCCGGTTTGCGCGCGATCTGGCCGGAGCTCGGGGCCATTCCGAGGCCTATCGCCGAGCAGCTGGCCGTCGATGCCCGCTATGCCTCATACGTGGACCGGCAGGCCGAGGACGTGGCGGTACTGCGCCGTGACGAGGCGGTCGAGATCCCTGAGGGCTTCGCATACCGGGCCCTGCCTGGGTTGTCGGTCGAGCTGCAGCAGAAGCTCGAGCGGGCGCGGCCCGCCAACCTGGCCCAGGCCGGGCGCATCGACGGAATGACCCCGGCCGCCCTGCTGCTGCTGCTGGCGCACGTCAAGAAAGCCACGCCCAGGCGTAAGCGGGCGTAGGCGTAGGTCGTAGGTCGGAGTGAGCCGGCCCCCTCACGACCCGAGTGGGCGCGGGGCCGGGGCCCGCGAAGTCCGATATAACTCGTTCACCGTGCCTGACGCTGTCGGACTTCGCCCCGGCATGGCTGTGCCCGATCGATGCGTGACTGACCGGCTAGTGGGCTGCCGCCCACGCCCGCCTGGGAGGGGGACCCTCCCAGACCTGCCCTTCTTCGGATTGAAGTATCCGGGCCCGCTGGCCCTTCGCCACCCTTCGGGGCGGTGGTAGAATGTGGACCCGAGCAAAAATGGAGCGGCCGGTGGCCTCAATTATGAAAATGCTTCACGTGCAACGTGTCCACGGGCAGGGGCTGCGGCGGGAAGGGCCGCCTGCGGCCCAGCCTTTGAAGGTTGCCAGGGCACAGCCGCACGGTCTCGGCCAGCTAGGGGCTGGTGCCGGCGACCCATCGCTCCGCTCGCTCGGAGCCCGATTTAATGCCCAAGCCCTGCCTCAGGCACCAGGAGCCAGCTTACTCATCAGATATCGGACAATGTTTCACGTGAAACATTTTGGTGTTCAATTACGTGTCCGCCCCCGTGTTTCCTGGACTTTCGTCTGCAGAACAGCGCTCAATGATTCACGTGAAACATTTTTCGCCCAGGCCGTAGGTCGGAGTGAGCCGGCCCCTCACGTCTGGTGTGGGCACGGCGCCCATCCCGGCGAAGTCCGACAAAGCCCGCCCATCGTGCTCGCCGTTGTCGGACTTCGCCGGAACAAGGGCCTCATATCAACAAAACGACACGGGCCGGCTCACTCCGACCTACGAGCCGAGGACTTCGCAAGGCCGTTCAATGATTCACGTGAAACATTTTTCGCACAGGCCGTGGGTTGGAGTGAGCCGGCCCCTCACGTCTGGTGTGGGCACGGCGCTCAAGCCGGCGAAGTCCGACAAAGCCCGCCCACCGTGCTCGTCGCTGTTGGACTTCGCCGGAACAAGGGCCGCATATCAACTAGACGACACGGGCCGGCTCACTCCGACCTACGAGCCGAGGCCGACAACCCTGGCGCCTTGCTCGACGGGGCTGGCCATGCCCGGTAACCCCCACATCTCCGGTGCCGAGGACTTCGCCAGGGCGTTCAATGTTTCACGTGAAACATTGGACCGGCTCCAGACCTACGCCGAACTGCTGGTCCAATGGCAGAAAACCATTAATCTGGTCGCCCCCAGCACGCTCGATGACATTTGGCACCGCCATTTTGCCGACAGCGCCCAGATCCTCGAGCTCGCCCCACCAAATCCCCGTGTATGGGTCGATCTCGGCTCGGGCGGCGGGTTGCCGGGCCTGGTGATTGCAATCCTGCTGGCTGGCGGGGTCGAAAGTGCCGCCGTAGCCGTAGGTCGGAGTGAGCCGGCCCCTCACGCCTCGGCCGGGCACGGTGGCCGGTCCGGCGAAGTCCGACAAATCCCGATACGGGCCAACCGCCCCCGCCTCATCCTCATCGAAAGCGATAGCCGCAAGTGCGCCTTTCTGGCCGAGGTGCTGCGCAAAACCGGGATATCCCGTGCAATCACTGTGGAGATTCTGAACCGACGGATCGAAAATCCCGAGATTCAGTCTACTCTCGGCCGCGTCGATGTGATTTCGGCGCGGGCACTGGCACCGTTGGAGCGTTTGCTCGCGTGGTCTGTACAACTCATGGCGCCCGAGACGGTAGCCCTGTTCCTCAAGGGGCGCGACGCCGAGGCCGAGATCCGCGCCGCCGAGATGCGTTGGCGTTTCACGTGTGAAAGTTGGCCGAGCCGCACGGATAAATCAGCAAATATCCTGCGAATTCAAGATGTTGTGAAAAAGCAGAAGGACCAACGTCCATGACCGGACCAGCCAGAGCGACAGGTCCCCGGGTGCTGGCGATCTCGAACCAGAAAGGTGGTGTCGGCAAGACCACGACAGCCATCAATCTCGGCACGGCTCTTGCCGCAGTCGGCGAGCAGGTGCTGATCATCGACCTGGATCCGCAAGGCAATGCGTCGACGGGCCTCGGCATTCATCCCGAAAACCGGCAACTGACGACTTACGACGTGCTCGCCGGCGACGCAGCTCTGCTCGACGCCAGCGCACAGACACAAGTGCCGCGCCTCGCCGTCGTGCCGGCCAACTCCGATCTCGTCGGTCTCGAAGCGGCGCTGATGGGCGAAGCCAACCGGCCATTCCGGCTGCGCGACGCGGTGACGGCCCTTGCCGCAGCGCAAGCAAATGTGGCCGCAAGCGCGCGGTACACGTACATCCTGATCGACTGTCCGCCGTCGCTCTCGCTGCTCACGCTCAACGCCATGGTCGCGGCGCAAGCGGTGCTCGTGCCCGTACAGTGCGAGTTCTTCGCGCTCGAGGGCATCGCTCAGCTGAAAGAGACCATCGACCAGATCCGCGCTTCTCTTAATCCTGGACTCGAGATTCAAGGCGTCGTGCTCACCATGCACGACCAGCGCACGCAACTGTCGCGCGACGTCGCCGACAATGTGCGTCAGTTCTTCGGGCCGAAGGTCTACCAGACCACCATTCCACGCAACATCAAGGTCGCGGAGGCGCCGTCGCACGGCAAGCCGATCCTCGTCTATGACCAGCAATGTCCCGGCAGCATCGCCTACATCGGCCTCGCGCGGGAAATCATCGAACGCGAGCGGCAATACAAAGCCGCCTGATCCTTCAAGGAGCCCCCTATGGTGCAACCACTTCAACGCAGATTAGGCCGGGGTCTCGCCTCGCTGATCGGCGACGCGACGCCGGGCGAGCAGCGCCTGCCGCCCGAAGGCGAGCATCGCGTGGTCGGTATCGATCAGCTCTACGGCTCCTCACTCAATCCGCGCCGCGAATTTCGCGAGGAGGACGTGCTCGAGCTGGCGGAATCGATCCGGCAGAAGGGCCTCGTGCAGCCGATTATCGTGCGCCCCGACCCGCAAGGCACCGGCAGCTATGAGATCGTCGCCGGCGAACGGCGGTGGCGCGCCTGCCAGAAGGCCGGCGTGCACAACGTTTCGATCATCGTGCGCGAGCTCGACGACCAGCAAGTGCTGGAGCTGGCGCTCATCGAGAACGTGCAGCGCATCGACCTCAACCCGGTCGAAGAAGCCGGCGGCTATACCATGCTGATGGAGCGGTTCGGCTATACGCAAGAAAGCCTCGCCGACGTCATCGGCAAGAGCCGCAGTCACGTCTCCAACACCATGCGGCTGCTGAAGCTGCCCGAGATCATTCAGCAGCTGGTGCTGAAGGGACTGATCTCGCCCGGTCACGCGCGGCCGCTGGTCGGCATTCCCAATGCCGAAGAGATCGCCCATCGAATCGTAACCGAGAACCTCAGCGTGCGCGACGTCGAAGCCATTGTTGCCGCACAAGGCGGCGCCACGGAAAAACGCCGCAAGCGCGAGAAGGACGCCGACACCCGCGCCATGGAGAAAGTGCTCGCCGACAGCCTCGGATTGAAAGTCGAAATCAAACCCACCTCGGGCGAGTCCGGCAGCATTGTCATCAAATACGGAAATTTCGACCAGCTGGAGTACCTCGGCAAGCGGCTGATCGGTGAGGCCGGAGGTGGCGGCGGTTGAGGTGTGATGTCCATGAGCGGGTGACGAATGGCCCATGCCGATGACGCAACTCTGAGCGATCCGACACGGGGCACGGCTCCTCTCGCGGAGTTGAAACTGGAGCTCAAAGTTCGCGTTCGCGAGCTCCTCTACCTGGACAAACCGTTCTCCGCCATCCTCCTCGTCCGCGACGATCTACAAATCAGTCTCGCCGACGCCAAAGCCCTGGTGGAAGCTTTCATCGCAACGGAGCGCAGGCGTTGAATTTTGTGAGACTGCGGCGCCTCAGTAAGACCCGTACGCTCGCGCCATCCACGTCCCCTCTCCCCATGCTCTGCACTTGCATGGGGAGAGGGGACGAGGATGGCGCAATCGCGCGGGCATGCGTCGGCGCAGCCGGGCAATCGCACCACATGAGTACGCGGCTAAGTGCCCGCGGCGATGCCAACCCCTGACCTCTCGAATGGCGCTTGCGGCATCATGGGTCCTCGGGACAAGCCCGAGGATGACTCAGAATGGCAGGAGACGTTGTCGCTCCGCCATCCTCGCTCTCGCCCAACTGCCGTCACGTGGGCCGCATAAAGGGCGCGCTCGATCGAGCTTCGGGTATCCTGCGCCATCGCCCACCAGTCAGCGGACACATGAGCCACGTGAAACATTCCGACGCGACAGCGCGACTGCCCCTCACCCTCTCCTACGCCCAGAACCTCGAGGATGCGCACCTCGAGATGATGTTCGCCGACGTGCAAACCGGCACCTATGTCGACGTCGGCGGCGGGCATCCGGTGGCCGACAACGTGTCGTTCTGGTTCTATCTGAAAGGCTGGTCTGGCCTCATCGTCGAGCCGCAGGCCAAGCTCGCGGATGCTTACCGCCACATCCGGCCGCGCGATCGGGTCTATCAGGGCCTCGCCGGCGCTGTGGATAGCACAGTGCCATTCCACCAAGTCGAAGGCCTGCACGGGCTCTCCAGCATGCATCGCGACGCCGCGGAGCGGGCCGAGCAGTTCGGTGCCGCGTTCCACACGATCGATATGCCGGTGCGCCGCCTCGACCGGTTGATCGCCGACGCCGGGCTCGCCGCGGTCGACTTCCTTAAGATCGACGTGGAAGGTGCTGAGGCGCAAGTTCTGGCCGGCCTCGATCTCGGTCGCGTCAGACCGAAGGTGATCGTGGTCGAGGCCGTGAACCCCGGCAATCCGGACGGGCAAACCGGTGCCTGGGAGGCGTCGATCCTCGCAGCTGGCTACACCCACTGCTTCTTCGACAACCTCAATCGCTTCTACGTGTCCGACGAGGCGCGGGAGCTCGCGGAGCGCCTTCCCGATAGGCCGCTCGCCTGGGATGCCGTCACGCATCTCTGGGATCACGGCCGCGCTGTCGACAACGCGGCACACGCCGATCATGCCCTTGCGCGGGTGCTTGTGCACGGGTTCATGGCGCTGTTGCCCGGACTCGATCCAAAGCTCATCGCAGCCGCGCTGCAGCACGGCCTCGCTGCCCGCAAGCTGGTCCCGCAGCGAAATGATTCACGTGAAACATTGCCGGCGGCGGCGCTTGCCGTGCTGCTGGGGAACGCAGAGTGGCCACGGGTCGGCCAGCAGCAGTCGGGGTCGGACGAGTCGCTCGACCGAAATGATCTCACCGCGCTGATTCAGAGCGATCGTTTTCGCGCCGCCCTCGGCCGCATCGCCTGCTTCTTCGATGGCGGCCACATCGTGGAGTAAAGAAAATGCCCGGCCGAAGCCGGGCACCCTCACCCGCTAACGTGATTAGTCGCGCCCTCTTCAGTTCCGGATCAACAGCACAATGTCCCGCGAGTCGCGCGAAACCACCAGGACCTGGTCCTCAGCGTAAACAAAACGATAGTTGCGCAAGCGCGGCTCGATCTCGATCACTTCCGTCGGAAACTCCGAGAGCGTAATCCGGTCGGGAATATCCACGCCAATTCCGAGCTGGAAGTTTAGAGACACCGGCTGGTAGCGCTGGGAAATGATCCGGTAGATTCGCCTTTCCTCGTTGCTGCCGATGGTGAAATCGACACGATCGGAGCGCGAACCCGACGCTGTCTGGCCTGGCGACGACGTATATTCGATCACCTCGACGATTTCATACGTCGCTGGATTGACGATGCAGATCTCATCGCGGATCACGACATAGCGATAGTCGCGATAGGCCGGATACGTTGAAATGAGAAGGTCGGGAATTGGATACAAATTGACGCGACGAGGCACGCGTTCGCCGACGCGAATTCGAATGTCGATGTTCGTCACGCGTTCGGGCCGGTTTCGCACAATCGTCTCCCGGAGCGTCGTCCGCTGCTCGGCGGTCAGGTTCAGGCGGCCTTCACCGCGGTCAGCCCTGTCGCGCGTGCGGTCTTGCTGGTCTTTTTCCGCAACACCAGGCGTTGCCGGTGGCTGGCCAGTTTGCTGTTGCTGCTTCTGCTGTTCTTTGGCGCCAGCCTTGGGTTCGGCAGTCTTGCCGGCAGGCTGTTGGCGTTCGTCACCGGCCTTTTTCTGCCCTTTCGGCTGAGCGTCCTCGGCTGATTTCGATCTGTCTTTCGTCTGCTCCTCGCGCTCGGCACGCGACCGCTTGCGCTCTTCGCGTTGCTGCTCCGCGCGGTTGCGGCGCTCCTCTTCGCTGCGCTGCTCGCTCGCCTTGCGCCGCTCGCTTGCATCGCTCTTGCCTTTGGCTTCGCCTTTCGACCGTTCCTTCGAGCCAGAGTCCTCTTTTTGCTGCGCGCGCTGCTGCCGCTCTTCCGCTTTCTCGCTCGCACGGCGTTGTTGCTGACCCTCGGACCGTTCTCGGCGCTGCTCGCTGCGCTGCGGCTCAGAGCGTTGCTCGCCTCGCTCGCCACCACCGTCTCCGCGCTGCTGCGCGCGCTGCTCGCCACCACCGCCACTGCGTCCCTCTGTGCCGCCACCTTGGCTACGCGCTGGTCCTGAGGGGCCCTGCTGTCCGCCGCCACCGCGCTGCTCACCTTGCGGGCTGCCGCCGCCACCGCCGCCGGGTTCCTTCCGTTCTTGTCCTTGCGCAAAAACGTAGGTCGATACTGCGATCAGGGCGAGTGAACTGACACTCGCCAATAGCTTTCTTCGCATGACTCTGAACTCCTGCTCTGAACTTCTGAAAGTTTCGAGGCCAAACGCCTGCAATCGACGGCTGGTTCCAATTCAGAGGGAGAAACTGCGATCGCCGATGATTGGAAAAGTCATGACTCGGCGTCGAATGACGCGCGGACAGTGATTGCTCGCATGTTGGAAAGCACGGTTCGGAAAGCGGTTCAATGCGTTCGGAAAGACGCTCAGTCCGCGCATGAAAAAGGGCTCCAAGCGGAGCCCTTCGTGCGTGCACAGTGAATTGACATGGCGCGCAACAGAGGCGCCATTTCTCACCCATTCATCACGTATTCATCGAGTTGAAGAAGTCGCCATTCGTTTTCGTCGACTTAAGCTTGTCGATCAAGAACTCGATCGCGTCCATGGTGCCCATGGGGTTCAGGATGCGGCGCAGCACGTGGACCTTCTTCAGCTGATCCTTCGGAACCAGCAGGTCTTCCTTGCGGGTGCCGGAGCGGGCCACATCGATCGCCGGGAACACGCGCTTGTCCGAAACCTTGCGGTCCAGGATGATTTCCGAGTTACCGGTGCCCTTGAACTCTTCGAAGATCACCTCGTCCATGCGCGATCCCGTATCGATCAGCGCTGTCGCGATGATTGTGAGCGAACCACCTTCCTCGATGTTGCGCGCCGCACCGAAGAACCGCTTCGGGCGCTGCAACGCGTTCGAGTCAACGCCGCCCGTCAGCACCTTGC
>CAZCQH010000046.1:0-44666 GCA_964500805.1 uncultured Hyphomicrobiaceae bacterium
GCCGGAACGGACGCCCCGGCACACCTCGCCATCAAGGGCCGGCTCACTCCGACCTGCCAGGCCCGCGCAACCCCATCCGCTCGAGTCGAGGCAGAACTTCCGCCACGAAGTACGGGATCTCCTTCAGGTAATCGAGGAACGCCACCGAGGCGCCAGCGAACCCGGCCGCGCTCAGCTGAGCAAGCTCGTTCGCCACATCGTCCGGAGTGCCGATCAACGGAAATGTGCCGGGATAGGCCCCGTCGAGCTTCTTGCCGCTCTCGCGCATGTAGCGGTTCTCCAGCGGCCGAGAAATCTTGGGTCCTGACATGGTGCCCGCTTTTGAGCCGCGCTGGCGCCGGTAGTAGGCCTGACCTTCGGCATCGGCCAACTCCTCGGCGAAGTAGAAATAGAAGTCGAGCGCCTCTTTCTTTGTCGGCCGGCACACGACGTGGCTCATGGTGTAGACCGACAACGGTCGGCCGTGCCGAGCTGTGAGTTCGTTGACATCGCGCACGATCGCCGGCGCCTGGTCGACCTCGGTCATCGTCGTGAACAGCGCCTCAGCTGCCTGCGCGGCGAAATCGCGTCCCTTCGGCGAGAAACCGGCCGACATCACGATCGGGCGCGGGCGCTGCACGGAAACCGGATTGGTCTCGAGCTTCTTCAGCTTGAAGAAGCGGCCGTTCCAATCGAACTCCGGCCCGCCTTCGAGCATCTTCGACCAGACCTGGTACCACTCGAGGCCGTGGTCGTACCGCGTGTCCTGCTCGATGGTGACGCCGTGAAGGTCGAACTCGTCCTGGTTCCAGCCACAGACGATGTTGAGGCCCGCGCGCCCATGCGTGATGTGGTCTATTGTTGCGAGCGCCTTGGCGGCGAAGGCCGGCGTCACCAGCGGCACATGGATGGTCGAGAACACACAAATATTCTTGGTCAGCGCACCGATGGCTGCGCTATGCGTCATCGTCTCGAACGACTTGCCGTAAATATTGGCTTTGCCCTGATATCCCCGCCACTTGGCGACCGGGAGAATGAATTCGAGGCCCGCGTCGTCGGCGATCCTGCACATGGCGGCGATGTCGTCCCAGTCCGCCTTCCAGCGCTCGGGCGCCAGGCTCATGGTGAGGCCGCCGTCGCAGTTGGCGCTGAACACGCCGAGTTTCAGCCGGTTCGGCCCGAACATGGGGTTGGTGGTGCGAGTTTCGGCCATGGAGCGGGCCTCGGATTCTTCATCTTGATCGATTGCATCGAAGCTTACGCCGCGCGGAACGCGCACGGCAATTCACCAATGGCGGCGCCCGGCACATTGTGGAACGCATGACTTGGGCGCTAGGATGCGTGGAGAAGCGACTGAGGACGGCACGGAAGGATACGATCATGGCCGAGCGCAGCAATCAACGGATCGCCTATTTCAACGGCAAGTACGTGCCGGAGTCCGAGGCGCGCATCCCGTTCCGCGACCGCAGCTTTCTCTATGGCGACGGCTGTTTCGACATGACCCGCACCTTCAACGGCAAACCTTTCAAGGTGAAGGAGCACATCGACCGCTTCTACCGTTCTCTCGCCTATCTCAACATCGACATCGGCATGAAGCCACAGGAGATGATCGAGGTGACGCACGAGGTCGTGAAGCGCAATGCACATCTCCTGGGCAAGGGCGACGACTGGTGGGTTGGCCAGCGCGTTTCGCGCGGCGTGAAGTCGGTAGGCGACGGCATGGACCCGTGGGAGCACATGGGCCCGAACGTCATCGTCGATTGCATGCCGCTGCCGTTCAAGCAACGCGCCGCGCACTATCGCGACGGCATTCGTGTCGTAGTGCCGTCGGTGCGGCGCACGCCGCCCGGCTCGCTCTCCCCGCGCGTCAAGACGCACAACTACCTCAATATGATCATGGGCGACATGGAGGTGCGCGAGCGCGATCCGGACGCCTGGGCGGTGCTGCTCGACGAGAACGGCAACCTGTGCGAGGGCATCGGCTCGAACATCTTCGTGGTCAAGGACGGGCGAATTTCGACGCCGCAGGGACGTTACGTGCTGGAAGGTGTGTCGCGGCAGACAGTGATCGAGTTGGCGCGTACAGAAAAGCTCGACGTGATCGAGCGCGACATCGATCTCTACGATGCTTACACCGCCGACGAGGTGTTCCTGACGTCGACGAGCTTGTGCTTGTGCCCCGTGTCGAAGATCAACCACGCGACGATCAAGGACGGTAAGGTGCCCGGCCCCGTGACGAAGCGCCTTCTCAAGGCCTACTCGTCGTTCGTCGATTGCGATATCGAAAAGCAATACCTCGACCGGCTCGCGTAGGTCGGAGTGAGCGGGCCCGCGTGCGCGAGAATAGGCACGGCGCATAGCCCCGCGAAGTCCGACAGCTCCAAGCAATGCGTCACGTTCTTTGGCCCGTCGCATGATGTCGGACTTCGCCGGAATTGACGCGTTGATGCAAATGTAACGGCACGGGCCGGCTCACTCCGACCTACGGCCTCACTGGAGACCACCATGCGCAAGATTGCCCCTATCCACCCGGAAGCCCAGCGTGTGCAGGAGATCATTGCGGAGCTGGAGAAGAGCGTCACCCCGCCGGTATCGATCCCCGAAATGCGCGCGCTGATGAAGAAGCGGACGGCGCGCCTCGCGGCGGAGCCGCCGGCGGTGGGACAAGTGATCAACCGCGTGCTCGAAGTGGGCCCGCGCCACAGCGTTCCGGTGCGGTTCTACTATCCTTCGGGCGCCGAGGGCCGCGCGCTGCCGGCCTACATCTACGCTCACGGCGGCGGCTTCGTGGTCGGCGACCTCGACATGGTCGAGACGATCTGCCGGACCATCTGCCGCGATGCCGGCATCGTCGTTGCGTCCGTCGTTTATCGCCTGGCGCCCGAGCACAAGTTCCCAGCCGGCCTCGACGACATGATCGCCGTCGCGCGCTGGATCGCCGTTAACGGCCGCAATGCCGGCATCGACACCAGCCGCCTCGCCATTGGCGGCGACAGTGCGGGTGGCAATCTGGCAGCCGCCGCATCGCAGGCGCTCGGCGGGGCCGGAGGCGTTACATTCAAATTCCAAGTTCTGGTCTACCCGGTGACGGACCTGACCTGTGCGCAACGATCCTACACGGATCTCGGCACCGGCTATCCGCTGACGAAAGAGCGGATGCAGAACTACATCAAGCTCTATCTGCAGGACCCGTCGAAGCAGATCACCGACGTGCGCGCCTCGCCGCTGCTCGCCACGTCGCTTGAAGGTCAGCCGCCGGCCTTCGTCATCGTTGCCGGACTCGATCCGCTGGTCGATGAGGGCCTGGCCTATGCACGCCGCTTGCGTGAGGCCGGCATCGAGGCGGAAACGCATGAGGTGCCCGACCACCCGCACGGCTTCCTCGGCTGGACGCGCGAATGCAAGGCCTCCCGCGAAGCGCTGGCGCTGATCGGGCAACGGCTGAAAGCGCGGCTGGGCGGGTGAGCGATCGTCGGTCGTAGGTCGGAGTGAGCCGGCCCCTTATGGCTCCTCAGGGTCCCGGTGGTCGTTCCGGCGAAGTCCGACAGCGGCTCGCGCGGCGTGGACCTGCAATCTCCACGTCGGACTTCGCGGGAATGTGCGTCGTGCCCCGCCCGAAGTGAGGGGTCCCGCTGGTCCGCTCACCCCCGGATCGTCGTTGGCAGCCAGAGCGCGATCTGGGGGAAGAAGCACAAGATCAGGATCACCAGCAGCATCAGGAAACAGTAGGGCAAAGAACCCTGCACGACATCCGAGAAGCTGCGCCCGCCTGAGATGGCGTGGATCGTGAATAGATTGAGCCCCACGGGCGGTGTGATCTGGCCGAGCTCGATCAATATGGTCAGGATGATACCGAACCAGACGAGATCGAAGCCAAATGCCTTGATGACGGGGATCAGCACCGGCAGCGTCATGTAGATCATCGAGATGCCGTCGACGAAGCAGCCGAGCACGAGGTAGAGCACCACCAAGGCCAGGAAGAACACCCACTTCGAGAGGCCCAGCGCCAGGATCCATTCGCTCACGGCGCGGCTGACACCGGAGTAGGTGAGAGCAGCGGAAAGAATCTGAGCGCCGATGATGATCAGCGTCACCATGCACGTCGTCTTCACCGTTGCCATGATCGATTCGGAGAAGACCGGCCAGGTGAGCCCGCCGTAGCCAGCCGCCAGCAGCAAGGCGCCGGCAGCGCCAAGGGCTGCGGCCTCGGTTGGCGTCGCGAGGCCAAAATAGATACTACCGAGCACGACCATCAACAGGCCAAGCACCGGGATGACGTGGAAGAGATCCGATAGGGGTGGCCCGTCGGCGGCGCTGGTCTGACGCGGCGGGGCGAGCTTCGGATTGAGAACCAGCTGAACGGCAATGAAGATCATGAATGTGCCGGCCATCAGCAGGCCTGGCAGGATGCCGGCGATGAAGAGGCGGGCAATCGACTCCTCGACGAGCGCGCCGTAGAGCACCATGATGATCGAGGGCGGAATGAGAATCCCAAGTGTGCCGCCAGCCGCGAGCGAGCCCAGAACCGGTTTCGGGTCATAGCCGCGCTTCATCATTTCAGGGATCGCGACGGTGCCGACGGTTGCGGCCGTCGCAACACTCGAGCCCGAGACGGCCGCGAAGATCGCACACGAGAAGATGTTGGCATGGAGCAGCCCTCCCGGAAGGCGGCCGAGCAGCACCACGACGCCACGGTAGAAATAGGTGCTGGCGCCGCTTCTGAGGATGATCTCGCCCATCAGCAGGAACATCGGGACGGCGATCAGGATGTAGCTGTTGGCGGTGTTCCAGACCACCGAGGAGAGCGACTGCAGTCCGAGCACACCCTTCGACAGGTACATGACGAGCATGCCGACGGCGCCAAGGGCGAAGGCCATCCACTGTCCCGCCACCAGCATGACGGCGAGCGAGAGGACAAGGACTACGATGATCAGATCGAGGCTCATGTGGGCAGGTTCTCAGGGCACATTGCGGACGCGGTTGAGCACGTAGGCAACGAGCTGCAGCAGCAGCACGGCCAGGCCCACGATGGCGACGGTTTGCGGGATCCACTCGGGCGTCTCGATGACCGAGACGGCGCGCACGTCCTTCTTGAAGAGATAGACGACGTGGATGACGGTGAAATAGAGCAGCACGGCAGTGTAGAACAGTCCGACGAGCACGATGAACCAGCGCACACCCTGCTTGATGGCGCCTTTGAGCCGGTCGTAGAGCAGTTCGACTCGGATGAACCCGCCTTCGCGCAGCGTGTAAGCGAGACCGAGGAACACCGCCGCCGCGTTGAGATAGCCGCAGATCTCATCGACGATGAGCAGCGAGATGCGGAACGGGCGCAACGCAACCTCGAGGCAAACGAGACCAAGGATGACGATGATCGCGGCGCCCGCGATCACGGCGGCCCAGTTTGAGATGCGGTTGACGAAGCGGCCGAACGGCGTTGCGGCTTGGGTTTCGGCCGCGGAAGGCCCGCTGTTGGCCTTCGGAAGTGCGTTGTCCATGGATTGGTCCCGCAGTCAGAGCGAACCGCCGCGGATGGTACCGCGGCGGTTGCAGTGGAGCGACGAGGCGACTTAGTACGCAAGAGAACCGGCACGATACCGCGCAAGGCGTTACCGGTTGAGGGCCGTGCGGATTTCCTTCAGCATGGCCTCACCATTGGGGCCCTGCTGCTTCGCCCAGCTCTCCCAGTATTCCTTCATCTTGTCGGTAACAGACTTCAGCACCTCGGGCGACGGTGTAATCATCTCGACCTTGTGCTTGGTCTTCAGATCTTCGAGCGCGGTGATCTCGTCCTTCGCAACCTCGGCAATCATCTTCGGCCCCCACATCTTGGCGACCTCATCGAGCCCTTCGCGCACCTTCGGATCGAGTTTGTCGTAGGCGGCGATGTTCATCAGCATGTAGTCGGGCCCGCCAATGTGGATCTGGCCGAGCCAGGCCCAGGTGACGAACTCATGCCATTTGGCGCCGGTCACGTTGAAGCCGGCGGTAAAGAAGCCTTCGGCAACACCGCGCTCCATGGCAACGGGCACCTCGGCCGTGGTCAGCGTGACGGCGGAGCCGCCGAGGCGCTTCATCATTTCGGACTGCTTGCCATCGGTGGTTCGAATCTTCCGGCCGGCGAAATCCTCGATCGTCTTGATCGGTTTGCCCTTACCGAACAGGTTCTGCTCCGGCCACGTGAACCAGAACAGCACCTTGACGCCGTTCTTCTCGAACTCGGCCTTCGTGTACTTCTCGATGATCGGATAGACCTTGTTGAGTTCGTCCGCCGAGCGCACGAGGAACGGCATCGCCGCGATCGAGGAGAGCGGGATCACGCCTGAGATGAAGCCCTGGTAGGCTTGGCCGAGCTGGACGTTGCCGTCCGACGTCGCCTTCACCATTTCGGTCGCCTTGAAGGGCAACTCACCAGCGGGCCTGACGACAATGTCGAGCTTGCCGTCGGTCTTCTTCTTTACCTCTTCCGAGAACCCCTTGAAGTGGAGCGTGATGGGATGCGTCGCACCGGTGAACGCAGAAAGGTCCCATTTCGTCTGAGCGGAAGCTGGAGCGCTCAGGCCGGCAACTGCCGCCAATGCTCCGAATGCCATGATGTTGCCAAATGATCTCACATGCACCTCCCTTTGCCGGCCCTGCACAGGGGACCGGGATGGCCAATCCTCCCGCCGGCTTCTTGTTCCTTGTGCCGGCCGGCGCAACGATTCTGTTCCCGGCGCCAGCTTGTCAATCGACTTCGGTGCACTGCTCGGCGGCGAGCCCAACGGAAGTTGGGGGGTCACCAGATCGAGCAGCCGTCGAGCTGGTGTCCCGGTCCAGTGCTGTTGCCTTTCCGCCGCGCCTCGCGTAGAAGCAGCCTCGTCGAGCCGTCCGGCAGGGCATGCCGTGGCGGTTCATGAATGCTGAACACCCATCTCCGGGCTGGCTTCGAAGCACTAGGATCCCACGGGATCTCGGGCATCAGGCCTTGTTGCTGTTTCAACAGCGAACCCGCCGGAGCCAGAAAGGACGAGCAAAATGCCCAAGTTGAAGACTAAAAGCGGCGCCAAGAAGCGCTTCAAGATGACCGGTACGGGCAAGGTGAAGGCCGCGGCCCAGGGCAAGCGCCACGGGATGATCAAGCGCACGACGAAGTTCATCCAGAAGGCGCGCGGAACGATGGTGCTGAGCGACAGCGACGCCAAGATCGTCAAGAAGTACATGCCCTACGCCCGATAAGCGCAGCGGCAGTAGGGAATAGGCAGTCGGGAGTAGGGCAATGTCCGCTCCCCCAGCACGTCCCAACTCCCTATTGCCAACTCCCACTCCCTACTCTCTTCATCTCGGAGCCAGATCATGGCACGCGTCAAACGCGGCGTTACCGCCCACGCCAAGCACAAGAAGACATTGAAGCTCGCCAAGGGCTATTACGGCCGGCGCAAGAATACGATCCGGGTCGCCAAACAGGCGGTCGAGAAGGCGATGCAGTACGCCTATCGCGACCGCAAGGTTCGCAAGCGCAATTTCCGAGCACTCTGGATCCAGCGGATCAACGCAGCCGCCCGCGAGCACGGCCTCACCTACGGTCGATTTATTCACGGCCTCTCGCAGGCCGGGATCGAGATCGACCGCAAGGTGCTGGCAGACCTCGCCGTGAAAGATGCGGCAGGTTTCAAGGCACTCGTCGACCAAGCTGCCGCTGCAGCAAAGCAGGCCTGACCGGCTACTGCCCCGAGACTTGCGAGAGCTGAGGCCGAAGGAGCTGTCTCCTTTCGGCCTGAAGCCGTTTAAGGTGCGAATTGACACATTCGAACACGAGGTGAGCCCATGTCGGGTCAGGATCTCGGCGCCATAGAGTCCGCACTGCTGAAGGATATCGCCGCTGCTTCGGATCTTGCGGCGATCGAGCAGGTGCGCATCAGCGCCCTCGGCAAGAAGGGCCGCGTTCCGGAGCTGATGGCGACGCTCGGCAAGATGGCGCCCGATCAGCGGAAATCGTTCGGCGCGGCGGTGAACCAGCTGAAGGGCCGCGTGACGGACGCGCTTGAGGCACGCAAGACCGATCTCGAGAAAGCGGCGACGGCGGCGAAGCTCGCCACCGAGCGGGCCGATGTGACGTTACCGGTGCGTCCCGGACCCATGGGCGAAGGCCGTGTCCATCCGGTGTCCCAGGTGTTCGATGAAATCGCGGAAATCTTCGCCGACATGGGCTTTCGGATCGCGGAGGGTCCCGATATCGAGACCGACGACCTGAACTTCACCAAGCTGAACATGCCTCCGGAGCACCCGGCGCGGCAAATGCACGACACGTTCTATCTGAAGTCACCGGAGCGGCTCGCCCGGGGCGAGGCGCCGATGGTGCTCAGGACGCACACGAGCCCCGTGCAGGTGCGCACGATGATGTCGCAGAAGCCGCCGATCCGCGTCATTGTGCCGGGCCGCGTCTACCGCATGGACTCGGACGCGACGCACACGCCGATGTTCCATCAGATCGAGGGCTTGGTCATCGACGAGACGACCCACTTCGGTCACATGAAGTGGTGCCTCGAGGAGTTCTGCAAAGCCTTCTTCGAGGTCGAGCAGGTGAAGATGCGATTCCGCGCCTCGCACTTCCCGTTCACGGAGCCGTCGGCCGAGGTGGACGTCGGCGCAGAGGCGATCGGCAAACCGGGGCAGTGGCTCGAGATCCTCGGCTGCGGCATGGTGCACCCGAAAGTGATCGCCAACTGCGGGCTCGATCCCGAGCGGTACCAGGGCTGGGCCTTCGGCATGGGCCTCGATCGCATCACCATGCTGAAGTACGGCATCCCGGATCTCAGGGACATGTTCAACGCCGACTTGCGCTGGCTGAAGCACTACGGGTTCAGCGCATTCGACGTGCCGACGCTGGCGGGTGGGATGAGCGGTTGAGGCAGGCAATGAAGCAATGTTAGGTGTAGTCCATGGGAAAGATAGAACAGATCAGCGTGGGCCTTCCGGTTGAGGTGGTCGAAGCAATGAGGAGGGCCGTTGCCTCTGGCGAATACGCTTCGGAAAGCGAGGTGCTCGCCGAAGCGCTTCGCTCTTGGCAAGACGCCCGTGAAGTATTTGGTGTTTCCGACCGCGAGCTTGGCGCTCTTTGGGACGCCGGGGTCTCTGGCGGTGGGAGCACGTTTTTGTCAATCGAGGAACTGATCGCAGAGGCGGAGCGCCGCGCTGCTCAAACAGCCAAGTGATGCAGGCATGCCGAGTGCATTGCGCTACTCGGCAGAGGCCGAGCTCGATCTTCTCGCCATTCACGCCTACATCGCACAGCACAGCGCAGCAAGCAGAACAATCCGCAACATCGACAAGAAATGTCAGCTTCTCGCCGAAATGCCGGGAATTGGCGCACCACGGGATCAAATCCGCCTGGGTATGAGGCTCTGGACCGTCGGACAGTATCTTGTCCTGTATCGGGTCGAAACCGATGGCATTTTCGTCGTCAGGATCGTCCACGGTCGGCGCGACCTCAGGAAGCTCTTCCCGGCCGGTGGTCAGTGATAATCTAGGAAAACCCCATGAAATTCACGCTTTCCTGGCTGAAGGAACATCTCGAGACGAGCGCCACGCTCGCGGAGATCAAGGCGAAGCTCGATCAGATCGGGCTCGAGGTGGAAGGCATCGATGATCCGGCGGAGAAGCTCGGGAAGTTCACGATTGCGCGCGTGATCGATGCGAAGCCGCATCCCCAGGCCGACAGACTGCGTGTGCTCCAGGTCGAGATCGAGAAGGGCAAGCCCACCGTCGAGGTGGTCTGCGGTGCGCCCAATGCGCGGACAGGTCTCGTCGGCGTGTTCGCGCCGCTCGGCGCCTACATCCCGGGCACCGGCATCACGCTCGAGAAGAAGCCGGTGCGCGGCGTCGTTTCCAACGGCATGATGCTCTCCGAGCGGGAGATGGAGCTTTCCGACGATCATCAGGGCATCGTCGATCTCGACGCCAAGCTCGCGGAGAACGTGGGGAGGAGGTATGTCGACGTCGTCGGCATGTCCGATCCGGTGATCGAGGTGAAGCTGACGCCCAACCGGCCCGACTGCACGGGTGTGCGCGGCATCGCGCGCGATCTCGCGGCGGTGGGGCTCGGCAAGCTGAAGCCGGAGAAGAAGCTCGAGGGCGTCGAGGGCACGTTCGAAAGCCCCGTCGACATCCTGCTCGAGTTCCCCGGCTACAAGTCGACGGACGAGGCGCCGTGCTCCTGCTTCGCTGGGCGCTACATCAAGGGCATCAAGAACGGTCCCGCGCCGGCCTGGTTGCAGCAACGGATCAAAGCCATTGGCCTGCGCCCCATCAACGCCGTCGTCGATGTGACGAACTACATCATGATCGATCGCGGGCGGCCGCTGCACGTCTACGATGCGGACAAGCTCAAAGGGGCGATCCGCGCGCGTATGGGGCGGAAGGGCGAGACGTTCCTCGCGCTCAACGGGCGCACCTATGAGGTCGATGAGACCATGTGCGTCATCGCCGATGCCGAGCATGTGCACGACATCGGCGGCATCATGGGTGGCGAGGACACCGGCTGCACCGAGAAGACCACCAATGTGCTGATCGAGTGCGCCTACTTCGATCCGGTGTCGATCGCGACGACGGGGCGCAAGCTGGGCTTGACGTCGGATGCCCGCTACCGTTTCGAACGCGGCGTCGATCCCGCATACATCGAGCCGGGCCTCGATCTTGCGACGCGGATGATGCTGGATGTGGCCGGCGGCTCGCCATCGAAGCGCAAGATCGCGGGCAAGCCGCCGGTGAAGCCGTTCACGGTCGACTTCGAGCTGGCGCGCGTCGAGAAGCTGATGGGGCTCAAGCTGGGCGACTCCGAGATCCGGCGCGTGCTGGAGGCGCTCGGTTTCAGTTTCGAGGGCAAGGGCCCGAAGTTCCAAGTCACCGCGCCAAGCTGGCGGCCGGACGTGCATGGCCCCGCTGATCTCGTGGAAGAGGTGGCACGCATCGCAGGGCTGGAGACGATCAAATCAGAGCCGTTGCCGCGCCTCGATGGCGGGGTGACGCGCGCCACGTTGACCGAGGGCCAGAAGCGCGTCCGGCGGGCACGGCGCCTGCTTGCGGCGCGCGGAATGATCGAGGCAATAACCTGGTCCTTCATCAAGCAGGGCGAGGCGGAGCATTTCGGCGGCGGTGCCGAGGCGCTGATCCTCGCCAATCCGATCTCGTCGGAGCTGACAACGATGCGGCCAAGCCTGCTTCCGGGCTTGCTCACCGCCGCGGCGCGCAATCGCAACCGCGGCTTCGCGGATGTGCCGCTGTTCGAAGTCGGGCAAGCCTATCGCGGCGACAAGGCGGACGATCAATTCATGGCGGCGGCGGGGATCCGCGCAGGCGCGACGCGCATCGCTGGCACCGGGCGGCACTGGGACGGCAAGATCCCGGCCGCCGATGTGTTCGACGTGAAGGCGGATGCGGTGGCGCTGCTCGCAAGCCTGGGCTTCGATGCGGCGAAAGCGCAGGTGACGCGCGATGCGCCCGCCTGGTTCCACCCGGGCCGTTCGGCGACGCTACGGCTCGGCCCCAAGGTCGTGCTTGCGCACTTCGGAGATCTGCATCCCGACACATTGAAGCTGATGGACGTGGCCGCGCCCGCCGCGGCGTTCGAGGTGTTCCTCGACGCGCTGCCGCCCGAGAAGCGGAAGACACGCGCCAAGCCGGCTCTGCAGGCGTTGGATCTTCTTCCCGTGACGCGCGACTTTGCTTTCGTTCTCGGTTCGGACGTTGCAGCCGCGGATGTCGTCAAGGCGGCTCAGGGCGCCGAGAAGACGCTTATCTCGAACGTCAAAGTGTTCGATCTCTTCGAAGGTGGCAATCTCGGCATGGGGAAGAAGTCCCTGGCGATCGAGGTGACGCTGTCGCCGAAGACAAAGACGCTGACCGACGAGGAGATCGAAGCGGTCGCGCAGAAAGTGATCGCGGAGGTCCGCCGCGCGACGGGCGGAGAGATCCGAGGCTGACAAGATCGCCTGGCGGCGAATGCGAGAGGCTGCGCGCCTCTCGCGCTCTCCCGCCAGGAGCATGGTCCCAGGAACCTATTTGGAGGCGATCTTCCAGCCGGCGGAGATGGCCTCGTCCTCGGAGCAGAACCAGCGTCCGCCTTTGGACGGGTTGACGCGCACGCGCTCGTAGTCGGGTGCCCAGGGCAGCACGTAGGATTTGGTGCTGCCGGTTACTTGACCTTTGATCGGGCAGCCGCTCGGTGCGCGCTTCCTCGCCTCCTCCCAAACGCGATTGCGCCACTCGCCCGGACGCTCGGGCGCATCGCCGCTCCAGAGGCCGACCTTGGCGGCGCGCGCCTCGTTCTCCTGCGCCGCGTAGCGCGGCATCAGTCCGCCCGCCGCGAACACATGGCCGCCTTTGACGAGCTGTGCGTTGATGTCGGTGGTGCCGTCGAAGCAGACTCCGAGGCCGTTGCCCTGCCCGTCCTGCCCGCGCACCTCGCACTTCAACGCGCGTCCGCTCGTCAGTTTGGCAAGCGCGCCGATGGCGGCTTCCCCGCAGCGCCAGCGCTTGTTTCCCTGGCGCTGACAGCTTTGCTCGCGATCCGGTATTTCGATGTCGGCGAGACGGATCGCCGTGGTACCGACGCGGACGACATCGTGGCCGGAGAGCGTGGCGCGCCCCTCGACGATCTGCGCGCTTTTGAAAGGCAGTGACGGCAACGACGCCATACCCGGCACTTTCAGCGCTGAGGCCCACTGCGGCATCGGCACGCCGGGCGCGAGCTTCAGGACAGCAAAGGCGGCGATCCCCACGACAAGCGCGCCGGCAATCAATTTGCGCCCACCTGATGTCAGGCGCGACAACGGCCCCGACTTCGGGCTCGCTTCCGGAAGCAGCAGACGGGGCAGCACGGCCAACAACAGGCAGATCACACCCGCGGCGAGCGCAATTTGGGCCTCGCTGTCGAAACTGTTGATCATCCGAGCCCGCACGGCACTGCCAGCAAGCGCAATGGCCCCGGCAACCAGGAGCGATGTCGCGACGTTGCGACGTGCGAGCTGGGCGAGCAGCGGACGCAGTAAGGTGATCATGCGCTCTCCAATCGTTTCGACGCCCGACTTCGCCAGACCTGCACCGGCACGCGATGCCCGGCCAACGCCGACAGCAGCCAGCCGGGCGCCAGCACCGAGATTGTGCGCCCCGACCCGTGCCGCGACGCCGGCCACCTGGCCGGCCGCCATCGCGCCTTGCGCAGCAGCCTGCCCCGCGACCTTGGCACCCTGTGCAGCCGCCGAACCCGCGACTTTGGCGCCCTGCGCAGCAACCGCGCCTGCGGCTTTCGCGCCTTGCGCAGCAGCGACTCCCGCCACCTTCGCTCCCTGAGCTGCCGCCTGGCCCGCAACCTTTGCGCCTTGGGCAGCGGCAACGCCCGCCGCCTTCACCCCGTCAGCCGCCTGCTGCTTCAGGCGCTCAGCCTTCTCGCGGCGCGCATCGCGCCGGAGCTTGATCGTCGTTCGCACATACTTATGCCACTCGAAGCCCGGATCCGGGCGCCGCCACCCCAAAAGCCTACCGAGCATCCACGTCCCCTCGCTTGCCGCTCCAACACTGCTCTCCGCCGGCCAGCGGCCATGGAATCGGTCAATCCTGCGACCTTTATCGGGCCGAAATTTGGCAGCTCACCCATCGTCCACAACGTCGAGCGTGCGTGACATTCCTTAGATCATAGGATTGACGGCATTTTCTCTTCCACGAGCATCCAGTCTTCATCCGACGTCGTAACTCTTGCGTCGAACCCTGCGATAGCGGAGGATTTGGCCACTTGAAGACGCGTGTTCTCGCCCTTCGAACCCGTATCCCATTTGGAGCCTGCCATGCCCACCAAACTTGTCTCGCTCACTGGATTGTTGACCGCAGCTGCCTTTGCCGGCGCCTCGATGATCGCCATCAGTGGCGAGGCCTACGCCCAGAAAGGCGAGCCGTCGAAGCCCAAGGTCGACTGCAGCAAGAAGGCGAACCAAGGCAAGGCCGAGTGCAGGAACAAGCACAAAGAGCTCGACGACGATTCGCTCTTCTACGCGGGCTACTGGCTGGCGCGTAAAGGCGAGCACAAACTGGCACTCCACTATTTGAACCAGGCGGAGCACAAGAATGATCCGCGGTTCCTCACCTACATCGGCTATGCGACGAGGAAGCTCGGCCGCACCGAGGAGGCGATGAGCTTCTACGCGCGGGCCCTGGAGCTGAACCCGAACTACACGATCGCGCGCGCATACCTCGGCGAGGCCTATCTGAAGCGCGGCGAGCGCACCAAGGCGGCCGAGCAGCTCACCGAGATCGAGCAGCGCTGCGGCAAGGGCTGCGAGGAGTGGAAGGAGCTTGCTGCCGCCATGGCGAAGCCGGCCGGCACGCTCTGAGCGAGGACAGCTACGCGGAAAGTCGAGACGTGAGGCGGCTCCCAGCGCCGCCTCATTCGCGTGGAAGCGCTGGTTCAACCGCTGCGGCGCAGGTTGCTCCAGATGGCGATGTCGAGGCCGAGACGCCGCTTGGCGACGAAGGTGTTCGACAGCGCGCCGATGACGAGCGAGAGGGCCGTCGCGATCGCCGCGCCGTTGATCCCGAGCTTCGGCACCAGCAGCAGCTGCAGGGTGATGTTGAGCACGGCCGTCGACGCGATGACCGCAGCGCAGGCCTTCTGCTCGCCAAGCATGTTGAGCAGGAACTCGGACGGCCCCATGGCAGCGCGCCCCAAGAAGCCGGCCACCAGGATGAACATCAGCGGATAGCCGGCGATGAACTGCGGACCGAAGAGCCAAAGCAGCGGCTTGCCGAGCAAGAGGATCAGAACCGCTGCCGCAAGCGACGGCCAAAAGGTCCAATGCACGGCGTCGCGCGCAAACGCCTCGAGTGCACGCCTGTCGCCGCGCGCATTGAGCGACGAGAAGCGCTTGGCCATGGCACTGCCGACCGCATAGTGCACGAACATGACGAGCGCCATCGTCTTGGCGGCAGCGAAGTAGATGGCCGCCTGATCGGGCCGCAGGAAGTAGCCGATGATCAGCACGTCGGCATTCTGCAGCAGCAGCTCAGAGCCGGTGATGGCGAGCAGCGGTAGCGCAATTCTGAGCCAGAGATTGCAGTCGGAACGCGCAGGACCCGGTGGCACCACCTCGCGAAGGCGTCGCCGGAGCAGTAGATATTGGATCGCGACACAGCTCCAGGTCGCGATGATGGCAGCCCCCATCGCCGTCTCGGCCCCGATGTGCCAGCCGTAAGCATGCAGGATCACCATCGCGGCCAAGATGAAGAGCGGGCGCAGCACATAAGGCGGAACGAGCGCTGCTCCCATCCAGCCGCCGCCTCGTCCGATGCCGTCGTGTGCATCGCTGAGCGTGATCATTGGAATGCAGACAAGAGCGAGATAGGCCGGCCAGATGTAGGGCTTGGCGAGGAACGAGCCGAACAGCATGAGCCCGATGAGCCCGATGCCGGCCACCATCGAGGCGGCCGCGAAGACCAGGAGCCGACCATCACGCAGAAGCCCGCGCAGCAGCTCGAGGTCCGCCTTCTCGCGGTACTCCGGCAGCAGACGGATCATGGCCGAGGCGAGCCCGAGGTTCGACAGGCCACCGAGCACCAGCACCCACGTCCACACGAACACGTAGACGCCATACTCATAATCGCCCATCCAACGGGCGAGCACGATCTGCGAGAGATAGAGGATGCCCGCACTCAGAACCCGAACCGTGAACGCGAGCAGCGCCTCGCGCTGCAATTGGGCGCGATCGGACGCGCCGGTCACCAGCTCGCTGGTCAGCAGGCGCAAGCGTCCGACCGGCCCGCGCGGACCTGCGTACTGTGCCTGATCAGCCGCCTTGTTGCTCGTTGTCGACAATCTTGCCCCATATCCGACTCGGTTGATTCCGAACGGCGATTACTGACAGTTCGGATTGCGCAGACAAGTGCGCCTTATGAGTAGAAGTGCTTATTTCGTGCCAAGGCGCTGGCGCTCACGACGCTTGATGGTCTCCGCCACGCCAGCCCAGGCCCAGCATCGGCCGGCATCGCCCGATAGCGAGTGATAGGTGGAAAAGAAATCCGCTACATCAAAGGCATGCAAGCCGTGGCGGCCTTCCAGAACGGACGCCATGGTTTCGACATCGCGCGGGGTCGGTGTGACGTCGTCTTCGGGATGCCAGGGGAGGTTCATTTTGAGATCCGTTGCTGCTCTGGATCCAAGCGTTGCAAGAAGGGCGCCGGTCGAATCGGGACAACGCGCCTGACGGTTTCGAACGCCGGAAACCCTTAACGGGCTCGCCTCGAGGGCCAATCCCCTGATAAGAAATGGGCTCAGATCCCGATTCCCGGGTTCTCAGAGGCACCACGGGAGGCCCACCATGCAGCGACCGATCAAGGCCGGGTGTCTGTTTGCCGTGCTGCTCTTGGCCACTGGCGGTGCCGCCTGCGCGCAGGGCGCGGCCGGGACAGGTGCCGCGGTTGCTCCGGATGCCCAGGCCGTGCCTCAGCCGATCCCGCCGCCGTCCTTCATCCCATCCCGGCCCCCGCCGCCCCGATCATCGGACACCGCGCCGGAGGCCAACGAGGACAAGGATGGTCCGCAAGGTGGCAGCGGTTGCAGATACTTCGAGCGCAAGCTCGAGCTGATCGTGTGACCAGCTGCTCCGCCGCTTGCGGCTGATCACCGACGGCATTGGTTCCAGCGCCGGGCTGTGTTGCATCAGCAGCGCGATATCGGGCCGCTCCGAGTTGCATGCGCCGACGATTGGCCCACTGTTGTGAAGGGCGGTCGCCCGGCGAAATCGATTCTTCATGGGCGAATTTCAACGCTGGTGCGTTTTCCGAGCGGGCAGGGAGGGGGATAGCCACTCGAAATGAGGCCTCTCCACGGGCTCTACAGGAGCCCTGGCGTGCGCGATTGAAGACCTCGCGAAATCGGCCGTCCGACCGCACGATTGTTGGCCAACCCGCCAGACCAGTTTCGAGACGCGTTAAGGTGAATAGATACAATTGTAACAATGATTCACGTGAAACATTGTCCGTGCCTGGAGAGGTTGCTTCCCGTGACCGGGCGGCGTTTCACGTGCAACGCTGCCGGCCACGGCGCGCGGCCGATAGCGTCGCGCTCCAACACGCGCGCAGGCTCGGTGTTGCGCAACGCCCGCAAAAGTAGAGCTCAGCTCGACGGCTCCAGCTTGCGCGTCAGGTTCTCGAACTCGCGACGCAGCTCCTCATTGCGGAAGATCTGCTCGAAGGTCGGCGCCTCGAGCTTCTGGATCGCCTCGAACGAAGTGGAGCTGTCCTTCATCAGCTGGCGCAGCTGGAAGCTCGCCTCGACCGTTTCGTAGGTGTTGTCGGCGATGCGCAGGTCGTGCGTGGCGCGCTGTCGGGCCTTGGCCACCTGCTCGCGCTGCTGCATCAGATAGCGGCGGTAGCCCTTCGCCGCCTCGTCGGCGAGCTTCTGGCTTTCGCGGTTGGCTTCGAGCGCGCGCTTCTGATCGGTGCGATTTTCGGCACGCAGCAATTCGTTGGTCTTGGTGCGAGCCGCGGCGATGTCCTTGGTGATCGCTTCGAGCTTCGGCAGGTACTGCTTGTCGATCTTGTTGACCAGACTGTCCTGGGCGTGGACGAGCATCGCGAAGAGCGCTGCGTGCATGGCGAAATACTTGCGTGCCGCACCGATATTCTCTCCCGACTGCGCCATCAGCTTGGCAAGCTGCCCGTCGATGGCCTTGGCGGAGTTGAAGACGGCAACGAGGCGCACGAGATCGCCCGAGAGCACACCGTCGAGCAGCAGATCGACCTGCTCGGCAGCAAGGTTCACGCCCTGCTGCGACAGTGCCACGTGAACGTCGGCCTTGGCCTTGGCGATCTCCTGCTTGTTGCCCTCGATGCGCTTTCTCGCGTCCTCGATGTCGCGGGCCAGGCTGTCGACCGTATCTGTGACATAGCCCGGCAGCATGCCGTCCTTCGGCGCCGTCAACTGCTTCTCGCGCAGCTTGATGATGCGCTCGTCGAGATCGCGGATGTTCTTGCGCAGGATCTCGATCTTCTTCTGCACGTCGACGACGGGAACGTCGGTGACGATGCCGAGGGCCGCGTCGAGCAAGTCGCGGATCTTCTTTTCGCGATCCTCCTTCGTCTCAGTCCAAAGCGGCGGAATCACGAACTCTTCTTTCGAGGGGAGCCTCCTCGCCTCGCCGCGGTTCTTCGCCGTGTCCTGCAGGATGGCGTCGATCGCCCTCATCAGGCGCTGTGCCTGCTCGTAGGCGGCATCGCCCTCGCGCGGGTCCTTGGGAACCTCGGCTTGCGTGGCTGGGGCCGTCGCCTGAGGCGCCTGTTGCTGCGCCTGGAGCGAGCCCGTCGTTCCACGTGAAGAAGGCGACTGGCCCTTCGACTGCTGCGCCGGCGCTTGCGCGAGCTGCTCGCTGGTTTCACGCGACAAGAGCTCCGAGATGCCGTCCCGCCGGCTCGACTGAGCCTCTGCCGCGGTCGCGGCAAGGATCGCGATCGCAGCCACCACGCTGGAGTCGATAAACGATTTGAGCGACATGGGACGCACCTCCCCGACCGGCTTCTCGTGGAAAATTGGGGCGGGAGCGTGATTTAATCAATCCGGGCCGAAGTCACGGCCGTTCCGGGCGGGCGCAGCGTGTGCACATTGACGGTGGCGGCAGGCATGCCGGCACGACCGGACGCATCGGGTTCGACGCACCGCTCCGTTTCACATCTCCAGCCGATCGCCGTCAGGTGCCCGGTGAACGCTGCTCCCTGATCGCGGCTCGGATCGGCGAGGATCACTTCACCCTGAGGCAGAAGGCCGGTCGCGAGCACCTTCAGCAACGCGCCGTGCATGTCGGTTTCGTAGGCGATATCGGCGCCGATGATGAGATCGAAACGCTCGTTGCCGGTCCAATCGCGCCAGTCGACCAGGCGCGTCTCGATGTTCGTGAGCCGGTTCCGGCGTGCGTTTTCGGCGGCGATGGTCAGCGCCACCCGGAGATAGTCTGTCATCAGCACGCGCGCGCCGAGACTCGCCGCAACGAGACCTGCGAGGCCGACGCCGCAGCCGAGCTCCAGAACGATCCGTCCTTCGAGGCCGGTCCGCCCGCGGCGCGCCAGCGCCTTGGCGAGGCCGACGGAGGACTCCCAGAGCAGCAGCCCATACGGCGGATGCTCGAGACTGTCGCTCGCCGCGAGCAGCGCGTCCTGATCGCGGACGGCGAGAACGTCGAAAGCCCGCCCCGCGATTTCGACCGCGTGCGGCTCGAGCGCGAACTTGGCGATGATCGCATCGAGATCGCTCTGCACGTCACCGCCCCCGACGGCCCGCCGATGCGGCGGCTATTCGATGTCGTCGACCTTGGCCGGACCGCCGCCCTTGATGCGTTGCGCGAGCGCTGCCTCAATGAATGCGTCGATGTCGCCGTCGAGGACGCCGGCGGTGTCGCTCGTCTGCACGCCAGTACGCAGGTCTTTCACCATCTGGTAGGGCTGCAGCACATAAGAGCGGATCTGATGGCCCCAGCCGATCTCGGTTTTCGACGACTGCTCGGCCATCGCTTTTTCCTCGCGCTTCTTCAGCTCGAGATCGTAGAGCCGCGCCTTCAGCCGCTTCATCGCAATGTCGCGGTTCTGATGCTGCGAGCGCTGCTCCTGCGCGAAGATGATGATGTTGGTTGGCTTGTGCACGAGGCGCACCGCCGACTCGGTCCGGTTCACCGACTGACCGCCGGCGCCTTGCGAGCGCGTGAACGTGATCTCCAGATCGGCCGGGTTGATGTCGATGTCGATCGAGTCGTCGACGACCGGATAAACCTGCACGCTGGTGAAGGACGTGTGCCGCCGCGCATTGGAATCGAACGGCGAGATGCGCACCAGCCTGTGCACGCCCGCTTCCGTCTTCGCCCAGCCGTAGGCGTTCTCGCCCTTGATCTCGATGGTGGCGTCCTTGATGCCGGCTTCGTCGCCGTCGGAGATGTCGGTCACCGTCGCCTTGAAGCCGCGGCTCTCGGCCCACTTCGTGTACATGCGCAGCATCATCGCGGCCCAGTCCTGGCTTTCGGTGCCGCCGGCGCCCGCGTGAATTTCGATGTAGGCATCGTTGCCGTCGGCTTCGCCCGAGAGCAGCGCCTCGACCTCGCGCTTCTTCACCTCTGCGACAAGCTTGGTGAGGCCCGCCTCGCCCTCCTTGATGCTCGCCTCGTCGCCCTCGGCCTCCCCGAGCTCGATCAGGGTTGCTGCATCGTCGAGATCACGCTCGAGGGCCTTGTAGCCAGCCATCGCGCGCTCCAGCGACTGGCGCTGGCGCATCACCTTTTGCGCCCGTTGCGGGTTCGACCAGAGGTTCGGGTCCTCGCTCTGCCGGTTCAAATCCTCCATGCGGGACTGGGCGGTATCCCAGTCAAAGAGACCTCCGCAGCAGCGCCATCGACTCCTTGATGTCGTCGACCACTTTTTGCAGCTCTGCGCGCATGGGGGGCTCCGTGTCCGAATCCTTGAAATTTCCGAGCCCCATATAGGCTTACGGCCAGCTGGGATCAAATGATCTCGACAATCATTTCTGAATGGTTTGCGGGTATCCTGGGCGAGAAAGCCGATCGGATATCTCCCATGTCAACTCGCAAAACACGGATCATGTACATCGAATGCAAGGCGAACGGGATCGAGGGAGACGCGCGCATCGGTCGCGTCGCTTATTCGAAGTCTGGTCGCTCGCTGGTTTATCGCGGCCGAACGTACATACCCATCCAAGGTTTCAAAGCGAACTACATGGACTCGGATAGCGGCGAGGAATACTGGATTTCCGGACCTAAAGCGCGCGGCGGCGATCGTCTTTACGGGACAGGAAGAGTCGAAATCGATCAGGATGTTCGTGAGGAATACTGGCGCGACATTCGTCAACAGCCGGAGAATGCCTCCTTGGGCCATTATCGCGATTGAGCGGCGTCTCGAAGGCCGATCCTACTCAGTAACTGCAAAGCTACGCCACGGCCTTTGGCTGGACCACGGCACGGCGCTTGCGATCGGCGCAATACGCGCGCCGAGCGCCACGCCAGCGGCAAGGCACGAGCCCGCGCTATTGCGCCCTACGGCTCTGCGAGCCCGCGCGATCTGGCTCCGTGAGCCACGCCGCCGCCTTCGGCCAGAGCGTCGTGCGATGCTCGGGCCGGAAAAACCCGAGGTGGCCGATGCGAGGGACGCCGGCCTCCGCCAGCGTCACGGTCCAAAGCGAACGCTCTTGCGCATTGGGCCATTGGCCCATCAGGTGGCGGACCGCCTCGTCGGTTCCCCACGGGTCGTCCTCGATCTGAACGAAGCGGATCGGCGCACGGAAATCAGCGAAGTGGCGCCGCGAGTCGAGCGTCTCGTCGCCGAAGATGAAACGCGGGGTCATCACCCAACGCCGCCACTCGAGAAACACGTCGCGGGGCAGGTCAGCAGCCGACCCCATCAACCGACCGGGAAAATAGCCGAGCGCGCGTACCAAAGGTGGTGCCGCGTAGCCCATCAGAACGGCCACGCGGTAGCGCTCGAAGCCCCTCATCATCCGCCAATGTCCACTCAGGCTGGCGACCGCCAGTTGCCGGCTGATCAGCACGTTGTTGTGCGCGAGGCCGGTGCCGAAGCCGCCGAAGCTGTGCCCGATCCATAGAATGCGGCGGTTTGGGAGCGCTCGCTGAACCCAGGCGAGGATGCCCGGAATGTCCAGCTCGCCCCAATCGCGCATGCGTGCCGTGAAACCCCTGATGGCGCTCGGACGCGACCCTCCGATACCGCGATAATCGAAGGTCAGCGTTGGAATGCCGTCGTCGGCGAGAAATCGCGCGAACCACGTGTAGTAGCTGCGCGGTACGGCGGCCGCCGAGGCAATCACTGCGACAGCATCGCGCTCGCTGCCTGAGGGTCGCTCGGCCGAGGTCAGCGTCGCCGCCAGCTCGAACCCGTCATCCGCCGGAATGCGAAACTCCCGATGTGGCTCGACAGCCATGCCAGCAGCATGAGCCATATTGACCTTTGCGTCAATTTTTCCCGGGCCGGAGCTCCGAGCCCGCGAAGGCGCGCCTACAACATTGATTCATCGCCAGATCAGCCTTCCTGTTCGCTGCAACATGGCCTACAAGCCGTCGGTGAGTAGGATGCAGCCAAGCGCCATGCGATGATGTTGGCCGTGCCGGTGCGCGGCAGGCGCCGCCACGTGCGTTCGAGTTGAAGCGGTATGGGTGAGGAGATGACAATGGCCGCAAGCTGGTCGCCTGAGAGCTGGAGATCGAAGCCAATTGTCCAGGTGCCCGAGTACCCGGACAAAGAGGCACTCAAAGAGGTCGAGGCCAGGATTGCGACGTTTCCTCCGCTCGTCTTTGCCAACGAGGTCAACGCGCTGAAGGCCCGCCTCGGCAAGGTCGCCGATGGCGAGAGCTTCCTCTTCCAGGGCGGCGACTGCGCGGAGAGCTTCAAGGAGCACACCGCCAATACGATCCGCGACTATTTCCGCGTCTTCCTGCAGTCGTCGCTGATCATGACGTTCGCGGGCGGGATGCCGGTGGTGAAGGTCGGGCGCATCGCCGGCCAGTTCGCGAAACCACGCTCGTCCAACGTCGAGAAGCAGAACGGCGTCGAGCTGCCGAGCTATCGCGGCGACATCATCAATGGTTTCGAGTTCACGCCGGAATCGCGCACGCCCGATCCGTCGCGGCAACTGCAAGCCTACCGCCAGTCCGCCGCGACGCTGAACTTCCTGCGCGCGTTCCTGCAGGGCGGATTCGCGAGCCTCGAGAACGTCAACCGCTGGGCCTTCGACTTCATGAAGGACAAGCCGATCGAGCGCGCCTACGAGACGCTCGCGGCCGAGATCTCGCGCACGCTCGAGATCATGCGCGCGCTCGGGATTACGGAGGCGAACACGCGCCAGCTCGCGACGACGGATTTCTATACCAGTCACGAGGCCCTGCTGCTCGGCTACGAGCAGGCGATGACGCGTAAGGACCAGGTGATGGGCACCGGCAAGTTCTACGACACCTCTGCGCACATGGTCTGGATCGGTGACAGAACGCGTCAGCCCGATCACGCGCACGTGGAGTTCTGCCGCGGCATCGAGAACCCGATCGGCCTGAAGTGCGGCCCGACGCTGGAGCCCGATGGCCTGTTGAAGCTGATCGACATCCTGAACCCGAAGAACGAGGCGGGCCGCCTGACCCTCATCTGCCGCTTCGGCAACGACAAGGTGGAGAAGCACTTGGCTCCGCTGATCAAGGCCGTCGAGAAGGCTGGCAAGCGGGTCGTGTGGTCGTGCGATCCCATGCACGGCAACACCATCACGGCAACGACAGGCTTCAAGACGCGGCCCTTCCAGCGCGTGAAGGAGGAAGTCGAGAAGTTCTTCGACATTCACAGGGCGGAAGGCACCCATGCAGGCGGCGTGCATCTCGAGATGACCGGCCTCAACGTCACCGAGTGCACGGGCGGGGCCGTGCAGATCGTCGACTCGGACCTCGCCAAGGGCTACGAGACGCTCTGCGATCCGCGCCTCAACGCCGAGCAGTCGTTGGAGCTGTCTTTCCTCATTGCGGACCGGCTGAAGCTCGAGCGCGAGAGCCGCGGCCTCAAGGCAATTCCCGTTCTGCCGACGGCCGCTGCCGAGTAGCAGGCCGATTTCGGCGCGTTTGTAGGAATTCAGCGCTTCCGCGCCTGAGCGCGTTTGCGCCTCGCAGAACCGTGGGAGCCCCGCTTGCGCGGGTTCAGCTTGTGTTCATGTCATTGGCTTTAGCAGTTTCTTCCTAACGGCACGGGACCCGTTGCGCAGAGCCGCAGCGCGCCGCCGTGGGCTTGGGGGGACGTCGAGAAACGGCGGCCACGGCTCGAAAGGATGCAAGGAGATGATCCTGCGCTTTTTTTCAGGCTCGCTGCTGCTTGTGGCGCTGGCAGGTGCCGCACAGGCTGCTGATCCTGCACCTCTGATGCCGTCCGCCTCGGCGTTTCCCGCAGTCAGTGCGCCAGTCGTGGTGGCGCAGGACTCGAGTTGTGCGAACGCCTGCCAGGCCGAGCATGATCGCTGCCGCGTCCAGACCAAAGGCAGCCCGAGTTGCGACGCCGCCCGCCAGCGCTGCCTCCAGTCCTGCATTTCCGGCAAGCGCAAGTAGGTCTCGACCACCATCGATCGTGAGCCGTCGGGCAGGCATTCAGCCTGCCCGTTTTGTTGTGGGCAAACCTGTCCTCTTGCCATCCCTGCCACTGGCCCTTACCAAGCATCCGGATGTTCTTGCCGGAAGGTGTGACGTTTGCGGCTCGCCCGGATCGATGGGCGGGAGAGAGGGAGACTCGAGCAGGCGATGCGCGCGCATCGCGTCAGTCAGGTCGTGCTTAGGGGAGCCTCATCATGGACATCGATTATATGTTTTTCTGGGCAACCGCTGCGTTCGGCTTCGGGTTGAGCCTCGCCACCTATCGCTGGTTCGCGCTCCACAATGGCTGGCCCATGGGCGAATGGCAGGCGCACCGGCCGGGATTGCCAATTGCAATCGGCGCATTTGCAATGCTGTTTGCCGTCCTCTTCGCCCTGGCGCGCGGCGGGCCGTCGCTGCTGCTGATCCCGATCCTTGGGCTTCTCTGCGCGCTGACGTGGACGGCGATCATGCGCGTCGGCGCCCAAAGCGCATTGTTTCTCGCTCCAATGTCGATGATCGGCCTGCTCGGCCTCTGGTACCTTGCAGCGAGTCAGCTCGAGCCGCGCGATCGTACGCTCATCGACGACAGCTCCCGGGCGGGCCGTACATCGATGCCCGTGCCGCCGGCTTCGACCGATCGCGATGCGCGGCCCGATCTGGCCCGGCCTGCTCCAGCCGGCGGCTCCACGACGCTGCCGACGATCGAGCTCAGACCGCCGGCCATCACCACCGATCCGACCCGGCCGCCACCGGCCGCGATCACGCCACCCGCAACGACCCCGCCAGCAACACGCTGAGAGCCCGGAAAGAAGCCATGGCCGTCCGTCGTCTACATCCCACGCAACCCCCGTCCTTCACGTTCACGCCCGAGAACCTGGCGTGGGCGAAGGCGACGATCGCCAAGTATCCGCCGGGCAAGCAGGCGTCCGCCGTGATCCCGATCCTCTGGCGGGCGCAGGAGCAGGAGGGCTGGACGACAGAGCCCGCCATTCGCGCCGTCGCCGAAATGCTCGGCATGGCCTACATCCGCGTCTATGAGATCGCGACCTTCTACACGATGTTTCAGCTGTCACCCGTCGGCAGCAAGGCCCACGTGCAAGTTTGCGGAACCACGCCCTGTATGCTGCGCGGCTCGGAGGCGATCATTGATGTCTGTCGTCAGCGCATCCACCACGACCAGCATCACCTCTCCCCCGATGGTGCGTTCTCGTGGGAGGAGGTCGAATGCATCGGCTGCTGCGCCAATGCTCCGGTCGTCCAGATCGGCAAGGACACGTGGGAGGACCTGACGCCCGAGAGCTTCGGCAAAGTCCTCGATGGCTTTGCGGCCGGCAAGCCACCAAAGCCCGGCTCGCAAACCGGCCGCCAGGCCTCCGCGCCCGCCGGCGAGCCCACGACGCTGAAGGACTTCGTGAAGCGGTGATGCCTGCGACGGCCTGGTGCTGTCGGTGGAAATCGGAAGCACAGCGGCTCCAGACTTATGGCTGATATCGGCCGCGACTGATCAGAGCCAGAGCTGCCTCCTCGGCGGCGGCACAGTAATTTCTGTCCCCGTGGATGACGGCAAGCGCGATCACGCCTTCGGAGAGTATCCAAATCTGGCGTCCATGTTTCTCGGCATCGGACAGACCTGCCTTGCCAAGCACCTCGACGAGATGCTCCTCCAAGAGCCTCTTGTGCTTGCTTGAAATCCGGCGTGCCGGGTGCCCTGGCAGGTCTGCAAGCTCCATCGCAAGCCGCGTAAAACCCGAGCCGGCAAAGCGCGGCTTCGAAGACCACTTTCGTAGCTCTCGAAAAAAGCTCCGCACGACATCTTCTGGGTTGCCCCTGAGCTTGCGCCCGAAGGTTTGAAAGGATGCGAACGCCATCGTGTGCTGCGTTTCGAGCACGGCTTCCAGCAACGCGTCCTTGCTCTTGAAGTGGCTGTAAAGGGTGCGCTTGGTAATGCCTGCCGCCTCGGAAATCGCATCGACATTGACACGCGTATAGCCTCGTTCCCGGAAGAGGACATAGGCCGCGTCCAATATCTGGGTGCGCGTTCGATCCTTCGTCCGAGACATCGAGCTCTCCCGAAAAGTATACTGCTTAGTGAGTGTACAAGCTCGGATGGCGGCGCGATAGTTGGCGGCGCTCGTTCATGCAATGGTGTTGCAATGACCCGGTCATCAAAGAGCCGCCCTTCCAAATCTGCCCTCGATACTGCCCTGTCGGAGTTGGCAGCCATGATGGGCAACAGGCTCGTGACCTCTGAAGCCGTGCGCGCACAGCACGGCAACATCACGACATGGTCTGTCGATGGCATTCCAGATGGCGTGATCTTCCCACAATCGCCCGAGGACGTGCAGGGCGCGATGCGCGTCTGCGCACGCCACGGGGTACCTGTGATCCCGTTCGGCGCCGGATCATCTCTCGAGGGCCATCTAAACGCGCCTTTGGGCGGCATTTCGTTCGACATGCGTGACTTGAACCGCATCATCGCCGTTCACGCCGAGGACGCGGACTGCGTGGTTGAACCGGGCGTCACTCGCAGCCAGCTCAACGAGCACCTGCGCGACCAAGGCTTGTTTTTTCCGATCGACCCGGGGGCGGATGCACATCTCGGCGGCATGGCCGCGACGCGAGCCTCGGGTACAACGGCCGTCCGTTATGGCACCATGAAGGACGCCGTGCTCGCAATGAAGGTCGTGCTTCCATCCGGCGAGTTGCTCACGACGTCGCGGCGGGCGCGCAAGTCCTCGGCCGGTTATGATCTCACACGACTGTTCGTGGGCTCTGAAGGCACACTTGGCATCATCACCGAGTTGACGCTGCGTCTTTGGCCAATCCCCGAATCGATTGCCGGCGGCGTATGCAATTTTCCGACGATCGAGGCCGCCTGCGGTGCGGCGATCATGGCGATACAATCAGGCATTCCGCTTGCACGGGTCGAACTTGTCGATGAGCAGCAGATCGCAATCTGCAACGCATATTCCAAATTGACCTTGCCGGTGCGGCCGACGCTGTTTCTAGAGTTCCACGGAACCGAAAATTCGGTCAGTGAACAATCGGAGCGGTTCGGCGAGATTGTCGCGGAGTTCGGCGGCAGTCCCTTCGAGTGGAGTGCCAAGGCCGAGGATAGGACCCGCCTATGGAAGGCGCGGCACGACATGTTCTGGGCAGACAAGGCCTACCGTCCGAACTCGCAAGTCGTCGTCACGGATGTGTGCGTTCCAATCTCGCGACTAGCCGAATGCGTCATCGAGACCCAGAAGGACATCAAGAATAGCCGGCTGATCGCACCTTTGTTCGGACATGTCGGCGACGGCAACTTCCACACCGTCGTCTCCGTGATGATGGACGACGCCGACGAAATTGCGCGCGCCAAGGCATTTGTCAGCCGACTCGCCGAGCGCGCGCTCGCGATGGAAGGAACCTGCACGGGCGAGCACGGTGTCGGTGACGGCAAGAAGAAATACCTCGTCGACGAATTGGGTGGTACTGCTGTCGACCTGTTCGGAGCCATCAAGAAAGCGGTCGATCCGCTTAATCTGATGAATCCGGGCAAGATCTTGTGACACGATGCGAAGCCCAGGTGACCAGTTTGACGCGGCACCACAGGAGCAGCCGTGTCGTCGATGGGCTCACTCTCAGTGCTTCGGCGTTGGTCAGGCTGCGATCAGGCGTTGTTGCTCTGACGGGAACCACAGCAGAATGTCGCGGACGGCGTGCGGCCAAACCTGCGCTTGCTGACACGAAGATGATCCTGATCCCACGTGCGCATTGACGGATCAGCTCGCCTGAGGTGGGTAGGGCGTCGAAAGCGGGTGCGAGCTGAAGTTGCAGCTCACGCACCACCCGAAGCCCACAAACCGAGCGCACGCCTCTCATGAGCACCAAGTTCGGCCAGGACACGGTCACTGGCTTGATGTTCGCCGCCGTCGGCGCGGCGGCCCTCTGGATCGGCAAGGACTACAACATGGGAACGCCTCAGCAGCCGGGAACCGGCGTGCTGCCCGCGATCCTGTCCGGCTGCCTGATCGTCACCGGAACTATTCTGATCGTGCGATCCTTGCTTACCGGTGACACGCGCATCGAAAGCGGCGTCTGGGGACCTTTGTTCTGGGTCACGCTCGCGACCGTCGCGTTCGGCCTTCTCATCGACCGCGTCGGGTTCATTCCGACCACCATCGTCTCGCTCACCATCTGCGCCCTGGGTTCAGCGGAAACGCGCTGGCGCGAGTACACGGTGTTCCTCGCGATCATGATCGCGACCGGCTGGGCCACCTTCATCTGGCTGCTCGGAATGCCGATCCCGGCCTTCGCGTTCAAGTGGTGAGCACTGGCGCGCTTTCATACCGCCTGTTGCCCGGCAACCGCCGCCAGCCCGAGCAGGCTTCCCGCCAGCATATCGACGCCGGACGTATGCCCGATGCACTCGAGTCGCGAGAGCGCTGCGGGTAACGCCGAGGTGTCGCCCTCGAGCAGCGCTTCGAGCATGACATGCATCGCCTCGCTCGGGTGACCTGATATCGCCGCTTCCAGGAGCCAGCGGCTCAGCAAGCTGGTCGCATCGGGCGCCGTTGCCCGGACGAAAGCGCCGAGCGCTGCCGCTGTCTCGCGCCGCCCCGTCGCATGAAGCGCCATCAGCAGCCCCGCGATGAGGTCGTCGCCCGACGGCGTGAGGCCTGGCCCGAGCCCGATCAGCCCGGCCACCGCATCCTGGCCGGCATCATCGAGCTCGACGCTGCCGCCGAGGTGATAGTCGAGCCAGTCGGCAAGCGTCGCAATGCTGAGCGTGGCGCGGCGCTCGATGGCACGCGAGACGGCATCTCCGCGTAGAGCCGCCGCCCGCCCTTCGACGGCCGCCAGCACCGGTGAGGGGTGACGCGTCGTCCCCCGCCCGGTGATGAGCGCGTGCAAGGCGGTGAGAGCGCAGGCCAAAGCTTCGAAGTCAATTGGTGCCGGCCATGGTCTCGGCTTCCACTGCGCAGCGTGCGACAGGTCGAGCGACACGACGTCAGCGACGAAGATGCGCGCTCCCGCAAACGAGACCGGCTGCCCTTCCGCAACCCCCACGCGACGCCAATCTTCGGCGGGCAACGCAGCGGCGATCGCGGTAATCGGGCCGTTGCCGGCTTCTGGTCCGCCAATGCACAGAAAGCGCCCGTCGTCCGAGGCGATGTAGAAGGTCGTCTCGTAGACGCCGGCAATGCGACCACGCGTGAACGGATGCTGGTTGAGCGCGCCGAGCAGAGACGCCGGCAGCTGGCTCGCGCGCGGCAGCAGCAGTGACGCCGCCACGGGGCCGACCCGCTGGATGCCTATGGCCACGGGCTCACGCATCGGCGAACACGTGCGTGCCGGCCCTGCCTTCGAACGCCTCCAGGGCCTGGTCGAGCGCCGCGACAATGGCGTGCTCGCCGCCGCCTTCCAGAAAGTTGATCACCGCGTCGATTTTCGGCCCCATGCTGCCGGGCGGGAATTGCCCTGCGACGCTCAGCGCCTTCAGCTCACCGAGCGATACGCGATCGAGAAAGTGCTGACTCGGCTTGCCGAAGTCGACGGCGACGCGCGGAACGGCGGTCAGGATCATCAGCGTTCCGATTCCGAGGACGTTGGCCATCAGCGCCGACGTCATATCCTTGTCGATCACGGCCTCCACGCCGTGGCGCACGCCCTTCGGTCCGCGCACCACCGGAATGCCACCGCCACCGCCGGCGATCACCGCCGTGCCGCGCCGCGCCAGCGCCTGGACCAGCGAAATGTCACAGATGTGCTTCGGTTTCGGGCTCGGCACCACGTGCCGCCAGCCACGATCGCCGTCCTCTTTCATCGGCCACCCGAGCTCGCGCGACACGGCCTCGGCCTGTTCGCGCGTGTAGAAGGTACCGACGAACTTGGTCGGATTCTTGAACGCGGGATCGGCGGGATCGACCTCGACCTGGGTCAGCAGGCAGGCGACGTGACGCGGGTTGTCGGCCTCGCGCAACGCATTCTCCATCGCCTGCATCAGGAGGTAGGCGATGCCGCCCTGACTGTGCGCGACACAGATGTCGAGCGTCATCGGCGGAATGCGGTCGCGGGTCAGCGCCTGCCGCATCAGGATCTTGCCCACCACGGGCCCATTGCCATGCGTGATCACGAGTTGCAGATCAGAGCGCCTGGCGATCGGCAGCAGGGCCTTGGCCGTGCGCGCGGCGATCGCCTTCTGCTCCGCGCTGGTGCCGACGATCGTCTCGGGATGCGTGGCGTTGCCGCCGATGGCGATGACGAGGCCTCTCGGGGGCTTGACCGGTCGTGCTCGGCGTTGGGCCATGGCGCTTTGTCTCAGGCAGGCTCCGTGACAATTTGGAAAGCGAGACGCGCGGCTTCCGCGTTGCTCGTCGCAACGAGTACACCGGCGTCCGCGAGCGTGCGCACCTGGCGCATGCGATTCTGCGGATCGGCGTCCGTGCCGGTGACCGACGCAATGACCTGCGCCCGGCGGTGCGGAGCCCGCTGCAGCGCACGTACTAGATGCCCGGCTGGATCGCCGTGGGAGCCGGTGCCGAGCACCACATCCATCAGCACCACACCCACTTGTGGATCGGCAAGCGCCGCCCCGAGCGGCTCATCGCGCACCGCTGGCTCGATCATCGGATGCGGGCGCCCAAGCGTGAACTCGTCGTCGCCGAGGTCGATCAGGCGATGCACCGGCTCCGCTGCGGCCGGTAAGGTGCGGGCTCCGGGCACGGGCACGTTCGAGGTCACCGCCGCTCCGCTCGCGAGCGCCACGATCTGTGCTTCCGAGCAGAGCGTGCCGCCGGCAAAGAGCCCCCGAACGAGACGTGCGCCAGCCGGTGGACGAGAAATTGCAGCTGTTGCGGCGGGTGCAGCCTCCGGAGCATGCAGGCCGAGTGCGTGCAAAGCAGCCGCTTCCAAGGTCGGCGCAAGCGTCGCATTCGGAGGCAGGCTCAAGTCGCGCGCACCGAGAAAGCAGATCGTGAACGGCTTCGCACTTGTCGCGACACGCGCCAGCACAGCGCGGGCGACATCGTCTGCGGGCGGCTTCGAGATCAGCACGATGTGGCGGGTCGCCGGGTCCGCGTCCAGGAGATCGATCGCCATCAGCGTGGTGATGCCGCCGACCTCGGACTTCAGATCCCGCCCGCCAGTTCCGATCGCGTGACTGATGCCGCCGCCCCGCGCTGCGATCAGCGACGACACCTCCTGAATGCCTGTGCCTGACGCACCGATGATGCCGATCTCCCCGCGCGGCACCACATTCGCGAACGCCAGCGGCACGCCACCAATGATCGCCGTGCCGCAGTCGGGACCCATGACCAACAACCCGAGCTCGCAAGCCTCGCGTTTCAGCGCGACCTCCTCCTCGACGGCCACGTTGTCCGAGAAGATCATCACGTTAAGACCGCGCTTCAGCGCCTTCCGGGCCTCCGCCGCCGCGAATTCTCCCGGCACTGAGATCAGAGCGAGATTGGCATCGGGCATCGTCTGCAGGGCGGTATGCAACGTGCGTGGCTGCCAAGCTGCTTGACCTGCCCCGCCGCCTGCACCCGCCGCCCGCCGCTGATCGAGCAGCGTCTTCGCATGCGCCAGAGCGGCCCGCGCCGCTGCCTCGCCAGCCGCGCGCACGGCCAGCACGAGATCACCCGCTCCGGCCGCCTCTCCTTCCGCCGCAAGCAGCCCCGCATCTCTCAGGATTGCTCGATTCGCCGGCGAGCCGATCATCAGACCCGCGTCCTCGACGCCCTCCAACGCCGCGACCGCTTGCGTCAAACGCATCAAGGCAACGCTGTCCACATAGACGCCGCGGCGGATCTCGTTCAGAACGACACTCATGCAGCAAGTCCGGAGTTGGAGTCAGGCGTCCCTCGCGAGGGCGGCGCCAGTTGCAGTCGCGCGTGGGCGAGCCGATCGACCTCAGCGGCATTGTGGCTGACGAGCACGACGCTCTTTCCCGACAGGCACTCGAAACGTATCAGCTCCTCGACCAGCGCTGCCGACTGCTGATCGAGCGCGGCTGTCGGCTCATCGAGCAGCAGCACGCGTGCTTCATCGGCCAACGCGCGCACCAGCGCCAGGCGTTGCCGCTCACCCGTGGATAAGTCCGCGACCGGCCGGTCGAGATGGGCCTCGGTCAGCCCAAGCCCGCCCACCAGCCGCTCGATGCGCCCGCTGGCGCTGAAGTGCTCGCGTGCCGTTGCCGCCCACCAGCCTGGCTCGGCCGCGACATAGCGCACGCGGCGCCGCCACTCCGGTGCCGCCATTTCCCGCCGCTCGGCACCGTCGAGGAAAACGTAGCCTGATGAGGGATCGAGATCGGCAATCGCGCGCAGGAGTCGGGTCTTGCCCGAACCGGATGGACCCTCCACGGCCAGGCACTCTCCGTCGGCCAGGGAGAACGAGAGCGGCGGCAGGACCGCGATTTTCAGCTGATCGACGCGCAGCACCGGGTTTCAAGCCTCGTGGTGAACTCTGCCGCCTAGAAAGCAGACTTCGACCGCCACGCCAATCGCCTCGATCTCTTCGGCCCTCAATTTCCCGAGGACAGCGACCTAGTTCGCGCCCTCCAACAGGCGGCGGGCGATGACTTGGGCCTGGATCTCGCCGGCGCCTTCGAAGATGTTCAGGATGCGCGCATCGCAGAGCACGCGTGAGATCGGGTATTCGAGCGCAAAGCCGTTGCCGCCGTGGATCTGCACCGCGTTGTCGGCATTCGACCATGCGATGCGCGCCGCCAGCAGCTTCGCCATGCCGGCTTCGAGATCGCAGCGCCGGCCCTCGTCCTTCTCGCGAGCGGCAAAGTAGGTGATCTGGCGCGCGATCATGGTCTCGACGGCCATCATCACGATCTTGTTGGCGACGCGCGGGAAGCCGTAGATCGCCTTGCCGAACTGCTGGCGATCGAGCGCGTACTTGAGGGCGAGATCCATGGCCGACTGCGCGACGCCGACGGCGCGGGCGGCCGTCTGGATGCGTGCTGATTCGAACGTCGCCATCAGTTGCTTGAAGCCTTGTCCTTCAGCGCCGCCGAGCAGCTGCGACGCCGGCACCTCGAAGCCGTCGAAGGAAATCTCGAACTCCTTCATGCCGCGATAGCCGAGCACCTCGATCTCGCCGCCGGACATGCCCTTCGCGGGAAACGGCTCAGCGTCGGTGCCGCGCGGTTTCATGGCGAGAAACATCGAGAGACCCTTGTAGCCGGGCTCCTTCGGGTTGGTGCGCACGAGGAGCGTCATCATGTCGGCGCGCACGGGATGCGTGATCCAGGTCTTCTGGCCGAACACCTTGTAGGTAGCGCCGTGCCGTTCGGCGCGCGTCTTGAGCGAGGCCAAGTCGGAGCCGGTATTGGGCTCCGTGAAAACCGCTGTTGGCAGGATCTCGCCAGTCGCGATCTTTTTCAGATAGTTCTGCTTCTGCTCCTCGGTGCCATTCTGGAGGATCAGCTCCCCCGCGATCTCCGAGCGCGTGCCGAGCGAGCCGACGCCGATATAGCCGCGCGACAATTCCTCCGAGACGACGCACATCGCCTCCTTGCCGAGCCCCATGCCGCCGAACGCCTCGGGGATGGTCAGCCCGAACACGCCCATATCAGACATCTTCTGGATGACTTCGAGCGGGATGTACTGGTTCTCGAGATGCCACTCGTGCGCGTGGGGGAGCACCTGCTCCTCGGCGAACTTGCGCATTTCCTCCCGCATGGCAGCGTGCGTCTCGTCGAGGCCGGTATCGCCGAACGTCGTGACCTCGGGATGGGCGGCGATGAGGGCGGCGAGGCGCGCCTTCTTGGCGTCGTCGAGACCCGTCTCGATCAGGTCGGCCACCGCCTCGTTTGCCGCGAAGGCCGCCGCTTCACGCGCGGGGATGCCGAGTTGTGGCAGCCGCACGTACTCGCCGGCGCTCATGGGAATGCCGCCCGCGATCTGCGCGAGATACTCGGCGAAGGCCGCATCCAGCAGCAGCCCCTCGATCTCGCCGAAGCGTCCCTCACCCGCGATGCGGCGCGCCCAGCCGAGCATCTGCCGGAGCGCTTCGACATAGGTCGCGAGCCAGGCGAGGCCGTGCAGCGCGTGCTGACCGGCATCCGTACCCTTGGTCGCCACCTGCTTGGCGCGCACGCCGACCTTGGCCTTGGCGAGCATGTGCTCCGCTGCCGTGAGCGCCTGCATGTGACGAGCAAATTCGGTGTCCCCGGCAGCACGTTGAGTGGTTGTCGTCTGGCTTTGCTGGCTCACGGGCGGGTCCTTCCGTCATTCGCATGCACCGACGTTGTAGTGCAACGGCCCACCGGCGCAAGGGCGAGAGAGGGAGCGCGGCCGGGCGGGCCACGCGCGCAACCGGTTTGGAAACGCGATTGGGTTGGACTAGCTTTCACATTGAGACGCCATCGCAATGGAGACCCTCATGGCCAAAGCCGAATTCGATCTCGTGGTGCGCAATGGCGGCGTGCTCCTGCCGGGCGCGCGAGATCCGGTGGCGGCTGACATCGCGATCAAGGACGGCCGGTTCGCCGCGATCTTGGCACCAGGTGCCGCAGCGCCTGCCGCCGAGACACTCGATGCCAAGGGCCTCGTCGTGATGCCGGCGGCGCTCGATGTGCACCTCCACCTCGGGCACGGCAAGGACATTTCCCGCCCGCGCGTGCCCGCCGATGCCGACGTCGAGACGGCGGCCGCGGCCAAGGGCGGCATCGGCACGATGATCCCCTATCTGATGGCGAGCGAACCGTTCGAACAGATCTATGAGGACGTTCTCGCGGTGACGCGAGCACGGGCGCGGATCGACTTCAGCTATCACTACGTCATCTCGACACCCGAGCAGCTCGCGGGCGTGCCGCGCTACATCGCCGAGCAGGGCGTGCCGACGTTCAAGTTCTTCATGAACAACCGCGGCGGCGAGGGAAAGCGGCTCGGGCTTCCGGATATCGATGATGGCGCCTACTTCCGCCTGTTCGAGCTGGCGGCGAAGCACGGTGGGCAGGTGTGCCCGCATCCCGAAAACATCGAGATCGCCTGGGTGCTGCGCGACCGCACCATGAAAGCGGACCCCGAGGGCAAGGGTGGACTGTCAGCCTGGAACGCGACGCGGCCGCCGTTCGTCGAGGGAGAGGCGGTGCAGCGCTCCGGCTATCTCGCGCGGGTGACGGGAGCGCCGGTCTACATCGTGCACACGTCGTCGGGCGAGGCGCTGAATGCCGGGCTCGCCCAGCGTGCGGCGGGCGCCAACATCACCATCGAGACCTGCCCGCATTACCTGACGCACGATGTGACGTGGGAAGGCGGCGTCATCGGAAAAATCAATCCGCCGCTGCGCGAGACGGCTGATCGCGAGGCGCTGTGGAAGGGCGTGCTGGATGGCAGCATCGATACGGTCGCGACGGACCACATCCATCGCGATCTCTCATCGAAGGACGGCACCATCTGGCAGGCGTCGCCCGGATGTCCGGGGATGGAGACGCTGCTGCCGGTGCTGCTCAGCGAGGGGCACCACAAGCGCGGGCTCGCCTTGGGGCGCATCGTTGAGCTGGTTGCAGCCAACCCTGCTGCAGCCATGGGCATCAAGGGGCGCAAGGGAGCGATTGCGATTGGCCACGATGCGGATCTGGCGCTGATTGATCTCGGCAAGTCTCAGAAGATCGAGCGCAATAGCGTTACCAGCAGTGCCGGCTATTCCATCTATGAAGGCTGGACTCTGAAGGGCGCCATCGTACACACGCTCGTGCGCGGCGCGTTTGCGCTGCGTGACGGCGGGCTCGTGGAGAGCACCGCCGGACACGGCCAATTCCTCCGGCGGACATTTGATCCTTCGCAAGCTTAGTCTGGATCGCAGCGCCCTGCGCCGCATATCGAATTGTGGCACCAGGCTCGAGCGCACACAGATCATCTGCGAGCTTGCGTCAATGGACCAAGTTGGCGCGATCGATTACAGTCGGTTCGGCGCTCGTCAGTCTCGAGAGCGACGACTGACAGCAGGCGCCTCACAAAACCGAAGGGAGGCACTGCGATGAACATGCGGCCGGATCCCACTTTTCATCCCTCGCCGAGACTGGCGATGGAGGCACCGCCGGAGAACTTTGCCTATGCGCTTCTGCTGAGCCCGGATTTCTCCAAACCGGACGCGCTCGCAGTCATTGACGTGAAACCCGGCTCACCGACCTACTCGAAGGTCGTGCACACCGTGACCATGCCGAACAAGGGTGACGAATTTCATCATTTCGGCTGGAATGCCTGCTCATCCGCTTTATCGCCGCTGACGGGCCACGCCTTCCTCGAGCGGAGATATCTCGTCATTCCGGGCCTGCGGTCGTCGCGCATCTACATCATCGACACCAAACCCAGCCCCACCCAGGCGAAGATCCATAAGATCATCGAGCCGGAGGAGGTGTTCCGCAAGACCGGGTACTCGCGGCCGCACACCATCCACTGCGGTCCGGAGGGCATCTACGTCAGCACGCTCGGTGGCGGCGGCAAGGCTGGTACTGACGGCCCCCCCGGCATCTTCATCATGGACTGCCAGACATTCGAGGTGCTGGGCCGCTGGGAGATCGACCGCGGGCCGCAAGACAAGCACTATGATTTCTGGTGGAACCTGCCTCGTGACTACATGGTCTCGAGCGAGTGGGCGCTGCCGCCGCAATTCGAGAACGGCATCGTGCCGGAGGACCTGCTCTCCAACAAGTACGGCCACCGCATCCATTTCTGGGACCTGCGCCAGCGCCGCAACGTGCAGACCATCGACCTCGGCGCCAACCATCAGATGGCGCTCGAGGTGCGTCCAGCGCATGATCCGATCCGCGAGCACGGCTTTGTCGGCGTTGTCGTCGACACGACAAACCTCGAAGGCTCGATCTGGACCTGGTGGCGGGAGGGAGGAAAGTTCCACATCGAGAAGACGGCGACGATTCCACCCGAGCCGGCAGACAAGGACAAGCTTCCCCCGCTGCTCCAGGGATTTGGCGCAGTTCCGCCGCTGGTCACGGATATCGACCTGTCGATGGACGACCGGTTTCTCTATGTGTCCTGCTGGGGAACCGGCGAGATGCGCCAGTACGACGTGTCGGATCCGAGAAAGCCCAAACTCACAGGCTCGGTTCGCATCGGTGGCATCGCGCGGCGCACACCGCACCCAAACGGCAAGCCATATTCTGGTGGCCCGCAGATGGTGGAGATCAGCCGCGACGGCAAGCGCGTCTACTGGACCAACTCGCTCTACTCGACCTGGGATGACCAGTTCTATCCCGATGGCGTTCCGGGCGCCAAAGTGATGGCGATGGCTGGTGCCGACGGCGGGCTCGAGCTAGCCAAGGACTATTGGGTCGACTTCCCGGACGGCTACCGCGCGCACCAGATCCGGCTTGAGGGCGGCGACTGCTCGACCGACTCCTTTTGCTATCCCTCGGTATGAGCTCGAGCGTTATCGACTGGACACCACTGTCCCTGTGGGCGGCAGTGGTCGCGAGCGGCGTCTACCACGGGATCAATCCCGGAATGGGTTGGCCTCTCGCCGTATCCGCAGCCTTGATGGACCGGCGCGTCGGCGCCTTGGCGACGGCGCTCGCATTCATAACGGTGGGCCATCTCTTGGCGATGCTGCTGGCGCTGCTCCCGTTTGCGCTTCTCTCCATGCTCCTCGCGTGGCACTGGCACATTCGGATCGGTGCAAGCGTCCTGGTGATAGGCTTCGGTCTGACTCTCCTCGCCTGGAGACGGCATCCGAGAGTGTTGGCGCGCATCCCACCTGGTCGTCTCGTTCTATGGTCGTTCGCCGTCGCCACGGCTCACGGCGCCGGTCTGATGCTGGTCCCGATCTATCTCGGGCTCTGTCGTACAGCGGAGACCGGCCACATTTGGCAAGCGGCGAGCAGGTCGAGCGCAGCGGATGTGAGCCTGGCTGCAGTCGTGTCAGTGACGCACGCCTTAGCGATGCTGGCCGCAGGCGCGGCCATGGCTTGGCTCGTCTACCGCCACCTCGGGTTGCGCTTCGTCGCGCGCAGCTGGTTCAACCTCGACATGATCTGGGCTATCAGCTTGATCTGCGTCGGCGGCCTATCGCTTGCGGCGGCCCTGACCGCGCCGTACTGATCGTCGGACTGATGGGCAACCCGCGAGGCTCGGCTCGCGACAATCTCGGCGTCGATGCGTCGCTTGCGGTTCTGTAAACATCTGCATCGGAGCGCACGTCACCGTCCAAACGGATCGGGCACGCCTTCCGGCTTCTGCGCAAACGTCTTCATACTCATGGCGATCAGGCTGTAGTAGCCGAGCACGGCGATGACATCGAGAATTCCGCGCTCGCCGAGGATGGACTTGGCGCGAGCGTAGGTCGCGTCGGACACTTCGCGCGTCGCCAGCAGCTCCTGCGCCAGCTCGTAGATGATCTGCTCGTCCTCCTTGCCGAAGCTTGCTGGTTCGCCCCGGCGCATGGCCTCGAGGGCCGCCGCATCGACGCCGTGGCTCCGCGCGATGGGCTCGTGGTCATGCCATTCGCCGCCGCACTTCCAATGCGCCGCCATGATCAGGATGCACAGCTCCGACAGGCGTGGCGGCAGGCTCGACTGGAAGCGGGAGTAGAGCCCGAGGTTCTGGCCACGGCTCAGCAGCTCGGGGCTGTGAAGCCAGATGAAGAACGGCCCATGCATTTTCTTGCGCGGGCCGGCGACGACCTCGTCCCACGCCGCCTTCTGCTCGGGTGACAGCTGCTCGTAGGTGAGCTTGGGCAAGCGCATGCGGCCAATCCTATACGCGAAGCTATAAAAAGCGGGTGGTCCGGCGGGTGTCCCACCGGTTGGGTGCGGGACTATTCCCGCTCGCGAAGCGACTGGGTCACGCCGCCAGCTTCGGCTTCCTCGTGTGCCAGTCGGTGAGCCGCTGATAAGCATCGGCAATGCGCAGCACCCGACCTTCGCCGAACGGACGGCCCTGGATCATCAAACCGACGGGCAGGCCATTGGCATCGAAGCCGCAGGGCACGCTGACCGACGGCAGCCCCAGATAGTTGATCGCGCGCGTGTTGATCGAGACGGAGTTGAAGGCCTCGATGGCGCCCGGACGACCGGCGTCGATGTCGGTTGCCTCGAGTGTCGGTACCTTGCTGCGCACGGTCGGTGCGACGAATACGTCGACCTTGCCGAACACGTCGTCACAGAACGCCTTGAGAATGGGCCCGCGCCGCGACAGCGCCTCGATGTAGTAGGTCGCGGGAATGGCAAAACCCGCGTAGAGCCGCGCCGAGAGGTGAATGCTGTAGTCCTGTGGCCGCTCGCGCATCCACTGCCCGTGAATGGCGGCGGCTTCGGAGCGTGACATCACCGCGGCGTACGTGTTCACCGCGTCCATGTGGGGGAGCTTCACGGGAACGATCTCAGCGCCGGCACTCTTCAGGGCGCCCACCGCGTCATCGACGGCCTTCTTCACGCCGCTATCGACATCGTCGAAGAAGAAGTTCTGTGCAACGCCGATCCTGACGCCTTTCACGCTGCCGGTGAGTGCTGCCTCGTAGTCCGGCACCGGCTCGCGCGACGATGTGGGGTCGGTCGGATCGTAGCCGGAGATGATGCGCATCAGGCGAGCGCAATCGCGTGCCGTGCGCGCAAGCGGGCCGACGTTGTCGGCCGAGAACGACAGCGGCATGGCGCCATAGCGCGAGACGCGCGTCTGCGTGCCCTTGATGCCGGTGATGCCGCAGAGCGAGGCCGGCAGGCGAATGGAGCCGCCGGTATCGGAGCCGAGCGCGCCGTAGACGAAACGCGCCGCCACCGACACGCCCGATCCCGAGGACGAACCGCCGGTGCAGTAGTCCGGACTCCAGGGGTTGTGGCAGTGACCGAAGTGCGCGTTGTGGCCGGTCGGGTTTTGCGCGAACTCCGCCATGTTGAGCGCGCCGACGGTGATCGAGCCTGCAGCTTCGAGGCGCGTCAGCGCGGTGGATGAATGCTTCGGCTTGAACTCGCGGCGGATCTTGGAGCCGCCCGTGTTTGGCTTGCCGGCCTGGTAGTACATGTCCTTGTGCGCCAGCGGCACGCCGTGCAGCGGCCCGAGCAGCCGGCCGGCCTTGCGGAGCTTGTCGAGGCCTTCGGCGGCTTCGAGCGCTTCCTCGGCATCGAGGCGGATGATGGAGTTGAGCGGCTTGTCCTTGGTGCGGAAGGCTTCGATCGACGCCTTGGTGAGGGCGACCGAGGTGGTCTCACTCTTGGCAATGGCGTCAGCGGCTTCGACGAGCGACAGGCTCAGCAATTGGGAGGAGGTCATGGCGGCCATCGGCATCACTCCCGGTCTTTGGTGGCTTGCAGGGCTGCTTCGAAGCTCGACGGCTCGTCCTCGAAGACCACGGTCCCGCGCAGCGCCTCAAAGCCCTTGATCACGCTTTCGAGGGCCGCCGCCATCTCGCGCGCCTGCGCGTTCGGGACCTTCACGCCCGACCACGTCTCGACATTGGCTTCGATCAACTCCAGGAGATTTCTTGGCATAGCGCGGCTCCGTGCTGGTGGGGGAGCAGGCGCCACGTCACCGGCTCACGCAGCCGCCGTGACGCCGAGGCCCCCCTTCTGCTCGATCGTCGCAACGATAGCATCGAGCCCGGCGCCTGTCCTGAGGTTCGTGAATACAAAGGGCTTCTCGCCACGCATGCGGCGCGCGTCGCGGTCCATGACCTCCAGATTGGCGCCTACGTGGGGTGCAAGGTCGGTCTTGTTGATGACGAGCAGGTCGGACCGCGTGATGCCGGGTCCCCCTTTCCGGGGAATCTTTTCGCCCTGGGCGACATCGATGACGTAGATGGTGAGGTCGGCGAGCTCCGGCGAAAAGGTGGCAGCCAGGTTGTCGCCGCCGGACTCGATCAGGATCAGATCGAGCTTCGGAAATTTGCGGCGCATGGTGTCGATCGCCGCGAGGTTGATCGAGCAGTCCTCGCGGATGGCGGTGTGCGGGCAGCCGCCGGTCTCGACACCCATGATGCGCTCGAGCGGAAGCGCCTGCAGACGGTTTAGGATCTCGGCGTCCTCTTTCGTGTAGATATCGTTGGTGATGGCGCAGATGTCGTAGCGCTCGCGGAAGGCGCGGCAGAGCGCGGCGGTGAGCGTGGTCTTGCCGGAGCCGACGGGACCGCCGATGCCGATGCGGAGCGGACCGTTGCTGCTGGTGGTGCTCATGAGCGGAACAACCTCGTGTACTGGGTTTCGTGGGCGAGGGAGGCGATGTCGGAGCGGAACGCCGCGCCGCCGAGATCGTCTGTTGATGCGGTGAGTGCGGTGTCTGCCGCTTGCTGGATGGCCGGCCAGAGGCTCGCGATGACGCGCTGGCCGTCGGTCTGGCCGATCACTGAGAGACGAATAGCCGCCGAGACAAGGTTCGTCAGAAACGCCGTCGCATAGGACACCAGCACCTCCTTGTGGCCGACAGCGTGGCCAGCAGCAGCGATCCCCACCGCAACAGGATAAGCGGTGTCTGAGCCGAGTATTCTGATCAACTCGGCGAGCCCGTCGAAGGGCCAGGCAGCCGCGATGGTTTGCAAGAAGGACGTGCCTTGCTGCCGCGTTTCGAGGAGTCGTTCGGCGGAAGGCTGGAAGGCAAGCGCCAGCTCATTGATGCTCGCAAGCTGGTCAAAAGCGCGCGCGCGTGTGCGCTCCCATGCGCCCGCCAGCAGAACCAGATCATTGCGCAGGCTGCCAAGCGTCAGGAGATCGCCGAGCCAAGCCTCGAGCGTGGCACGATCTCTGATCCAGCCCCTGTGAACGGCCCATTCGAGGCCGTGGCTATAGGCAAACGCACCAACTGGGAACGCCGGCGAGAGCCAGATCTGCAAGAGGGCATTCTTGTTCGGCGTCTGGCCTCCGGTCTGACACCGTTGCTCAGTAAGTCTTGTATCCTTCACGTCCTCATCGCGCGGTGCCACGTCCGGTGCAATACGCGCGCTGACCGCCCCGCCAGAGGCAGGCTCCGTGTTCGCGCAATGGCACCCAACGATGGTGGCGCCACGTTGTGCTGAGCGGCCGGACCTGTTCGCGCGCTCCACTATTGCACCTATTCCGGACGCCACACGCGCGGCCGTGCCGCCGAATGAGCAGACTTGGCGCCGGCATCGTGATGGTGACCGTCATCACCATGAGCATGGGAATGATCGTGACTGCCGCTGTGCTGGTGCTCGTGATCGTGCGCGTGATGGTGGTTGTGATCGTGTCCGTGATCATCATGATGGTGACGATGCCCGCCCGCGCCGTGATGGTGGCCCGCGTGCAGCGCGCCGTGCCCGCCGTAGGCGCCACCCTCCGGCTCGAAGGGGCGCTTCACGCGGTGCACTTGCGCGCCGTGGCGCTCTACCATCTCGGCGAGCACGTGATCCGGCTGGATGTAGATGGCGTCGCGTGTCACTTCCGCGGGCGTATGGCGATTGCCGAGATGCCACGCGATCCTCGCCAGCGCGAGTGCATCTTGCGCGTGGATCTCGAGCAGATCCTCGGCTGCGGCGACCACCTTCACCAGCGCGCCATTGGACAACTGCAGCGCGTCACCAGCGGCGAGATAGGTCGCCTCCGGCAGGTCGAGCAGAAACGCGTGCCCGCGATCGGTGGTGAGCGCCACGCGCCGCCGATAGCGCGCCTCGCGGTCGAGCGTGATCGAATCGATGGCGATCCGCTTGCCGATCTCGGCCTTGCGAATGACGGACGTCGCACGCAGCACGCGCGGCTCCATTTGCCCTTACAGCTTCTCGACCTTGTCCGCGTGAATGATCTCCACGGCGCGACTCGCCACGCACTCGGCGCCGACGGCGCGCCACGCCTTCAAATGCGGCGTGTCGAAGTGCGCGGTCAAATGCTCGCGGGTTTCCCAGCGCTCGACGAAATTGAAAGTGTCGGGATCGCTCGTGCTCTGGAAGAGCTCATAGGACACGCAGCCCTTCTCCTTGCGCGTCTCCGCGATGCAGGGCTTCGCACCGGCGATCAGCGCATCGCGCTTGCCAGGTTTGGCCTTTAGAGTTGCGACGACGTAGATCATGCGGTTCTCCTCTGGTCGGTCGAGTGGCATCTGTGGAAAGCGAAGCTCTTCGGCGCGTCGACGTTCCCGGCAACTATCACATCGGCGCGCCCTTCGCGGTAAGGGGCACTATTGCCCTTCATCAAGGTGAGACTCAGCGGGCAAGAATTCGGGATCGAGAATTCGGTCCGCAGTGAACGGACTCGTCTCGGGGAAGAGGGAATACTCAATCCCAGTCTCATCGGAGGCCTTCAGGCGAGCGGCGGTGTACTCGGCAAGTCGGCTCTCGATCTGGCGCTTGTCGCTTCGCCCCATCGTGTCCAGCTCCTCGGCGACATTATCGACGTCGAGCTCGCCGAAGCGTCGCTCGCGCACGAGCCGCGCCTGCTCACGACACCAAACGACGAAATCAGTGTCGAAAAGTGACCTGTTCTGAGTTTTTGAGCGATCTTGCACAGTCTACCTGCGTTAACTGAGTGGGTACATTCTAAAACAAAAAATACCGCTGCGCCATCGGCAGAGACTTCGCGGGCTCGCAGACCAGCAATTCGCCGTCGGCGCGCACCTCGTAGGTCTCCGGATCGATGGAGATGTCGGGCGTGGCGTCGTTGTGGATCATGCTCTTCTTCGAAATACCTCCACGCACATTCTTCACCGCGACCATCTCCTTGGCGATGCCCCACTTCTGACCGAGCTTCTTCGAGACAGCCGCCTTGGACGTGAAGATCAGCGACGTCTGCGTGCGTGCGCCGCCATAGGCTGCGAACATGGGCCGGTAGTGCACGGGCTGCGGCGTTGGAATGGACGCGTTGGGATCGCCCATGGGTGCTGCCACAATGGCCCCGCCCTTGATGATGCAGTCGGGCTTCACGCCGAAGAACGCGGGCGACCAGACGACGAGATCGGCAAGCTTGCCAGCTTCGACCGAGCCTATGTGTTGCGAGACGCCGTGTGCGATCGCGGGGTTGATCGTGTACTTGGCGATGTAGCGCTTGATGCGGAAGTTGTCGTTGTCGCGGCCCTTGTCCTCCGGGAGCGGCCCGCGCTGCTGCTTCATCTTGTGCGCGGTCTGCCACGTACGGATGATCACCTCGCCGAGGCGACCCATGGCCTGGCTGTCCGACGACATCATAGAAAGCGCACCGATGTCGTGGAGGATGTCTTCCGCTGCAATCGTCTCCTTGCGGATGCGGCTTTCGGCGAATGCCAGGTCCTCGGGGATCGACGGCGACAGGTGGTGGCACACCATCAGCATGTCCAAATGCTCGTCGATGGTGTTGACCGTGAACGGCCGCGTCGGATTGGTTGACGACGGCAGCACGTTCTTCAGGCCTGCGACTTTCATGATATCGGGCGCGTGGCCGCCGCCGGCGCCTTCGGTGTGGAAGGCGTGGATGGTGCGCCCTTTGAACGCCTTGATCGTATCCTCGACGAAGCCCGACTCGTTCAGCGTGTCGGAGTGCAGCATCACCTGGATGTCGTAGTCGTCGGCGACGGAGAGCGCACAATCGATCGCCGCGGGTGTGGTGCCCCAGTCCTCGTGCAGTTTCAGCGCGCAGGCGCCGGCTTCGACCATTTCCTCGAGTGCAGCCGGCAGCGAGGCGTTGCCCTT
>CAZCQH010000047.1:0-44101 GCA_964500805.1 uncultured Hyphomicrobiaceae bacterium
GGCCCCGGTGCCCGTGGCTGCGTTCATGCAGGGCCGATGTCCGGAACCCTTCACAAAACTCCCGATTTTCTGATCGAGTGCCGGCCGACGCGATAAGATCGAAAGCAGTCGCCAGACGCGAAAATCGTCACCCTTGTGATGCGCTGCAGCGATTTTCGCGGCGACGAGCATCGACTTGATGAGCACGAAAAGCACATGCTCGCTGATAGTCCGCTGGGGACTTATTCCGCACATGGCCCGGGGCGGAAAGTTGACCAACGGTCGGTCTCGGGCCCATCGCGTCTTCGTTCTCGCCAAGTTCTTCGACTGGCAGCTTAGTGACGGGAAAGCGTGAGTGGCTAGTATCCTGGTCGAAGGCAGAGCGTGACCCACAGCGACCTTGAGCACCTGCAGCATGCGGGGCTCGTGGCCGAGCGCGCGGCGGAGATTGCGGACGAATTGGACGACATTGAAAGTCGCGAGATGGAGGCGCCAGCGATGTCCGCAGTGCATCCAACATCGACCGACAGGAACGGGCAGGGGCCGGGGCCGAAGCTGCCAACCATTCCGAGGCGCCCGGCGTGCTGCGCGCAACGCCGCGCCATCGCAAGCGGAGATCAGCAATCCCGCCGTGAGCCCGCGACTCCATCTCGTTACGCAATGGCCCGATAGCTAAGGAAACGGCGCGCCTATCTAGTTATTGGAACACGACCCTTGATGGCGTTTGCCTTCGAGAAGTAGGTGATCCGGCCCTGAGAATCAGCCGGAAGTCGAGCACGAAGCCCGGCCTGGATGCGAGCGATGGTCGCGGGTTCCATTGTCGCCACCACCGATTTCAGGCGGCCGGTTCCGCTGACCGAGGTCCACAGTTCGTCAAAGTCCACAAAGGTGCGTTCCGTCGCGATGGTCCGTGTCTGGACCTCCACCAAGCCGGCGTCATTCCACAGTCGGCCTAATGCGGACAAGGATACGACACCAAGGCTGGGTGGAGTGGGTGCCGCGACACCGGCAGCCGCGAATTCCGCATCAAACGGATCGAGCGGGCTCAGAGCGTCATCATAGGCCCAGACATAGGAGGCAACTGTTCCACCCGGTCGCACCACACGCTTCATCTCGGCAACGGCGCGCGCCGGATTAGGTACGAAATGGATGACCAGCGCCATGATGGCGATATCGAATCGGTCGTTCTCGAACGGCAACGCCATAGCGTCGCCTTGCTGGAATACCGCGCGCTGCCCCGCCAGCCTCTCGCGGGCATAAGCAAGCTGACCCTCAGAGGGATCGATGCCGTGCATGCCTTCGGGTGCGTAGTTCTGTGTAACCAAGTCGGTAAAGGCGCCGTTGCCGCAGCCAACATCGAGCCATTTCTGGTTCGGCAGCGGTGATAGAAACTCCAGAAAGATCCGACCAGCGGTCCGACTCCAGATTCCCATAAGCTGCTCGTATGCGGCACCATCGTCGAAGCGGATTTGCGATTGAGCCAAGATGTCCCCTCTCGATTGGCATGCCTATCCCCATAGGCCCGGCAAACGGGGCGGAAACGGATCAGTTCGCTGCCGCTTCGACAGCATACGATCGGATAATTTTGATTGCCTTGTCACGCTGCGGTGAAAGGTCCTTCCACGCTGCCGATTTGCGGAATGCTTCCGCTTGCTCAAGGCTATTCCACTCAGTGATTGCAACCCGCTTGGGTGGCGCTGTTCCATCAAGCGCGACGATCTTTCCTCCGGCAGTTCGGAACGGTTGCCCACCGGCTGCCTTCTGAGCAGCGTTGATAAGTGGGCTAAACGCGGCAAGCGCCGACGCATCGACCACTTCGATTTCTGTGATCACGTAGGCTTTCGGCTTGGTTTGAGCGAACAGGCTCTGCACTCCGATAGCGCCGAGCCCGATGCCTGCAACCAACGCCATCGCGAGCTTGTAATGCGTTTTCATGACGTCCTCCCAGTGTATCTTGTAAGGGTGCCATTCTGTTCGTTTCGACCTCTGCTGACAAGTACCCTAGGTGGCCCCCTCTTCGTCTTGGCGCGACAAGCACCTCGTCAACCAGTGGACCGCCGACCACGTGACGGCGATTGCCGGCGGTCACCTCGTCGTGCTCGGCATGTGCCAACAAGCCTATCACATGGACTTCAGCGCCGACCCCGCTCGCTAAGTCGACGCATACATAGAGGCGATCTGTTGGGACTCCTCAAACAGCGGACATGATCAGTCGCCCCGATGATGCAGTCTACGCCGACGCAGACGACAGCCGCTTCTGTGAAGGTTTCTCGGACACCGGCAGCGACAAGGGTGCGGCGGGCTCTGGCCGGTGTCGGAGAACCAACAAGGCTTGAAGTCGCGCTGCTCAGAGGCTGCCGCGGGCTCTACTGCGCTCACCCCGCGCTATATGGGGATTGATGAGCGCCGCCAGGCAGATCGTCAGCGACAAGGGGTGAACTTCCCGCGATTGCGTTACGCGGGGAGACGTTCTGATGGTCCACCCGTCGCAAAAAGTGCAGCGTAGACCGTTGCGCGCTCCTCGGCGGCTGCGATGCGCCTGTACTTGGTCGCGCTCGATCATGGCCGGCTCGGCGCCAGCGCATCGGCAATCGATGATGAGCGGCTGACGTCGAGGCACACTCATGATGTATCGATCCTGATGACTGTCGGCCGATGCCTCGGTTGTGAGCCGCGCGCGAAGACTTCGATGATGTGCATCGACGCGCCACAGCAGGGGCAGGCAATTGGCAATCCATGTGGCTTGTCAGTCGGCGGCGATGCCTCGGCCGCCTCTGCGTCTTTCTCGGCGACAGAGATGCCGAGCAGCGCTCTCGCCCGTGCGACCGCCTCAGCGCGATTGCCGTTGGCGAGGAGGCCGTAGTGGCGAATGCGATGGAAGCCCTTGGGCAGCACGTGGATGAGGAAGCGCCGGATGAACTCGTGCGCCGAGAGCGTCATAGTCTTCCACCGCGCCAATCCGTCAGACCGGTAGTCCTTCCAGCGGAAGGACACTCCGTGATCAGCTGCAACGAGGCGCCGGTTCGAGATCGCGACGCGATGTGTGTACCGGGAGAGGTAGCGCAGGACTTGCTCGGGGCCTCCGAACGGCGCCTTGCAATAGACCACCCACTTGATGTGCCGGAGCGGTCCGAGGAACCGCTTGAAGGCGCGTTTATCGGCAAGCCCGGCGTATGCGTTGAAGAACTTCAGGCGGCCGGCCTCGTGCGCATCGCCGAGCATCGCCAGCAGCTTGCCCCTGAACAGGCGCGCGAGCACGGCAACGTGCATGAGGAAGTTCGATGGCGCGCCGATCCAGCGTGTGCCATCTGACGCCAGTCCGCCGCCTGGCACGATCATGTGCACGTGCGGGTGATGGGTCATGCCGGAGCCCCAGGTATGCAGCACCGCCGTGATGCCGATCTTGGCGCCGAGGTGCTTGGGATCGGCGGCAATGGTGAGCGTCGTCTCGGCCGCTGCCTTGATCAGCAGGTCGTAGACGACGCGCTTGTTCTGCCAAGCTATGTCGCGCAACTCAGCCGGCAGCGTGTAGACCACATGGAAGTAAGGGATGGGGAGCAACTCGGCCTCGCGATCAGCGAGCCATCTGCGCGAGGCAGCGCCCTGGCACTTCGGGCAATGACGATCGCGACAGCTGTTGAAGGAGATGCTGGTGTGGCCGCACGCATCGTTCTCGCAGCGCGCAACGTGGCCACCGAGCGCGGCGGTGCGGCAGCGCTCGACCGCGGACATCACCTTCAACTGGTCAAAGCTCACATGACCGCGATTGGCATCGCGCCAAGCGGGTCCGTGATCGCGGAAGATATCCGCGACCTCCAGCGGCGGGCGGGCCATCGCGCCTGCTTAAGTGCGCGACCCTTTTCTGCGCCTGGGTCGCTTCGAGGTGCCGTCCTCGGGCTGGTTGAGGCGATCGAGCGGGCTCTCGATCTTCGCAATTAAACCCGTGGCGACTCGGGCATAGAGCGCCGTGGTGGCGAGGCTCGAGTGACCGAGCACCGCTTGAATGACGCGAATGTCGGTACCGCCCTCGAGCATGTGCGTCGCGAATGAATGCCGCAATGTATGCAGCGTCACAGCCTTCTTGAGACCTGCAGCCTTGGCCGCATCTTGCAAGAGGCGATGGTACTGCCGCGGAGAGATTGGCTTGTCCCGTTTATAGCCAGGGAAGATCCAGCGCTCGCCGGGCGCACGTCCTTCATCGAGATTGCTCGGGCGCTCGCGCCACCATCGCCTGAGGAGAGCCAAAACCTCAGAAGGCAGCATCACATTGCGGTCCTTCTTCCCTTTGCTCTGAACGACGCGGATGACGCCTTGAGCGCTGTCGATGTCGCCAGTCCGGAGGCGCGTCACCTCACCACCCCTCAATCCGCAACCGTAGCCGAGGGTGAGCATCACACGGGCCTTCAGGCTCGGTGCATGGCCGAGGACCTGCACCACTTCATCAGGTGCCAGCACCACCGCAAGCGTATGCGGCATCCGCAGATGGTAGATCTCGGCGACGAGATCGTGCCGGCGCATCGTCACCTTCAAGAGGAACTTGACCCCCGTCATGATCCGGTTGCGATTGCCGATACTTTTGCCGCTATCGATGAGATACCGCTGGAAGCTGCGCACGTCATCGGGCGTCGCCGTCTCGGGCGAGCGGCCAAGGAAGGCGGCGAACTGTTTGCAGGCGTAAATATGTCCGGCCTGCGTGGCGGGTCCAAGGTTGCGCGCAACCATGTCCTCGATCATGCGCTGGCGCAGCGGGGAAATAGTGGTAGGCGTCTTCATGGGGAGTTCTCCTTGAGCGAGGTTGACAACACCTCGGATGCTCAAGGCAGGGCTCCCCTCCCTGTTATCTCCGACCTCTCATCTGGTTACCGGCGCCGCCGGGATGCTCCCGGCCTTCCCGCAAAGCGGGCTGTCGCATAGCGACTTCGTGCTCTGTATAACCTTGTCGGGGTGCAGCGCAGCACAGCCTTCGTGATGAATGTCGGCAGGTGGCCCATGACGCCGACAACATGTCGGTGAGTTTCAATTCATCGCGTCTCCAGCAAAAGGCTTGCACTGCCGGCCGGTCTCCATGCCTCTTTCCGGCGATGTCCGTTGATCGAAGCATCGCGACGACTCATCGCTGCCGATCTTTGGGCTGAGCAATGCACATGTCCGAGGTCGGCTTCCTCTGCGCAGTCCCCGTCGCACGGTGTGCGCACCTCGTGTTTGCAGACGGTCGTGCCGGAACGTGCAGGCCCGATAGGCTCAATATTCATTTTTACAGAGCGAGATTACGGTGGTCCCTCGATATAGAGGCAGCCACTCTCAGCGCGTGACAAACCCGCCTTCAGGCGACAAAGGCATGAAGTGGCAAAAGTACACATTAGCGGGCCGACTACGGGCAATTTCATCCCATCTGGAAAGCCGCTTGTACTCTCGCTCTAAGATATTCTGGACCCACACGAATACAGGAGACCCTTTGCCTTCCGGCTTTGGTAGCTGCATGTGATCGAAGTCGAACGATTTGACAGGTTCAGCAACCATCTGGCGCATCGCTGTGCCGGCGCTGTTTTCGCCGACAATATTGAACAGGCCCATGAACTTGTTTTCCACGGCTGCATAGAGTGCTATCCCGCGACAGCCGTGATCTACGCCCTTTTCGCGTTCGTCGGTGCGGAACTCCTGCAACATTTCCAGATATAGGTTTCCGGCCTTCAATGACTCCAACAGCCCGTCACTCATGAAGAGTGCGCTCTTCAGCGCGCTTGCCAGATCTGCGATCTGAGCACCCTGCACCGGTGTGCCAAGTGTGACTAAGAATGCATTTTGGGATCGTCGTGGATGGCCGTAGCGTGATTTCAATTTGTGGATATAAGTTGCTACGACGTTGCCGCCGAGGCTGTGCGCGATGAACCCAACACTGCGGTATTCGCAGTTCCGAAGCGGCTTCATCGCATCTTGAACGCCTTGTGCGACCTCTAAGAACGACGGGTTGGTACCCTTCGCCCAGGCAATGGCTGCTGTTTTGTAGTTCAACCTGAACACATCGATTGATCGGTTGTCGAATTTCTTTGGGATGTTCTCAGCAAAATCGAACCCTGTGCTCGTGTTCTTGAACGTCTCAGCGGAGCCATAAATCCCGTGGACGAACACAATCGCATCGCGTTGTCGGCATGAACCTGACGCGAATGTGCCAGCAGACCGAACAGGTACAATTGACACGGCGGCCTGCAACTCGCGATTGGTCTGGCTCATCGCTGCCGTTGAACCCAATGCAACAACGACGGCGGCTGTACAAATTGCATGCACTAGCATCGGATGTTGTCCCTATCAGTTTTGAACAATGGATTCTGTCATTTGTTACCTTTCACTCTCCGGACTGCAAGTCTCCTTGCAGCGGTTCTTTATCCATCAGCGCGCGTGTTTGTTAGGTGGCCCGCACTCCACCAGTTCGAATTTCCGCTGTGCCGTCAAAAAGATGCCGCGCAGATCGAGCAACCAATTCGACTGATGACGGCCCCTTCTGGCCCAAGACGCCGAATCGCATGACGGACGGTCGCTGGCCATCCCAACGGTCGACGTCAAGGTCCTGCTCTGCCTCGCGCCGTGTGCAGCCAAGTTCTATGTCCGCTGTCGAAGTTTCAGCAGCCGCGTCCTTTCGCCGAACGCCTTGCTGAAGATATTCGGCCGCCGATGACCGCTTTCTCTGCCTCTCGACGGCCACGTTCCGCCGCGCTCATCATCCTTCTACTGACAGCCGCCGGCCTATCGGCTGTCCTTAGCGAACAGATCAAACGAGACTGATCGCAGCCACTTGTGGCCGGCATCGCGGTGGAACCGCTCGTGCCAATATTGGGCGATTTCTAGCGGCGGAAACGAAACCGGCGGCTTGAAAGCGACTAACCCGAGCTGCCCGGCCATGATCTTCGCAAGCTTCATCGGTAAGGTTGCAATCCCATCGGTTTGTGAAGCGACCACGGCCGCCGCGGTGAAGCTCGGCAAACGCAGCATGACATTCTTAGGTGGGATCTCTAAGTCCAGCGATTGCTGGGCATTCCTGTGCGCGGCGTGCCCCGTGGGGGAGGCTGTTACGACGATGTGTCGGGCCGAGAGAAATCCAGAACGTGTCCGAAGCACTCCTTGGTTTGGATGATCGGCGCGGACTAGACTGAGATACGTGGTTGGATAGAGCCGCTGCCGCCTCAGCCCGAGCGCCGCTTTGGGAAATGATCCCAAGGCCAAGTCGGCCTCTCCTGATTCAAGTTTCGTCTCGTATGGGCGCGCGTCGAGCGGGACAGCATCAACGCTCAAGTTCGGTCCTTCCTGCGCCACGCGCCGCATCAGTGCCGGCAAAAAAACAATCATGCCAACCTCGCTGACCATTAGCTTGAACACACGCGTCGACGTGGTGGGATCGAACGTCGGTGTAGAAATGCTCAGGTCGTCGGCTGATGCCAACAACGATCGAAGCGAATCCTCTATCTCGAGCGCTTTTGGCGTCGGATGCATCTCGTTGCCACTACGAGTGAAGAGCGGATCGCCGAAATGCGCGCGCAGCCGTGCCAGGACTTTGCTGACCGAGGGCTGCGTGGTGCCGAGGAACTCGGCAGTTCGTGTCACGTTGCGTTCGCGCAATGCAATGCTCAACACTCGCAGCTCGCGGAGACGCAGATCCAAATTCCAATCCGTCATGAGGCTCATTCCATTCCGGGTATGGCAACAATCACCGCATGCGCATAGGCTTAAGTCAATTGAGGCGCAAACATTGTCAGAACGCCTCGGCACACATTCATCTCGACCGAAGCACCGTAACCTCGTCAAATTGAAGGTGCAGAGCCATGACGCAAGCATTTCCAGCTAAGACCCGCGAGCTTCACAATCACCACTTTGATTCCACGATCTGGAACGATCTCAAGTTCCGGACCGACGACATCGTGATCAGCACCTATGCCAAATCGGGAACGACTTGGGTTCAGCAGATCGTCGCCCAGTTGCTCTTCGGCGGCGAGGAGGGGCTGGAGGTCGCTGAGATGTCACCCTGGCTTGATCTGCGCGTACCGCCTAAAGCCGTCAAGCTTCCCGTCGTGGAAGCACAAAGTCATCGTCGCTTTCTCAAGACCCACCTTCCGGTCGATGCCCTGGTGTATTCGCCACATGCGAAATACATCTACATAGGTCGCGATGGCCGGGACGTGGCGTGGAGCCTCTATAATCATCACGCCAATGCCAATGAGACCTGGTACGACGCACTCAACAATACTCCTGGCCTCGTGGGGCCACCAATCGGCAAGCCGGGTGATGATGTCCGCACTTATTTTCTCGAGTGGCTGGAGCGTGACGGATACCCATTCTGGCCGTTCTGGGAAAACGTCCGCAGTTGGTGGGCGATCCGCGACTTGCCGAACGTGCGGATGATCCACTTCGCTGCGCTGAAAGCCGATATGAGGCGTGAAATCGCCGGTATCGCGGAGTTTCTCGAAATCCCGATCGATCCGTCGCGATGGGATGCTATCGTCGAGCATTGCAGCTTCGATTATATGAAGAAGAACGCGACCAAAAGCGTGCCGCTCGGCGGAGTGTTCTGGGACGGCGGCGCACAGACGTTTATCAACAAAGGAACGAACGGTCGCTGGCGGGATGTCCTGACCGCAGATGACGTAGCTTGTTACGAGCGTCGAGCGCGAGCAGAGCTCGGCAAGGACTGTGCCCACTGGTTGGCGACTGGACAACGTTTCCCGTCAACCTAGCCAATATATCCGAAACAAGTTGCACAAGATCGCTCGAAAGCAAGGGCGATGCCGACCCTTTGCGCCTTGTTACATCTTCCAGTGGGGCTGCCGACCTTGCCTGTAGCCTCCCGAAAGTACCGTTGACGTGATTTGGAAAACAGGAGGAATCCGGTGGAAAGCACCGTCAATCTAGTGGCTGATTTGATCTTCGGGCGTTGGCGGAGCCAAGTCCTTTATGCCGGCGTCGAGCTGGGTATCTTCGATCATCTTGAGGCAAATTCCCCGAAGACCGCAGCGACGCTCGCGAACGAAGTGAAGGCCGACACCGCGCTTCTTTATCGACTGCTGCGTGCGCTCGCATCAATCGGACTGCTCAGCGAAACTGCCACCCGTGCGTTTACAGTGACTGCGGCAGGCGCGCTGTTGCGAGCCGATCATCCCCATTCCATGAAGGCGATGACGCGGCTCGAAGAAGGACCGCAGCATTACGCTCTTTGGAAGCATCTGCCTGCGATGATCCGGGACGGTGAACAAAATGCCTTTAAGCGCGAATTTCACCGGATGGCCTTCGACCATGCCAAGGTCGATGCCGATTATGATGTCAGGTTTAAGCAGGCCATGTCGAGCTACTCCGCCCTCCAGGCCGATTTGGTTCTTGAAGTCATGAGCAGGCTCGACCTCACTGCCGTTCGCACATTCTGCGACGTTGCTGGGGGGCACGGATATTTGATGTCGGCCCTTCTGCAGTCGTACCCACACCTCACCGGCGTTGTCCTCGACCTCCCCGAGGTTGTCGGTGATCCCAACGAGCTACTGGCGCCCAAGTTCGGGGTCGAGAACCGCTGCCGATACGTCGGCGGAGATATGTTCAAGGAAATTCCCCAGGCCGAGGCCTACGCCCTCAAGATGATTCTGCACGACTGGAATGACGCCGAATGTATCGAAATCCTTTCCAACATCCGCAGGTCCGCTCAACCTAGCGCTCGCGTCTTCATTGTTGAGCACGTTGTACCTGCACACGATCAACCCCACTTCGGGAAGCTTTTCGACGTTCATATGATGTGCTGGGGCACGGGCCGAGAGAGAACCGAAGCGGAGTACATCAATCTGCTCGAGAGAGCGGGCTGGAAGCATACAGGCTCCCACTATCCGTCTAATCGGATGATGGGGATGATCGAGGGAACCGCGACGACGTCGGTTTGAAACGATGCTTCGTAACCAGCCAAATGAGGATCTGTTTGACTGGACGGTCGATGCTGCCTCGCAGTGTCGACCGTTGGATGGTCAGTATCTGATCTAGTCAACGATTTCGAGGACCTATTAATTTACCTCCGCCGAGCAATCGATGTCCGTTGATCAGGGTGTAACGGCTGTCCCCCGCTGCACCACCGGAGCGAGATCGGTCGAGTGGCCGATGTCTGCAACCTCTGCTCTGCGATCTTCTTCGAATTACTCGTCCAGCACTCGATCGAGACGGCCTCTCTGCCTTTGGGGGTCGTTACGGCCTGTAGGGGATAGACTTCCATGTACGTCAATCGGCGCCGATCGTCATCGCCCTCGAGCCGATTGCGTCAAGCATTCCAGGATGATGGGTGTGCCCCCGCGGCATCAGAACGAGAACGCCAGCTGCTCGCCCGCGTAAGCGGGTCGGTTGGTGCGCCCCAGCCACGGGGATCTCTCGTGCTGATGGGCCAGGGTAAGCCGCGAGGCGATTCTTTGATCCGTGTCGAAGAGGCGACGCAAGAGATGCGGGCAATTGCATTCCTGGCTTCGATGCAAGAGCACGATGTGATCCGGCAGGCGTCGCGCGCGGTCGAGCAGCTTGCGCAGGGCTGCGAGCGCCTGGATGTTCGAAAGGTGGCCACGCGCCCCCATGATGCGCCGCTTCAAAAACAGGGGGCGCAAGCTCTCGGCCTGCATCTGAGGATCGTAATTGCTCTCCAGTGCGATGCTGTCGAGATCGCGGAAGCAGTCGAAAAAGGCGCGCGGAACGTGGCCGAGGTCAGTAGCATAGCCGATGCGATAGTCGAATCCATCGATGACGAACCCGTGCGAGCCGAGCGTGTCGTGCGCAAAACGAACGGGCTCGCAAGTCACGCCGGCGATCGGCGCGAATGTCGCGCCATCGAATGGTCGGATGAGATGTACGAGATCTGGAGCGCGAGCGGAGAGGCCGCCGACCTTGTCCGCATGGCAGTAGATCGGGACGCTGAGGCGCAGAAGGGTTGACGTCCAGGCGGGCGAGAAGTGATCTCCATCGAGGTGAGTGAGACAGAGAGCAGCGATGTCGTCGAGGCGCACACCGGTGCCGACGAGGCGGTCGGCGAACGTGCGCGGGCCGATGCCGGCGTCGATGAGCAGCACGCCGCTGGGTGCACGCACGATGGATGCGTTTCCGGCGGACCCGCTGGCGAGGACGCACAGTTCCAGAGTCATTACCCCTCGAGACTTGGGAATCTGGTGATGCCTTCTTCGACGAGGCTACACGTAGTCGGCAGGCTCGCTCTACGCAACACTGGCGCAGGCTGGGTCGGCTTCGCAGCCGAGTCTTGCTGTCGATCTCGGAAGCCGACCAGCCATTACGAGTCAAGTCGGTAGGGGTTTTGCTCCCGCACTGGCGGATGGCAGCTTTTCTCTGCTCGCCGACCAGAGGTCTTGGTTGGGCCGCGGACACGAGCTCGACAAAGCAAAAGCCCGGAGCGAGGGATCAGCTCCGGGCTGCCAAGGTGTTACGCACCTGAACCGACGCTTCGGGTTGGGGAGGGGGAACCCCGAAACGCAACGCTCGTACTGACGCAGCACCTCACTACTCATGTACGCCACTCAACTCCCATGCATCCTGCCGGCTGCAGCGGTCCAGGAGATTGATCGAGGTCAAACCGAGCCCGGCTGTGGAAAACCTGTGCATCGCTGACCATCGAGCCGAAGCCGCGGGCAGGGTAGAGTGAGCGGTCACAGGATTCTGCGCAGGGAAGCATGGCGGTGAGATCGAAGCTGACGGTCGAAAGCCTGACGAAGCTCGGCGCGAAGCGGCTGGCCGAGATCCTGATCAATGAGGCCGGACGCAACCGCCAGCTCAAGCAGGCGGTGCACATGGCGCTCGCCGCCGAGACCGGCTCTGCCGAGGTGGCCAATCAGGTGCGCAAGCGCCTCGCGACGCTCGCCCGCTCGGAGGCGTTCGTGCACTCGGAGAAAGCGAAAGAGCTCAGGACCGAGCTCGAGCAGCTGAAGGCCGTCATCGTCGAGACGATCGGCGCCAGCAACCCGAAGCTTGCGGCCGAGCTGCTCTGGCAGTTCCTCGATCTTCATGCCTCGATCTTCCAGCGTCTCGACGACAGCAGCGGCCGCGTCGGCGCGCTGTTCCGGGACGCCTGTCCGGATCTCGGCGCGCTCCTCAAGCGCGCCAAGGCCAAGCCCGCCGAACTCGCGCCTCTGGTGCTGAGGCGGATCTCCGAAAATGGCTACGGCATTTACGATGGCCTCGTGTTTGCGCTGACCGATGCGCTCGGACGCGAAGGACGGAAAGAGCTGCGCGCGCTGCTCGAGCAGCGGCGGCGGGAGCACATGGTCTCTGACAAGCGGGCGGAGGTGCGCCCCGGCCACTTCGACTACACGCTGAGCGGTCTGCTGGGCGCGCTGCGGGACATCGCCGACTGCGAGAACGATACCGATGCCTTCATCGAGACCTACGACGGGTTCGATCTCACCAACCCGGCCTATGCCACCGAGATTGCACTGCGTCTGGTGCGCGCCGGACGGGCGCAGGAGGCGCTCGGCTTTCTCGACCGCGGAGCGCCGGGGGAGCGCAACCGGCACTTCAAGGAGATCGAATGGAGCGATGCACGCATCACCGCCCTCGATGCCCTCGACCGCCGGGAAGAGGCGCAGGCGCTGCGGCTGTCGCTGTTCGAGCGGCACCTGAGCGCACGCCATCTCAAGGCCTACCTGAAGCAGCTCAAGGACTTCGACGATGTCGAGGCCGAGAACGCGGCGCTCGATCGGGTGGAGCGCACCGGCAATGTCCATGCCGCGCTGGCGTTCCTGATCAACTGGCCGGCGCTCGACCGGGCGGCGCGCCTGGTCGACAATCGCGTCGGCGAGATCGATGGTGATCTCTACGAGCTGCTCGATCCGGCAGCGTCGACGCTCGAAGGCAAGTATCCGCTGGCGTCGGTGCTGCTGCGTCGGCGCCTCATCGATGTCACTCTGCAGAAGGCGCGGTCGACGCGCTACCGCCATGCCGTGCGGCATGTGCGGGAGATCGAGAGCCAGCAGTCCGACATCGCCGACTACGGGCGGCACGAGAGCCATGCCGACATCATGGCTCGGCTCAAGCGCGAGCATCCCCGCAAGTCCGGGTTCTGGTCATTGCTGGCGAAATGAGCTCAGATGCGACGGTACAGGATCGCTGCACGGTAAGCAAAAGGCCGCGATCAGAACGGTTCGGATGACGGTTGACCGATGAGCCAGCACGACGAAGCTCGCAGCGATGACGCCGCCCATCTTGAGGCCGCGCTGGGATATCTCAAGCGCGGCTGGGCGGTGGTGCCGGCAGGGGAGAGGACCAAGCGCCCGATCGTGCCTTGGCAGGCCTACCAGCACCGGAGGCCGAGCGAGGCCGAGGTCACCGCCTGGTTCGAGCGCTGGCCGAGGGCCAATCTCGCCGTCATCACCGGCGCGATCTCCGGCATCGTGGTGGTCGACATCGATCCCAAGAACGACGGCGATCGATCGCTCGCCGCGCTCGAGGTACGGCATGGCCCGTTGCCGGCGACGATCGAGTCGATGACCGGGGGTGGAGGCCGGCACGTCTATTTCGCGCATCCGGGCCGCGAGGTCCGCAATCGCGTCGGCCTTATGCCCGGCATCGATCTCAGGGGTGACGGCGGCTGCATCATCGTGCCGCCGTCGGTGCACCCTTCGGGAAAGCGCTATCGCTGGAAGGCGGGCCATGCTCCAGGACAGGTCGATCTCGCCGCGCTGCCCGTGTGGCTCGAGCAGTCGCGGTTCTCGAGTGACGGCCCGAAGGGGCATACGACCGCCTACTGGCGCGAGCTCGTGCACGAGGGCGTCAAGGAAGGGCAGCGCAATTCGGCGATTATCTCGTTCGCCGGGCATCTCTTATGGCACTCTGTCGATCCGGACGTGGTGCTCGAGCTGATGCTGGCCTGGAACCGCGTGCGCTGCCGGCCGCCGCTCGACGACGACGAGGTGATCCGCACGGTGCAGTCGATCGAGCGCACACATGGCCGGACAGAGTGAGCGCCGGCATTCGGCCTCGCTTCACGATCTGTCGGCCTGCAGCGACCGCCGTCTCCCCTCTCCGGCCGCGTCCCGATAGGTCGCGAAACAGATCTTGTGCGACGCTTCCGGAATGGCTCTGTTGAGCCATTCCCTGCCGATGCCACCACGACGAGGAGCGCTGCCGCAGTGCCGAGGATAGCCGTCACGGTCACCGATCGGATGCAACGGAACTACCGTTACGAGCGCACGGCGCCGGTCGGACGTAATTTCGATCCCGAGTTCCGGCCCGAGCTGACACCGCCTGAGCTGCTGCGGCTCGGCGTGTTCGGCGGCAAGTACATGACCGACTGCAAGGCCGAGTTCCCGTCGGCGTGGTTCGCGGGAGCCAAGCTCTCCCCTGCCAAGGCGGATCCATCGCTCAACTGCTTTGGCGTCGATGCCAGCCAGCCGCTGTCGGTTTGGCGCCAGAAGGGATGGATCCATCCCGATGATCCGCGCGGCTGGTTCCAGTGGTACTGCCGGTACTACATGGGACGGCGACTGCCGGATGAGGATGCCCGCCAGATCAAACGCTGGAAGGCGATCCGGCGTCACGTGCGACAGATCCAGATCAACTGCGAGCCAGGCGATATCTGGTGCCGCAGACGGCAGCGGCAGGCACTGCTGCACTGGGCTTACGACAGCCGCAAGCTATAGAGTCGGATGTCGCTGGAAGGGCGGTCGGCTCCGCTCGTGATTTTCACCACGACACATCAACCTTGATTGTCAAGGCCGCCTCCCTTCCTGGTGCATTTCGGATTTCCCGTCCCCTTTTTCAAATCGCTCCCTCTCTGTGTATTTTTTCATGCATATTTCAATCTGTGTATTCATATATAGAATGAGTTCCGCCGGTGGAATTCTGGACTTCCATCCATGGAATTCTTGATTTCCGCCGGTGGAAATCAGGATTTCCTCACCTTCCTCCTGACGACGAAGTTGATGATGTAGAAGTTGGTCTTCCCCTGCCCTCTGCGCGTGATCTCGATGAGCGAGGCCTCCTCGAGCTCCTTGATGAACCGGTTCACGCTGGCGACGCCCATGCCCATGTCGGAGGCAAGGCGGCCCTGACCCGGGAAGCAGAGATCGTTGTGCCAGGCGTAGCTCAAGAGCAGCGCATAGACGGTCTTGGCGCCGACCGACAGGCGCGCATCGCGCAGGATGAAGTTCGGAAGCTGAGTGAAGCCGTGCCGCGCAATGGGATCGGCGCTGTTGATGCGCATGTTGCGCTCGATCGCATCGAGCTTGGCGCCGATGTGCTCCATGGCAACAGTATAGCGTGCCGGAACTCTCAACCCGATGCGTTATGCACAGAGCATCACGGGACGTACGACTGATCGGAATTGGCCGGCTCATTCTTGGCGGCCTTGAACGGATCGCTCTGCCCCAGCAGCGGCGCCAGCATGCGCTGCATGGCGCCGAGCAAGGTGTGGGTCTCGCGGTACCGCGTCGACAGCTCCTTGATCTGCTCGTCCTTCGAGATGAGCTGGCCCTTGAGAAGCAGGATGACCTCGTCCTTCTCGTCGATGCGCTTCTCGAGCTGCGAGACATAGCCGGGCGCGGCGGGCTGCGTCCCACTCGATTTGGTGAAGGTCGTCGCTTCGGACATAGCCGGCAACGGCATGCCGTGGCCGGCCGCGTCAACGGCTCCGATGCTGGCATTTCCGGGAGCGTCGGACCGCGCCATGGCCGGCTGCGGCATGCCGCGGCCCGCTCGTTGCGTTTGCCATTGTCGGAGATCGCCGATCGCGTTGGGCAGCGACGACGGCGCAACGAACCATTGCGGCCCGGTCGGACCCGGCACCTTGACGGCATCCAGCATGCCGGTCTCGCAATAACGCACGACCTGGCGATGCGATCGGGGAACGCCGGCGGCGACGAGCTCGCGCTCGACGTCATGAATGGTGAGGGTATGACGAACCTCGACGGTGTTGAGCTGCGGCGTGCCGTGGCCGGCCATGTCGGACATGCTCGCAGTGTAGCAAGTCGAACGCGGCTGTTCGGCCGGTTATCCCCAAGGACGACTTGCTCAAATCCGCAGACGGTTTCGCACGTCGCGATGATGCCGATCCGGTATCGGCTATACTGTCGGTCATGATGCAGGGCGGGGGCATGCGGCTTTCCAAATCGACATTCCTTGCCTGGCAGAAGTGCCCGCACAACGCGTGGTACCGGGTCAACGACCGCGCGTTGTTCGACGCGTTTGTCGATCCCAAAGCCGAAGCGCTGTTCGCCGTCGGTAACGAGATCGACGCGCTCGCCCGGCAGACATTTCCCGGTGGCCTGCTGCTCGGGCGGGGGAAGACCGGCGAGACGCGCGCGGCGATCGAACGGCGCGAGCCGGTGATCTTCCAAGGCGAGTTCATCATCGACAGCTGCGTCGTGCTCTGCGACGTCCTCGTCTGGAATGCGGAAGCAGAGGCCTACGATCTGATCGAGGTGAAATCGTCGACCTCGTCCTCGACGCGGCGCGACGAGGAGTATGCCTTGGATATCGCATTCCAGGAGCACGTCCTCAAGGCGTGCGGAGTGCCGGTCGGCGGTACGTATTTGATGCGACTCAATTCGGACTACGTCCGGCGCGGGGCGATCGACATTGCGCAGCTCTTCGCGCGTGCCGATTTCGGCGATGCCGTAGCGCAAGTGCGATCGGGTATCCCGTTGCTGGTCGACGAGGCCTGGCGTTGGGTCAACATCAAGACGCCGCCAAAGGGGCCGTGCCCGTGCGTGCGGGCATCGCGCGGCAACCATTGCGAGATGTTCGCGCACATCAATCCGGATATTCCGGACTACAGCGTGCATGACATCGCCCGCATCAACGGTCGCAAACTCGAGGCGTTGATCGACGCCGGCATCCTACACGTTGCCGACGTGCCAGACGACATCGCGCTTTCCGACAAGCAGACGACGCAGGTCCGGGTCGCCAAGACCGGCACGCCCGAGATCGATCACTCGGGCATCGCCGCGTTCATGAATTCCATCACGCTGCCCGCAGCCTTCCTCGATTTCGAGACGCACAATCCGGCGCTGCAGCGTTTCGACGGCTATCGACCCTATCAGCAGATCCCGTTCCAGTTCTCGCTGCATGTCCTCAATCAATGGACGTCCGAGCCGACGCATCACGAATTCCTGCACCTCGAACGAAGTGAGCCCGATCACCGGTTCATGGACGCCTTGCAGACTGTGATGCCGCGGACGGGCGCGGTGATCGTGTGGAACAAGGCCTTCGAGCGATCTCGCCTCGCCGAGATTGCGGCTCGGCATGCCGAGTACACCGCGTTCGTCGACGACTTGGCGGCCCGGCTCGTCGACCTCGCCGATATTTTTTCGCAGCAGCTCTATGCGCATCCCGAGTTTCGCGGCAGCTATTCCGTGAAGGCCATACTGCCGGTGCTGGTGCCGGATCTCTCTTATGATCGCCTCGCGATCCGCAATGGCGCCGGCGCCCAGATCGAATGGAACAATATCGTCACCGGCGCCTACGATGAAACGACGGCCGCGGAGACCGCGGCAGCGCTGCGCGCCTACTGCAAGCTCGACACGCGTGCGATGGTGGAAATCGCGACGGTGTTGCGGGCGCTCGAATAAGGCGTGGATGAAACAATCCGCCGATCGGCCGAAATTGACTTGCTGCCCGTCTGCGTCGTGGTCGAGCGTGCCGTGTCACGCTCCTGCAGGCCATGTCCTGGTGCGCCGCGCTTTGGCGGGGCAGGGATCCGTCGAACGGAAACGGCCCCGTCCGAGGACGAGGCCGCTCAACTCCCGGTGTGCCTAGCCGTGCGGCTTTTCGGGATCAACCTTGTCGAGAATTGCCCACAGCATGACAAGCAGGCCGCACCAGCGAATGATGGGGTCCGGCGAGAAAGCGGTGAGCGTTGGGCCGCCGATCATCAAGACCCCCATGAAGATCCTCTTCGTCGTCGACATGATATTGCTCCTTCGTCTTGCCCTTCGCGGGTCAGGTGGAACCGATCTGAAATTCTTCGAGCGCATGGCCCTGTTCGAGCTTCTCGCGCAGCCAGGGCGGCTGCTTGCCGCGACCCGTCCAGACGTTGTCGGGCATCTCGGGATCCCGATATTTGTGTGCAGGGGCCGCTGTCGCGCGCTTCTTCTTCGGCACGAGATCGTCGGCGGTGAAGCCGAGGATGGCGACCTTGTTCTTCAACTCCTCGAGCGCCTCGTGCCGGCGCCTGGCGATGAGTGCACCGATCTCGCGATGCAACGTGCGCAGCTGATCGAAGGGTAGGTTGGCGTAGTCGTCCATACTGGTTCTCCTTTCAGGTGACCATGTGCTTCAGTCCACCGGAGGCCGGGAACCCGACGATGGTGGAGCGCTGGCGGGAGCACAGCCCGCAGCTGGCGCAGGTGGTGCCCGGATGCATGTTGATCGGGCAGATGACGACGGTGCGGCCCTTCGGCGTACGCACGTTCTCGATTGAGCCGGTCGGCAGGACCACCGTGACCGGAGCGATCCTGAGATCGGCAAGCGCGTCGGCATGTGCGAGCGAGTTGCCGCTGAGGTTGACGGTGAAGCCGTTGCGGTTCGCCTCGGCGATCGCCTGCCGGTTGGCGAGATTGGTGATCACGTCGTAGTGCGTGAACGTGAAGCCGCGCCGGCCTGTGTTCGCCTCGACGATGGCGCGCAGCGCGCTGCGATCGATCGTGGTCTTGTTGTTCGACGGGAGATCGCCGGCCACGTTGTGCCGCCACAGTGATCCGGGCGGCAGGCTGCGGATCATGTAGAGCAGTTCGTCGAAACCGTAGACGCGGATGTTGCCGTTCTGGAACGCGCCTCCGGCCGGCGTGCGGTCGAGCAGCGTCCAGACGTAACCGCCGAGCGCGCCATGTTCCGCATAGCAGAGACCAGACATCGGATCATCGCCGCCCTTGCGGAACGGGCAGGCGAGCGGGCACGTGACGCGCGGGCTCGTCGTCACCATGATCGGCCCAGTGATCGGGTTCGCGGATCGGCGTGTGATCAGAAATTTGTCCATGCCCATCGAGATGGGCGTGGGAACCGGCCGTGCCAGATGTGTGAAATGGCGCGACGGGGCGTCGAAGAAAGCGACATGGTGCGAGGTGGAGAAAGATCACGATCGCGTGAAACTCCGCACGCGCGAAAGAGTTTTCGAACGCATGCGCGCATACATCGCGCGCGAGGCCGGTGTGCGAAATCGCGGCTAGCTCGCGTTGGGTGTCCAGCGCGGACGGAGTGCGGGTGCATCCGGCTTCGGCGCGGCATGTGACAGGGCGGCGAAGAGCCCGATGCTGGCTCCCAGCTCGATCATCAGGGAGAACAGGATGACGAGGGCGATGCGGACCTGTCGCGGATCGATGATGCCGAACGTGAGCGCGGCGAGGAACGCCGACTGCGCGTCGGCGGGCACGGGGCGATCCTGACGCAGGGCCGCCAGCCGGCGGCGCACCTCATCGATCCTGGCATCGAGAGCGGGACGATCCTTGATCTTGGCGGTGTGGCGGCGAGCCTCGAGATCGAGAAGCTCGCGGCGCGTATCCTCGTAAGCCTCGTGCGTCACCTGGCGGGAGACGACGACGCCCTCCCTGTTCTGCGCCGCGAAGCCGAGCGCCGACGTGGTCGCGTAGATGAGGCACAGCGCCCACAGGACGGCGATCGCCGCTGCCGTCATTCTGCGGGAAGCGGCCAGCGCCCAGGAGATGTAGAACGGCGCCAACGCGTTCAGCGCGACGGCGAGGACGCCGACGCCGCCATAAAGCATCGCTTCCCTCGGCGACCGGCCGAGGCTTGCACCGAACAGATAGTTGGCGACGGCTGATGCCGCCAGGAAGCCGAGCGCGACCACGGCGCCGGCACCGGCGATGATGTTGCGCGTCACGGGGTGCCTCCCTCGTCGAAGGTGTCGAGATGGAAATCCCGGTATCCGACGCGCTGCCAGGCGCCAGTGAAGACGTGGATGTCGGCCGGCGGCTGCCAGTCATCCACCGCAACAGGGCGGGCGAGGTCGTAGTGCTCCGGCTTCGGGAAATGATGCAGCAGACCGATATCGGGGATCGTCCTGAACAGGATGAACGGGCAACTTCCGCAGATCTCTGCGAGCAGTGCCATCGCGCCCGCCTTGCGCGAGGCGCTGGTGAATAGGAACGGGATCCGGCAGTTGTCGAAGCCCCAGAGCTTGCGGTCGTGACCGTCGCCGACGTACTCGACGGCATGACGCAGGTGCTTTCCGACCATCTCGAAGGTCTCGGTGCCGCGATCGACTTGGATGCCTGGAATTCCCACAGCCAAGCGCCGGCCGTCGGGGAGCGTGCGCACCAGGACGTGCGGCGTCCCGTCGAAGCGCATCTGCGCCTGCTTCAGTTGGATCAGCAGCGGATCGGCGGCGACGCGCGTGGCGACCGGCACATTCATATGTGTGAGCAGGTCGGTGAAGCCGATCAGGCGCAGGGTGGGATCGCTGCGAACGAGATGGTGCAGCGGAGCGTAGTAGCCGAGATCGACGATGATCTCGTGGTAGTAGGAATGCGCGCGATGAAGCGCGAAGCTGCGCGACCGGTTCGATTTTCTGGACGGCACTGCGGTGATCGGCACCGGCTCCGGAGCGAGGCCGCGATCCCTGAGCAACGCGAGGCCGCGCTCGGCGAGCTCGTAGACCAGCGTCTTGTACGGCACGTTCGGCGACGCGGTCTGCTGCTCCGGGCAGCGGATGTACCGGTTCGGTGATTGCCGCAGGTAGCCGAGATATTTCCGGAACACCGAGTACTCGACGTCCGGTCGGCAGAGCCAATGCAGCCAGGGGATCGTCGCATACTTGAAGGCGCGATACGGGTCGAGGTGCGTGAGAACGGAGAGATACCGTTCATCGATCTCGTGAGGCCGGATGATGCGCGCGGCCTGCACCGGTTCTGAGGTCGAGCGATGACGTCGGGTTGGCTCTTGCATGCTGCGCACATAGCGAGGTGCGCACGCATTCCAAGATGGCGATAATCGACGCGGTCGGAGTGGTGAGAAATGGAGTGAGAGGGGGCAAGGTCAAAATCGCGTGATGCCGGCGCTACCAGTCCTTGCCGGGCTTGATCTCTGAGCTTGGAGTTGGCGTGTTGTGATCGTGGCCCGCATTGGTCGCAACCGGCGGCATTGCAGGGCTCGGAGCTGCCGAAGGTTCGACGACGGCATGTCTCTGGGGCGGCGCTTGCTCTGGGCGGGCGGAAAGCAGCCGGCGATTGCGTTCACGCAGGGCCGCATGCTCCTCTGCCGTGAGCTTGGTCGCCTTTTCGACAGCGCCGTACTCGAACGTCAGCTTGACGGCGCGCGGCGTCACGTTGCCGACATAGCAGTGCATTTCGAAAACGCCATGCCGCTTGGCGGTAGCGATCAGCGCAGTCTCGGTGGTCCGCATGTCGGGAGCAAGTCTGCGCGCGTCGGCGATCGAGAGTGCGCCGGTCAGCTTTGTTGTCGTCTGGGAGATCAGCGTGTTCTGTTGCTCGCCAAGCTGAGATAGTTCCTGGAAAGCCACGAACGTGCCGCAGTTGTGTTTGCGCAATTGAGTGAACAGGACGTCGGTGCTGTCCTTCTTGCCAAAATATTCCGAAGCCTCGTCCACGTAAAGGAATGCGGGCGGCGGATCACGGTCAAGTTCGCGCTCGATGGCCGCTCGGATATAGAGCGCAATGGCGTATCGGCCGAGGATCGCACTCGCGTCGTTGCCGAGACTGCTCTTGCGCGTGTTGAAGACCACCAGCTTGCGCTGAGCCAGCAGGGAATAGAGATCGAGGTTGTTCGCCGGTGCCATGAACATCCGATTGAACGCGGGGACCCGCAAGACACCCAAGAGGCGGTCGGCGACGCCGCCCTTGGTCTTGTTGTAGTCGCTGGTGCAGAAGCGGTTCTCGAAGAAGTAGCGCGTCTGCTCATCGGCTGCCGTGATATGCGGCCAGAACGGCGAGGCCTTGAGCTCTGCTGGCTTCTCGATGCGCATGAGGTCGAGAAGCGTTTGCATGTTGGCCTTCATGGCCAAGAGGACTCGTGTCGTGAACGTAAAGAGGGTGGTCTGCCGGCCGGTGAGCTCCTGGTCGAGGGCCGAAAAGATCCATGCGAATTGCTGCAGCGTGTTCGCCTCGATTGCCTCGCGCACATTCGCATCGGCGACCGGCGGCCGAGAAGAAAGGAACATATTGAGAGCAGGGGGCGATACATCGAAGGGATCGATGATGACGATGCGATCCCTCGCGGCCTGCAGCATCTCGACCTTCGGGATCATCTGGTTCTGGCTGTCGATGACGACCATGCCAGGACCATCGGGACGGAGGAGGTTGTTCAGGATGTCGTGCTGGATGAATTGCGTCTTTCCCGACCCGGTTCGAGCAACCATCAGAATGTGCTCGTTGCGGACGCTGTCAGGGATCTCGAAGGGAACACGGAGATTGAGGAGATCATAAAATGGCGTGCCTTGGAGGTAGGCCTCAACGAGCTTGTCGGTTTCCAGGGTGCTCTCATGCGGAAAGGTGAGCGGGTTGTTGTCATATGAATCGAGGTCGTAGCCGGACGCCTGTATCGTGTTCCAGAAGAGGTACTTGCGGAGGCTTTCAAAGATGACCACGTCACCGTGCGTTTGTGTGGCCTTGTGCATGATGCGCATGATGAGGTCGGGAACATCGAGAAGCGCATAGAGTGGCACCTTGAGCGTGCTTCCGTGTTCCTTGAAAACCGATTGCGGAAGACGCTCGACGATGAGGCGGAACAGCTCGACAGTCGCCTGTATCGCTGCCTTCGGCCATGACGGGGTGCTGAGGACGTAGCTCAGGCGGACGAGATGGTCGCGGTCTTGGTTGTCGGGCTCGCCATGAAAGAACACGTTGTTATTGCGCAGGTGTGCGCGGACGGCATTGCCAAGTTCGTCGGCTATCTGATGTGGGAAGCGGTCACAAATATCCGCCATGATGGCGGGGAGTGCAGCCGTGTTCTTGGCATAGTCGTTGTATGGGTAGTTCGCGTATAGCTTCCGCACATGCGCGAGGTGTTCTGAGAGGTTGTAGGCGGGGTTCGCGGGGAGACCTTTGCTCGGCGGTTTCATTGAACCTCTCCGAGAATGCGCAGAGCATCGGGGTCGTCATAGTCAAGCTCCACGGCTTTACGCGCCGCAGCGACGGCCTCGGCTCGTTGCTGTAGGTTCTTATGCACCCTTGCTTTCACGGCCCAGTACGCAGCGCGATTGCCGTCGTAGTTGAGTGCTTTGTTGATGGCCACCAACGCCGTTTTCTGGTCGCTGGTTTCGTACATGCGACGCTGCCAGTCCATCTCGTACTGGAAATTATGGGCGTAGTGGTACGCCTCGGCGTACAGCGCGAACCCGGATAGGCTATCGAGAGACATAGTGCGTCCATCGTCAGCCGGGATGCTTGCAAGAGCATCCATTTGTCGCGCGATGTTCAGCGCCCTCGTGGCTTGCGATAGCTTCCCGCGCCATCCGTCCTCACCTTTGATGCCTTCGAGCATGAGCGCCCAGGCGATCTTGAGCTGCGTCTGCGCTTGCGCGGTCTCGGCGGGTGTCGGTGGGCGTGACTGGTCGCGAGTAGGTAGTGGTAGCTCGCGCGTCTGGTACTTCGCGTAAATGTAGCGACATGCCCTGTAGGGCAGCACGAACGGATACCAGAAGATGCATTTCAGATAGAAAATGATGAAGTGGACGAAGAATTCCCCCATGGCTCGGCTCCTCCGGTTCTGCGATGAGCGTAGCGTGTCGGCCGAGAGGCTCACAAATCCTAATTTTGAAAAGAGGCCCGGCGATTGCCGAGCCTCCAGAAGGGTTTAGCCCTTCTTCTTGGCCGTTGCCTGTTTTGCGCGCTCGTCTTCCTCGTGTTGCTTCGGATCGTAGCCACGCAGCACGATCTTGCATTCGCCCGCCCCGGTCGGGAGCGGCAGCGACTGCAGCATCACGTTGAAGCCCTGGCCGTCATCGTGGGGGAAGGCGACCCCGATGTTCAGCCAGTAGTCATCCTGCTTGTTGCGCGGGATGATCGAGTAGACGCGATACATTTTCGGCGTATCAGCCATCGCACTCTCCTGAGAGTGAGAGCCAAGTCCTGCCTCTCGCGCATGGGTCCATCCCAGGCGCGGGCAGGCGAGAGCGCGCGAAGGTTCGCGAGCTTGGCGTCCGGCCACGATGGAAAGGGGAAGATCTGCTTGTAACAATACGTTGAATGGCTCTGCCGTCAATGAGCCACCGGTGATTAGGCGATGCCGCCGGCGACCACTTGGCCGACTCCTGCGAAATCCTTTGGCGTCGACGAGCGCCGGTCGTTGTCAGGTCCTCGCAACAGAGGAGCTCCCGCGCACAGGGCGCGAGAGCTCCGAATTGCCCCTTTGGGCCGGCTGTCGTCGGACGTTCGCGTCTCCATCCACGAGCAGGCAGCAGGTGAGCGCAGGGGCGAGGGCGAGCCCGAGCTGGATCGGCGTCAAGCGTCATCCCACCCGCAGCCATTATGCGGCATCGACCGGCTGGCCCACCGGTCGCCACCTGTTGATTGCCGCCCATACGATTTCTGGTGGGCCATGACGCCCACGATTTCCGGAGCCGCCACTGGCTCTGGCCAGGGCGCGCCGAGCTTCGCGGTCAAGTGTCCGCTACAATCGTCGGAACCGACGCTTCACTTGACGGCGAAGGCGCAAGGCGCGCGACACTGGGGATCATTCGGCGCCACTCGTGCAGACCTTGGAGCACCCGGCCTAGCGATCGAAGCCCGCAGGGCCGAGACCAGCGGGAAGGGCCCCGCGCCGGCTCGGCAGGGGACGGGCGGGCAACCACCGCGCGGTCCTCGCGAGAGCGCGACCGCCGTCACGGCGGGAGGCCCCACGGCTGTTGGAAATCCCGGGAGCCCAAGCGCACCTTCACTCTGGTAGGATGGAAGATCAAAACTCGCGTTGGTCGTTTTGAGACCGATGATGCGCTGTCTTGCGCTTGCCGCTGCCGACAGGCGCACCACTTGAAGCTTGGACGACGAAATACCCTGACTTCCTTCAGAACGAACGGCTCCAAACATGACGAAGCGACGCAAGACCATCTATGTAAGTTTGGCAGCGATCGTCGCCCTTCTCGTCATCGCGGCCGGAGCCGCAGGACCCATCATGAGCCGCGTCGAGCAACCCGACTACAAGATCACGTCGACCGACGGCGCCATCGAGATCCGGTCGTACGGTCCGATGATCGCCGCCGAAGCCGAGGTGAAGGGGGAGCGCAAGGCCGCCATCAACGAGGGCTTTCGTTTGATCGCCGCCTACATCTTCGGCGCCAACAAGCCGAACGCCAAGATTGCGATGACGGCGCCCGTCCAGCAGCAGAGCGCACAGAAGATCGCCATGACGGCCCCGGTCACCCAGCAGACGGCCGGCGACAGCTGGACGGTGCGCTTCATCATCCCGAGCAGCTGGACGCTCGAGACCTTGCCGGTACCCAACGATCCGCGCGTCACGCTGAAGCCGGTGCCGGCAAACCGCATGCTGGCGATCCGCTTCTCCGGCACCGCCAGCGACAGCCTGATCCAAACCAAGACCGACGAACTGCGCCGGTACGCCGCCGACAAGAAGCTCGCAACCGTCGGCGAGCCGCTGCTCGCCTTCTACAATCCGCCCTGGACGTTGCCGTTCTTCCGCCGCAACGAGATCATGCTCGAGCTGGCGGCGGGCGGCTGATCCGAGGCAAGACCTGGCAGCGTACCAGGCAGGCAAAGGTCTGGACCATCATGCGCTTGCGCGACTGCCACAACTTCCATGATTTCCGCCGGCTGGCCAAGCGCCGCCTGCCGGGCCCGATCTTCGACTACATCGACGGCGCGGCCGACGATGAGGTCACCCATCGCCGGAACACCGCAAGCTTCGAGCGCTGCGACCTGGTGCCCAACGTCCTGCGCGGCGTCGAGACGATCGACACGTCCGTGACCGTGCTCGGGCAGAAGCTGGCCGTGCCGTTCTACTGCTCACCGACGGCACTGCAGCGTCTGTTCCATCACCAGGGCGAGCGCGCAGTGGCGGCCGCAGCCGCCAAGCACGGCACCATGTTCGGGGTGTCTTCGCTCGGCACCGTCAGCCTCGAAGAGCTGCGCAAGGCCCACAGCACACCGCAGGTCTACCAGTTCTATTTCCACAAGGATCGCGGCCTGAACCGCGCCATGATGCAGCGCGCCAAGGAGGCCGGCGTCGAGGTGATGATGCTGACGGTCGACAGCATCACCGGCGGCAACCGCGAGCGCGACCTGCGCACGGGCTTCTCGATCCCATTCCGGCTGACGCTCGGCGGCATGCTGCAATTTGCGATCAAGCCGATGTGGGGCCTCAACTACGTCACCCACGAAAGCTTCAAGCTGCCGCAGCTCGACGCGCACGTCGACATGGGCGGTGGCGCCATGTCGATCGGGCGCTACTTCACCGAGATGCTGGACGCGTCGATGAACTGGGACGACGTCGCCGAGATGGTCCGCCTGTGGGATGGCAAGTTCTGCCTGAAGGGCGTCATGTCGGTGGCCGATGCCAGGCGCGCTGCCGAGATCGGCTGCGCCGGCATCGTGCTCTCCAACCACGGTGGCCGGCAGCTCGACGGCTCGCGGGCGCCGTTCGACCAGCTGGCCGAGGTCGTCGATGCCGTCGCCGATCGCATCGATGTCCTGATGGACGGCGGTATCCAGCGCGGCACGCACGTGCTGAAGGCCTTGTCGCTCGGTGCCAAGGCTGTCGGCATCGGCCGCGCCTATCTCTATCCGCTGGCGGCAGCCGGCCAGGCCGGCGTCGAGCGGGCGCTCGACCTCCTGCGCACCGAGATCGAGCGCGACATGAAGCTGATGAGCTGCACGTCGATCAGCCAGCTCAACCGCGACAATCTGCGGTTCCGGTAGGCCTCGGCCACCCCGTTCCCAACCGGCGCTACGAGCTTGGGAAGCACCGCCGCTGTACCCCCGGATAGCCGCCGGATTGCTGCGCCGCAACAGATCTCAGCCTTGGGCCAGAAGTGACATTTTGCATCCTCACGGCTGTCGCACCGCACAAATGCGCATCTCATACCGAAGCCGACATTGACGCTCAGAGATCGGCGGCGATGTTAGCGCCGCCGACCATGTCAGCTCGTTGGGGTATCGCGTCGGCGGCTCAAATATCGATCTTCTCAGCGATCTTATTTCCGGCCTGGCTTCCCACCACCCTTGTCGGCTTTTGCAAGAACTGATGCCGTGGTCGATGACGATGGAGCGGTCTTCAGCCCGGCCGCCTTCTTTGGCTTCCTGACTTCGCGATTAGAACGCATTTGGCCTTTAGCCATCTCGGTCTCCTTTGCTGTTTGGGTACGCACAATGCAAGATTCAGGTGAGAGCTTGCTGGCTCCGACAGCAGTCGTCGTTGCTGAAGTGGCCAGTCATCCGATGAGCACATGACGATCAGAGGCGGCGACCCTTTGCAAAGGCATTGACCTCACTTTGGGCCTCTGGTCGTCCAAGTGCGTACTTCGACTGTACCTGCGAGACGAGGTCATCATTGCTCCTGAGAGCTAGCACCTCCTGAGCACTGATCTTGCTCCATTTGCCGCAGATTTCGCCGCGCATCCCAATTTCCCTTGGCCGCAGCGGTTTGCTGAATGGATCTTTCATGGAGCTGCTCCAAAGCGCATCGATGCAAGGACCGATGAAGGTTGTGGCCGAGTTATCAGCCTTTTTCTGACACGCCTCTTACGGGCGGTCGCCGCATGGCACTGCTGCCGGTTCAACGTGAGGTGAAAAAAACAACCGCCGCGACAGCAGCAACGCAGGTTGCCCGATCGATACCGGACGCATTTGCGGTCGACGCTTGATGCCATAACTACCTGTCGGCAGGTCAGATCACACGCCGATCATGTGGGCGGAATTGAGTTGCGACCAGCGATGATCCGCTCAAGAATGCCAACGACTTCAAGCTTGACTGCAGTTGTTTGAGTTGACGCGCCGCCATCCCGAAACGCCGCAGCGGCGTCCTCTAGCACGCCTCGTGTCTCCCGTTCGCCGATTATCTTCAGGTCGCTCAAGGCAAGCAGTAGCGATTCGCAGATAGCGAGTGCAGCTAGCCCAGACGCTGGCCCCATTACATCAATCGGATTAGGCATTTGGCCGAGCCTGCTCTCAGTTGGCGGTTTGTTCGTCTCACAGATTCGCTACCATTATGGTTCAAGAAGGCAACTGCAACGCTAACCTAGGCTAGCAACGAGTGCCTCGCGTTAGCGCAAGACATGGCGGCAGACGGGCGCAAACGTGCGGGCGAATTCAATGTGGGTCTCAGCTGCGTACAATTGCATCGACAATGGCGATGGCCATTAAGGTTGTGATGGTGCTTCACCGGCCCTTGGCGGTGCTGGCGGTTGGGTAGAGGGTCTGCCTGCGTGGCGCATTATGGACATCACCTAGCCCGCAAGCTCAATGCCTTCATGCAATTGTCGGAGCGCGAGCAGGCATGCCTTGCAGACCTGCAATCCGTTTCGATGCGCGTGAAGCGCGGCAAGCAGTTGGTCCACGAAGGCCAAACGGGACACGCTGCCTATATTCTCCAGGATGGTTGGGCCTGCAGCTTCAAGCTGTTGCCTGACGGTGGACGCCAGATCATTGCGTTCCCCCTGCCGGGGGACTGTGTCGGACTGCGGAGCGTGCTCCTGCGAACTTCGGATCATTCGTTCTCCGCGCTGACCGATGCTGTCGTCAGTCGTGTCGAAGGTACGCGCATGATGAGCATCTTCACCGAGTTTCCAAGGCTCGGGGCGGCTATTCTTTGGGCCGCATCACGGGACGAGGCCATGGTAGTGGAGCACCTCGTCAGCCTCGGGCGGCGCTCGGCTATCGAGCGGACCGCGCATTTCTTTCTAGAGCTTCACGAGCGCCTGCAGCTTGTCGGTCTCGCAACCGAGCGGGAATTCATCTGCCCGCTCAATCAGTACGTTCTAGGCGACGCGCTTGGCCTCAGCGCAATCCACGTTAACCGGGTTCTCCGCCAATTACGCGAGCGCCATCTGCTCACACTTAAGGGTCGAAAGGTCATCATCCAAGACTTGCCTGCGCTCAAGACATTGGCCGGATATCAGGCGGGCTGATCGACCACGCAAGTCCCGTCACGTGCGCTGAAGTGAGTTGACGGGACGCTAATCCAGATCAGTGGGGCGTATCGCCGACGGGTCTAGTGTGAGCTCCGTAGCAAAAGTGCATTTGCTCGCAGATACAAGGAAAGAACGAAACCATGGAATTTCCCGCCAACACCAAACCTTGGCTTCAGGGCGCAGCTGCGGGCGCACTTGCGCTCACGGTTCTCGGGTTCACATGGGGCGGCTGGTCCACCAACGGCTCCGTCGAAAAGCTCGTCAAGGAAAGTTCGTCGAAGGCTGTTGTGTCGGCGCTTGCACCCATCTGCGTCGATAACTTCAAGCGTGCAGCCGACTCGGCGACCCAACTGGCTGAGTTGAAAAAGGTCAGCTCCTGGCAGCAGGCAGCGTTCATGGAAAAAGGCGGTTGGGCGAAGATGCCGGGAGCAGAAAAATTCTCCTCCGCCATGGCGACGGCTTGCGCGGAAATGATCCTGGCATTGAAGCCGTAGAGCGCAAAGTTGTGTGCGGGGCGGGGTATCTCAGTCGTCTGACGTGGCTAGGGCCTACCTCGCCGCGACTGTACTCGCTTTGACTTCTGCGCCAGCGAGCCCTGCACGCCACAAGCCCAAGGTTCTCCCATGAAAATGCTCGCGGCTGCATCTCCTGTCATCAAACGGCTGTTCGAGCGGCTCGGCAAACCAGAGATTCGCAATTGCCCGGAGTTGCTGCGACCAGGTGGCTCAGGCGCCGTTATCGTCTGCAATCACGCTGGCTGGGCGGATGGCCTTTGGCTGTCCTATGCCGTCTATCCACGGCAACTTCGGCACATATCGAAATACGAGCTCTTCGCCTCTCCAATCGCCAAATGGATGTTGGTGCAGGGTGGTTCGATCCCGATCAATCGCGGCGACCCTTCTCCCAGCTCGATCAAGTCTGCCGTGAACCTGCTCCAGAATGGCGAGCTGTTGCTGATCTTTCCTGCTGGGACGCGCCGGGAGAATGCGGTCTTCAAGCGAGGAGCGGCAACGATTGCGCTACACGCCCAGGTTCCCATCGTGCCTGCCCTCTATGAAGGACCAAGGCAGATGCATGTGGCGCATTTGCTCGGCCGGCCCAGCATCCGCGTGACTTTCGGCACACCAATTCCGACCGATGGTCTATCGACAGAAAAAAGCACGGCAGCTGTGCTGACTGAGCGGCTTCAAGCGTCAATCGCGGGTCTGCGCGTAATGACGAAGGATCAGCTTCAGGCGGCGTAGCACGTCACGTTGGTCGTCACTCGAGACGGAAAAGTGGCAACGCGCGCATCGAAAGTTCGCTGCGGACGATGCAATCAGGTGCCATCGGCACCATATGGATCAAATGACAGAGCCAAAAATGATGGAACACTTCGTCTTCACCAATCCTGCAGAGCTTTTCATTGGTGGCGCGCGATTCGGTAGGCGGTCTCGGGTCGTCTATCGGCGGTTTGCGACCGGCGCCGATGCCGTTCGGTTCGCAATCGAACAGCAAAGCGCCGAGAAGTTGGCCGCGACCATCGTGGAGGTCGATGATACCCGTTTCACTGCTAGCGAGATTCTCAACCTCTACCACCATGCCGAGTATCCGTTCCCGCGCAGACATGCCGCGTGAGGACGGTCCCACATCGTGCCTATCCGCTCTGGAGGGCATTTGGTCATGAATGAGCGCACGCGTCGATCAACCGTCGTGTTTCGCCATACAGCAATCCTGGATGGTCTCGATAAGCCGTTGCCCGCCGGATCTTACATCATCGAGACCGACGAAGTGCAAATTCCTGGCCTTTCGTTTATCGCGTACCGGCGCGTCCAGACAACGATCATTGTGCCGGCAGACACTGGCTCAAAGTCAGGTCGGCAAGTCATTGTCATAGAGCCTCAATCATTGCAGGCGGCGCTTGACCGCGACGCACTTGGCTAGCAACGGCCATACACGAGCCCCCGTTCATTTGAAGTTTAGTTGGCGATGTTGCGCCAGGAACTCACGGCCGCGCTGGGCAGCGGAATTCGAACTCTGACCTGAGGCAACTCGCAGATGACGATCGAGCGCGCACGCAAACTGATCCGAGCCAAGCCTTGGGGAGTGAGCAACCTGCTGCCTTGGAGCAGTGCAGAACACGGTCGAGATCTAATCGGAGAGTTGAGCTACGAACGCGCCGATGTCCGTTCGCCGGCAGCGTCGCTGCTGTTGAAGCTACTTTTCACCGGCGCACCGCTTTCCATCCAGGTTCATCCTGACGACGCTTACGCAAAGTCACAGGGTCTGGAGAATGGCAAGAGCGAGGCCTGGTATGTTCTCGATGCCGCACCTGGCGCCAAGGTTGCGATCGGAATGAACAGGGCGTTGACACGCCATGAACTGCGCCAAGCCATTGCCGATGGCTCGATCGAGAAACTCGTCTCTTGGCACGCTGCGAAAGCGAACGACGTGTTTAGTGTTCCAGCAGGCACAATCCATGCGATCGGATCAGGCTTGGTGCTGGCCGAAGTCCAACAGCGCAGCGATGTGACATTTCGTTTGTTTGATCACGGCCGAGCGCGCGCTTTGCACCCGGCAGATGGTGCGGCCGCCACCCATCTCGGAGTTGCGGCACCTCAAGTCATCCCAAAATCGCTGAGCAAGGAGCGATTGCTCCTGGTCGCAAACGAGCACTTCGTGTTCGAACGAATTGTTCTGGCGCCCGACGCAAATTGGCAGTTCGAAGCTGAACGCGAAACGTGGCTGATGGTCATTCGCGGCGCTGCTGTCGCTGACTCACTTGATCTTGTGCAAGGCGACGCGATTTTCGCGCGTGGACAAAAGGTTCAACTGCAGGCCGGAGACACCGGCGCGGCGTGCCTTGTCGCTTGCACAGGTAGCGGCGGCCCAATCTCCATGCTGCTCGAACGGCTCGCGGCGGCGCCCGGTACCAACCGAACCCACTTTGAAAATGCACCGACCTCGCTACGGCCGATTGGATTGAGTCAATGAAAGTTCTGGGCCGTATCGCCTTCATAGGAAATCACCCTCCGCGCCGGTGCGGTATCGCGACGTTCACTCACGACCTCCATCGTGCAGTCGCAAATTCCCGAGCGGACCTTCAAACATGTGTCGTTGCCATGTCGGAACCAGGCAGCAACTACGCCTACCCATCGTCGGTTAAAGTCCAGGTTTGCGACGACACGAAGCAGGACTATCGGCGAGCAGCTGCATTCCTCAACGACGGCGACTTCGATGTCGCTTGTTTGCAGCATGAATACGGGATCTTCGGTGGTGTGGCTGGCGCCCATGTCCTCGAACTGCTGAAACCTCTGGAGATACCGCTGGTCACGACCTTGCACACCATCCTTTCAGCGCCTTCACCAGCCCAGCGTGATGTTCTGAATCAGATCATCGCTGCTTCAGCGAAGCTCGTTGTGATGTCCGATAAGGGCCGATCAATCCTCCAGGCCACCCACAATGTCCCCGCGGCGAAAATAGAAGTCATTCCGCATGGTATCCCCGAGTATCCATTCACCGAACCGCATAGAGCGAAGCGACAATTCGGTTTTGCCGACAAATCGATCATTCTGACCTTCGGTCTGCTGGCACCCAGCAAAGGCATCGAGACCGTGATTGATGCCATGCCCGCGATCATCAACGCGTGCCCGAATGCCATCTATGTCGTGCTTGGCGCGACCCATCCCAATCTCGTCCGTGAACAGGGCGAGGCGTATCGAGAAAGTCTGATGCAGCGCGCCCAGGAGCGCGACGTTGCCAACCAGGTCGTCTTCCTGAATGAATTCGTCGATCAAGCCAGACTGCTCGAATACATTTCGATGTGCGACGTTTACGTCACGCCCTACCTCAACGAAGCCCAGATGACGTCGGGGACACTCGCCTACAGTTTCGGTTTGGGCAGGGCCGTCGTCTCGACACCTTATTGGCATGCGCAAGAGCTTCTAGCTGATGGTCGCGGCGTTCTCGTTTCATTCGGTGATGCGACAGGCATCGGCGCCGAGATTTCAAGTCTGCTGACCAACGATGTCCGCCGCCACGCCATGCGGAAGCGTGCCTACGCCACAAGCCGCCCGATGATCTGGTCCGAAGTCGCGAAGGAGTATCTTGCTGTTTTCCGTGCAGCCAGCGAGACGGACAGTCCGGATAGCGGCCGGATGCCAGCCTTGATCGACAGCGAGGACGAGGATGAGCCGCGCGGGCCATTTTCCTTGCCTGCACTCAAAGCCGGACATCTTTTCTCGATGTGCGACAGCACAGGCTTGCTTCAGCACGCCGTTCACGGTGTTCCGGATCGCTCGCACGGCTATTGCGTCGACGATAACGCGCGCGCCTTGCTCTTTGCATGTCGCCTGGGGCACGAAGGTGAATCGCGATTGCCCGACAAACTGATCACGCGCTTCGCCGCGTTCATCCAGCATGCGTGGAACTCCGACACTCAACGGTTCCGCAACTTCATGAGCTATAATCGTTCGTGGCTCGAAGCCACTGGCTCGGAGGATTCGCATGGCCGAACCTTATGGGCACTCGGCGAATGCGCAGCGACCGACACCAATGCCTCTCGACGCAGCTGGGCACTTTCATTGTTCAAGACGGCACTCTCGCCGGTCGAAGAGTTTACATCTCCCCGCGCTTGGGCCTTCACCCTTCTCGGCCTCAATTCATATTGCGCTACCATCGCAGATGACCCAGCGGCCGATCGCCTGCGCCACCTTCTGGCCAACAGACTTATGTCCCTACTTGCCGACAGCACGACGAATGACTGGCATTGGTTCGAAAATGTCCTTGCCTATGACAATGCTCGGCTGCCGCAGGCACTGATCGAAACTGGTCTCGCCACCCGCACCCAGGCCTTTGTCGAGGCGGGTCTAGAATCGCTTCGTTGGCTGATGGCCCAGCAGACTGCGGCTTCTGGTTGTTTCCGCCCGATCGGCTCCAGCAGCTTTGGCAAGATTCGCAACGCGCCCGAGATGTTCGATCAACAGCCACTCGAGGCCACGGCGACAATTTCCGCTTGCCTGAGCGCGGCGCGTGCCGATGGCGATCCAGTTTGGCCAGAAGGAGCATTAAACGCGTTCCACTGGTTTCTTGGAGCCAATGACTTGCAGGTCCCGCTGGTCGATCTCTCGACAGGTGGTTGTCTCGATGGGCTGCATCCCGATCGCGCGAACCAGAATATGGGAGCTGAGTCGGTTTTGTCCTACCTGCTGGCACTGATCGAAATCAGGCAAGCCAGACGCACGGGGGGCCTCTGCAGCAATACCGAGCTTCCTTCGCTACTCAGCCAAACCGCTTGAAATCCCGCGAACGCCGAGCAACCTATTGAGGGCAACGCTTTGTCTCAACCCAAGTTCTTCAATCGACAAGCCTTGTATCTGAGGCCGGATCCGGCGCGGGTAATTGTGCGCCCTTTCAAACCGGCAACCGAACCCAGGGACTTCAATCAAGCCGACAAAACTCGAGCCAACCACATCGTTGATCGCGTTCTTGGGCTTGATCCCGAGACGGCGAGCCGGCAACTGGCTGAGGTTCTCGAGAATTTCGAAGGCCGGCACCGCAATTTGCTGGAGGTATTCGACTCGCGCGCAATCGAGATGGAAGACGCGTTCGCGCCGCATGCAAGCTTTACTGAAACCCAGCGGCAGCTCGTCGGAGCCTATTTCCTACATGAGTACACGTTCGAAGCGTCCGCCTTGTTCAATCCGAGCGTCGTGCGACATCCTGATCAGTCAGGTCTACCGGCAGGCGGATGCCGCTTCGTGCTGAGCCTACGCGCCGTTGGCGAAGGACACATCTCCTCGCTCACGTTCCGATCCGGAATCATCGACTTTGATGGCAATGTCAGCGTTGATCCGACGTCACGGCTGGCGTCGGTTGCCAAAATAACCGATCGCACATCGAGACCGGAGGGCGATGATGTAGAAATAGTGTTTCGGGAGGATACCGAACTCAGTGAGAGAGTGATCTTCCCGATCACGAATGCTCAGGTCAACGGCATAGAAGATGCCCGCTTCGTCGAGTTCGCCCACAATGGACGCAGGTCGTACTATGCGACGTTTACCGCCTATAGCGGCAGGTCCATTCGCTCGGAGCTGATAGAGACTACGGATTTCCGAACATTTCGAATGACGCCGCTGAAAGGCAGCGCAACGCGCAATAAGGGAATGGGTCTATTTCCCCGCAAAATCGACGGTCGCTACGCAATGATCGGGCGTCAAGATAACGAGAACTTGCATCTGATCCTCTCTGATGACCTCTACACGTGGGAAGGTGGGAAGGCGTTCCTGCAGCCGAAGTACCCTTGGGAGTTTGTCCAGATCGGGAACTGTGGCTCGCCCATTGAGCTGGAAGAGGGGTGGCTGCTGTTCACGCATGGCGTTGGCCCGGTGCGCAAGTACGCAATTGGCGCGGTGCTCCTGGACAAGAACGATCCAACGAAGGTTCTGGCCAGATCGCGTGAGCCATTGGTGAGGCCTGATGCTACTGAGCGGGAAGGCTACGTCCCAAACGTCGTCTACACTTGCGGGGCACTGCGCCATGGCGAAAGGATCGTGCTGCCCTACGCCGTGTCGGATACCTTCTCAAATTTCGCCACGATGAAGATCCCTGCCCTTTTGCAGGCCATGACAGGCTGATCTTTAGGCTTTCCTCTTGCTGTCAAGAAGCGTCAGTCGCAGGTGTGGTTCTCGCGAAAAGTTCCCCAACGCGAAAGAGTCAGCCCATCCTGCAAGTTCGCAACTCGGGCATCCAGCGCTTCGCGCCGAAGCAGTCCCGACTGCGTATCGATGTGCCCGATCACAGACGCCGCGTTCATTGCTGCTGCGATTGCGGCCTCCTCTACGCCTTTCATTTCGGCAATGTAGGAAGCAAAAGTCGAGTTAAAGGCGTCCCCGGCGCCAGCCGTGCCGACAACGGTTGCTGGCGGTGCGGGGCAATGCACGATGCCTGAATCGGAACTGATGTATGCCCCGTTCTTGCCGTCCGTGACGACGACCCATCGCGGACCAAGCTTGTGTAGGGCATCGAAGAACCCTGCCAGCGACAACTCGAACCCGCCAGCGACAAATCCCCGCCGCGCAAGGTCGGGCACCGGGGTACTAGCGTAGTGTTCGAGCGGGTGTCCGCCTTCGCCGGTCAAGCCGACGAGCCATGGCACAAGCGCGCCCGCCTCGTGGCGATTGACGGCGAGAATGTCGATCTTGCCAATGATGTCTCTGAACGGACCCTGACGCGCAGAGAGCTGGCGGATTCCGGGATTGGTTGCGACGAGCGCTCTGCTGTCTTTGGCTCGCTCGATAATAGAAGGGAAACAATCGGCAGACTCGTTCGATAGGCTGGACACGTAGACGAGGTCGACAGCCAACGCGGCAGACTTGATATCGCGCGACTCCAAAAGCGTATTTGCGCCGCGGAATGTAAAGATCGCAGCATTGCGATCATGCGCCGAGACGAAAACGGACGCTCCTGTAGGCGCACGCGCATCGCGAAGCGCAAACCGAGTTGAAATGCGTTCCGCTTCCAGTCGCTGCAATATTGTCTCGGCCCGGCTATCTAGGCCAAGCCTGATCAGTGCTGCAACATCATGACCTAAACGCGCAAGCGCCACCGCCGCATTCACCGCACCGCCTCCGCAATGCGTCGAGATGTTCTCTGCCTCGTTCTTGCGGCCCTCTTCGAGCAACAAGAACGACGTGTCGGCATTGCGCATAGTCATGCGCTCGATGCGATCGTTCGCGATCACAGCGATCGTATCGATCATTGCGCCGCCGACAGTTAAGGCTTTCATGTTTGGTGATTCCGAGTGTGGTGGTTGCCAGCGTGCAAGGCTATCACTTGGGTCGAGATGCGGCGCGGCCAAACGCCGACGCTTAGCGTTTGGGGGTTAGAGCCGCCGGCCAAGCCTGATAGTAACGACAAAGGCGCGTGCAGGCGAAACAATCGCATTGCTCGAAGGCGGCAGCGTCGAACGTGCTGGAGGCAACCAGTAGTGCGGGTGGCTCTTCAAGAGCCAAATCAAGTGCCTGCTGATGAACGCCGAGCGGCCATTTAGGTTTAACAATCGTTCGACTGAATGCTATCGGGTGGCGATGGCCCCTTTCTCAGCGGCGTGTTCAGCAGCACGCCACTCTTGCTGCACCTGCTCAGGGCCCGGTTCGGGCCGATGCCGACATGCAAGTTGGTCAATTGCGTCGCTTTACGAGCGTTGGCCAGTTCCGATTGCAGGTCTCGAGCCCTCCAAAAAATAGAGGCGCAGAAGCGGTGCCGATCATTGCCGTAAGAGTGGCATCGCGTCGGAAATCAAGTTTCGATCTTCTCGGCAAACTCAATATTGACAGCAGCGCGCTACGCTCATTCGACCCTCGCGACAAATTGAAATGTTCCGTATCTCCGAGGCTGGCGCACAGTCTGTTCCGTCGTGGCGCTCCCCGCCGGATCTGTTGCGCAAGCGCTCGATCCGCAGGCAGGCCAACAACCGACCCAGTTCGCGCAAGAGCGCGACGAACTCGTCGGCAATGGCATTGAAGTTCCAGCCGGACGCGTTTAGCTTCGCGCGCGATTTCGGGGCATGCGACAAACCACTGGTGCTGCGCGCCGCTTCGAGTGATCAGCGCGCCAAGTGCTAGTAGCGAGTCCTCAACTCGCGTTTCGAGAATATGCCTTGACTCCCCCCTGATAAGAGCAGACCGTGATTTATAGTCGCGATATGAGCGACCGATAGGCGCCGCTATGGAAGTTGGTACGCCACTCCTGTTTGGCTCCGCCAAGGCCAGGATCAATAGATCCTGAAATCCCTGCATCTGGACGTTTGTCGCAGACGCGAACGCTCGCGGAGCGAGATTGACGTTTTCCAGTGCGACTTGCCTGACTTCGGCGCAGTAATGAAATGCGTCCGAGAGGCAAGAACAGCATCTTCGCGCAGGGGCGCGCCAGTTCCTGCGCCTGTCTTTTCTATCCATTACACCTGCTGCAAAATCAAATTTGGAGAAAATCGTGAGAAAGCACCTTCATCTGTCGAGCATTGTTGTCATCGCTACGATGCTTGGAGCATTCGCCGCTTCGACCGTTGAGGCAAGTACCTTCTGGCAACAGTTGAATGATAGCGCGCCCAGATCGATCTTTGATGACCTTCGCGACTCTGCCCCGTTGCAGGCGCCTAACAAGGATGTTGCAGGCGAATAGAAGTAGGCTGCTGGCCGCCGCAGCGCAGTTGCCGTCGCGGCCGGCAGTAATTGACAATGCAAGAAGTGGCAATCGAACCCGTTTTCATTACGTAGCTTGAAGAACCATGGAACGCACAACATCGACCATCGTCACATTTCGCTTTGCGTTTCGGCTCGAGGGCTTACCCGGTTCGTATCCCGCAGGGAGTTACATCATTGAGACAATCGAGGAACTTGTACTCGGCGTTTCAGTCGTTGCGTATCGCAGGGTAGGAACCTTCATCACGTTACCGATGCTCCGGGGATTGTCGTCCGGCAGGCAAATCGTGCCCATAACACCGGAATGCCTTGAAGCCGCAATCGATCGCGACAATCGAGCGTATGACGCGCAGCCCGCGCCGGTCAGCCACTCGCTGCGCGCTCCGTCTCGTTCCAGCCAAGATTCGCCTTTTAACCGACGCCAGCTAGCCGACTGTAGAACTCCTGAAGTGTTCAGCTCTCCAAGTCGAAGCACTTGGTCATTCAGAACCAAGAGCATAATGCCGCTACTCTATATCGCACTTACTTACATTGCCTTCGGATTTCTCGCGCTTGTCATAATGGGAGCGCCATTTTGATCGCACAGATCAGCCGCACCGATTTTTCATCGCGAATGCGCCAATGGGACAGCAATGACCGAACTCATAATCTACGTCACGCAGATTGCCGGCATCGGTTGGCGGGTCAGTGGGGGAAAGGGTGAGCCGCGCGTCTTTCGTATTCGCGAACATGCTTTGGCGTTCGGGCGCGCGCTGGCTTATTCGACCCAATCGGAACTCCTTGTGATCGGGCCAAATGGTTCGGTCATGCGCCAAACAAGAGCCAGCATGACTTACCCTCTCGACCTGAACTGAGTAACGCTACCCGCTCGATGTCCGCTGACTGAGGGACTTCTGTCGAGTAGTCTTACCTGCACCGCCTTCGGAGAGGCGGGAGGGTGAATGGCGGTCATAATCTTCGGTACGTTCGATGGCGTGTCACGCATGCCGCAACTGCTCAGGACCGCAATGGGTCATGACTCAACGCGCGTCTTGCCATCGATGGCAAAAGCCCTCCGATACCGACTGTTGGGCGAACCGCCTCTTGGGCCATTCCGGCCCAAGCGACGGAATTTCATGGTGCATCGCACCAATTTTGCTCGTCCCATCACGAGACGTCGAGCGTCACCAACTGCCGCCCGACAGAGCTCTGGTAGAGCATTTCCGGTGTCCGACCCTCAGCGCTTCCGATCTAGCCTTGTGCCTCCCAAGCAGCGGGCCTTGGAGTCCAGCGCGAGCTGCGGATGGGAAGCCAAAGTCCTCGGAGTGAAATAGGCATTGACAGCACCCCAATAAGAGCAGATCGTTGATTGATCGCATAACAAGCGATCGATAGGCCTCGCCCAGGAAGTTGGTACGCCACTCCTCAGCCCAGCCAAGGCCCGGCCCATCTAATCCTGATCTCCTGCATCTGGACGCCTGTCGTCCGCGAGCGCTCGCGGAGGACTTTGACCTTTGCCGTGAGTAAGACGCATCGGTCCTACGCGTCCGACGAAAAGAATATCTGCCTCACAAAGTATGGCCGGTCCAGTGAAGGCCTCATTAGACAATACGCTCATCGTGAGTGAGCAAACTAGAGATTGGAGAAGTACTATGAAGAATTATGCCCATCTTTCACTTTCTCGTGCCATCGCCTTGACGCTTGGAGCATCGGCCGCCTTGCCCGTTGAGGCAAAGACGTTTTGGGATCAATTAAGAGATAGCGCCCCCAGATCGATCTTTGATGATCTTCGCGACACGGCGCCGTTGCAGGCGCCCCCAGAGGATATTGTAGGCGAATAGCTTCGATGACAGCCGACCGCCATGACGCAGAAGTCACGACGGTCGGCGATACGTGCAGCACTATTAGTAACGTCGAGAAGTGCTCACTGGATCGCCTGACAGACTATGGAACGCGCAGAATCAGCGGTCGTTGCTTTTAAATGTCGACCCTGTGCCGGCGTCAGCATCGATATAATGGGAAATGAAAATGATAAATCGAGCAAGCGACATATATGGCTCATTTACGGCGTCAGCCATAGTTCTTGTTATACATATAGCCGCAACGTTTTTTTCTTTCTGTTTCCTTACGCTTGTTGTCGCAGGAGCCATATTCTAGCCGAACAGACGAGCCCCATAGCTTCGTCAAAAGAGGTTTACAACAAGTGAGGCGCGAATGTCGGAATACGCTGTCTATGTATCACTGGTCGCCGAGAGAAAATGGCAGGTGACTGGTGGCAAGGAGGGTACGCGCCATTTTCACGTCCGCGAGCACGCATTGGCATTCGGGCGCGCACTCGCCTATTCGACGCGATCTGAACTCATCGTGATCGAGGAGGACGGGTCCGAAGTCCTCCAGACGAGAGCCAGTATGACCTACCCTCTTGACCTCCACTAGCCCGGCTTTCTCCCGTCCGCGATGATGTGGTGGTCGTTTTGACGAACTCTGTGGGGCGAGCGGTCGTGCAGTGTGCGGGATCAGCAGGGGGTGGGACGAGGCTGGACTCGAATTCGCCGACTACCGCTGGGGGTGCCGAGAGCCGAGCGGCAAAGCCGTCAAGGCATGCGATATGTTCACTGGCAGGGAAAAACGATAGCAAACCCCGAGCGCTGTTTTCGAGGTGGGGCTGGTGATCAGTTGATCGCATGCCTATAGGAGTGACATGGAACATTTTGATCTTGAAACGCCAGCCGATGTGTTCGTTGGCGCCGATCGCAGAAATGGTCGACAGCCCATGGTGTACCGCAGGTTTGAGACCGGCGCGGAGGCCATTAGGCACGTCATCGAGTCGGTCGAGCCCGCTTCCCTACCCGGAGCTGTCATCGAGACGGACGAGACGCGCCTCGAGACTACTGACATCAGGGCAATTTACGAGAGCGCCGATTTTCCTTTGGCGCGCCGCGTGAGCAAGGCCCGCATTTCGGCTTGAGCGGCCGATGCGCATCAATCGGTGCGAGGCTCGTACTCATTGCGTCGGATGCACATCCCGGAGCAGCAATAATCGAAGTCTACAGCAGGGCCGGACGATGATGGAGCGAACGACAACCACGACCGCCGTATTCCAGCTCCCGTTCATGTTGGGCACCGGCGAGGGGCCATTTCCAGCCGGGACATACATCATCGAGACTGAAGAGGAGTTGATACCGGGGCTCTCTTTCCAGGCCTATCGCCGTATTCGCACGACCATGAACGTGCCGATTGAACGCGGCGTCCATACAGCACTGCAAGCTCTGACCATTGACCCGAAGGAGCTGGAGAAGGCGCTCGAGCTGGATGCAGCGACTGCCACAACCACGAAGTGACACCGGCCAGGGTCATGCTTGTCCCTGAGGCATATCAAACGTGCGGCTCACCGGGCAGGTGGCTCTCCACGTGACGAACGGCTCCGTCGAGAATCGAAGCAAGGGCCTCCTGTGTCTCGTAGGGCAGCCGCGCCGCCATGGCCGGGTCGAGGTCTGGAAGCCGGGCTGTGTCGAGGCACGCGCTTTGCCGGGCGGCAAAATTCCGGACCGCATCGGGATCGTTGTTGAACGCGAGCCGAAGCAGGTTCTCAATAAGAACCTCGTGCGCCCGAAGTCGGGCGAGCATCTTGAGCTCAGCTCTGTGGCCATGGAAACCTCCAACTTTTCAGCCTTTGACGATCACGAGACCATGAATCCGATCTCGCGGAGGCGTGCGAACAATGGGAAGAGGGGGGTGCCCAGGACCGCGGGATAGGCGCCTTGAACATGCTCAAAAAGCTGGAGGCCGATGCCGTCGAGCTCGTAGGCGCCCGGGGATCCGATGGCTTGCGAGCCGGCCGCGGCAAGGTACCGACCCACGAACTGGGCAGACAGCGGACGCATCGTCACGTTCGCCGTCTCGACATTGCTCCAGGTGATCTGCCCCTCCTCGGCCAGCGCGATGGCCGAGTGCAGCTGATGTGTCTTGCCACGAAGCTCGAGCAGGAGGTCGCGTGCGGCATCGAGAGTTCTTGGTGTCTCCCGCAACCTGCCGTCGAGCGAGACCACTTGCTCGGCACCGATCACGAGCGCGCCGGGAAACCGCGCCGCGGCGCCGTCAACTTTCGTGCGCACATGCAGCTCGGCGATGTCGGCGGGATCGGGCTCGGGCATCGACCGAAGCACCGCCCGGAGCGTGTTCATCTCCTCGTGGTCTGGCGGAGCGACGATTACGGTCAGCCCGGAGGCCTCCAGCAGTCGCCGCAAGCTCCCGGACGTGGACGCGAGCACGAGCTCGCGGTCGAGCGCTCCGGGAATGAGGTTTGAGCTGGGCTCGCGCAGGGCATCGGAGATCGGCGCTGATGTGAATGCGTGGATGGTCATTTCGCACCTCCGACGTCATCCTTGTGCTCGTGAAGAAATCGCGCGATCCGCCTTTTCAGCCGTGCGACTTCGAGGGGTGCAGTGACGTCGAAGGAATGATCGAACAGCTCGCGCTGAATGCGTGTTGGTAGGCCATTCCATCGCGAGAGCACGGCCGCGCCGAGGCACTGGAGAATAAGTGCCTCGTCCTCTGACAGGAGAGCGGCCTGTGATCCGCACCGCTCGTTCGCTGGTGCACCGATGGCGCCCCCCTCCGTCTCCCACCTGTCAAGGCCGACAACATGCGAGGCGGAGGAACGTTCAATGCTCTGTGCTGCAGTAGGCATGCTTGATATATGGGGATCACGCGTGCGGATTCCCACTCTCGCGATTCTGACCTATTGTCTGCGGCGATCAGAATGAGGACCCCATGCTGGCAGCGTGCGCATGGGCCGCTCCTTCCGGGTGGAGGTCGGCCTGCAGCGCTGCGACGCCGGCCTCGGTCGTGATCATCAGGCCGGCGATCGAGGCCGCGTCCTGCAACGCCACGCGTACGACCTTGGCCGGGTCGATGATGCCGTGCTCGATCATGTCGCAGTATTCGTTCGCTTGCGCGTCGTAGCCGAACGAGCCCGAGCGCTCGTCCATGACCCGGCCGACAACGATGGAGCCCTCGACGCCGGCATTCTCCGAGATCTGGCGGATGGGCGATTGCAGTGCCTTGCGGATGATATTGATCCCGGCGTCCTGATCGGCGTTGTCGCCCTTGATCGTGATCGCCTTGGTCGCGTTCAGCAGCATGACTCCGCCGCCGGGCACGATGCCTTCCTCGACCGCTGCACGGGTCGCGTTCAGCGCATCATCGACGCGGTCCTTGCGCTCCTTGACCTCGACCTCCGTGGCGCCACCGACCTTGATCACGGCAACGCCGCCGGACAGTTTCGCCAGGCGCTCCTGCAGCTTCTCCCTGTCGTAGTCGGATGTCGTGTCCTCGATCTGCGCCTTGATTTGCGAGACGCGCGCCTCGATGTCCTTCTTCCTGCCCGCACCGTCTATGATGGTCGTGTGCTCCTTGGTGACCACGATGCGCTTGGCCTTGCCCAGCATCGCGATGGTCACCGTTTCGAGCTTGATGCCGAGATCCTCCGCGATCAACTGGCCACCGGTCAGCGTGGCGATATCCTCGAGCATAGCCTTGCGGCGGTCGCCGAAGCCGGGTGCCTTGACCGCTGCCACCTTGAGCCCGCCGCGAAGCTTGTTGACTACGAGAGTAGCCAGCGACTCGCCCTCGACGTCCTCGGCGATGATCAGCAGCGGCCTGCCCGACTGAGCGACCGCCTCGAGCAGAGGCAGCATCGCCTGCAGCCCGGGCACTCTCTTCTCGTGGATCAGAATGTATGGCTCCTCCATCTCCACCGTCATCTTGTCGACGTTGGTTATGAAGTAGGGCGAGATGTAGCCGCGGTCGAACTGCATGCCCTCGACCACATCGAGCTCGCTGTCCAAGCCTTTGGCTTCCTCGACCGTGATCACGCCCTCGTTGCCGACCTTCTGCATCGCCTTGG
>CAZCQH010000048.1:0-43529 GCA_964500805.1 uncultured Hyphomicrobiaceae bacterium
ATTCGGAGGGCAGTCTCTCAAGTTATCCCTGGCCCGAAAACCCTGAGGCAGGTCAGGTGCTTGGCAGCTTTCTGTTGTTGTCCTGAGTTGGCTCGGAATGGCTGTCGCTGTGATCGCCGCAATGATTAACTTCAATTGTCCGCGTTGTGGTCGGTACTTGTTCATTAGGAATGGAGCAGTTCCCTGGCTTCCGCGTCAATGCCCCAAATGCAAACTTGACCTCACTATTCCTTACAGCGCGGTCAACGTCAAAGAAAGATCGTGACGCGCCTCACCGCTGACGTGGTTGGTGCACGTCGATCATCTCCACCGTCCGGTGAAGATGACCGATGCCGCCAAGGCGAGCGTGTGGGACGCAAAATTGGTGCCAGGTGGCGCAACGGGTCAAGGTTTTGTGCCAGACGGCCCGTAGCCCGGAGAACCAATCGGCGCCGCTGGAACTTCGATTGCAAGCGCTCGTTCACCTCGCGCGCGGCCTGACAGGGCAACGGAAACGCTAATGAGGTTCGGCAGGTGCTGCCGGTGCGTCCACGTGGTGTGCCAGCGGGATTGATCGTCGTCTTCGGCGATCCCGAAATGCCGGAACGTGACGGCCTCGACGCCGCGCAGGATTGTCACGCGCTCCCGGCCAGCGTCATTGCCCATCGCGGCGCCACTCTGCGCCGTGCTCGGTCGATGCAGGACAAGATCGGCCACGAGCGTGTTGACCGTCCGCGACGATCGCTCGGGCGCCAACGACACCGCCACCCGGTAAAGCCCGGCGTAATATCCAAGCTTCTCGATCAGAGCTGTCAACGTGACGCGATCCGGCGCGCCCCTGAGCACCGGCTGGCGCTGCTCCTCCGCCTCGAGACGCACCGGCTGGATCGCTTGCGCACCTTGGATCAAATCCCGCAGCAGCCGCTCTGCCGCCTCCAAAGACGGCTCCTTGAGCCGCCGCTCGCTGGCATCGAGCATCACCCGCCCGGTCTGCCACGCTCCCAGAAGCAGCGCGGTCATCAGCGCCAGCAACGCCAGTGCGACGAGCATCTCGACGAGCGCCAGGCCGCTTTCGGGATCCCTGCTGTGCGGAGCGCCGCCGCTGATCATCTCGGCTCACTCTGCAGTTTCGCCGTCTGCAGCTTGGCTATCGAGAGACCGGAACAGTCACCGTTTTGCGTCACCGCCGGCGGCCGAGCATGCCCTCGATTAGTTCCGAGGGAGCGCGACGGCCCATCAGTTGCATACGCAGATCGCGCGGGAGACGCGCACGCGACGTGACCGGCCGCCGGCAGTGGAGGACGCGAGAGCCGGGCCAGCGGCGCACATCGCGAGTTGCTGGATCAATTCGGCGGATTTCCCGCCGATCGCTCCGGTGAGACCACCGCCGGCACCGAGGGTCGCGGTCGGACACCTCCAACTTCATGGGTGAATTTGAACGCCAGCGCGTGTCTCGGGCGCGCATGGAGGGGGGTAGCCACTCGAAACGAGGCCGCTCTACGGGCCTCACAGGTGGCCTAGCGGGCGTAATTCGGGGCTGTCGAAAATCCGCAAAAGTTAATGACGGGCCGCAGGCCATAGTCCCGCGGTTATCTGCTGAAAAATTAGATCCAATTTTACAAATGTTTCACGTGAAACATTTTCCGGCTACGGACTGAAATCGCGCCCTGGCCGACGAAGGAAGTGCGTGGTCTGGAGGCCTCGCTTGGGGCGGGCCGGCAAGCGGCACCTTTTCGTCGCCGAGCGCGTGAGCGACGCGGCAACCCGCCGGTTGTTTCACGTGAAACCAGTCCCGAGGCGGCCGCGGCCTGCCCAGCGGCGTCACTCCTGCCCGAGCTCCTCCTTCACCTTGGCGGCGAGTTGGGGGAGCGTGAAGGGTTTCGGCAGGAAGGCGAACTGCGCGCCGGCGTCGAGCCCGGTCTTGAAGCGGTCGTCCGGATAGCCGGAGACGAAGATCACCTTGAGGTCGGGCCGCGTCTTCCTGAGCTCGGTCAGCATGGTGGGCCCGTCCATCTCCGGCATCACCACGTCCGAGACGACGATGTCGATCTCGCCCTTGTCGGCGGCGACCACCTCGAGCGCCTCGGCGCCCGTCGTCGCCTCCAGCACCTCGTAGCCCTGCCGCTTCAGCGCGCGCACCGCGAAGCTGCGCACCGAGTCCTCGTCCTCGACCAGCAGCACGCGGCCGTTGCCGGTGAGATCGCGCGGGCGCTCCTTCTTCGGCTCGCGGGCCGCCGCCACTTCCTCCTGGCTCTCCGGGATATGCCGCGGCAGGAAGATGCGGAAGATCGTGCCCTTGCCCGGCTCGCTCTCCGGGAACACGTAGCCGCCGGTCTGCTTGATGATGCCGTAGACGGTCGAGAGGCCGAGGCCGGTGCCCTTGCCGACCTCCTTGGTCGAGAAGAACGGCTCGAAAATCTTGGCCATCACCTCGGGGGACATGCCGGTGCCGGTGTCCTCCACCTCGACGCAGACGTACTCGCCCGGAATGACCGACTGGCTGCGCAGCTTGAGCGACTCGCGCTAGGTCTGGTTCTTGGCGGGGACGGTGATCTTGCCGCCGGCCGTCTTCGCTTCCTTGGCGTTGTCCGCTAGGTTGATGATCACCTGGTCGAACTGGGTGCGGTCCGCCTTCACGAACCAGAGGTCGCGGCCGGTGGTGATCTTGAGGTCGACCTTCTCACCGAGCAGCCGGTTGAGCAGCGCCGAGCGATCCGCCAGAACCTCGCCGAGCTCCAGCACCTCCGGCAGCAGCGTCTGGCGCCGCGAGAAGGCGAGCAGCTGACGCACCAGCCCTGCCGCGCGGTTGGCTTCCTTCTTGATATTCAGGATATCGGCGTAGGCCGCGTCCGTCGGCCGGTGCGTCTGCAGCAGCAGATCCGAGAAGCCGATGATGGCGGTGAGCACGTTGTTGAAGTCGTGCGCGATGCCGCCCGCGAGCTTGCCCACGGCCTCCATCTTGGTGCTCTGCGCATATTTGAGCTCGAGCGCCTTCTGCTCCGTCGCGTCGATGACGTAGAGCATCGCCGCCTCGCCCTGGGCGGAGCGATTGGCGATCGGCGCGACATAGAGCCGGCGCGTGAACTCGCGGTTGGGCCCGAACGAGACCTCGATCGGCGCCAGGCTGGCGCGGCCGAGGCCCGCTTCGGTCATGGCGAAGTCGACGGCCTTTCTCACTTCGGCATCACCGGTCGCGCTGACCAGCTCGCCGATGCTGCCGGCATTGACCTGGCCCGGCTCCGGGAACATGCGCGCGAAGGCGCCGTTGGCCGATAGAATGCGACCGTCCTCGCCGAGCGTTGCGATACCGAACGGCGAGGAGTGGAAGAGCCGCGCGTAACGTGCCTCGGCGTCGGCACCGTCCCCCGTCGCGAGCATGCCACGCGACAGCACCAGCGCACCGATCTCGCCGGCGTGCGGGCCCTCGCGCGCCTCGATGGCCAGCACCTCGACCGGCAGGCCGATGCCATCCTCGCGGACGAGATCGAGATCAAGACGCACGGGCGCACCGTCAGACCGCTTGAGCGACGAGCGGAGCAGCGCATCGCCGGAACCCGCCGCGATGTCGTCGAGCTTCAAGGTGCGGGCCCGCATCGAATCAGCGGCAAGACCAAGCCAGCCGCCAAGCATGCGGTTGATCGACGTCACGCGGCCGTCGGCGGCAACGGTCAGCAGCCCGATCGGCATGCGCTCGTAAGCCGCCAGAGCGGTGTCCAGGCCGCGCACGGCCTCCGCCTCGCGTGCCCTGTCGCGCGTTATGTCCAGCACCTGCCAGAGAATGAGGTCGTCGGTGCCAACGCCAAGCTCGGCGCCGTTCAGCGATCGCACTGAGAGGCGCAGCCAGCGCCCGGCCCGCTCACGATCCTCGCTGTCGCGCAGGCGAAACTCCTCAGCGCGCATCTCGCCGCGCTCGGCGGCCCGCATCAAGCGGAAGAGGCTTTCGGCGGCCTGCGGCTCGCCGGCGAAGGCATCCTCAAGCCGGCCCAGCGCGCCCTCGTTGTCGACGCCGACCAGCAGCCGGAAATCGCCGTTGGCGACCAGCGGCGTGCCGTCGCGCGCCGTCAGCAGAAATCCGTGATCGAGATGCTCGGCCGCGGCCACCAGCCATTCGGTGCCGCCGACCCGCTCGCGGATGCGGACATTGCCGGCCGCGAGGCCGAACAGGAAAAAGACGCCGACCATCGCCAGAAAGGCGAGCGCCGACAGGATGATCGGCTGCGCGGTGTGCAGGCTGGACAGCGTCAGGATGCTCAGACCGCCGCCGGCCAAGATCAGCATCAGCGCCAGGAGGATACCGGCTCCGGGCGTGATTGGACTTTCGGCCGCGTTCCTAAGTGTTTGCGCGCGCATTCCCGTCATGGGGCGCGAAACTACCTGATTCTGGGTCCAAGCACGGACTGCTTCCACCGCCGACAGCACACGAACAGATGCCACTCGCCCCTCCGCGAGGCCGAACAAGGCCTCATTCCGGCACGTTCCTGCCACAAATCCGATCCAAGGCAGGTCACCCGTCAACAACTCGATCATCAGGGTTAAAATCGCGCTAAACATCTGCTATTGAGCCGGGCGGCGTGCGAGTCCCGCTTTTCCCCGCATCGAGATGCTGCTGCCGGCGCTGAGCGTCCGCGCGAGACGAAAACGAAGGTCGGACCCGATGGATATTCTGCTCTGGCTCTTTCTGATTGCGCTGCTCGCGGCGGGCGCGGCCGGTGCCGTGTGGATTGCCAAGGGCTATCTGAACGGACAGTCGCCCGCAGCGACAATTTTCGGTCCAAGGCCCGAGCGGCGTCTGGCGGTGGTCGAGCACGCGAGTGTCGACAGCCGCCGCAAGCTGGTGCTCATCAGACGCGATGGCGTCGAGCACCTGATCATGACCGGGGGGCCGGTCGATGTGGTGATCGAGACGGGGATCGGGGAGGCGCGACGCCGGGATCACGAGTCTCAAGCCCATCCCGTGTTCTCGCGCCCGGCGCGGCCCTTTGGCCAGGCGCCGGCAACCGCGCAGGCAGCCGAGCGCGCCGCCGAATAGGGCGCGCAAGCGGGGGGCTTAAAAACATCGGAACGAGCCCAACGACCGGCGTTCAGCCGGCGAAGGTGTTGAGTGAGGTGAACGTGCAGAAGCGTCTTGTCGTTGCTTTCGCAATCGTGCTGCTAGGCCTGGGTCTGGCGCGACCGGCCATGGCGCAGCAGGCACCCCAGACACCAGCCCCGACACAACCGGTGCAGGGCGCACCTTCGAGCACTACGCCCGCGCCTGCACCAGCCGCGCAGCCTGCACCGGGCGCGCAGCCTGCACCGGCAGCGCAACCCGAACCACCGGTGGCATTGCCCGCAGAAGTCACCGATCTCGTCCAGAACCTGTCGAAAAGCATCGAGACCGCGGAGAAGTCGATCCAGCAGCTGAAAGAGCTCGAAGGCGAGCTCTCGCGGCTGCGCGCCGACGTCGAACGCATCATTTATGATTCCACATCGACGGCCGAAAGCCTTCGCCCGCAGCTCGCCGAAGTGAAGAGCCAGATCGAAAAGCTCGGGCCACCACCGGCCAAGGATCAGCCGCCGGAATCGCCGACCGTTGCCGCGGAGCGCGCGCGCCTCAACGCGATGGCAGCGGCTCTCGACGGGGCGGTGAAAACGTCCGAGCTTGCCTGGGTGCGCGCCAAGCAGCTGATCGACCGGATCACAGTGATCCGATACCAGATGTTCACGCGCAATCTGCTCGAGAAGCGTGACAGTCCGCTGCTGCCGGGCGTTTGGCGTGATGTTGCCTCGCGCATGGATAGCGTCGTCGGCCGGTTGAAATACTATGGCGGAGACTGGCTCACCTGGGCCGGGCGCCGGAGCACTGAAGTGACGGCGCTCGGAATTGCCATCGCTGTGCTCTACCTGCTCGGCCGGCTTGGTGTGCGAAGGTTGGTTGTGCGCCACTGGCAGCGGCCGGAGAAGTCACCATCGTTCTTCGACCGGACCATCAAGGCGTCGTGGCTGGCACCAGCGAAGATGCTTCCCGGAGTCGTCGTGGCGCTCCTCGCCTATCTGGGCCTTTCGGGCCTCGATCTCTTGTTCTCGCCCTGGGAAGGCGTCGCAAACGCGACTGCCCGAAGCATCATGGTGTTCTGTGCGGCAACGAGCCTGCTTGCAGTTGCCTTGGCACCGGCCTACCCGGCATGGCGGCTCATTCCGGTCGCTGATGGCACGGCGCGCAAGCTGCTCTGGATTCTGACCGGCTTCGTGGGTGTGTACGTGCTCGACACCGTCCTTAGCGAGCTCGGCCGCGCCATCTATGTGCCGCTCGCCATCACCGTCGCCCAGACGTTCCTGACGTCGTTGCTGTTCTTCGCGCTGCTCGTCGCGCTGCTGTTGAGCCCGTTCGTGCCGCAGACAGGCCCTGACCGGCCCGTCAACGGCCACGAGTTCGTGCCGCGTCCGGTCACGCGGCTCTCACCCATCTGGATCAAGCTGCCGCTTTGGCTGATCGCCGGCGTCATCCTGGTCTCATCTGCCTTGGGCTATGTCGCGCTCGGCCGCTTCGTCTCGCATCAGCTCGTTCTGTCGGGCATGGTGCTGGGAGCTGCCGGACTGCTCTATCTCGCCGTGCGCGCCATGACGCGGGGACGCGCCGACAGCCGCGACATGGTCGGCAATGTCCTGGAAACCAGGTTCGGCCTTGAAGGCTCGCGGCGGCACCAGATCTCGCGCCTCACCGAGTTCACGCTGTCGCTGCTGATCGGGCTCTTGGCGCTGCCGCTGCTGCTCCTGCAATGGGGGTTCTCCGGCGCTGACATTCGCGACTGGTCGAAGGCGATGCTGTTCGGCTTCGAAATTGGCCAGTTCCGCATCTCGCTGTTCCGGATTCTGATCGGAATTGGCCTTTTCACTGCACTGCTGTTCGTGACGCGCCTCGTGCAGCGCTGGCTGCGCGACCGGGTGCTGGCCCAGGGACGCGTCGATGCGGGCATCGCCAATTCAATCGACACCGCGGTGGGCTATGCGGGAACCGCGCTGGCACTGCTGCTGGCCGTGTCCTACGCCGGCTTCGATATCACCAGTCTCGCCATCGTCGCCGGCGCGCTCTCGGTCGGCATCGGCTTCGGCCTGCAATCGATCGTGAACAACTTCGTCTCAGGCCTGATCCTGCTGGTCGAGCGCCCGGTGAAGGTCGGCGACTGGATCGTGGTCGGCAACGAGCAGGGCAACGTGCGCCGCATCTCCGTGCGATCGACCGAGATCGAGACCTTCGACCGGGCCAGCTTGATCATTCCGAACTCCGAGCTGATCACCGGTCGCGTCCTGAATTGGACGCATCGCAACAACATGGGCCGCACGATCATCAAGGTCACGGTGGACCCCAACAGCGATCCCGAGCGCGTCCTCAGGATCCTGCGCGCCTGCGCCGAAGCTCACCCGGAGGTGCTCAAGACACCACCGCCTTCGGTTGCGTTCGAGGGTTTCTCCAGCCAGTCGCTCGATTTCATCGTGCGGGTGGTGCTGAGTGATGTTTATCGCAGCGGAGCGGTCGCGACGGACCTTCGCGTCGCCATCCTGAAAATCCTGCGCGAGGAGGGCCTCGGCTACCAGAACCAGCAGCACGACGTGCATCTGCGCGATCTCGATGGCGTGAGGTCCCTGCTGCAGCGGATCGCGGCCCAGCGTGCAAGCGAGGCCACCACAGCCAACGATCATGCAGCGACGCCGCAGCCCGGTGCTGAAAGCTTCAAGAAAACCGATCTGGTGAAAAGCTGAGAGAGGCGCCGCTGCAGGCTGACCCGCTCCTCAGCGCTGCGGCTGGGAATTGTCCCAGTCGGCAAACGCCGTCGGATCGAGACGAACGAGGTCGAGCGGCGTGACGATGACCTCGATGCGCGATGCCGGTGGCCGCGGCACCAGGCGCGGACGATCCAGTGCGGGAGCGTGACCGGCTGTCAGCTGCGGGCTCGCGGCGAGCGGTGCTGGCTCGGCCAACGCTAAATGAGCGCCGATCACCAGCGCCAGCCCCGCGAAACAAGTGAGACCGAGCGCTTTCGTAAAACTTGCGACAGCAAGACCGTCGACGCGGGAACTGAAGCTGCTCACGGAAAAAACCCCTGAAATGACGAGAGGCCACGGACGCGGCTCTCGGCCCCAGCTTGCCAGCCGCGGATTAACGGCCACCTAACAAGCGTTCGATTTCGATGCTGCCGGCCGAAGAGGCAATCTCTGCTCGGGATCACCGCGACGCGTTCGATTCCACGCTTCCGCCATGCTCCAAACGCAGCCGCGGCCCGAGCTCTCTTTCAAAAAGGCTCAGGAAGGCATCCTGGTCGGGTCCGATCTGCGTCAGGATGAGATGATCGATTCCCGCCTGAATGAACTCGGCGGCCCATTCCATGAACATGTCAGCCGACGCGCCGCATGGTATCGATTGTGCGACTGCCTCGGGCGAGACGTGCTTGCTGGCTGCCGCAAACGCCTTGGTGTCGGGGAGCTCGGCCTGCACCGGCCAGCCCGAGAGCGACCATCTCGAGAAGTGATGCGCCGTCTTGCGCGCCTGCTCTTCGCTCCGGGCGTAGCACAAGGACATCTCCGCATAGAGCGGTCCACTGCCGCCGGCAGAACGATAGGCTTCGATGAGTTCGGGGTCCGCTTCCGTGATCATCAACCCAGCGCCCTTCTCGGCCGCGAGTTGCGCGGCTTTCGAGCCGCCTGCCGCGACCACGATTTGAGGTGCCCGGTCCGGGCAGTCGTAAAGGCGAGCATTGTCGAGCTGAAGGTGTACGCCGCTGTAGGACGACAACTCCCCGGTCAACAGGCCGTGGATGATGTCGATGGCCTCCGCGAACATCTCCTGCCGCTCGGGTACGCCCGGCCAGCCTGCACCAATGACATGCTCATTGAGCCGCTCGCCCGAGCCGAGGCCAAGTGTAAAGCGATCATCGCTGAGCAGAGCCATCGTCGCTGCAGCCTGGGCGATGACCGCGGGGTGATAGCGCATGGTGGGGCAGGTCACGGAGGTCATCAATCCGAGATGCTCGGTGCGACCGGCAATGGCTCCCAGTACTGACCAGGCAAACGGCGCATGCCCCTGCTCGTCGATCCATGGCAGGAAGTGATCAGAGATTGCGGCGAAATCGAATCCTGCCTGCTCGGCGCGCTCCGCATTGTGAACCAAGTCCGAGGGGGCGTGCTCCTCGGCCATCAGTTTATATCCAAGCTTCAGCATGCCCTGGTCCGCACGGTTGTGAGTGCTGGGCTAACTCACAACAGCGGAACGAGTTCCGCACCTGATACGCACCTGCCGGCACCTGCGCGGATCGAGACGCGCCGCAGCAGCGGCGTCGCAAGCGCTGGTCAGGCTCCAGTGCGCGTCATCGCAAATGCGTCGATGATGAGATTGCTCAATCCTCGCGGAACACGCGCTCACGACGCTCGCGCCGCTCCTGCGCTTCGAGCGAGAGGGTCGCGATGGGACGCGCATCGAGCCGCTTCAAGCTGATCGGCTCGCCGGTTTCCTCGCAGTAGCCGTAAGTGCCTTCCTCTATCCGCGCCAGCGCGGCGTCGATCTTGCCCATCAGCTTGCGCTGGCGATCGCGGGCCCTGAGCTCGAGGGCGCGGTCGGTCTCGGCAGTTGCGCGATCAGCCGGGTCGGCCTGCTGCGCGGACTCGTCATGCAGGCCCTTTAAGGTCTCCATGTTCTGCTTGAGAATGTCGTCTTTCCAGGCGATCAGCTTGTTCCTGAAGTAAGTGCGATGCATCTCATTCATGAACGACTCGCCTTCCGACGGATGGTAGTCGGGCGGCAGAACGATGTTCTTCTGCTGCTTGATCGATCCATTGCTCTTGCTTTTCGACATCGTCGCGAACTTGCCCTTGGCCGCGAATGCCGCCGTCCCGTTTTGTCCCATCTTCCCTGCCGATGTCCCGTTGGCGCCCATCCCCTGAGCCAATCCGGGTGTTGCAGTGAATTGAGACACCTTCGCGACGCCGTTGGAAATTTTCACCGGCATGGTCACGACGATCGGGGCACCATTCTTTAACTTCGGCGGGGTTTTCGCCTTCGGCTTGGCTTTGGCTGCTGCTGCCTTGTCGATTTTGCTGCGCGATCGTTTTCCACTGTGCGCTTTCTTAGCAGATTTCGCGGCCGGCGCCTTGCTCTTCCTGACCGAAGCCGATTTTTCCGCTGCCGTCTTCCTCTTGACCTTGCCTTTGCCCTTGCCCTTCGGCTTTGCCTTGCTGTCTCTTGCTGACGGCATGGAGCCCTATCCCCGATCGATCTGGTGGCCTGACCCGGCTTCGACCTTTGTCTAAGGCTTCGGCCGCGCCCGTATTTAAGTCCATGTTTTTTCGAGTCAAGCGAATCGCGCAGACGTTTCCGTCTGACGGTAAGCGGCAGAGCTTATAGAACAGGCTTTACCCCTCATTCTACACGCTGTACTTGCGATCTTAGATTTATGCTCGTCTACCGTGCATTCAACCTTTTCCAGCATAGTGCCCAAGTCCCGGCGACGGGACGATCGCTCCCCTTCCCTCGGCGAGCCGATCGAGCTGACCGCACGCTTGCCCAGGCGTGCAGAAACCGGAACCGCATCGCGGAAAAAAGGTGTCAGCCGACCGACCCACCGGGATCCAACCTGAAAGGAGCCAACCCCTGCGGATGCTCTCGTGGCGCCCCTCCCAGTGCCGTCAATGCCGGATCGTACGCCCCCACTCCAGTCCGGCGGACCTGACGAGATCATCGCCTGAGCGCCACTCCCGGCCTACCGGGAGTGGCGCTTCTTCTTTTCAGCGCGGGGATGCGATTCCCTCAGATCTCGAACAAGCCCCTCCGACGGTAATCGGCTGCCGAAGACGGGCTGGAGATGAAGGATAGAAACCTGTGCGCCATGCTGCTCTTTGCCGAAGTCGCGAAGACCCCCCCGGCGAACACGAGATCATCCTGGATCGCCGGGGGCAGTGCTCCGACGACCTCGACGCCGTCGACGGCCATCAGCTCGCTCACCTGCTGCACTGCGAGCGCAGCGCGCCCATCCGCCACCAGTTCCGCGGTGAAGCCGGCCGGGATGACGATTGCCTTGGCATCGATGCGTGCCCGCAATCCGAGCCGATCCAACAACCCCGTGAAGAAGAGGCCGCTGGCGCCCGCCTTGGAGTAGACGATGCTCGGTGTCGTCTCGAGCAGCGACACGACGGCGTCTTTCGTCGTGATATCAGGGAACGGCGCACCCTTCTTCACCGCAAAGCCGACCTTCGAGCGGGCAAGATCGACCCGGCTTCCCGCTCGCATGATCCCCTTGCCGATCAGGCGCTCGACCGCATCGCGCGTGAGGATCGCGACGTCGGCGCGCTCGCCCGCCAGGATCTTCTGCTCCTGCAGAGCCGTGGGGTTAAGCCAGATGTCGAGCTTGGCACCGGTTTCCCGCTCGAATGCCGGTGCAAGCTCGTCGAGAACACTCTTCACGCCGAGCGTGCTCATCACTTTCATCGACGTCTCCGCACGCCAACCGACCCCATCATCGCTCACGCGAAGATGCCGTGGCTGAAGGTCTGGCCCGGCGACGGCGCGACGTAGCCGAATCGGAGGTTGGACCGGCCCTCACCGCTCTTCTCGTAGTCGGCCTTGAGCGCGGCGAGCCGATCCGTCTCGAGTGCTGCGCGCTTCTGCGGCGTGATGCCGTAAAGCTTGGCGTTGTTCTCGCCGAAGATGGCGCGCTTGACCGGGCCGTCCGAGCCTCCGAGCGGCTTGAAGCCGAACTTCTTCTGCATGTCGGCTGGGATCTCGAGGCGCCTGAGCCCCTCGATCTGCCATTGCGGCGAGCCGGTCCAGACGGCATCCGTGCCCCAGTTCACGTGGTCGGCGCCGAGGCCCTTGATCAGAATGCCCATGAGGGCTGCACACACGCGGGGCTGCGCAACAAGGGTCGTCGCGAAGAGCTGGCCGACGTCACCGTAGACGTTCTTTACGCCGTACTGGGCAGGGATGTCGGCGAGATCCGATGTCCAGGATATGCGGCCCGTCCGCTCGAACTCGGCCAATGCCACTTTCGGGTCGCCGCCCACATGACGGTAGGCCGAGTGGTAGATGATGAAGTTCAGCTGCGGCCAGTCCTTCGCCGCCTGCCCCACATCATCGACCGCACAGAAGCCCCTGAGATGCGGAAACTGCTTCTCGACCGACGGCGCGAATAGACCCTTGTGAATGCAGACGTTCTTCACGCCGGCGGCCACCATTTTCTCGTAGCCCTTGTAGGCGACCTTCTCGTCGTCCATGCGCCAAGGATACTTGCTGGTCTGCTTATGCGTGTTGTCGCCGATGGTGTAGCCCTTCACCGAGTCCGGCTTCAATGCGAGGCCTGCGTCGAGCTTGTCGAGCCAGCCGGGCTGGCCCGGCGTGAAGATCATGTGCGAGAGAAGCCGCGTCGTGCCGCCGGCCTCCTTGTTCACTTTGGCGCGCGCTTTCGACATCTGCTCGTTGGTCAGGAACCAGTCCTGGTCGGTGTCGGACGGCGCCGAGGAGATCAGCGCGATCTTGGTGTCGCTGTCGAGGAACATCTCCTTCATGTAGTTGGCATACTTGAGGTCCTCGATCGTCTGCTCCTTCTCGGCCAGCGCCTTGTTCCAGCCGGCCTTGCCGACGGCGTTCCTCATGTTGACGAAGTTCATGATGCGCGTGTCGTCGCGCAGGAAATGCGTGTGCATGTCCATGATGAACTGGCCCTTGAGCTTGTCGGCACGCTCCTGAGCCATGGCGGGTGTCGCCGCTTCTGCTTGCGAAACATCGAAGATGCCGCCGTAGACCTCGTTCATGGCAACGAACGACGCGGCCATACCCGCCGCGGTCTGGAAGAAGCGGCGACGGTCGAGATTCTGCTTGCCGCCGAGCTCGTCGGCCATGGCGAGCACACGCGCTTCGACCTCTTTCTGCTCCGCCGTTTGCGGATCGGGGTAGTACTCGTCGCTCGAGACCATCTGGGTCGGAATGGGCGTCCGCTCCTTGACCAGCTCCGACGGCACCAGTCCTGCGATCTCTTCGTCGCTCAGCATGCCACTCATAGGTGCTCCTCAACGCGCTCGGGCTGACGACGAACTCGGTCGATCGCCGCTCGAACGCAGCGTAGCACCAATAGGCGGTAGGGCTGAAATCCGCATCGGCATGCCGATTTCGCATGGCGCGGCAATGACCTCACAAAACGAGCTGAGGCTTCGACGTTTGGTTGGGGCTGCAGCCCGTCCCGTTCAATTCTATCGCCTATCCCGCCGAAGCCGCGCAAACGCCCTTACCAGGCCGCAATGACAGGCATATGGTGGTGACCAATTTACAGACTATGCGGTGATACTGAGGGCGGCAGCGGGGCTCCCATGTTCATTCGGATGTTCTTTAGGTCGGCTCTGGCCTTGGGTTTGTGCTTGGCCGCGTGGTGGCCCGAGCCGGCTGCAGCCGAGCGCCGGATCGCGTTGGTGATCGGCAATGGCGGCTACCAGCACACGGCCGGTCTGCGCAATCCGAGCCACGATGCCCAGGATTTATCGGCAGCCTTGAAGCGCCTCGGCTTCGAGGTCGTCGAAGGCATCGATCTCGACAAGCGCGCCATGGAGCGCACCATCCGGCAATTCGGCGTGAAGCTCGCCGGTGCGGATATCGCGCTGTTCTTCTATGCCGGGCACGGACTGCAGGTCTCAGGGCAGAATTACCTGCTGCCGACCGACGCGCGCCTGTCGACCGAGGGTGATGTCGATTTCGAGACGGTCGCCCTGAACCTGGTCCTGAAGCAAATGGAGCGGGAAGCAAAGACCAGCCTGTTGCTGCTCGATGCCTGCCGCGACAATCCGCTCGCCCGCAATCTGGCGCGCACCATGGGGACGCGCTCGCCGATGGTCGGCCAGGGCCTTGCGGAAGTGAAGACCGGCGTCGGCACCCTGATCGGATTTTCGACGCAGCCCGGCAACGTGGCGCTCGATGGAACAGGGCGGAATTCTCCCTATGCGACAGCGCTGCTGAAGCACATCGAGTCGCGCGATGCCGACATCAGCTCCATCCTGATCGATGTCAGAAGCGACGTAGTGAAGGTGACCAACGGACATCAGGTGCCATGGGAGCACACATCGCTGATGGGCCGCGTGATCTTCTCGCCGTCCGCCACACATCCAGCTCCCACGCCTGCCGCTTCGGCATCACCCAACTATGACAAGGAGATGGAGCTCGCGTTCTGGAACGCGGTGAAAGACAGCAAGACGCCGGAGCTGCTGCGGACCTACGTCGACCGTTTTCCCAACGGCACTTTCGCCAACCTGGCTGCGGCTCTGATTGCGCAGGCCGCTCGCGACAAGGCTGCGTCAGTTGCAGGGTCCCGCACGGAAGCCGCGAAGCCCGATGAAAAGACCGTGGCCGCAGCCTCGCCCAGCCTCGCGGCACCGGCGCCGCCCGCACAACCGGCGCCAGCCCAGCCGGCACAGGACGAGTCGCCCGCGGCGCTCATCCGCAGCATTCAGACCGAGCTGACCCGCCTTGGCTGCGAACCAGGCAAGGAGGACGGCAAGTGGGGCGCAAATGTGCGCGACGCGCTGGAGCGCTTCAACAAGGCAACCTCATCTGCGATTGCGCTGGACGGTCCAAAGCGTGAAACGCTCGCGGCGCTCGCCGGCCAGACCGGGCGCATCTGCCCGCTCCAGTGCGCACGCAACGAAGAGGCGCAAGGCGATCGCTGCGTTGCCAAGGCACGGCGTGAACCGGCTCCATATCGCGAGCCGGCATCCACCCGCGAGACAAGGGACCAGCCCGAGCGCAAGCGCACGCAGGAAACGCCCTCGCGCCGCGAGAGCACCGACAATGCGGCCTGCGCGGAGTGGCGGCGATGCACCATGGTCATCGGACGAGGTTTCGAGGGCCGCTGTGGCTTGGCTCCGAAAGGCTGCTGAGCGGGGTGGGAGGAAGCGGCAGAAGCGAGATTCATTCTCCGGGCGCGAGCTGCCGGCTTGGAAGTGCCGTGATCTGGCTCAGGCGTACCGAGAGCACGATCAAGCCAGCCGCAACCGATGCCAGGAACCAGAGGCAGGCACTGAATCCGCCCGTCGCGTCGTGAATGACCCCCATGATCAGCGGGCCGCTGGCGCCGCCGACCTCCGCGGCCGAGAAGAACATGCCGCTGGCGGTCGCCGCGTGCCGCTCGCCGATGCCGGGCGTCTCGACCAGGGTCAGCATGGCGACCGTCATCATCGAAGAGCGCGCAATGCCCTGGAGTGCCAGTCCGATCATTAGGACCATGCCCTGATCGGCTCGCAGCAGGAAGCTCGCGAGCAATGCCGAACAAAACAAGCCGCCAAGCATCCAGTAACGCCGCTGAGGCGTCGCGAGCCGGGGGATGGTCAGCGAGCCCGCAATCCCGACCAGCGTCGGGATGGTGGCCCAGAACCCGGCCGCCGCGGCGGACATGCCCTTCGCCCGCAAGATCTCCGGCAACCAGTTGTTGAGACCGTGATTGAAGAGAAAAATGCCGACACTCATGATCAGCAGCCATTGCACGGCCGGGACGCGCAGTAGCTCCCCGATGACATCGCGCTGACGCTGCCGCTTGGAGCCGGGGGTTGGTACGTCGGCGGCCCTGACCTCGGCGCGTGAGGCGATCAGCAGCCATGCGGCGCCGGCGAGCAATGCCACCGACGCCCAGACCATCAGCACCCGCCGCCACTCGCCACCGAGCAGAGGCATCAGAGCAGCGTTGGTGAGGGACAAGGAAGCGATGCCGCCCAGCGCCGGCCCTGTGATGTAGATTCCCATGGCAAAGCCGCGGTCCTGGCCACGGAAGTACCGCATCACGAGCTTCGGCGCGCTGGTCGAGATCAGCGGCCCGCCAAGCCCAAGCAGCGCCACTGCGACATAGAGCGACCAGTACCCGGGCGCCATGCTGCGCAGGAATCCGGAGATCGCGATCAGCAGCGAAGCAAGCAACAGCGCGCGTCTGACCCCGATCCGGTCCGTCAGACTGCCCGCCGGTACGGCAAACACGATAAAGACGAGCTGCCAGGCGCCAAACACCAGCCCCATCGAGGCGTGGCTGATACCGAAATCGCGGGTGATATCGGCGACCAAAGGCGCCAGGCTCACGACCGTCATGCCGAAAGTGGCGTAGACCAGCCATACGCCAAGTAGCACCACCCAACGATAGCCGTCTGGCAGCGGAGGAATGTGCGTGTCGTCAGTCTGCGATGTGGCGTGAAGTGCGGCCAAGGCGGGCCCTTTCGGATTCGACCGCACCATAGGCGCCATACCCGCCGGGCGATAGCACGCTGCGACGCGATGCCTGTGCTGGCTGCAGATGCCTGTCCATCGCGACACGCGGGACTGGGCAACTGCGCAGGAGGCCCCGGACCGTCGAGCCTGATAGACGGGAATCAGTCAGCCGCCGGGCTCAGCCCGAGATCCGTCAGACGGACGGCAAGCGACGGCAACAGCAGCGGCGTTATCAGCTGATCGCCAGCGTGCTCCGTGCGGGTGGCGTAACCGTCGGCGCCGGGATCGCGATGGATGGTCGTTACCAGCGTGCGGGCGTTGATCACCCAGTAGTCGCGAAGGCCAAGGCCAGCGTAGATGGTCGCCTTATGGTCGAGGTCGTAGTCGAGGCTCGAGTCCGCGATCTCGACCAGCAGCTGCACGACATCGGGCTTCAATCCCCGGATACCAAGCGCTCGAGGCCAGAAGACGAAATCGGGCTCAAGGAAATCGCGCTCGCCGTGCCGGAATGTCGTTTCAGTGACGGCGTCGACATCAGATGGCAGAAGCGGTACCCAGAATCGATTGAGGTCTTTCTTCACCGTCTCGTGAAACGCCCCCTTCGGTGACATCGGCACGATCTCCCCGCCGATCAGCTCGATGCGCTCGTTCTCAGCGATGATGCCCGCCTTCACCATCGCCTCGACCTCAGCCACGGTCCAGGCGCGCCGCGGCATGCCCTCGGCGGCCTGGGTCGTCGCTGTTCCGGATCGGCGGAAGTGCTGGTTCATGGCAATACGGTACCAGAGGTTCACTCTTGGAGCGAGGCTCGCTGAGATCGATCCTAAACTATCACCCACCCGAACCCTGGCCAAAAAGGTCCGGCGGATCGGCATTGGTGGCGGACTCCAGGCTGTCCGCGCCGACGCCGATGAGCCGAAACGCGCGGCCATCGGCTTCCTTTTCGATCAGCAGGCGCGCGGCCTCGTAAAGCGTCGCGGCTTTCTGCGTCGGAAACTCGAGCCGCTTGCTGCGCGACAGAATCTTGAAATCGGTCGTCTTGAGCTTCAGCACCACCGTACCGCCCGAGAGCCCCTTGCGGGTCAGCTGCTGCGCGACGCGCTCACAGAGCCGCTCCGCGATCCGTTTCAGCTCCTCGGCATCTCCCGTGTCGCGCGCGAACGTGGTCTCGGCCGAGATGCTCTTGGTGGCGCGATCGGGCGTGACGCGGCGCTCGTCCTCACCGATCGCAAAGAGGGCGAGACGCCGGCCGAGCTTGCCGAACTGCGTCACGAGTTGCATCTCGCTCCGCGACTGCAGGTCGGCGATAGTATGGATGCCGAGCGCCTCGAGGCGCTCCGCGGTCGCTCGTCCCACACCATTGATCTTCGAAACGGGCAGCTTCGCGAGATACTCCCTTGCACCCCTGGCGCCGATCACCGAATAGCCGCGCGGCTTCTTCATCTCCGAGGCGAGCTTGGCGAGGAACTTGTTGGCCGAAAGGCCAATCGACACGGTGATCCCGACCTCCGCCTCGACGCGCGATCCAATGCGGGCCAGCGCTTCGGCAGCCGTCGCTGAATTGAGGCGGTGCTCGGGTGCGAGGTCGAGATAGGCCTCGTCCAGCGACACCGGCTCGATCACCTCAGTCTCGGCAAGGAAAATTGCGCGGATTTCGGAACTGACGGCTTTGTATTTGGCCATGTCGGGCGGGATCACGACTGCGCCGGGGCACCGCTCGAGCGCCTGGAACATGGCCATAGCCGAACGCACGCCGGATTTGCGCGCGATGTAGCAAGCCGTCGTGACCACGCCGCGTCCTCCGGGATGACCGACGATCACAGGCTCGTTGACGAGCTCCGGTCGATCGCGCTTTTCCACAGATGCATAGAACGCATCGCAGTCGATATGCGCGATGGTGAGCGCGGCGAGCTCATCGTGCCACACGAGCCGCGCGCTTCCGCACCCGGGACAGCGGCTCGCACCCGTCTCGAACAGCAGACAGCAATCGCGGCATAGCGTCTGTGCCATAGGCTCGCCTAACTCAGCCCTCGTGTGACGCGCAAGGGGCGCAAGCGAGTTGTGACTTGCGCGGCCGTGCGTTTCGCGCGACATGTCGAAGAGTTCACAGCGAGGCGCCAAGCAACCGACACTCATCGCAGCATGCCGAAGACGATCAATCCGAGCACCATAGCACCGCCATTCTCGAAGTATGCTCACGCCATCGAAGTGGGCGCGGGCTCGCGGCTTCTCCACATTTCAGGTCAAGTGGGCGTGAAACCCGACGGTGCCATGTGCGAGACGGAGCAGGAGCAGCACGAGCAAGCCTGGCGCAACCTTCTCGCGGTCCTCCGTGAGGCCGGCTACAGCCCGAAGGATCTGATCGAGGTCACTGTCTATGTGACCGGCCGTTCGGGCGTGCCGCTCTTTCGCGCGACGCGCGATCGCGTGCTCGAGGGCCACCTCGTCGCGACCACACTGGTGATCGCGGCAGGACTCGCCAGCCCAGAGTGGCAGGTCGAGATCGCGGCCGTCGCGGCCAAGGAATGACGGGCGATGCCTTCCTATAATTGCAAGAAGTGCCCCGGCTACTGCTGCAGCTATCCGCTTATCGGCCTCGATAAGCGGGATGTCGAACGTCTCGCCAAGCATCACGGGCTCGGTTTCGAGGAAGCGCGCAAGAAGTTCACCAAGCGCGCCTATGGCCACAAGTATGTGATGCGGCGAAAGGCTGATCCTCACTACGGACGAATTTGCCGCTTTTTCGACACGGTCGAACGCCGCTGCACCGTCTATAAGGCGCGGCCCGCGATCTGCCGCAGCTTCCCAGGTGAAGGTCGTTGCGGCTACTACGACTTTCTGATGTTCGAACGCCGCGCCCAGAACGACGACACGTGGATCGCAGTCACCACGAACGACTGAATCGAGCCGCTTCCGGGCGCTCGAAAGCAGTTTCGCGCAGTTGTCGAGGGGCAACGTGTTTCTTTTGCGCTGCAGCGCAGATACGACTTTTGCCGCTGTTCAATACGCTCAGCCCCTGTCAGTCAGTTGCCGTTCAGGCTAGACTGCCTATGATCGAGATGCGCATAAACGGTCGTTCCAAGGAGCTTCCGGGTGCGGGCCGGCAACGGCGGGCCACGGGACAATGGCTGACACGACACAGGTTCTGCACATTACGCCGAGAGTCCTCGACTTCGGCGGCAGGATCGTTGCGCTCCAGCATGTGACGAGCGTCGCCATTCGCAAGTCTCGGCCCTTCCTGCCCTTCGGCCTGGTTGTCATGCTCGCCGGCGCCGGCTTCGTCGGCTTCGAGCTCTGGCAGCGCGGGTTCAGCGACCTGCTCAAGGGCGGCTCAACGCCTCTTTGGCTGGCACTCGTCGGCATCGGCCTCGGCATCTTCGCGCAAGTCTATCAGCGGCGCGGGCTGGTGATTTCGCTGGCGGACAGAACACAAATTCCCATTGACGCCAATCGCGAAGACTTCTGCCGGAGCCTGCTGGCTCGCTTCAGCGAGGCGATCCAAGCGCGGGCCGACGCGCCGCTGCACTATACTGTCGATGTCGGTGCGCAGACGATCGAAATCGCCTCAGACGATGGTCGGCCGCTTCCCGGCGCCAGCGCGGTGCCAGTGGCACCTCCGTACGACCGCAGGCAGCCTGACGCGCGCGTGCCGGGCGCGCCGCCGGCGAACTGGTCGCAAGGTGGCGGCAGACCGCCTGGCGCGATGCCGCTGCCACACGAGCGGCCGGCTGCCAACGACATGCCCTTCTCGTCAGCCAACGGCATCCGGCCTCCTTCAGGAGACGTGATGGCGACGCCCGCTTTCGGACAGGCATCGCGGTCAACAAACGGAAGCACAGTGCCAACGGACCGGCCTGCGCAAGCGGCGACGACTGCGCGCCCCATCTACGCCAACGGCAATGGTCATGCGCCGTCGACGGGCAGCGTCTTGCGTCCGGCGCCACACGTGACAGCGTATAACCCGGCGCAAGACATCGATCAACTGATGGACCTGGTGCGCCGCGCGGACGTGCAGCACAAGGATGCGCTGCTCAATCTACTGGGCGTCGTCGACGACTACGTGAAGGGCGGCGCGACCGTGCAGGAAGACGCCGTCGATCACTGGCAGAGCTTCTCGAGCTACGTGCACCAGTACCTGAGCGACGTCGACGGCCTCTTGCCGCTGACCGAGCGTGCCGGCCGCCGCTTCGAACAGCGGTGACCTCGCCAGCCTGGCGCCTTCGCCCCTTCGCAGGCGGGCGCTGGGTATAGCAGGGCACCTCGTCGCGCCAACGATCCGGGGAACCGCTGAATTCCTGGAAGCGGTCGGCTCCGGGGATATGCGACCTGTTGACACCGCCTCGGGTTGCATTGCCGCCTTTGGGCCTTTCCGGTAGATCGTTCAGCCATGAGCAAAGCCGCGAAAAGCCTGCCCGCCCCCTCCCCTCGCGCGCACACGATCCATGTGCGCGGCGCGCGCGAGCACAACCTGAAGAACGTCGATCTCGAGATCCCGCGCGATGCGCTGATCGTGTTCACCGGGCTGTCCGGCTCCGGCAAATCGAGCCTCGCCTTCGACACCATCTATGCCGAAGGCCAGCGGCGCTATGTGGAAAGCCTCTCGGCCTATGCGCGCCAGTTCCTGGAGATGATGCAGAAGCCGGACGTCGACCACATCGACGGCCTCTCGCCTGCGATTTCGATCGAGCAGAAGACGACGAGCCGCAACCCGCGGTCGACCGTCGGCACGGTGACGGAGATCTACGACTATTTGCGCCTGCTGTTTGCCCGCGTCGGTGTGCCCTATTCGCCGGCAACGGGACTGCCGATCGAGAGCCAGACCGTCTCGCAGATGGTGGACAAGGTGCTCGCACTGCCGGACGGCACGCGGCTCATGCTGCTGGCGCCGGTCGTGCGCGGGCGCAAGGGCGAGTACCGCAAGGAGCTCGCGGAGTGGCAGAAAAAGGGCTTCCAGCGGGTCAAGGTCAACGGCCAGGTCTACGAGATCAGCGAGGCGCCGAAGCTCGACAAGAAATTCAAGCACGACATCGATATCGTCATCGACCGCATCGTGGTCAGGAAGGACATCGCCAAGCGGCTGGCGGACAGCTTCGACACGGCTCTCGGGCTTTCAGACGGCTTGGCCATTGCCGAGCTGGTCGACAAGCCGCTGCCAGGGCACGGAGGGCACGGGGTCAGACCCCGCTCCTCGAAGGCTGAAGACGAGGCCGAAGCGTCAAATGAGCGGGGTCTGACCCCTCACGCGCGGCACGGTCTGACCCCAGACAAGGAAGTGCTCAAGAACAAGAACGACACCCACGAGCGCATCATCTTCTCGGCCCGCTTCGCCTGCCCCGTGTCCGGCTTCACGATCGAGGAGATCGAGCCCCGCCTCTTCTCGTTCAACGCACCCGCCGGCGCCTGCCCCAAGTGCGACGGCTTGGGCACCGAGATGAAGTTCGAGCCCGACCTCGTCGTCCCCGACCGGTCGGTGTCGCTGGAGGACGGCGCGATCTGGCCGTGGGCAAAGACCGGCTCGACCTCGCCCTACTACGAGCAGACGCTGCGCTCGCTCGCCCAGCACTACAAAGTGCAGATGTCGACGCCGTTCGAGAAGCTGCCGAGAAAGGTGCAGGACGCGATCTTCTTCGGCTCGGGTGATGAGGAGATCACCTTCACCTACGAAGACGGCATGCGCACCTACAGGACAACCAAGGCCTTCGAGGGCGTGATCGGCAATATCGAGCGGCGCTGGCGCGAGACGGACTCGGAGTGGGTGAAGGAGGAGCTGGCCCGCTATCAAGGCGCACACCCATGCGAAGCGTGCGGGGGCTACCGTCTCAAGCCGCAGTCGCTGGCGGTGAAGATTGCCGGGCGTCATATCGGCGAGGTGTGCGACCTGTCGATCAAGGCGGCCAATGGCTGGTTCGCGGAGATCCCGAAGACCTTCACCCAGCAGCAGAACGAGATCGCGACGCGCATCCTGAAGGAGATCCGCGAGCGGCTGCAGTTCCTGAATGACGTGGGCCTCGATTACCTCACTTTGTCGCGCTCCTCCGGCACACTGTCGGGCGGCGAGAGCCAGCGCATTCGCCTCGCCTCGCAGATCGGCTCAGGCCTGACCGGCGTGCTCTATGTGCTCGACGAGCCTTCGATCGGCTTGCATCAGCGCGATAATGCGCGACTGCTCGAAACGCTCAAGCACCTGCGCGACCTCGGCAACACCGTGCTGGTGGTCGAGCACGACGAGGACGCAATCCTCACCGCTGACTACGTGGTCGACATCGGCCCGGGTGCGGGTGTGCACGGCGGCCAGATCGTGGCGCAGGGCACGCCCGACGAGGTCATGGCCAACCCCGACTCGCTCACCGGCGAGTACTTGACGGGCATTCGCCAGATCCCGCTGCCGAAACAGCGGCGCGTCGCCGCCAAGGGCCGCCGCCTCAAGGTGATCGGTGCGCGCGAGAACAACCTGAAGAACATCTCGGCCGAGATTCCGCTCGGCGTGTTCACCTGCGTGACGGGCGTGTCGGGCGGCGGCAAGTCCACCTTCCTGATCGACACCGTCTACAAGCAGGTAGCGAGGAAGCTCAACGGCGCACGCGAGGCGCCGGGCGCGCACGACAAGATCGAAGGCCTCGAGCACCTCGACAAGGTGATCGACATCGATCAGTCGCCGATCGGGCGCACGCCGCGCTCGAACCCCGCCACCTACACCGGCGCCTTCACGCCGATCCGCGACTGGTTCGCGGGCCTCCCCGAGGCGAAGGCGCGCGGCTACGGACCGGGGCGGTTCTCGTTCAACGTCAAGGGCGGGCGGTGCGAAGCCTGCCAGGGCGACGGCGTGATCAAGATCGAGATGCACTTCCTGCCCGACGTCTACGTCACTTGCGACCAGTGCAAGGGCAAGCGCTACAATCGCGAGACGCTCGACATCACCTTCCGCGAGAAGTCCATCGCCGACATCCTGGACATGACGGTCGAGGAAGGCGTCAGCTTCTTCGCCGCTGTGCCATCGATCCGCGACAAGCTCGAGACGCTCAACCGCGTCGGCCTCGGCTACATCAAGATCGGCCAGCAGGCGACGACGCTCTCGGGCGGCGAAGCCCAGCGCATAAAGCTGGCCAAGGAGCTGTCACGCCGAGCCACGGGCCGCACGCTCTACATCCTCGATGAGCCGACCACGGGCCTGCACTTCCACGACGTCGCAAAGCTGCTCGAGGTGCTGCACGAGCTGGCCGACGCCGGCAATTCCGTTGTCGTGATCGAGCACAATCTCGAGGTGATCAAGACGGCGGATTGGATTTTGGATTTGGGGCCGGAGGGCGGCGACGGCGGTGGAAGGATCGTGGCGGAAGGCACGCCGGAAGAGGTGGCCAAGGTGAAGGAGAGCTACACGGGGAAGTTCCTACGGGAGCTGCTGGTGAGAAGGGCGAGCGGCGCGGGGAAGGCAAAGGGCGGCGGCCGGAAAGAGGCGGCGGAGTGAGCGTGCAGAGCGCAACGTTCGACCGTATTCGGGTACTCGTACGCGCTGGTCTCGTTAGGATTTCGGAGCCCGCAGTTATCGTGACGACGTATCGTCTCGACTCGAACGACTGGAGCAGTGACTTCAGGTGCCGCAAGCAATCAAAACCAGCAGCAGCGTCGAGCTCGTAAAGGAAGGCCGCTACGTCGCTGAAGTCGACGTACCCCTAATCGAAACGGACGGTGGCTGGTCTCCCTGCTTATCGCTTGAGGACGCGCGGAAGCTCGACAAAGTCCGCGCAGCGCTCCGCGCCGGAAACACCAAGGCGGCCGCCGAACTCGCCCGAGTATACGAACTGACACCAGTGGCGGCGGAGTAGGGTGTGGCATTCGCTGAGGGAAAGCTAGTCTGAGGATGACTCGGAGAGGGTGGAGGCGCCGGAGGATTGTTGTGACGCGGCGTGAGGCTCGCGCGCTTCAAGGTGCGCAGTCGATGCAGGCGCCGATGGCGGCGGTGGTGGCGCGGCTCTTGTGGCCGAGCCAAGGTGGGATGACGGCGCCGAAGCCGCCTGCCGGTCCGCCGGCTGCAATGACGAGCAACTGATCGGGGCTTTCGAGCGCGGTTTGCACGGTATCGCCGCGGTCGCGCACGACGGCGGCTTTGCCGACGTCCGCCCATTCGCGGCGATGGATGCGCGCGCGCTCGTGAATGAAGGCGGCGATGCGGCGCTTGTCCCAGCCCGCCGCCTCCAGATGATCGCGGAGCTGCCTCGGGATCACGATCGCGTAGTTGCCGGCGTAGATCGAGTAATGGCGCAGGTTGGCGCGCATCTCGGCGGCAAAGGTCTCGAGAATTTCCTCCGGCTTTGTCGTCCACTCGTTCATGAACTGGCGCGGCGCGCCGGCGGCCATGACGGTGACGGCCGAGAGACCCTTCGGGATGCCGCGTAGCTCCGAGAGCGGCTGCCAGTTCGTCCCCTCCTCGTCCTCGGCGACGCAGAACGAAAACTTGCCGGGATGGCCGAGCGTCGAGCGATCGATTTCGCCGGGGCGCACGTCGAGGATGTTGATCAGGCCGAGGCGGATGGCGCGACCGATGACGGCGGTGGCGCGGTCGCTGTTGCCGATGGCGTTGAACGAGCCGCTGGCGCCGATCTCGCGGCGGATCGGACCGTTGATGATGACGAGAACGGCGCAGCCGCCGGTGCTGGCCGTCGCGCCGTGGACGAGAAACGGCTCCTGCAGCATGGCGCACCAGGCAGCGACGACGACCGGGAAGTGCATCGGCAGGCAGCCGGCCATCACCGCATTGACCGCAAGCTTCTCGGCGGTGACCGGCATGGCACGCACCGGCTCCACTCCGACCAGCTCATCCGGCGTGTGTCCCGCCCATGCGAGGCAGGCGGCGACCGCCTCCTCGGTCGGCGGCACGACGGGCAGGCCATCCGTCCAGCCGTTGGCGTGGAACAGTTCCTGCGCGGCGGCGAAGTCCTCGACATCGTAGGTTTTGGAGGCGAGCGGCATGATGGCCTCTGAGCGATAGGTGCCGGTTTCCAGGTCCGACACCTGAAGGGAGATTAGCAGGACGCGAGATTGCCGCGAGTGTATTGTCGATGGGACATCACGGCGCTTGCTGCGCCCCGTCGTGGGTGCCCGCCTTCGCGGGCATGCCGCAGAGAATGAGTCGATGCTTTTCGTCCCACCAGGGCTGCGGACGTCTCCCGCAAGAGCTGATCAAGGCGCACTCCGGAGGGCTTGAGCTGGCGCACCGGTGCGCACCCCTTGCGCGAATGCGCGGCGCACGCCACGGTGCGGCGCAAAACCGGCCGCCGCGAAAGCTCGTCCTTGTCCATTCTCTCAGATCTGACCCAATCGACGATCGGCCTTCTGCGGAGCGCGGGAAGCACGATCGGCGCTTTGACGACGCCGACGGTGCGGCTCGGCGTGACAGGGCTGTCGCGGTCGGGCAAGACAGTCTTCATCACCTCACTGGTGCGCAACCTGGTACGCCAAGGCCGGCTGCCGTTCTTCGGACCTGCCGCCGAGGGGCGGATCGTGCGCGCCTATCTCGAGCCGCAACCCGACGACCAAGTGCCGCGCTTCGCTTATGAGGAGCATCTCGCCACCCTGGCGCGCGATCCGCCGGAATGGCCGGAAAGCACGAAGCGCATCTCGGAGCTGCGCGTCACGCTCGAGTATGTCGCTCGCAGTGCCATCAGACGGCAGCTCGGGGTATCGCGACTGTCGGTCGATATCGTCGACTATCCCGGCGAATGGCTGACCGATCTCGGGCTGATGCACCAGACGTATGCCGAGTGGAGTGCGCTGGCACTCAGGGCGGCGCGTGACCAGCGGCGCAGCGGCGCGGCACAGGGGTTCCTGGAGTTTCTCGCAGCGCATCCGGCCAACCGGGCGGCGGACGAGCAGGCGGCAATGCACGGCGCGCGGCTCTTCACCGAATATCTTGCGGGCGCGCGAAACGCGCGGGCGGGCGGCGCCGGCGATCCGACGCTCGGGCCTGGACGATTCCTGTTGCCGGGTGAGCTTGCGGGCTCGCCGCTGCTGACGTTCTTCCCTCTCGATCTTGAGCTGGATGGAGCAGGCAACGGAGGCAGCGCAGCGGTGCGTGGCGGCAGCGGATCGGTTCAGCAAATGATGGAGCGGCGCTTCCAGTCGTACAAGTCGCATGTCGTGCTGCCGTTCTTTCGCGATCACTTTGCTCGGCTCGATCGACAGATCGTTCTGGTCGATGCACTGACGGCGCTCGATCAGGGGCCGGCGGCGGTGGCGGATCTGGAAGCGTCGTTGACCGGCATTCTCGCGACGTTTCGAACCGGAGGAGAGGCGTGGCTGCCGCGCCTGATGCCGCGGCGGATCGATCGCATTCTGTTTGCGGCGACGAAGGCTGATCATCTGCATCAGACGTCGCATGATCGACTGGAGGCGCTGCTCGCCGAGCTGACCCGGCGCGCGGGCGAGCGGGCGCAGTTCACCGGCGCGGAGGTGCAGGCCGTCGCCTTGGCTGCACTTCGCGCGACGCGCGAGGCGGAGGTCACGCGCCGCGGCGAGAAGCTACCCGTGATCGTCGGCACGCCGCTGCCGGGAGAACGGATCGGCGCGGAAACATTCGACGGGACCAAGGCTGCCGCGGTGTTTCCTGGGGATCTGCCGGAGGATCCACGCGGCTTGTTGACGGGGCTGGCGCACGTCGAGGGACAGTTGCGGGCGGTTCGCTTCCGCCCGGTGCGCATTGCGCCCGATGATGCGAGTGGCAGAGCGGCGCCGTGGCCGCATATCCGTCTCGACCGTGCGCTCCAATTTCTGATCGGAGACCGCCTGCAATGACCCGCACGACACCGGAACGCAAGCCGCGGCGGCCGGAGGCGTTCACGCCGGATGATCCGAACCTAGAGATGGCTGCCGCACAGGACATCACGAGCAAGCCCGGCTCGGCTGCCGGTGCCGACGGGGTCGGGGGAGCGCGTGCGGAAGGACCGGCTGCGCCGCGCTTCGATCGCGATACGGCGGGACGCGGCTTTCGCTGGGGCGCGCTGCTGTTGGCCACCGCCGGCGCGCTCGCGAGCATTGCGCTGGCGCTCTCGTTCGTGCGCTTCACCTCGATCGCTTTCGAGCGCAACGACTGGATCGGCTGGATCGCTTTCGTGTTGATCGTTCTGATGGCGCTGTCGGCGACCGTGCTGCTGACGAAGGAGATCGTCGGCTTCTTTCGCCTGCGCCGTCTGGGCGCGCTGCGCGAGGAAGCGGAAAAGGCGTTGCGCGAAAAGGATCGTCGCCTCGAGGCGCGCGTGCTCCGGCGTCTCACAGGGCCGCTCGAGCACAGGCCCGAGCACAGATGGGCGCTGGCGCGACTTGCCGAGCACGAGCGCGATGTGCGCGATCCCGGCGATCTGCTGCGTCTTGCCGATCGCGAGCTGATGACCGCGCTCGATGGAGAAGCGCGTCGGCTCGTCGCCGGCGCCGCACGGCGCATCGCGACCGTCTCCGCCATCAGTCCGACGGCGCTGCTCACCGTGACGTGGGTGCTGATCGAGAATCTGCGCTTGCTGCGGCGACTTGCGGGGCTCTACGGCGGACGACCCGGATTTTTCGCGACCGCCAGGCTGGCGCGGATGGTGTTCGCGCACGTCGTTGCGACCGGAGGCGTGGCGCTGACCGACGACCTGCTCGGCCAGTTCCTCGGCCAGGATATTCTGCGCCGCCTCTCGCGCCGGCTCGGCGAGAGCGTGTTCAATGCGGCGCTCACCGCCCGCATCGGCGCGGCCGCGATCGAGGTGATCCGGCCGCTGCCCTATATCGAGGCGCCCCGCATCCGCGCGCGCGATTTCCTCGGCGAGATCACGCGGCGCGCCAAGGCCGAGAGCGAGGCGGAGGGTAATGCAGCGGCGCGGTGAGCCTGCTCGCAGCTGGAAGAGATACACTCAGAATACAACAATTGACTGCGCAGCCCGGCCTCAAAGCGCTCGCACCGTGAGGATGAGCCCGAGCACGATCAGCAGCGGACCGCCGATCCGCGCCTGCCGGCCCCAGCGCGCGACCCACCGAGACGCCTTCTTCGGGTCGGAGAAGCTCGCCGGGATGATGCCGAGTCCGGCCAGAGTCGCATAGATTCCGAGCGCCAGCGGGATCAGCCCGTTGATCAGCGGAGTGCTGAGGCCCGAGGCCAGCAGCGCGGTGAGTGACATGTGGCGGCTCCCTTGCAGCGGGCGACCAGAAGGCACCGACTCGGGGGGCGCGCGCAAGTGCGGCCGAGCTCGCCGGCGACCGGGCAGGCCATGAAGACTGCATGGCGCGCTGCATGGCGGACTTCATGGGAATCGACATGGGAATCGGTGGGCGCTCGTCATGGGCGCGGACATGATGAGCCGCCTCTCGACCTGGCGGGGGAACGGGAGTGCTGATGATCAAGACGCGCGGCCAGCCGCCGGGCGATCAAATCAAGAACGGTCGTGACGGCCACGACCGTCGTGCGGACACGCTCAGTTCTTCAGCTGCTTCAGCCCGAGCTGATCGATGACCTTGGCCCACTTGTCGCGATCCTGGCGGATGAAAGAGGCGAAGGTCGACGTGGGCATGAAGGCGAGCTCGTTGCCGGCCGCTTCCAGCTTCTGCTTCATGACACCGGAGGCGGCCAGCGCCTGCAGCTTGTCATTGGTGAAGGTGATGATTTCATCGGGGGTGCCGGCCGGCGCCAGCATTCCGTACCACACGCCCGACTCGAAGCCGGGCGTACCGTATTCCTCGGCCAGCGTCGGCACGTCCGCGAGAATCCTCGAGCGCTGCGCCGAGCCGACGACAAGCGGCCGGACGGAGCCAGACTGGACATGCGGCAGCAGAGCCGGAAACGCGGACAGGAAGAAATTGACGCGACCCGCCGCAGTATCGCTGATCGCGGTGCCGAAGCTCCGGTACGGAATGTCCTCTGCCTTGATGTCGTATCGTTGCAGAATGAGTGCCGTTTCGAGATGACTGGAGGACCCCTTCCCGGATGTCGCATATTGAACGCGGCCTGGATTTTTCTTCGCGTACTCGATCAGCTCCTTGAAGGTGGTGAACGGCTGATTTGGCGCGGCAACGATGAGCACCGGATTGGTGACCAGCCGCGAGATCGGCTTGAAGTCGGCAACCGGATCGTAGCTCGGGTCGGGCGCCATCAGATAGGCGTTGGTGAACGGCGGCGAGACGAACGCCAGCGTGTAGCCGTCCGGTGCCGAGCGCGCCACGACCGTAGTTCCGACGATGCCGTTCGCGCCGTCCCGGTTCTCGACGACGAAGCTCGCCTTGGTCTCCTCGGCAAGCAGCTGCATGATGATGCGCGCCGAAACGTCCACGCCGGAACCGGCGCTGAACGGCACGATGACCTTGATCGGCTTTGACGGGTAGCTCTGCGCGCGGGCGATCTGCGGCATGGTCAGTGCTGCCGCCGACGACAGCAGAAGCGTTCTGCGATCGGGTTTCATGGCATCGCTCCGCGGATCTCGGACATCACCGTTGCGCTTATGACGGAACCTCCGTCGTGAGCCTTAGCGTGACACAGTTCCTCGCCCGAGGGTTATGCCTCCCGAGCAACCGCAGAATGCGCAAGCGTTGCTTGACTGCGAGGGGCGGGAGATCAAGCTGGCAATCACAGGTGCTCCCTGATCGACACTCGACACATCATCCAGGCCGCGCCGGATATGCCAGTCATCGGCGGCTGCGGCGTGACAGCCCGCTTGGAGGACCCATGAAGTCCAGCATTGATCGCATCATCACGAGCCATGTCGGCAGCCTGCCGCGCCCGGTCGAACTCGCGGCGCTGCTCCAGAACCGAGAGAATGGCGTTTGGGTCGACACCGCCGATCTCGACCGCCGCATCCGCGAGTCCGTGCATGAGGTCGTGAAGAAGCAGGTCGAGCTTGGCATGGATGTCGTCAACGACGGCGAGCATTCGAAATCCAATTTCGCGGCCTATACCGGACGCCGGATCGGCGGATTCGAGCCGATCGATCTGCCGTTCGCCTACACCGGCAAGTCGCGCGACATGATGGAATTCGGACCGGTTTACGAGGAGAACCGGGCGATCTACGCGGCGCGGCCCTCCCGGGTCGCCATGACGCGCCGTCACCAGGCTTACGCGTGCACGGGACCCGTACGCTACATCGGCCAGGGAGACGTGAAGATGGACATCGAGAACTTCCTGGCCGCGCTGGAGGCGACGCCTGCTCACGAAGGCTTCATGACGGCGCTGTCGCCGAACATGGTCGTCTCGCTCTACCGCAACCGCTACTACAAGACGGACGAGGAGTACGCCTACGCGCTCGCCGACGTGATGCGGGAGGAATACAAGGCCATCACCGATGCCGGCATCGTCGTCCAGATCGACGATCCGCGGCTGATCACGACCTACGACCGCGACCCCTCACTGAGCTTCGCCGACTGCCGCAAGCTGATGGAGCGGCAGGTCGACATCATCAATCATGCGCTGCGCGGCATTCCCGAGGAGATGGTGCGCTTTCACACCTGCTACTCGACCAACGTGGCACCCCGCGCGCACGATCTCGAGCTCAAGGACTATGTGGACCTGATGCTGAAGATCAACGCGCAGGGCTACACGTTCGAGGCCGCCAATCCCCGCCATGACCACGAGTGGGTGGTGTTCAGGGACGTGAAGGTGCCCGGGCACAAGGTGCTGATTCCGGGCATGGTCTCGCATTGCGTGGCGCTGGTGGAACATCCCGAGCTGGTCGCGCAACGTATCGAGCGCTATGCCAGTGTCGTCGGCCGGGAGCGCGTCATCGCATCTAACGACTGCGGGTTTGCCACCGCCGGCGCGCATGACGAGGTGCACCCGCTCGTCGCCTGGGCCAAGGTCAAAGCGCTGGTCGAGGGCTCGCAAATCGCCAGCAAGCGGCTGTGGGGGCGTGCCGCGGCGTAGCCGCGAACGATCCGAGTCGATCCTGCGCTGGCAGATCCGCTCGCGGCGCACCGCCTGCAGCTTTGCAGTCTCCGGCGATCAGCATGCTGCACGCGGCGGGCACAACCGCTTGCCGCAGCTTGGTCACCAGCTAAGCTGCCCTCGAGCCGGCATGCCCGGAGCCACGCAAGAGCGACCTGGAGGACACCCCCGATGAAAATCACGCGCATCACGGATCTGCATGCGGACGCCGGCTGGCGCGTGTTCTCGTTCTTGAAGATCGAGACCGATCAGGGCCTAGTCGGCTGGTCGGAGTACAACGAGAGCTACGGCTCCAAGGGGCTGACGGCCGTCATCATGAAGCTTGCCGAAACACTGGTCGGCAAGGACCCGCGCCCGGTCGAGCGGATCATCTCGAACCTCTACGCGCAGACGCGGCAGGCGCCGGGCGGGCTCATCCAGCAGGCGCTGGCGGCGATCGAGAACGCGCTCGTCGACGTGAAGGCGAAAGGGCTCGGTGTACCAGTGGCGGAGATGCTCGGTGGCCCGGTGCGCGACCGCCTCCGGCTCTACTGGTCGCACTGCGGCAGCTACCTGCTCAATCATGCCGACAAGATCGGCGTGCCGGCGCTCAAGACCCTGGACGATGTGGAAAAGCTCGGGGCCCGTGTGCGCGAGCGCGGCTTCACTGCGCTCAAGACCAATATCTTCCTCTTCGATCAGGCGCAGCCCGAGATGTACATGCCGGGCTTCGGACGCACGCCCGGCGGGCCGGAGCTCAATCCATCGCTCAAGGTCGAGAACGCGCTCGACAAGCAGCTCGCCGCGTTCCGCCGCGGCACGGGCAGCGACATCGAGTTCCTGCTCGACTTGAATTTCAACTTCAAGAGCGAGGGCTACATCCGCCTCGTGCGATCACTGGAGGAGAGACAGCACCGGCTGATGTGGGTGGAGATCGACAGCTTCGATCCGCGGGCGCTCGCCTCGATCCGCCGCTCCATCAAGACACCGCTAGCCTCCTGCGAGTCGCTCTTCACGCGCCGCCAGTTCAAGGACTACTTCGAGAACTACTCCATGGATGTCGGCATCGTCGATCTGCCCTGGAACGGCATCCTCGAGTCGATGAAGATCGCGGCCATGGCCGAGGCCTACGAGATCAATTGCGCGCCGCACAACTTCTACGGCCACATGTCGACCCTGATGAGCGCGCACTTCTGCGCGGCGATCCCGAATTTCCGGATCATGGAGATCGACATCGACGACGTGCCATGGAAGGACGACCTCGTCACCGAGCCGCCAAAAATCGAGAACGGCCACCTGATCCTGCCGAAGACGCCAGGCTGGGGTGCCGACGTCAACGAGGCGGCGGTGCGAAAGCATCCGCCGAAATAGCCGCGGTCGCGCTCCCCCGGCAAACGCCGCTCCGTTATGAGATTTGCGGTCATCGGGCGGGTTGCCCGCAGGCGGCGCTGCTGGTTCAATGTCTCTCACGATACGCACTGCACGAGGAGGAGCGAGATGAGGATCGGAACCGACATCAGCGTTTTGGCCGAGCCGGGACGGCCGGATTCATCGGTGCTCGCCGAGCATCTGGCGCTCGCCGATCTCGCGGAGCCGCTGGGCTTCGATTCCCTCTTCGCGCTGGAGCACCACTTCACCGGCTACTCGATGTCCCCGAGCCCGCTGCAGACGCTTGCCTACTACGCGGCCAAGACCACGCGCATCACGCTCGGCACCTGCGTGATCGTACTGCCCTGGCATGATCCCATTCGTGTGGCGGAGCAGATCGCGTATCTCGATCTCCTGTGCCGCGGACGCTGCATGTTCGGCTTCGGTCGCGGCGCGGCGAGCACCGAGTACGAAGGCTTTCGCGTGCCGATGGGCGAGGCCCGCGCGAGATTTGCCGAGTCCGCGCAACTCGTCACCACGGCACTCAGGGACGAGGTGTTCGAGTGGGACGGAGAGTTCTTCAAGATCCCCCGCATGTCGATCCGGCCGCGCCCGATGTCCCATCCCGAGCGGCGCTTCTATGCGTCGTCGGTCTCGCCGGAGTCGGCGGAGATCATGGCCAAGCTCGGCTTCGGCATGATGGTGATCATGCAAAACGAGTGGAAGCGGGCGGCGGCCGACATCGAGAGCTTCCGGCAGATCGCGCTGAGCGTCGGTCATACGCCGCCGCCGCCGGTCGTTCTCACCAATGTGTCCTGCGCACCGAGCCGGGCCGAGGCGAAGGAGCGCGCGCTGCAGTATCTCGGCGCCAAGTGGGATTCAATTGATGCGCACTACCACTTCTCCGACGGCCACCTGGCGTCGGTCAAAGGGTACGAGTCCTACGGCAAGATGACGAAGACCTATGCCAAGCTGAAAGACCCGGCCGAGCGGCAGAAGATGACCGACTTCTATGTCGGCATCCAGATCGTCGGCACGCCGGACGACTGCATCCAGCAGCTCGGCGAGATGCAGCGGCTCACCGGCACCGATCACGTGGTGTGCGATTTCTCCTACGGCCGCATGCCGCCCGATCAGGCCGAGCTCAACATGCGCCACTTCGCCGAATGGGCGATGCCCGTCCTGCAGCGCGACACCGCGTTCACTGGCCCGGTCGTGGTGCCGAAACTCACCGACAAGCGGAAGGAAGACGTGTTCGCGCCGGCCTGATCGACTGAGCGGCACGACCGCAGTGCCACACTTTTTTGCGCAACCCTAATACGTGATGTGACCACAGCCCCGAGTGGAGTCCCCCATGCCGATCATCGATTCTCAGGTGCACGCCTATGAGGCGAATACGCCGAAGCGGCCGTGGCACAGTGTGCCGAACTGGCCGCCGCATGTGACCGGCGACGAGATGGTCGCGGCGATGGACAAGGTCGGCGTCGACGGTGCGATCTTCATCTCGGCGTTCTCGCTCTACCAATGGGATGCGAGCTACGCGATCGAGGTGGCGAAGAAGCACGGCAACCGCATGGCGATCGTGAAGCCGGTCAACGCCGACGACCCCGCCGTCGACGAGGTGATCGCGGAGTGGAAGAAGGTGCCGGGGACCGTCGGCATCCGTGTCGTGATGACGGGTGAGCCGGGCCGTTCGCCAAGCGCCGCCGGGCTCGATCGCGTCTGCAAGTCGGCAGTGAAACACGACTTTCCGCTCAACATGCTGTGCTGGGGCAACATCGATGCGGGCATGGCGCTGATCGACCGCAATCCCGACACGCGCTTCATCATCGACCACCTCGCGCTGAAGCAGCCGCACACGCCACCAGCTCCCGCCGAGCCGTGGAAGGACCTGCCGAAGGTGCTGGAAATGGCCAAGCGCAAGAACGCGGTGATCAAGGTTTCCGGCGCCTGCACGCTGTCGAAGGAGCCCTACCCGTTCAATGACATCTGGGATCCTCTCGCCCGCGTGTTCGACGCCTGGGGCATGGACCGGTGCCTCTGGGGCACCGACTGGACGCGCGCCTTCGCCGTCGTCAATTACGAGCAGGCGGTGCGCCCGTTCGTCGAGACGAAGCGCCTCTCCGAGAGCGATCGCGCCATGCTGATGGGCGGCGCGTGCGCGAAGGCGTACCGGTGGACGCCGAAGCGCTGAAGCTGCAGCACGTGCGCGCTGATGGCCCCACGCATCGCAGGCTGCGTGTCGCGATGGATTTGGGCGACACAGGCGCTCCTCTGGCCCCATCGCATCGGTGCGGCTCGCATGCCGGGCAGATTGAAGCTGGAATTCTGATGCCGAGTCGATAACATGTTGAAGAACGGCCCCGGGGCACTGCACGGATAGCTCGCATCGGACACCTCCCATGACCATTCGCGTCCTCGACCCGACGAATGAGCGCACGGCCAGTACAGCGGCTCTCGCACCGCGCATTGCCACCCTCGAGGGCAAGACCATCGGCTTCATCTCCAACGGCAAGGAAGGCACCAAGGGCTTCTTTGCGCATCTCGACCGCATGCTGCGCGAGGAGATGAACGTCAAAGACGTGGTCTGGCGCACCAAGTCCAACTACAGCGCGCCGGCCGACACTTGGATCGCGGATGAAATCCGCAGTTGGCACGCGGCCGTCACCGGCATCGGCGATTGAGGCAGCTGCTCATCGTGCAGTTTGCACGACAGCGTAACGGCCGAAAAACTAGGCGTTCCCGCCGTGGGTGTGATGACCACGCGCTTCGTCAGCGCCGCCGAGCTGATGAGCCGCGTGTTGGGGCTGCCGGGCTACAGGTTCGCGGTGATCGATCATCCCGTGAGCAGCGCAAGTGATGACGGCCTGAAACGCGCGGCCGCTGTAACGCTCGCCGAGATGCAGCGGTTGCTCACTGCTTGAGGCCTCCGGGCACGGCACAAGCGCGATCCGCAGCGCTTGCATTTGGGGGCCGAAATGGCGCCGCCTCAAATCGTTCCGAATCTTGTTCCGATCATAGGCAAGTGCTGCTTTTGATGATGCGCGCACGCGTGGCATAGGGCAGCCCCGAACAATCGTGCCACACTGTGGGTTGCCCAAACTCCACGCCGTTCCCGTTTGTCTCTAGGTGGGAAAAAAGCGAATTCAAGTCTGGCCGCTCGTACCGCGGCACCCCTAGTGCAGCCGAGTTACCAACATGAAGAAGGGTTCCGCGATGCAAAAGGAGCCGACTTTCACGTTCGGAATCGAGGAGGAGTATCATCTCGTCGATCTGAAAACCCGCGACTTGGCGCCGGCACCGGTCGCCCTCATGGATCAACTGAGCCAGCGGCTCGGCGATCGCGTTGCGCCTGAAATGCTGCGCTCGCAAGTCGAGGTCGGCACGCCCGTCTGTCGATCGTTCGATGAAGCTCGCTTCTCGCTTGCACGCCTGCGCCGCGAGGTCATCGACTGCGCCCGTGCGCACGGGCTGGCACCGATCGCGGCAGGCACGCCACCCATCAGCCGCTGGACCGAGCTCGAGACGACGCCGAAGGAGCGCTATGAGGAGCTCGCTCGGGACCTCGCCCTTATCGGCCAGCGTCTCGTCATCAGCGGTATGCACGTGCATGTGGGCATCGAGGACCCGGAGCTCCGGATCGACTTGATGAACCAGGTGCGTTACTTCCTGCCGCATCTGCTTGTGCTCTCCACATCGTCGCCCTTCTGGGAAGGCCGCGACACCGGCCTCAAGTGCTATCGCCTGTCGGTTGCCCAGGAAGGCCCGCGCAAGGGATTTCCGGGCACGTTCAACAGCTGGCACGAGTACGAACGTACCGTTGACGTGCTGGTGCGGGCAGGCGTGATGGAAGACTCGAGCAAGATCTGGTGGGACCTCAGGCCCTCGGCGCGCTTCCCGACCCTCGAAATGCGCATCACCGACGTCACGCCCCGGATTGACGACGCGATCACCATTGCGGCGCTCTACGTTTGCCTCTGCCGCATGCTCTATCGCCTGCGTCGCCAGAACCTCTCCTGGCGCGAGTATCCGCTCTTTCTGCTCGACGAAAACCGCTGGCGCGCGCAACGCTACGGCGTTTGGGGCAGCTTGTTCGATTTCGGCAAGGGTGCGCTGGTGCCGTTCCCGGATCTCCTGGACGAGATCTTGGGGCTTATCCGCGAGGACGCCGAGGCGCTCGGCTGCGTCGTCGAGGTCGAGCGCGCTCGCGTTATCGCCCGTGACGGCACAAGCGCCGAGCGCCAGGTCGGCCTCTATCAGGCAGGGCTCGCCAGGGGCGAGTCGCAGCAAGCCGCGATCCGTGCCGTCGTCGACATGCTCGTCGCCGAAACGGCGAGCGCGCTGTGACCTATTCAGATGCGACCGTCGCCACGCCGCTAGAAACCGGCCATCACCGCAGACGCGAGCAGCAGCTCTTCATCGGCCAACGTCGGGTTTGCCGCTCACATGCCCGGGTAGTTCGGTCCGCCGCCACCCTCGGGCACGGTCCACTTGATGTTCTGGCTCGGATCCTTGATGTCACAGGTTTTGCAATGCACACAATTTTGCGCGTTGATCTGGAAGCGTGGCCGGCCGTCCTCGCCGGTCACGATCTCGTACACACTTGCCGGACAATAGCGCTGCGCCGGCTCCGCGTACTCGGGCAGGTTCACCGCCACGGGAATGTTTGGGTCCAGCAGCTTGAGGTGCGCCGGTTGATCCTCCTCGTGATTGGTCGCCGAGAAGGAGACGTTGGTCAGCCTGTCGAACGTCAGCACGCCATCCGGCTTCGGATACGCGATCGGCTTGAACTTGCGCGCCTTGCCGGTCGCCGCATGGTCCGGTTTGCCGTGTTTCAGCGTGTAGCCGAGCCCCACGCCCGGCACAATCGTGTTCAGCCACATGTCGAGGCCACCAAGCGGAATCCCGAGATAAGTCCCGAACTTCGACCAGAACGGCTTGGCGTTGCGCACGCGCCTCAGGTCATGAGCGATCGGCCCGTTGCGCACGGCGCGCTCGTAGGCATCGAGTGTGTCATGCGAGCGGCCCGCCTTCACCGCGGCGAAGAGGGCGTCGGCTGCATGAATGCCCGAGAGGATCGCGTTGTGGCTGCCCTTGATGCGGGGTACATTGACGAAGCCGGCCGAGCAGCCCGCCAGCAGGCCGCCAGGAAACACCAGCTTCGGGATTGATTGCCAGCCGCCTTCGGTGATGGCACGCGCGCCATAGGCGATGCGCTTGCCGCCCGCGAACACCTCCCGAATTGCCGGGTGTGTCTTGAACCGCTGGAATTCCTCGTACGGCGACAGGTACGGGTTCTCGTAGTTCAAGTGCACCACGAACCCGACCGACACCAGATTTTCCCCGTAATGGTAGAGGAACGAGCCGCCGCCCGTCCTGTTGTCGAGCGGCCAGCCGAAGGTGTGCTGCACCAGGCCCGCGCGATGCTTCTCGGGCCGAACCTCCCAGAGCTCCTTGATGCCGATGCCGTACTTCTGCGGCTCGGAGTTGGCGTTGAGCCTGAACTTGGCGATGAGCTGCTTGGCGAGCGAGCCGTGCGCGCCCTCCGCGATCACCGTGTAGCGGCCTTTGATCTCGACACCGCGGGTGAACGTGTCCTTGGGCTTGCCATCCTTGCCGATGCCCATGTCGCCGGTCGCGACGCCGGTCACGGCGCCGTTCTCGTCGTAAAGCACCTCGGCGGCCGCAAATCCCGGATAGATCTCGACGCCGAGCTCCGTCGCCTGCTCGCCGAGCCAGCGGCAGAGATTGCCGAGACTCCCGATGTAGTTGCCGTGATTGTTCATCAGCGGCGGCATGGCGAAGTTCGGCAGCTTGATCTCGCCCGCGGGGCCAAGAAACAGGAAATGATCCTCCTTCACTTCGGTTTGGAGCGGCGCGCCCTTCGCCTTCCAGTCGGGGATCAGCTCGTTCAGTCCCACCGGATCGATCACCGCGCCCGACAGGATGTGCGCGCCGACCTCCGAGCCCTTCTCCAGCAGCACGACCGAGAGCTCGTGGCCGTCCTTGGCCGAGAGCTGTTTCAGGCGAATGGCGGTGGCGAGGCCCGCCGGTCCTGCACCCACGATCACCACATCGAACTCCATCGCCTCACGCGGTGGCAGCTCGTCCGCTTCGTTCGCCATCGTTCCGGTTCCTGTCGCCCTGTCTCGCCTGAACTGGCACCTGTTCACTGCTCGATTAGATACCCGCCCCCGGAGCGTCAAGCACGCGATCGGTCCCGTGGTGTGCATGCTGCCGGCCAATGATCCGGGCGTTCCGGTCTGCCGGGATGCTCCGCGTTGCCATGCTCGCCGGCAGCACCTAAACCTTCCCCATGCTCGAGCGCGCCGAACGGGATCATCTGCTGGCGCTTCTCGCCTGGTGGCGGGAGGCGGGCGTCGATGTCGCGCTCGACGACAGCGCACCCGACTGGACCGCGGAGCCAAGCCGCTGGCCGGGCGCGCAGTTCGAGTGGCCGGAGAGCGAGCCGCCGGCGAGCGGCTCAGGCGTCCCGCGTGCAGCGGCGGCGCACCAGTCGCAGCCGCTCCAGCGCCCTCTGGCAGCCCCGCCGATGCCGCCGCGGCAGCCATCCGCCGATCGTCCGGCGGCAGCGGCAGCACCAAGCCGGCCCGTCCCTCAGCACGGCTCCGCCGGGCTCGACCGCGGCGCGAGCACCGCCCCGCCAGCCCCGAGCCGAGCCTTCGCCACCCTCGCCCCCGACGCCGCGACCATGGCCGCGCGGGAGGCTGCCCGCAATGCCCCGACACTCGAAGCGCTCGGGGCAGCGCTCATGTCCTTCGACGGCTGCAGCCTCAAGACGACGGCCAAGAACCTCTGCTTCTTCCGGGGCGCCGCGCAGGCGCGTCTGATGCTGATCGGCGAGGCGCCCGGCAGCGAGGAGGATCGCGAAGGCAAGCCCTTCGTCGGCCGCTCTGGCCAGTTGCTCGACAAGATGCTGGCCGCGATCGGGCTCGGTGAAGCCGACGTGCACATCACCAACACGGTTTACTGGCGCCCGCCCGGCAACCGCACGCCGACGCCGCAGGAAACGCTCGTCTGCCGGCCTTTCCTCGAGCGCCAGATCGAGCTGGTCCAGCCCGATGTCATCGTCACTCTTGGCGGGCCCGCGGCCAAGGCCGTGCTGGAGGTTGCCGACGGCATCCTGAAAGTGCGCGGCAAGTGGCACCAAATCGCGATCGGCGGCCGCACCATCCGGGTCATGCCCACGCTGCATCCTGCCTACCTCCTGCGCGCGCCCATTCAGAAGAAGCTCGCCTGGCGCGATCTGCGCGCGATCAAGTCCGCTTTGGAGGCCGAGGCGCCAGTCGGGAGCGGTCGGGTGTGAGCGGTTGGTTTCGGCTTGCGCGGGAGCCGGCTCGGCGCTCGGCGGGTTGGCCGATGCAGTCAGCCTCGGCTCGTCCAGGCTTGCCCCGCGCCCCGGGCTGGCGGGCGCGGTGCTTCCGCCTTGCAAAGGCGATGGCGATGGCGCAGACGTTGGCGGCGCTCGCTCCGGCGCCGGAGCGGCAGCAGCGCGCGCGGACGTGGTGGAACCGGTAGACACACAGGACTTAAAATCCTGAGACGGTAACGTCGTGCGGGTTCGAGTCCCGCCGTCCGCACCATCCCGCCCCGCATTGCGGCGACGCGCGACGCAACAACGCGCGGCCCCAAGCAAAAGGCCCCGCCGAAGCGGGGCCTTGGGGGTTGAGCAGCGTCCGTTCCGGCGCGCTCACTTGTCTCCGTCGTTAGCGAACAGCACACCGAGCACCGCGCCAGTGTTGTTGTAGCCGTCGAGAAGGGTGTGAAGCTCGCTGGGGCTCTTTCCCTCGTCGCCAGTCGGTGTATTCCACGCCGGGCTGCTCGTGGTGACCTTTGTCGCGTTCGTCAGCTCTGCCACGGTCAACAGCTGATCCCCACCGGATACGCCGATCAGCCAGCTCACCGCGTCGTCGAGCAGGTCCTGAGGATCGAGGGTAAGCGGGTTGTCATCGTCCATAGGGTTGAGTGCCCTGGCATTCAGTTCGGTCGCGACGGCGTCGCGCGCGAGCATCCAACGACCGTCTTGCACCTGCTTGGTCGAGGCGTTCAGGAATGACAGAGCGTCGGCTCGCGAAATAGCTAGCTCGCCGGCATCGAGAACATTGTCATGATTACCGCCTAGGATGAGGCTTTGCTGCCCCGTCAACAGCTCGCCGTCCGGGAAGTTGGCGCCTTTCTTCTCGTTGCCGGCGACACCATCCCAGTACTGTTTGCCGAGATTGCTCCAGAAGCCAGGCGTGCGCACGCCCGGGCCGTCGAAGGCAGTGACCGTGGCGGTGTCAGTGTCCGTGGCCTGCGACCCCTCGTCGTCGAGTGCACTGACGACGACGTTGTTGGTCAACTCGCCTTCGCGCGCTACGCTTGTGGTCACAGTGGATTCGTAGATCCAAGTTTCGCCTTTCTCTAAGAGGCCGTCACCATCGTCACCGCTGACGTATGTTGGGATAAAATCGTCAAGCACATTGTCGACGGTGCCATTGTCATCTCTGAGCGCCACATCGTGCATTGGATCGTAAATGCCCGCTGAACTCTCGTTGGTAACTTCATAATGGTATTTAACCGTTGAGCCCCCGGCTTGGCCGAATTCCACAGCGTGGAAGAGACCATCGTGATTAGCGTCGACAGTCTTCACGACCTTGATCGCGGGATCTACGTCCTCGATCGTCACCGTCACGGTGTCCGTGTCGGAAACGTCGTTGTCCTCATCATCACGCGCTTCAACCGTGACCACGTTGGTCAACTCGCCCGCATTCAGCGTCACGTTCTCCGCAACTGCCTCATAAACCCACGTCTCGCCCTTATCCAGCAGATGGTTGTCGTTGGTGTCGCCGCTCTTGTAGGTCAGCGGACCGAGCTTGTCGTCGATGATGCTGTCGATCGTCAGAGGATCGGTCGAAGCCGCGCTCTCGTTGGTCACCTCATACGTGTACGTGATGTCCGTCGGCGTTCCCTCGTCAATCGAGGCAACATTCGCCGTCTTCACGACCTTGATCGCAGGGTCAACGTCAACGGCCGTCACCACATGCGAATCGTCGTCGTTGACTGAAACGTTCTCGTTGTCGTGCGCTGTGACGGTCGCGATGTTTGTATGAGTTTCGTCAGCATCCAGCACAATAACTGGGCTCACGAACGAAAACGTCAGATGGTCACCTGAATTAAGAATGATCGCCGTAGCGCCTGGATGCGTGACTTGATACTCTTCCAAGGCTGCTGGCAAGAGATCGCCGAACTTGTCATCGATAATGCTGTCAATCGTAAGCGGATCAGTTGCCGCGTTGGCTGCCGATGCAGTGATCGTGAAGGTATACGTTGCGGTGTCGCCTCCTTCATCGATCGTGGCAGGACCGCTCTTGTCGATAGTGATGTCAGGCGGCGGCTCGGTGCCACCGCCGCCGCCGTTGCTGTTTGCGACAACCCCCCATTCTTCGAACCCGCTGTTCGCTGCGTATTGGCCGCCTTCTGCACCGAACTGCGAATACAGATAAACATACTGAGGCGCGTTAGGCGCGTTGTTGAAAAGAGCATCCGGGATGAGGACAACGTAGTCACCCTTGCCGCTGCCTGCATTCCATTGTGCGTTGAGAAGAACTGCGATGTCACCATTACCATCGAGGTCAAACAATGGCGTGCCCGACAAACTTGACAGATCGCCCGTCGACTTCTGGTAGATCTTGAGCTGATCCAAAGAAATTGTTTGTGGCTGATTAGCTGCTCCATCCTGATTGATATCGAGGCGAAACTCACGGTAAACCGTGCCATCTGTGGTGCCGTGAGTTCCGTCCCCGACAACCTTTGGAATGGAAGACAGCAGCAAAGCACTTGTAAACGCATCCTTGGTGTCGAGCGGCGACGGACTTGCGTCCGTGTTGAAGCCTTCTTCAACTCCATTGTCCTGAATGCGAAGGAAACTATCGTAGTTGCCAGTTCCCGCCGATACGGCGCTCGTCACGTTCGTGAACACGGCGCCGTTGGCGGTATCGCTGTCGTTCTGGGTAGTCACGTCGACTACTTGGGCATCATTAACGGTGAACAGTTGGGTCTTATCTGGAGAACCCGCTATACTGATGGTGTCGACGGTCGCGGAATAACTGCCATCCGCAAGCCCGGCAGAGAATGTACTTGGAACAGCAACGGACCATTCACCATTGTTACCGCTCGTTGCGTTAACAGTAGCTGTGTTCGTCCAAATTTCCGTCGCTCCACTGAATATTTTGACGGTTACGGTCTCGCCGTTTATTTTGGTGCCCGTTCCGCTAATGGTAAAACCTGCATTCGCTTCCACAGCTCCAACAATGTTATCGCCTGTGATGGCATTGATTGCGATGCTCTCGCCCGCATCCGTGAACGTCGTCGCCGCCGTCGCGCCGCTGGTCTCATCGGTCACGACGAGATCCAAGGTGGCGTTCGTCGCGCTTCCGTCACCAGGCACTTGCCACGCCGCGGTGATGCTGCCGTCGGCCGCGCCGTCGAGGTCGCCTGCGCCGCCGTCGGTCGCCTGGAAGGTGTAGTCGTTGACGACGCCGTCGTCGCCGGGATCGCTGGCCCAATCGGTCACCTGGAACGTCGCCGTGCCGCCCTGCGTCACACCTTCAGCCGTGAAGAACGCCGTCGAGCCGGGCGCGTAGTCGGCCTGGTCGGTGGTGACGCTCAGCGCTGCAGCGATGGTCTGGATGAGCTGGTCCTGCTCGCTGGTGCCGGAGCTGCCGGCATCGGCGACCGGCGTGTCGCTCGTCTCGCCCGAGCCCGAGGTTGCGCCCGGTGCGGCGGCCGTCTCCTCAATCCCCACCATCTCTGCGGACAGGTAATTCAGATCATCAGTGCTCGACATGGGTCTAACTCCTTGGAGGAAAATCCGATTGTCCCGATCGAACGAGTCGACCGGCGGCTATGGGTGAACGTGTTTCAGGTCCGCCGGGGATCAGGCCCGCGCCGGGCCTGCCGTGGCGCTGCGCCGCGCGGGCCTGCGCCCGTTTCCGGGGACCGCCTTGGCGCTCGTCCGGCCTTCTGCCGCGTGCTTCTCACCATGTCCTGCTCTCTGTCAATCAGCGTCCAACTTTGACCCTGGTTCCGAATGCAATGTTGACCCCA
>CAZCQH010000049.1:0-42734 GCA_964500805.1 uncultured Hyphomicrobiaceae bacterium
TGGATGAGCCTCACATACGACACGATTGCGCCGGAACTAGGGGGACAGGCATGCACGCAGCCCCTCTCCGGACTGCCCCAAGTCCCGACACTCAGACGTTCGGCAAAACCCCCGGCACCGCAAATAGAGCGGAGAATAGGTTATGGCGACGACGACGTTCATCATCGGCGACGACATGGTTGAAGATATTGGTTCCACACCATTACAAGTACAGGTGACCATCACGGAAGTTGGCGGCTCACTCGAAGTGACGCTGCAGGTCTTGGCAGGCTACATCGCAGATCTGCGCGGCTTCTTCTTCAATCTCGCCGATGACACGCTGATCGATACGCTTACGGTAATTGGCGCTGACATCACGGATAAAGAACTTGATATCGATGAAGATGGGAACCCCGAAGTCGACAGCGTGCCGCCAGGTGAACCGAATATCAATCCGGGTGGACCGTTCTATGTCGGAATTGAAATTGGCTCTAATGGCATTGGCAGCGACGATATCCCGACAACGACGATCACAATAGACTCTAGTGCCAGGGACCTGACATTAGAAGATATTCTTGGCCAAGAGGTAGGTATCCGAGCGACGTCGGTGGGCATTGATGCAGATCTCGATGGTGTAGCAGACGGCGGTCGCAATGGCAGCAGCAAACTGGTTGGCGAGGTGCCGAGGACATTCTCGATCAGCGGCACCAAAATCATCGACGTCGATGGCGACGGCAATAAAGAGGCTGCTGACACGGCACCCCACGTTGGCGTGACCATTTTCATGGACTCGGACGGCGATGGAGAACTCGATAGCGGCGAGAAGTATGCTGTCACAGACGCAAATGGTAATTGGACAATCACTGGGCTCACCGCGGAAGACGTTGATGGTCCCGCGAAGGTACGGGAACTCGCGCCAGATGGCTTTGTCACCACCATCGGCGGTAACGGCTATACCGTCTCTGGCGCACAAACAGACATCCTATTCGGAAATTTCGAGAAGTTCGACCTCTCCGGCACGAAATACGAGGACATGAATGGTGATGGCGAGATTGACTTGGAGGACAAGGGCCTCGCGGGCGTCACCATCTTCATCGATGCGAACGATAACGGCGAGAATGACGACGGCTATAGCACCACGACCGACGCCGACGGCAAGTGGTCGTTCAAAGACCTCGGTCCCGGCCTGATCGGTGCGACCGTCTATGAAGAGCTGCCCTCGGGCTATGTGCAAACGCTGGGCAAGGATGGCTACGGTGTGAAGGGAACATCCGGTGCCGACCAGGACTCCTTGGACTTCGCCAATTTCGAGAAGTTCGACCTCTCCGGCACGAAGTACGAGGACATGAATGGTAATGGAGAGATCGACGCGGAGGACAAGGGCCTCGCGGGCGTCACCATCTTCATCGACGTAGACAACAACGGCAAGAACGACGACGGCTATAGCACTACGACTGATGCTGACGGCAAGTGGTCGTTCAACAATCTCGGCCCCGGCCTGATCGGCGCGACCATCTACGAAGAGCTGCCCTCGGGTTATGTCCAAACACTGGGCAACGACGGGTACGGTGTGACCGGAACCTCAGGTGCCGACCAGGACTCCTTGGACTTCGCCAACTTCGAGAAGTTCGACCTCTCCGGCCACAAGTGGAACGACACTGACAAGGATGGCTATTGGGACGCCGGAGAGCAAGGCATCAAAGGTTGGACGATTTATCTCGATAACGACTCTAACTTGTCGAACGGTGTCATCGCGACGGCGTACACCGACGCCAACGGCGCTTACTCCTTCAACGATCTCGGACCTGGCACTTACTACGTCTACGAGGGCGACCGCGCAGGCTGGACGCAAACTTACGGTGGCGTCGTCACGATCGATGGCATGAGCGGCACAAATGAAGCCGGCGAATTTGGAAAGACCGAGGAACTGAACTTCGGCAATCACAGCGATGCGCCGGGCGTTCGCACACCTGGCTTCTGGGGTTCGACCAACGGCCTGCAATTCTGGGATGGTCTGATTGGCAACGAGAGCAAGGCAAAGGGTGCGGACGGCGTGGCCGGTACGTTCGACGACCGCAGTTTTGCTGATGACGAATTGCTGCCCTGGAATGACAGCAATGGCGCGGCAGCCGGTGGACTGAAGCCCAACGCTTATATGATCCTCGGCGGCGATCATGACGAAGTTCTGGAAGCTGGCGAGCTGCAAATCTCACTCGAGTTGGCAAAGGCATTGATCAATGCCTCGCAAAAGCAGCAGCAGGATGGGCGCTGGATGCTCGGCCGTGACGCAGTTGCGACCGAACTCAACATTCTCGCCGGCAATCCGGCGGGCGATGGCCTCGCTGACAATGCCGGCTTGCCCAACGACGACGACCCGATGGACCTCCTAAACGAGGCAGTGGCTTGGTTGAAGGAGACGAGTAACGACACCAACAATGATGGCACGCTGTCGCTGTCAGAATTCAAGTCTGCGACAGCGGTCGCGACCAGCTCTCCTGTCTGGCAGAATCCTTATGCTGGCTTCGAGCATTCAGCGAGCGTGCTGCACAGCCAGCTCGACGAGTACAACAACGACGGCACTTTGAGCCTCGGTGGCATCAAGACGACCTGGGCGACCGACGCTGACCTCGTTTGACGGCGACGGGACTGGTTCCGGCCCGCGCGGTGCACAGATGTGCAGCTGCGTGGGCCGGTGCTCAATCATAGCCAAACTTACCGATCGCATTGTACGAACACTCGGCGCCGCGCGAGCGCATCCCGCGCCTCGTCCGCCCCCACCCCCTCACGCCCCCGCCTTCGGTGCCCGGATCAGCAGGGCGAAGGGCAGGGCGAGGGCGGCGATGAGGGTGAACCAGCCGAAGGCGTTGAGGTAGCCGATCATGGCTGCCTGCCGTGTCATCTCCTTGGAGATCCGCGCCAGCCCCAGCGCCGACGAGTGGTCCCAGGAGCCGACCACCGCCGGCATCAGCAGCAGCTTGTTGTAGTCCGTGACGAATTCCGCCATGCGCGCATAGTTCACCGTGGTCGAGCGCACCACCTCGGCCACCGAGAACGAGATGAAGAGCCCCGACGCCACGTTGCGCAGCAGATGAAACACAGCGGTGGCCGCCGGCCGCACGCTGTAGTCGAGCCCGTCGAAGGCCACCAGCATCAGCGGCACCACGACGATCCCGACCGAGAAGCCCTGCAGCGTGCCGTTCATCATGATCTCGAGCGGTGTCACGTCCAGGCTGAATCGCATCAGCCAGAGGCCGGAGATGAAGAGCATCGCAAAGCCTGTCGCGATCGAAACGCGCGGATCGACCTTCTCGAGCCACATTGCGGCGAAAAATCCGAGCAGGCCGCCGATGCCGCGGCTGCTGACGATCCAGCCGACGAAGGCGTCGGGATAATCGGCGTGCTGGCGCAGCAGCGTCGGCATCAGCACCATCGGGGTGAAGGCCAGCATGCCGAAGATCGCGTGCAGGATGTAGCCGAGCGCCAGGTTACGGTTGCGCAGGATGCGCAGATCCAGGAACGGATTGGCCGTCGTCAGGCTGTGGGCGAGGAAGATCCAGAATGCGATGATCGCCACCAGCGTGAAGACGATGATCTCTCCGGAGTCGAACCAATCGAGCCGCTGTCCGCGGGAAATGACGTACTGGAGGCAGCCGATGCTCACCGAGAGCGCGAGAAATCCCGTCCAGTCGAGACGCACCCGATCTTTCGGTGTGTCGGCTTTGAGCGCCGTGGCAAGCCCGATGAATGCAGCGAAGGTGACCGGCACGAGAATGTAGAACGCGAAGCGCCAGCTGTAGGTCTCGGCGAGCCAGCCGGCCAGGGCGGGGCCGATCACCGGACCGACGACACTCCCCATGCCGGTCGCGCCCATGGCGAAGCGCAACTTCTCTTTCGGGTAGATGTCGAGAACGATCGTCTGATTGAGCGGCAGCGTCGGCGCACCGAACGCTCCCTGAAGGATCCGCCAGAAGATCAACTCCTCCAGAGAGTGCGACAGGCCGCACATCAGTGTCGCAAAACCGAACCCGGCCACGCAGGCACATACCGTGCGCTTGCGCCCGAAGCGGGTGACGAGCCAACCCGTCATCGGCGTCGCGATCGCGGTCGCGAGCAAGTTGAAGGTGACGACCCAGGACACCTCGTCGGCAGTGGCCGACATGGCCCCCTGAATCTGGGGCATGATCGATGTCACGACCATGATGGTGGTGAAATAGAGCATCACCGTCAGCATGCCGCTGAGCAGCACAAGCCGGCGTCTTGCAGGCGTAATCTGAACCAGTCCTGCCTGCGGGTGCGGCGCCGCTGCGCTCATCGCCTGCGTCTCCGACGCGGGGTTCGGTGCTCGATCCGGCCGCGCACCAGCATTGCACCTCGCCCGCAGTTTGTCGATTGCGCCCCGCGGTCCCGGCCGTTTCTCGAGGCGGTTGCGCTCACCCTTCGCATTGCCGCAGATGCTCGCGCAGCGTTCGCCCCGCATACTCGCGGCGGTAGAGGCCGCGCCGCTGCAACTCCGGCACCACCAGGTCGACGAAATCGTCGAACGCGCCCGGGAAATAAGCCGGCTGGATCATGAAGCCGTCGGCAAGACCGGCCACGAACCATTCCTCGAGCGTATCCGCGATGCGCTTCGGCGTTCCCCAGATCACCCAATGCCCGCGCGCCGCCGCCGCGATGTTATAAAGATCGCGCAGCGTCATGTTCTCGCGCCGCGCCATGGCAAAGAGCGTCCGTGCGAACGACTGGCTGTTGGCCTTGGCCGGCAGTTCCGGCACCGGCCCGTCGAGCGGATATTGCGAGAGGTCGATCCCGAGCCGCACCGAGACAAGCCGCAGCGCATTGGTCGGCGATACCCAGCTCTGCAGCCGGTCGAGTTGCTCTTTGGCCTCGGCGTCCGTGCGCCCGATGATCGGCATGACGCCAGGCAGCAGCGCCAGCTCATGGGGCTCGCGCCCGTATTTCGCCATGCGCGACTTGAGACTGTCGTAAGCCGCCTTCGCCTCGCCCTTGTCGCCATTGACGACCGCGAACACGATATCCGCGCACCGCGCTGATAGCTCCTGCCCCTGCTCCGAGCCGCCGGCTTGAATCAGCAGCGGCTCTCCATGTGGCGGTCGCTCCATGTTAAGCGGTCCGCGAACATGGAAATGGCGCCCCTTGTGATCGAGCGTGTGCACCTTGCTTCGATCCGTGAAGACGCCGCTCGCGCGGTCACGCACGACGGCGCCCTCCTCCCAGCCGCGCCAGAGCCCGCGCACCACGTCGACGTACTCCTCCGCGATCTCGTAGCGCTGATCGTGCTCGATGTTGCGGTCGCGGCTGAAGTTGAGATAGGCGTCCGGTGAGTTGGTCGTGACGACGTTCCAGGCGACACGTCCCTCCGTCAGATGCGCGAGCGACTGGAACACGCGCGCAACGTTGAACGGCTCGCTGAAACTGGTCGAGACCGTGCAGCCGAACCCGATCTTCTTGGCGACCAGGCTCAGCGCGGCCACCGTCGTCGTCGGCTCGAGCCGCGTCTGCATCGAGGGATGATCGTTGGGCGCCGAGACGAGGCTGTCGGCGATGAAGAAGAGGTCGAACTTGCCCCGTTCGGCGATTTTCACGCCCGCCTCGGCGATTGGCCAGCTGCAGTTGCTGTCGAACGCGCCTTCCATGCGCCATCCGGCGATGTGATTGCCCGTCCCAAGCCAGAACACAGCGAGATGCATCTGCCGCTTCGTTCGCCGCATGCCGAGCCTCCTCGCGTTTCGTCGAATACGAAAGTGGCGCTGAAGTACCTTGGCAAGGCTACGCCCAAAGTCCCCGTAAGGGCAATCGAGCGATGGACTTGGTCCTGGGCGCAGCGCCCGGGCCTTGCACCCCTTTTACGCCCTCGACAAACCCGCTACATACGGCCCATGAACCTCACACGCGAAGAGATCGAGCGCTACAAGCGGCATCTGGTGCTGAAGGATGTCGGCGGCCAAGGCCAGCAGAAGCTCAAGGCCGCCCGCGTGCTGCTGATCGGCGCTGGCGGGCTCGGCAGCCCGCTGGTGATGTATCTGGCGGCGGCGGGCGTCGGCACGCTCGGCGTCATCGACCACGACACGGTCTCACTCTCGAACCTCCAGCGCCAGATCGCGCACGACACGGCACACGTCGGCGTGCTGAAGGTCGAAAGTGCGAAGGACATGGTGGCGCGGCTCAACCCGCATATTCGCGTCGAGACCTATCCGATGAAGCTCGATGCGGCGAACGCGATCGAGATCATCTCCAGATACGACGTCGTCGCCGACGGCTCGGACAACTTCGCGACCCGCTATCTTGTCTCCGACGCCTGCTATCTTGCCAAGCGGACCCTGGTGTTCGGCGCCGTGGGACCCTTCGACGGCTACGTCACCACCTTCAAGCCGCACGAGAAGACAGCCGACGGCACGCCCTATCCGAGCTATCGCTGCCTGTTTCCCGAGGCGCCTCCGCCGGGTACCGTCGCCAATTGCGCCGAGGTCGGTGTGCTCGGCGCCGTCGTCGGCGTCATCGGTACACTGCAGGCGACTGAGGTGCTGAAGGAGATCATCGGTATCGGCGATACGATGGCCGGCCGGCTGATGATCTACGATGCACTCGGCGCCCGCTTCGAGAACGTGAAGATCGCCTGGGATCCCGACAATCCGCTCTCCGGACGTAACCCTGCCATTCGAGATTTGCGCCTCCACGCCGGCGCTGATGAAGCGCCGGTGTGCGCCGTTACTGACGAGACGTAAGGCTCATCCCGTGCCGGCGAGCGACAAACGGTTATCGCTTCAGGTGAAAATATCGCCGAGATGATTGCGCAGGTCCGCCGGGGCGACCTTGGTCAGGTCTTTGTCCACTTCGCCGTGGATCGCCCGCTTCAACCGGTCCGTGTATGCGCTGCGCAAGTCGCCGAGAAAGCGCGGTGGCGCCGCGACCACGAGCCGATCGAACGCTTTGCGCTCGAGAGCCCCGTCGAGATCGCGTGCGAGCCGCTCCGCAAGCTGCGTCTCGGCCTGCTGATGCGGATCGACGCGAGGCTCGATCGCGCTCCGCTTTTGTCCAACCGACTGGAAGGTTCGGCCGGGGCGATCCCGTGCCAGCTCATGCGAAGGCGCTACACTTTCGTCCAGTGTGAATTCCGGCACGGCAATGAGAGGTGCTGCGGGTCCGATCGTCGCGTAAACTCTGGCACGGCCGCCGTCGGCGACAAGAATCCAAGTGGTCGTCATACGTCACCTCGCGCTGCTATCCGGCTGGCGCGTTATGGTGTCGTGTGCTCCAGCCGGTTCCTGCCCATTCATATAGGGAGCCGCGTCTGATCTTCCACGGGCAAGCCGGCGCCGGATCCAGGAACAAGCTGCCACCGCCATCTTGAAGTAAGCCTTGCGCTCACGGCAGTATGCAACGATCCGGCGACGCGGGCGAGATTGCGGCAGCGTCGAGCAGGGTGGGTCCAGGGAGAACAGCATGATCAGGGGCCGGATTGCAGTGGCGATAGTGCTGGGCGTTGCCTGTATTGCGGGCCCTCGCCACGATGTGAAGGCGCAGGCGTATCCGGCGAAGCCGATCCGGCTCGTCATTCCATATAGTCCCGGCGGGGGTAATGACGTGATCGCCCGGCCGATCGCAGCCAAGCTGGCGGAGCGGCTGGGCCAAGCGGTGGTGGTCGAGAACAAACCGGGCGCGCAAGCGATCATTGGAGTTGAGTATGTCGCCAAATCCGCGCCCGACGGCTACACGCTGCTCGTTGCCCCGAGCGGGCCGATGACCATCAATCCGGCAATCTACAAGAAGCTCCCCTATGATCCGCGGAAGGACTTCGCGCCGGTGTCGCTGATGGGCGAGTTCCCGCTGGTGCTGGCGGTGAGCCCGGCGCTTGGCGTCAAGTCGGTGCAGGAGCTGGTTACATTCCTCAGATCCGATCCGAAGAACGCCAACTACGGTGCGAGCGCATCGCCGTTCCAGCTCGCCGCGGAGCTGTTCAGCCGGCGCGCCGGACTTTCACTCACTCACGTCCCATTCAAGGGGAGCGGCGACACCAGCAACGCGGTTGCCTCGGGCGAGGTGACGATGACGCTATCGGACGCAGGACCCATCGCGGGCGCGGTGAAGGGCAATCTGCTGAAGGCGCTGGCTGTGACGTCGGCTGGCGCGCATCCTGCATTTCCAGGTGTACCGACGCTGATCGAGTCCGGTTTCCCCGATCTCGAGGTTACGCTGTTCTCCGGCATCGTGGCGCCGGCGGGTACGCCAGGCGAGATCGTCCAGCGCCTCGCAGCCGAGATCGCCGCAATCGTAGCACTGGCGGAAATCAAGGAGCGTTTGGCAAATGTCGCCATCACCGCGGTCAGCTCGACGCCGGACGCTTATGCGCAGCGAATCGAGCGCGACATTCAACGTTGGACGGCAGTCGCCAAGGCGGCGAACGTCAGCGCCGATTGATCGATATCGAGCAACAAGGCGAAGCTGAAATCGGGTTCTTATGACTGCTCGAGGTGAGACATCACTGCCAATCATCGTCGTTGGTGGCGGCATCGGCGGCACCGCGGTCGCGCTCGCATTGTCGCGTCTGGGGCACCGCGTGGAGGTGCTCGAGCAGGCCGAGGTACTGGGCGAGATCGGGGCCGGCATCCAGATGCCACCGAATGCGTTCAAAGCGTTTCGTGCCTTGGGTGTGCTCGAGGAGGTCGAACGGGTTGCCGCTTATCCTGAGCGGCTGGTTCTCGGTGACATGCTGACGGGCAAACCCGTTTATCAAGCGGAGATCGGGCCCGAGTTTGTGCGCCGGTTCGGATACCGATACGCGCTGATGCATCGCGGTGACTTGCTGCAGATTCTGGTCGATGCGTGTCGCAGCTCGGCGATGATCACGTTGCGCACCTCGAGCCGGGTCACGGGATTTCGCGAAACGGGCGACCGGGTGGTGGTCTCGGCGGCCGGAGGTGACACGTACGAAGGCCGCGCGATGATTGCTGCGGATGGGCTCTGGTCGGCGACCCGCGGTGCTCTCTTCGGCGCGGAGGCGCCGCGGACCGAAGGCTATGTCGTGTGCCGCGGTGTCGTTCCTGTATCGGCCATCCCCGAAGCTCTCTATTCACAGTCGGTGACGATGTGGGGAGGACCGGAGCTCGACCTCTTCCACTATCCGCTCCGGCGCAGCGAGATTTACAACATCGGCGCGAGCTATCGGGATCCGGCGCTTGCCGAGGCCATTGCGGTGCGTGGACCAGGGGTGGCGCCGCCCAAGGGCGATCGCGATATGATGCGTCGCCATTTCCGCGACGCCTGCCCACACGTGAAGTCGATACTCGAGCACATCGATGTGTCGCGAGCCTGGGTGCTCTACGACCGGCCGCCGCTTAGCGCGTTCTCTCGGGGTCGCGTGGCGCTGATGGGCGATGCCGCGCATCCGATGATGATCTACATCTCGCAGGGCGCCTGCATGGCGCTGGAGGACGCGGTCGTGCTGGCGGAGCTGATCAGCCGCACGGACGATATCACTGCCGCATTCCAGGCCTACAGTGCGGCGCGCTACCTGCGCACCGCGCGCGTGCAGTTGACCTCGCGGCAAGCTGGTGAGGTTTATCACGCGACCGGCGCATTGCGCGAGCTGCGCAATCATCTGCTCGCATCGCAGCCGGGCTCGGCTCTCTACGATACACTTGACTGGGTATTCGGATCGGCGGATGCCGACGCCGCGACGGTGGCGCGCCAGGCTGGGTGAAGTTGGCTACGGGTATTGGCGAAGTCTTGCAGCGCAAGGCGCACAATGACCCTCACCAAGGGATCACCTCGTTCCGGTAGTCGACGAAGGCGCAGCCGCCCGTGCCCCAGCGTTTGGCGATGACGTCGGCGACGCCTTTGACGCTGGTGTCGATGTCGAGCGGCGCGGAGGGCCCGCCCATGGAGGTGCGCACGACACCCGGATGCAAGGCGAGAACGGTGAGATCAGGCTGCGCATGGCGGGCGCGGAACGAGCGGACGAATGAATTGAGCGCTGCCTTGCTGGCGCGGTAGAGCTCGGCGCGGCCGTCGTCATTGGTTCCGATGGAGCCCAGGATCGACGACATGAAGGCAATCATGCCGCCGGGCGCGACCGTGCCGAAGAGCTGGTCGGCGACGCGAATGGGGCTGACGGCGTTGGTCATGAAGATCGACACGAAGTCGGCATCGGCCACTTCGGTGAGCGGCGTTCCTCGGCCGGCCATCATGCCGGCGTTGAGAAACAGGAGATCGAACTTCTGGCCGGCGAGTTTTTGCGCGAGCGCGGCGCCTTGTGCTGGCTGGTTGATGTCGAGCGATTCGATTTTCAGTTTGCCGGCGGCGGTTTTCGCCAGGGCTTCGAGCTCGGGCGCCGCGCCGCGCTTGGTGGCGGTGATCGACCAGCCTCGGGTGAGGTGTTCGCCAACGAGGCCAAGGCCAAGGCCGCGTGATCCACCGATGATGAGTGCGCTTTTCATTTTTGGGAGTCCGTCCGAGGATTGCGTGAGTGGGGAGTGGCCAGATCGCCAGTGGGGGAGATTCGCAAGTGGTCAAATTCAAGGGTCTGACGCCGATCGACGACCGTCCGGGTCAGAGCGCCTTCGCTTTTTCTCTCAGCACGAACTTTTGAATTTTGCCGGTCGAGGTCTTGGGCAGCGGGCCGAAGACGACGGTTTTCGGGACTTTATAGCGGGCCATGCCGTCGCGGCACCATTGGATGATGTCGTCGGAGGTGACGGGTTTGGCGTCGGACTTCAGCGTGACGAATGCGCACGGCGTCTCGCCCCATTTTTCGTCGGGGCGCGCGACGACGGCCGCTTCCATGACCTCTGGGTGGCGGTAGAGCACCTCCTCGACCTCCAGCGAGGAGATGTTCTCGCCGCCTGAGATGATGATGTCCTTCGAGCGATCCTTGACCTCGATGTAGCCGTCGTCGTGCCAGGCCGCGAGATCGCCGGAACGGTAGTAGCCTCCAGCAAAGGCCTCGGCGGTGGCCTTCTCGTTCTTGAGGTAGCCTTTCATCAGCGTGTTGCCGCGGAGCATGATCTCGCCAATCGACTCGCCATCCCGCGGGGTGACGGCCATGGTGTCGGGCGCGGCGACGATCATGTCCTCGATCAGCGCGTTGGGAATGCCCTGCCGCGCCATGTAGGCGAAGCGTTGCGTGGTGTCGCCGGTGTCCCATTCGCTCTTGTGAGCGCAATAGGTCGAGGGGCCGTAGCTTTCGGTGGTGCCGTAGAGGTGCAGCACCTCGAAGCCCATGGCCTCCATGCGCTCGATGACGATCGCGGGCGGCGCGGCGCCGCCCGTTGCCACTTTCGGGCGAGTCGGGAGCGCGCGCTTGTCGGAGGCCGGCGCATGGACGAGCATGTTGAGCACGATCGGCGCGCCGCACATGTGCGTGACGCGCTCCTCGGCGATGAGATCGAAGATGCGCTTCGGCTCAACGCGCCTGAGGCAAACGTGCGTGCCGCCTGCGGCGGTGACGGCCCAGGTGTAGGTCCAGCCGGAGCAGTGGAACATCGGCAGCGTCCACAGGTAGCGGCTCTCATGGTCGAGCTTGAACGAGAGTGCATTGGCGAGCGCACCCAGATGGGCGCCGCGGTGACTGTAGACGGCGCCCTTCGGATTACCTGTCGTGCCGGACGTATAGAGGAGGCAGATCGAATCCCACTCGTCTTCGGGGCCCGGATAGGCGAATTGCGGGTCGCCGGCGGCGATGAAGTCCTCATATTCGACGGAGCCGTAGGTGGGCTGGCCCGCGGTTTCGGTGTCCGCGATGTCGATGACGATGGGTTTCTTGGGCCCGAGCTTTTCGAGCGCGGGCGCGACGGTGGCATGGAACTCGCGGTCGGTGAGGATGAGCTTCGCCTCGCCGTGTTCGAGGCAAAAGGCGATTGTCGCCGGATCGAGACGGATGTTGATGGGGTTCAGGATGGCGCCAATCATTGGCACCGCGTTGTGGGCTTCGAGCATCGCGGGAATGTTGGGCGCGACAATCGCCACCGTGTCGCCGCGCTTGATGCCAGCTTTGGTCAGGGCGTGTGCGAGACGGCGCGAGCGTGCGTAGAGCTCGCGATACGTGAAGCGACGCTTTCCATGCACGACGGCCGTGCGCTCACCAAAGAAGCTCGCGGCACGGGCGAGGAAGCTCACCGGCGTGAGCGGCACATAGTTCGCCGCGCATTTCCTGAGCTCCGGGCGTTCGTCGCGCATGGGGTCCTCGTTGGCCGATTGGGCGTTCTGCGCAGCCGGGCCGCGGTCGACCGTCAGTGGACTTGGGACCGGCAGCGCCCGCCGTCGATAGCACAGTGGGCCGGTGGCCGGAACAATGCCTCGCAAGGGTTGCAGCGGGGAGCGTCCGGACGTCGAAGACTGACTGGCCAACCGTGACCCGTCACCCCGAACGCGTTACATTGCACTTCGAACCGAATGACCCCGGAGCTCACGCACCCATGCCCGCCCTCCTCTCTGGCCTGCGCATCATCGAAGGCTCGGCGTTCGTCGCGGCGCCGCTTGGCGGCATGACCCTCGCCGCGCTCGGCGCCGACGTGATCCGCTTCGACGACATCGGCGGTGGGCTCGACGCCAATCGCTGGCCGGTGACAAATGAGGGCGTGAGCCTCTACTGGGCGGGCCTCAACAAGGGCAAGCGATCGTTCGCGGTGGACCTGAAGCGCCCGGAGGGGCGCGAGCTGATCACGCGCCTCATCACCGCGCCGGGACCGGACGCTGGCATCTTCTCGACCAACCTGCCGGCGCGCGGCTGGCTTTCCTACGAGACCTTGCAGGCGCGACGCGCGGATCTGATCGCGCTCAACATAACGGGTGCGCGCGATGGCTCGGCGCAGGTCGACTACACGGTGAATTCGGTGACGGGGTTTCCGATGATCACCGGGCCGGAGGGGCACCACGGACCGGTCAATCAGGTGCTGCCCGCCTGGGACGTTGCAACGGGCTTTGCTGCCGCCGCGGCGCTGCTGGCAGCCGAACGGCATCGCATGCGAACGGGGCGTGGGCAGCTTGTGCGCCTGGCGCTGCAGGACATGGCATTGGCGGTGACAGCGGCGCTCGGTTACCTCGGCGAGGCGGAGATCAACGGGATCGACCGGCCGCGCTACGGCAACGAGGTGTTCGGCACCTTTGCGCGCGATTTCGCGACGCGCGACGGGCGGCACGTGATGATCTGCGTGTTCACGGCGCGGCAGCTCGCGGCACTGGCCGAGGCGGGCAGCTTGAAAGAGAAGTTCGCGGCGATCGAGCAGGCGCGTGGCCTCGATCTTGAGAACGAAGCGCACCGCTGGGAAGCACGGCGCGAGCTGGCCCAGGTGATCGGACCGTGGATTGGCTCGTTGTCGTTCGACGACGCGGCGGCGAAGCTGACCAAGGCCGGCGCGCTGTGGGGGCCCTACTTGATGCCGCGCGAGCTGGTTGGCGGCGGAGCGGGCGAAGCCGGCGGCGCGCATCCGCTGGTGGCCGGAAACCCCATGTTCTCGCGCGTGGCGCAGCCGGGGATTGGCACGCTCTGGTCCGCCGGCGCGCCGTTCGAGTTTCTCGATGCCGAGCGGCTGGCCGCCAGGCCGGCGCCGGTGCTGGGCCAGCATACGGACGAGATCCTGTCTGGGATTCTCGGTCTCTCGGGCACCGAGATCGGCAAGTTGCATGATGCCAGGATCGTCGCCGGGCCGAAGGGGGCGTAGTACGAGAGCGGCAGGGTGGTGCGTGCGACAACGCGCAGAGCACATGCCTCACGCCACCAGGGCCGAACCATTTTTTTTGTTCACGCGCCTTCGGCTCTGTCTGGCCATTATCGACTGCTTTCCGGAACGCCTGCGGCACGACTCTGCCGGTCGCGCGCCTGCGGCACGCGCCACCCACCTGCAGCGAACGATTCGACGCGTGAACAAAACATGAAAAAGAACTTTACATGAACATAGACATTGTATATGCTGCAGTTGTTTTTTAGAGGAGGCGTCCATGGGGTTGGTAAGTCGTGTTGGCGTAGGTTTGATTGCCTTTTCAGGCTTGAGTTGGGGCGGAGGGGCGATGGCCCAGCCCACGGATCCAGTGGACGCCCTCGAGCCGATTGCATCGGCGCCAGACGACCGCACGGCAAGGCCGGGCGATGGCCTATCAGCCACAAATTTGAGGTGGGAGGATCGCGGCTACGGCGCCTACAATGGCTGGTGGCCGCGAAGCTATGGCGAGCCACGGCCATGGCGCCCGCGCTCCTACCCGTTCCGGCCTTACTGGCAGGAGCCGCGCGGCGCCTGGAGCTGGCGGCAACCCTATCCGCGATGGCCCGAGACGCGCAGCGGCGGCGCCTGGCTGCCCCGCTATGCCTGGCCGTACGACGCACGGCGTCAACACGAGTATCTTCGGGACTGGGACCGATACCGCAACGGCTACCGCTACGGCTATGGGGGAGGGCGCAGGTATGGCTATGGCGCTGGCCCCCCTTGGCCATTCGATGGCTATGTCGCCCGCTGGTCACGGCTAAGCGAGCCGCGGTGAGCGGGTGTGCTGCTGCCTTGCCAATCCGCGGATCGATCGCCAATGGCAAGTCTGTTGGGTCACGTCAGTCGAGGGCCGTTCCAAACAGCTCACGACTGAGCATAACGGAGCCCGAGACCCGAGACTTCAGAAATCCACTTCCGGCCACTTGGACCGTCCTCTAGGGTCGCCCGAGCTTCCGACGCATAGCCCCAGGTGCTCCATGGCGAAGACCCTGTTTATAGACTCGACGCCCGACATTGACCGCCTCTGGAAGGAAGTCGTCAAACCTGGCGACATCGATGTCGCGATCAACATGGGGCCTGTGGGCGAGACGGACATTCCGCAGCTTATTCAGGGCTTCGACACCGTCGTCAACGACGCGACCTATTTTAAGGCCGAAACTCTGCGCACCTGCCGAAACAAGGGGCTTCGCCACATCGTGTTTCTCGGCACCGGGGCGGGGAGCTTCATCGATCTCGCTGCGGCTGAGCGGGAAGGCATCAAGGTATCGACAATCAAGGGCTATGGCGACACGACCGTTGCCGAGCACGCCATGGGACTGGTGTTTTCGGCGGCGCGGCATATCTCGACCATGCACGCCATCATGCGCGGAGGCGGCTGGAAGACGATGCAGGGCATGGAGCTCAAGGGCAAGACGCTTGGGCTTATCGGTGTTGGCGGCATCGGCCGGGAGATGGCGCGCATCGGCCAGGGTGTCGGCCTCAAGGTCATCGCCTGGAACCGCTCCAAGCTTTCCGATGCACCGGTGCCGATGCGCGCCCTCGAGGAGGTGCTATCGTCCTCCGACATCATCAGTCTGCATCTGTCGCTCACCGACGAGACACGGGCGTTCATCAGCCGCCAGCGCCTCGGATTGATGAAGCCTGGCGCAATCCTGGTGAACACAGCTCGGGCTGGCGTGGTGGATGAGGCCGCGGTGATCGAGCGCCTGACGTCGGGTCAGCTCGGCCACTACGCCACGGACGTGTTCATGAAGGAGCCGACGCCGCCCGATGAGCCGCTGCTCAGCGCGCCTAATGTGACCATCACCGCGCATGCCGGCTACAACACGCCCGAAGCCGCGAAGACCATGTACCGCCGTGCCATCGATCTCGCCGCGGGAGGGTAATGCATCCGCCCAACCTTCGGGTGCCATATGCTCAAGCACCGGCAGTGTCAGACCGAAAGATTGCTGGGTTCCAATTCGCGTTTGGTGCCTGGCTTCAGGGCCTATGTAAATCTTCAACCACTGGTTCGCCAGTGCTGCGCACGTCAATCGGCACCGACTCGACGAGAGGGCAGGCTGAAGCATGGCTGCAACCCAGAACCCGGGAATGCGTTTCGGAAACGAACCCGTGCTGTGCCTTGTTTCAGCTTGGCAGCATCCGCGCGGATGAGCCGCGCACCGCCGCATTCACGGCGTCAGGCGACAGCCTCCATCAGTGATTTCAGGTTCGGCAGCTCCTCGATACGATTGAGCAGGCCAAGCGCGGTCTTGGTGCGAGCGCGGCCGATCACCGGCTCGCAAAGAGCATGGAATTTCGCGTCGAGCTTCTCGCCTTGCAGCGCGACATCGCTCGCCGGCACGCCGACATTGTGGTCAGCCCGCACCTTGCGCCCGTCCTTCAGCTCGATAGTCACGGAGGCGCCATGGCGCGCACGGTTCGCATCAGGTGCCGTGTCGAGCGAGATGTGCTGGCGCAGCGCCACGTACTTCGGATCATTGGCGTTGGCATCCGAGTAGGTACCGAGCGCGGCGGTATCAAGGCCGTCGAGTGCCATGCCGGTGAGGTGCCTGATGGCAAACTTGATCTCGAGTCCCGACTTCGGCTCGGCGATATCGCAGACCTTCTTGTGGCCCGCGTCGACATGCAGCGTCATGGATTTCATGTCGTCGATGCCGATGTTATGGCGCCGCTTCAGGTCCCGGATTGCCTCGATCGAGGAGTGCGTGAGATAGCAGGCGGCGTGGTACTTGAAGAGATTGCTCTCGACGGCCATCGGTGTTTTGGCATCGGGGCGTATGGGCCGCGGCGTGAAGCCAGGAACTTGCGTCGTGATGAAGCCTTGCGGCGCCTCGATGGCATTGGGCTGTGCCGTGAAATCGCGCGCCGCGAGACGCGCGGCAATGAGCCCGTTCATGGCGGCTTTGCCGGCGTGCAGCGGTTTGGTCATGGTGCCGAAGTTGATCTTGAGGCCGGACGCCTGGGAAGCTGCGATGCTGAGCGCCATCTGTGTTTTGGCTGTGTCGAGGCCCATCAGTTTGGCCGCGCCCGCCGCCGCGCCGAACGTGCCGAACGTGCCGGTGGCATGGAAGCCGTTCTCGTAGTGCTCGTCGCCGGCCATGCTGCCGATCTGGCACTCGACCTCGTAGCCGGCGATGAAGGCGGTAAGCACATCGCGCCCGCTCTTGCCGAGCGCCTCGCCGATGGCCAGCACAGCGGCTGCCACAGGAACCGAGGGATGGCCGTGCATCATCTGGTTGACATCGTCGAAGTCGAGCGCGTGCGACAGCGTGCCGTTGACAAGGGCCGCGTCGTGGGGCGTGGCCTTCGCACCGCGCGCGATCAGCGTCGACGGGCCGCTGATGCTCGACCGGAACTCCTCCGCGAGGATGTCGGCGAGCGGCTCCTTCGCGCCAGCGATCGTGCATGCGAACCAGTCGATGAGGCAGTGCTTTGCCCAGGCATCGCTCAACGGCGTGGCCGCCTCAGGAGAATAGGCGGCGGTCCAGGATGCAAGACCTTTGGTGATTTCGGTTGCCGGAATGACAGTTGCAGCAGTCATGGTGGCGCTCCCTCGACAAGAATGGCTCTGGACCAGCGACAGTCCGCGCTTTCGATCCATGGCCGGAGCCTAGCACGGCACCGCCACACGGGAAGCCCGTTGCCGCGATTGAGCAGCTCGCTCGCGCCGGGCAGCTATGCAAGCGGCAGGGCAGCCGGCTCGAAGCCGTAGAGCCAATCGTAGCCGGCCATGATGCGAGCGCCGGGGAGAACCCGCATGACGGCGTTTCGCGCCTGCGCCTGAACTCCCCCAAGGTGAAAGACCCGGCCATTGCGCCGTGCGCCATGGAGCACGCGCGCCGCACGTTGAGCCCGATCGGCGTGGAACTGCCGAAAGGCGTCGGCCAGTTCGTGCGGAGACTTAGCAATGTGGTGGGCGAGCACAATGGCATCCTCCAGCGCGAGCCCGCCGCCTTGGGCAAGGAACGGCAGCACAGGATGAGCCGCATCGCCAATCAGCAACACGCGCCCGTGCGACCACGTGGGGAGAGGCGCGGCATCGAAGAGCGCCCACTTGCGCCAGTCGTCGGCAAGGCCGAGCATCGCTCGCAGATGGGGTGAAAACGCGCGCACTGTTTGCTGCACGCTGGCCCGGTCGACGGGCGCGGACCAGCGCGTCTCAGGCCAATCTTCGCTGCTGATGACGACCACCGCTAACTCGCGTCCGCCGCGCACAGGGTAGTGCACGACGTGTGCATCCGGTACGAGCCAGACTCCGGTAGTGCTCGATGGAATGGCCTCACGGATAGCGCTCGTCAGCGCGCCAGCAGGAATCACCGTTCTTGCGGCGGTGCGGCCGGTGAACCGCGGCGGTCTTTCGGGGAACAGCGTCCGCCGCATTGTCGAATGGACGCCGTCTGCGCCGATGATCGCGGCCCCCTGATGCTCGCGTCCGTCGCGCGCTCCGATCCGAATTTCGCCCGCAAGCTCATTGACCGTTACCGCCTCGAAGCCGGTTTCAACCGTGATCAGCGGCTGCTGTCGAACGCGGTCGAGAAGCGCGCTTTGCAGATCGCGTCGGTGAGCGACGAGATAAGGTGCACCGTGCCGCGCCGCAATCCAATCGCCGAGCGGCAACCGCTGCAACACGCGCGCTGAGGCGCCTTCGCGAACGACGATCGCTTGCGGCTGGCCGGCCAACGGCTGCAGCGCATCGAGCACGCCGAGGGCCCGCAACGCTTTCACCGCATTGGGGCCGAGCTGAATGCCGGCGCCGGACTGAGAGAACGTCTCACGCCGTTCCAGTATGCGGCACGCAATCCCATGTCGCGCGAGTGCCAAAGCGCTCGCCAGGCCCGCAATGCCGCCGCCGACGATCAGAATGGGAAGGTCGCGCGCCGCTGTCTGAGCCCTGGCCATGAGCGACGCCTTCTCCGGCAGGCGCGTTCAGACCACCGCGGGCTGATCTGCCACCAGGCAGCCTGGCGGAACGGTCTCGGTTTCGCCGAGCTGTGTACCATGAACATAGAGCGTAGAGCAGTAGGGGCAGAGGATCTGCCTGTCCTGCCCCATGTCGAGAAAGACGTGCGGATGGTCGAAGGGCGGTCGCGCGCCCATGCACAGGAGCTCCTTGACGCCGACCTCGATTTTCTCGACACCGAGATCGTTCGCGAAGTGCGGGGTGGTGGAAACGGCCATCCGGTGGTCCTTGGTATTGATGGGTGCTGCGTTGCGGAGCACCTTACCTGCTGGCAGCGGACCTCGCCAGGGTCGGATCGGTCGCATGGGAACACCCAGCGCATCGGCACCCAGCGGCCGCGCGATTCGATGGCGTTGAGAACACGAGGTGCGGCACGTGCACACATTCCAATCCGATGGCGCCGAGATCGCGTTCCTCGATGAGGGCGAAGGCGACCCCATTTTGCTGATCCACGGCTTCGCTTCCAATGCGCACGTGAACTGGGTCGATACTGGTTGGGTGCGCCATCTCGTGCGCGACGGCCGCCGTGTCATCGCCATGGACTGCCGCGGCCATGGGGCATCGGCGAAATTCCACGAACCGGCCGCCTATGGCGCGCCGCTCATGGCGGAGGACGCGCGCCGGCTCCTCGATCATCTCGCCATCACGCGCGCCGATGTTATGGGCTACTCCATGGGCGCGCGAATCTCGGCGTTCCTGGCGCTGGCACATCCGGATCGCGTGCGCAGCCTCGTCTTCGGCGGGCTCGGGCGCAACATGGTGCGTCCAATGGCGGGAACCGGCCCCATCGCGGCAGCCCTGGAAGCGCCGTCGATCGACAATGTGACCAATGCGACGGCCCGGACGTTTCGCGCTTTCGCAGAAGCAACCAGGAGCGACCTGAAGGCGCTCGCGGCCTGCATCCGCTCCGCACGTGATCCACTGACGCCGGCCGCGGTCGCGACGCTCCAATGTCCTGTATTGATCGCTGTGGGAAGCGACGACGTGATCGGCGGCTCGGCGGAAGACCTCGCGAAGCTCATTCCTGGCGCCGAGGGCTTCGTCATCCAGAACCGCGACCACATGAAAGCCGTGGGTGACCGCAGCTATAAGGAGGCGGTCTCACTGTTCTTGAAGCGCCGCCCGTGAGACTGTGCTTGGCTGGTCTCTGAGCTCACCGCATTGTGGCGAGGCGCACCGACAGCCGGCACGCCGTCTCGAACTCGTCGAGGTTCACCCATTCGTCGACCGTGTGCGCCTCGTTCTGGCCGGCGCCCATAGTGACGGTCGGTATGCCGTGTCGGACCATCCAGTTGGCATCGAGGCCGCCGTTGGTCGCGCGCACGTTGGGCTTGGTACCGTCCTCGGAGATGGCAGCGATGGCGCGCCTCACGACGGGGAGCGTCTCCTTCAGGCGGAACGGGTGATAGTCGGTGTGGGTCTTGAACTTGACCTTGCCGTGCTTGCCTTCCGAGTTGACGACCTTCTTCGCAGCGCTCTCGAAGGCGGTCTTGTAGGCGGCGGTGATCTCCTTGAAGAACTTGGTGTCGTGGCTGCGGCTCTCGCCGCGGATGTGCACATAGTCGGTGACGACGTTGGTGGCGTCACCCGCAGGGCGTCCTTCACCCCCGGTAACGGGGCCGACATTGCTGGTTCCCTGCTTGTCGCCCTTTACGACTTTGCCGAACCAGCCGCCGGCCTGCACCTCGGCCAGCGCGAGGCTCATGACCATGGTCGCGCTGATGCCCTTTTCCGGCGCGCCGCCGGCGTGCGAGGCTCGGCCGAAGATTTCCACCTCCCACCGGTCCGCGCCGACGGCGCCGATCACCACGTCCGTCGCGCCGCGCCCGTCATAGTTGAAGGCCATCTTCACGGGACCAAGATCGGCCAGGTTGACATGCCGCGCACCCCAGAGCCCGCTTTCCTCGCGCACGCAGAACATCATGGTGATCGGAGGATGATCAAGCTTGTGCTTGTTGAGCTCGGCCGCGAGCGAAACGAGTACTGCACATCCCGTGCGGTTGTCGCCGCCTAGCGCCGTCCTCGCCTCGTTGACGATCTTGTTGCCTTTGCGGATTGGCTTGGCGCCGGCACACAGCGGCACCGTGTCCATGTGCGTCATGAACAACAGCCGATCCTGATTGCCGAGCGCGCCGCGGCCCGGCAGATCGACGATGAGGTTGCCGGTCTCGGTTGGAAGCGGAATGCGCGTGTTGGCATCGTCGAGCCGCATCGCCTTCGCCGGCACACCCACTTCCTTGAGCGCTGCCATGAGCTCCTGGCCGATCTTCTTCTCGCGGCCCGTGACGCCTTCCACTTTGAGGAAGCGCATGAGGCGATCTATGGCAGCTTGAGTGTCAACGGTGGTCATGTGCGCTCGTCATGTCTCACAACGCAACAGGCTGCCGGAAAGAGCGTGAGGTCAGGGGCCAGATGGCCAGCGGGGAACCTAACCCCACTCGCACCTGGCCAATCTCCATGCGCTTTAGAAGTTCGCCTTCATGACGGCGGCGATGTCCTCGATGGCGTCGTTGGCCTTGGGGAGCATCTTGCCGTTCGAAAGGAAGCCGTGGATCTGGCCGGGATAGCGTTTCACGGTGGTCTTCACGCCCTCCTTCTCGAGACGGGCGGCGAAGGCATCGCCTTCCGCGCACAGGGGGTCGAAGCCAGCGAGGATGACGAGCGCAGGAGGTAGTCCTTTGAGGCTCGAAGCGTGCAGCGGCGAGGCGCGCCAGTCCTTCCTCTGCTCGACCTTGGGTGTATAAAGATCAATGAACCACTTCATCGTCTCATCGGTCAGAATCAGACCACTCTCACGCGTGAACTTGCCGTAGTAATTGCCGCTCATCGAGAGGTCGACCGCCGGATAGACGAGAATTTGCGACTTGAGCTTGATCTTGCCGGCATCGCGCAAACCGATCGCGACCGCCGCTGCGAGATTGCCGCCCGCGCTGTCACCGCCGACGGACAGCCGTGACGGGTCGATCTTCAGCATCTGGGCATTGGCGACAGCCCATTCGACGGCCGCGAGAGAGTCGTCATAGGCCGCCGGGAAAACATGCTCCGGCGCCATGCGATAGTCGACGGAAAGCACCGCGCATTGCACAGCATTGGCGATACGGCGGCAGACCCAGTCGTGGCTGTCGAGGTCGCCGAGCACCCAGCCTCCGCCGTGATAGTAGATGTGGCACGGAAGATTGCCCATGTCCGCAGTGCCGGCGCCCCGATAGAAGCGCACCGGGATAGGCCCGTGCGGTCCCTTTGCCTCGTACTCCTTCACGCGATCGATCTGCGGCAAGTCCGGCTGCGTCACCATGCGCCCACGCCGAAACACCTCCTTCGCCTGCATGGGCGGCAGCGAGTCGATCGGCGGGCGGCCGAGCTTTTTGATCAGGTCGAGAAAAGCTTGGCTTTCTGGATCGAGTTTCATGAGTTGCACCCTTATTGCAAGAATTGGAGGACAGCTTGTGCAGTCGCTTCAGGCTGATCGAGTTCGGCGAGATGCCCGGCGCCGGAAATAGTCTTGATCGTGGACGGTCCTTTGATCGCTCTCGCGAACTTCTCCGCGTAGCTCTTTGGCATCAGCCGGTCTTCACTGCCCCATAGAAGCAGCGTCGGCGCGATAATGGTCGGCAGCCGCTTATCGATGCGCGTGTTGCCGAGCGGCCAGAACGCGCGGGCAGCGGCTTCTGAAGCGCGCACCTGTTCGATCGGCCATTCGACCGAGTTGGCATGCGGCGGCACGGCCTTCAGGTCTTTCCAGATCTGCGGATTGGAGACGAGAATGCCCGGCTGGTCGTCAGGACGCTGCGCCCACACGTCCGTCGGCGGGTCCTTGTCGTCGTACATGCCCCACGGCGCGACGAGCGCAAGGCGCTTCACCTTGTGCGGCCACATGGCCGCGAACTCGGCGGCGAACGAAGCACCGACCGACGAGCCGGCGATATCCGCGCCTTCGAGGCCCGCTTTCAAGAAGATCTCGCGCACAACGCAGATCCAGTCGAGGTGCGTGTCGAGAAGCGTGTGTCCGGTAGCGCCCGGGTAGCCAGGCAACGATGGCACTACGACTGTCCGCGTCTCGGCGAGCTTGTCGAGGAACGGTATCCAACGTGGCAGGCCGCCAAAGCCCGCGATCCACCCGAGCTTGGGACCCGAGCCCTTGGTCCAAATCCGGCACGGATGGCCGTTGACGTCGATGGTCGTTGTCGTGGGTTCGGTCAAGCTCAACGCTCCCTGTCACTGGGCGCGGCCCAGGTCCGCTGCGAGAAACTACGGGTTCAGATGGCGCATTCTGCGCTGCTTGCGCATTGCTGACTGCACCTTCAGCGCCAATCATGGTCAAGGCGAACCCATTGCGCAATATGCCGCGCGCGCTGGCCGCCATGCTCGTTCGAGCGGCTGGTCGAATGATCGCGGATGGGTCGCTGGCAGATGGCGAGGGCGCAGGCAGCGTGACACTTACGAGTCGCGGCGCGGGAGGGAAGCGACTGCCGACCGCCATTCGACACGGTGCCGAGGCCACGTGACGTCGGCCCAGCCAGAAAACCACAAAGAATAGCGGAGCGAGCGCTTTACCGGCGACGTGGGGGCGGGCGGCGTCCGCCACCGCCGCTCGGTCCACCACCGGGGCCTGTCGGCGGAGCGCCAATACCGGCACCAGCGCGAACATCCTTGTGACGGAAATTGATCCGTCCTTTCGAGAGATCGTAAGGCGTCATCTCTACGGTGACCTTGTCGCCCGCGAGAATGCGAATGCGGTTCTTCTTCATTCGCCCGGACGTGTAAGCGATGACCTCGTGTCCATTTTCGAGCTGCACGCGGCAGCGGGCATCCGGAAGAACCTCCGCGACGACGCCTTCGAACTCGAGCATCTCTTCCTTGGCCATGAAGTGTCCCTGACTAGATCCCGCGACCGGGAGCGACGACAATTTAGCAGAACGAAGGAGCTCCGAAAACACAAACGGGGCGGACCTAGCCCGCCCCATCCAGCACGTTGGCTGATCTCAAGAGGTCTTGAGATTGACCGCAGCGCTCTTGCCGTTACGGCCCTTCTCGATCTCATACGAGATCTTCTGGCCCTCGCGAAGACCGGTCAGGCCTGCCCTCTCGACAGCCGAGATGTGAACGAACACATCGTTGCCGCCTTCGTCAGGCTGAATGAACCCGTACCCTTTCGTCGCGTTGAACCATTTAACAGTGCCAGTCGCCATTTCCGTCTTCTCCAATGCAGGCTAGGCCGCAGGCCTAGACCGTGCGGCCATCAAATCACGCAATGGAGTGGTAACAGTCAGGGTCATGCCGTCGTGTAGTGCGCACCAAAGCGAGTTCGATTGCGGTCTTATGCGCTTATTTCAAGTTAATGGCAAGATCAGCCCGGAATAATTGATCGCCCGGATCTGAACTCAGATCCAGGTTGCCAAAGCCGCGTAACGCGCCGCCTTTCCTATGGTCACCAGGGCCAGGAACGGAAAGAGGCGCACCCGAAGGAGACCTGCCGCGAACGTCAACGGATCTCCAATAACGGGCAGCCAGGCAAGAAGCAACGACCAAATGCCCCAACGCCTGAAGCGATTGGACGCAGCTGCCATCTGATCAGCGGAAAATGGGAACCATTTTCTCCCTTCGTATCGATGCACGTGCTGCCCCAGCCACCAGTTGAATGTCGATCCGCCGACATTCCCGACCGTCGCGACGGCAACCAATCCAGGTGTATTGCCGAGCCCGGCCTTGATCTCGGCCAGAAGAACGGCCTCGGAGGCGAGCGGCAGTAAAGTTGCAGCGCCAAAGGCCGAAACCAGCATCGCGAGATACGGCCAGGCGGGCTCGAGCATCGGGATACCTTCTTGCAGCGGCACTTGCGCCATTTCGGAATGAAATGCCTAATCGAGCCCATTCGGGGGGTCGGAGCGCAAGCTGCGGTCGCTTCCAATACAGCCCTGATCGCTGTCGAATCATTTTAATTCGAGGGCTCCAATGACAAGTGAACTGCAGTTCGAGCAACAGGCGGCTAGCGGATACGATCAGGCCGTCGGGACTATGACTCGCCAATTGGTCCCGACACTCGTGTCGATGGCAAAACTCTCGCCGGGGCAGGTCGTCCTTGACGTTGCCTCAGGCACGGGGATCGCGGCGGCGGCTGCAGCTCAGGCTGTGGGCCCCTCGGGCCGCGTTACCGCTTCAGACATTTCACCGGCGATGATCGCACAGGCACGGCAGAGGCTGACCGGGCTCACCAATGTGGCGTTCTCCGTGGACGACGCACAGGCAATGCGGTTTCAAAACGAGGCCTTCGATGCAGTCATCTGCAACATGGGCGTGATGTATCTTCCAGAACCGCCGCGCGGCCTAGCGGAGATGAGACGAGTCCTCCGCCGCGGCGGACGACTTGCGGTCTCCGTGAATACTGCACCGACCACGGCATTGGTCAGCCGCATCCTCCCGATCATCGATCGCCATGCCCCCAAATTGAATGATCGATCGGGGCCAAACTCGTTCGACGGCAGCGAACCGCATATGCGCGAACTGCTTGCAGCCGCAGGTTTCGCCGATGTGGAAACAGTGACAGAGTCACGGGACCTGACGTTTGCCTCGTTCGATGCCTATTTCAACGGTATAGAAGCAGGCGCCGGCAATGTCGGACAGGAGTATGTGGCACTGCCGGATCACGTTCGTCGAGTGGTGCGGGAAGAGACTCGGGCGCTCGTCGGTGATAGCGGCGGGCCCGTTACAATTACGATAACGGTTACATTCGCTGCCGGCCGATCGTAGTCACGGGTTCGGCGAAGTTGCGCGAGTTCATGGGCTAGCGCGGCCCTTGTCGAATTCCTTGATATCCGCTCATGTCGCCTGCGATGTGCGGAAGCCTAACGCAATTTGGACATGCGACAGCCACGAAACATGTATGGGAGCTCGTCAGCACAGCGCGCCGCGCTGACGCCCGACCAGTACGTGGCCCGGGTCGAGGCAGGCGATCGCGCCATGCTGGCGCGTTCGATCACGCTGATCGAGAGCAACAAGCCGGCACACCAGGCCATCGCACGCGAGGTGCTGCAGCGGCTGTTGCCGCGCACGGGGAAGGCTTATCGCATCGGGATCACTGGCGTGCCGGGCGTGGGCAAATCGACCACCATCGATCAGCTTGGCATGAACCTGATCGCCAAGGGGCACAAGGTGGCGGTGCTGGCTGTCGATCCGACGTCGCGGCGCACAGGTGGCTCGATCCTGGGCGACAAGACGCGCATGCAGCGACTCTCGCAGGCGAGGGAGGCGTTCATCCGGCCGTCGCCAACGTCCGGGACTTTGGGCGGCGTTGCGCGGCGCACGCGCGAGACAATGGTGCTGGTCGAGGCGGCAGGCTTCGATGTGGTGATCGTCGAGACGGTCGGCGTCGGCCAGTCGGAGACGGCAGTGGCCGAGATGGTGGATTTCTTCCTGGTGCTGCTGCTGGCAGGCGGCGGCGACGACCTGCAAGGGATCAAGAAGGGCGTGATCGAGCTCGCGGACATGATCGCCATCAACAAGGCGGACGGCGACAACGTCGAGCGGGCGACGAAGGCCGCGGCCGAGTATCAGGGCGCGCTGAATATCCTGACGCCGGTCTCGCCCAGCTGGCAGCCGCCGGTGATCACCACGTCGGGGCGCGACAACATCGGTCTCGATGTGCTGTGGGAGGAGATCCTCGAGCACCATCGCATCATGACCGGGACCGGGGAGCATCAGGCGCGGCGGGCCCGGCAAGCTGTAACCGCCATGCGCGAGATGCTGTCGGACCGAGTCATGGAGAGCCTGATGTCCTCACCCGATCTGGCGCGCCGGAAAGCGGAGCTCGAGACAGCCGTCGGTGAGGGGCGAATAACGCCGACACTGGCCGTTGAGGAACTGCTCGCGCTTTGGCGCGATGGCGCCAAGTCTTGACGGCGGAGCTCGCCATGGCCAACGAGAGCGCACGACCTATGTTCCGACAAGCCCGGCAGAAACGACATGACCACTGAGCTACGCCTCCGCACGTCCGGGCGCCCCCTCGTTCTGATGACGGGATTCGGACCCTTTCCGACAGTAGCCGCCAATGCAACCTCGCTGTTGGTGCCGCGGATAGCGGAAGCTGCTGGCCGATCTTTCAGCGGCATTGATTTTGCCTGCCACATCCTGCCTACCGAGTGGGGTGCTGGCCTGTCGGCAGTCGAGAACCTCTACCTTCGGCTCCAGCCGTCGATTGCTTTGCATTTTGGTGTTTCGGGGAAGGCGCAGGGATTCGAGATCGAGACGCGGGCGAAGAACTGGTGCTCCCAGTCTGCCGATGCGGCGGGCCTGATGCCGCCCGCGCGACAGGTGTCCGTACGGGGTCCAGACTATCTTCCGGCCACGTTGCCGGCTACCCATATCGCGGAGCGGCTGCGGCGCCGGGGATTGCCCGCGGTCGTCTCCCGTGACGCAGGCGCCTACCTGTGCAATGCGTTGCTCTATCGAACGCTGCAGGTCGCACGCACAACGGCCGAGCCGCCGCGCAGCGGCTTCATTCACCTGCCGTCGAGCCTCGTCAATGAGCGCAATCCCTGGCGGGGCCCGCACGTTTCCTGCCGCATGGGTTGGGATGACGTGATCGAAGGCGGCCTCGAGATCGTGGCGGTGTGCCTCGGGCGGCCGTCGCCGGCCCTGAGCGTGGCGCGGCGCTGGGCGCAAAATGAAAGGTCGATCGCTCGCTTGCAGGCGCGACGCGGCTGATATCGGCATCTCCGTTAACCACTGTCGTTCAAATCGCGCTTTGCCGCGAGGGCGGCCGAGCTTGGCTCGGCTCTTGCTTCAGTTGGGCAACCACTGGGGAGCCGGACCATGCCCTTTGATCGCCGCCTGATGCTGAAGGCCGGAGCCACGATCGGTGTTCTGGCGCCGGCACTTGCTTCCGGAGCGGCGGCGCAGGGTGCTCGACGCATGCAATCGCCACCATCGGGTCACGTTGCGGCAGGGACGGAGCTCGGCCTCGTTCCGAATGCGCTGCACGACCAAAGCAGGGCTTTGCAGCAGGCAATCGACCAGGCAGCGGAGCGGGGCGTCGCTCTGGCGCTGGCGCCGGGACGTTACCTTGCGCAGGGCCTTCGACTGCGCGCACATTCCTGGATTACCGGCGTGCCGGGCAAGTCGGTGCTTTCGCAAGCCGCTCCGGGACCGCTGCTCAGCGTCGAAGCGGCGAACGACTGTCGGATCGAGAACTTGGTTTTGGAAGGCGTACATCCGATCACCGCGACGGGTGAGGCCGGCCTGCTGATGTTGCAGCGCGTGAGAGGCGTGGTGCTTTCCGGCGTCGACATTCGAGGCAGCCGGGCGAGCGGCATGGTGCTTCGCCAGGTGAGCGGCAGTGTGCGCGACTGCTCGGTTGCGGCGGCAGCACTCGCCGGCATCTTCAGCATCGATGCTGAGGGCCTTGAGATCGTGCACAACACGATCTTCGATTGCGCCAACAACGGCATTCTGGTTTGGAGCGAAAAAGCGGGCGAGGACGGCACGCATATCGCCAGCAACCGCATTCAGCGCATTCGAGCCGTCAACGGCGGCACCGGCGAGAACGGCAATGGCATCAACATCTACCGCGCCGGCAACGTGCTCGTCACGGGCAACCACATCACCGATTGCGCCTACACGGCGGTTCGCGGCAACTCGGCCTCGAACCTTCAGATAGTCGCCAATCAGTGCCTGCGCTTGGGCGAAGTGGCGCTTTACGCGGAGTTCGCATTCGAGGGCGCGGTGATCTCATCCAACCTGGTTGACGGCGCAGCAACCGGCATCTCGGTGACGAATTTCAACGAGGGAGGGCGGCTCGCTGTCGTGCAGGGCAACCTCATCCGCAATCTCATGCGCCGCGAGCATGAGCCCGTCGACAAGCGCGGCGACGGCATCTGCGTGGAGGCCGATACGGCCGTCAGCGGCAACGTGGTCGAGAACGCGCCCAATGCCGGCATTCTGATCGGCTGGGGCCCCTACATGCGCGACGTCAGCGTGACGTCGAACATCATCCGCCGGGCGCGTGTTGGTGTGATGATCACGCGTGACCCGGGCGCTGGCGCGGCGCTCGTTGCGCAAAACCTGATCTCAGGCGCACGCGACGGCGCCATTCGCACAATGAACAAGGGCGAGGCCGTCGGTACCGAGCTGGCGCGCCAAGAGGTGCCACCGGGGCGCGTAACGGTGGTGGGCAATCATGTGGCGGAAGAGTAGCAGCCTTAGATCGAATTGGGTTGCGATGCGCGCCACGGCGCGTGTCGCAACTCATACCGACCCACGGTCTTGTAATCTTCACCCGTTGGCCGTCGTCGGATCGATCATCTTCTTCACTTCGATGATCCTAGTCGCGGGGAAGCCGCTGATCTCTGCGTGCTTCTTGATGATCGCCTCATCCTTCGCCATGTAGACGCAGAACGTCTTGTCATTGGCGACGTAACTTTCGACCCATTGGATGTCGGGGCCGAGCTGGCGCAGCACTTCGTTCGACTTCTGCGCTGCGCCGCGCAATTGGTCGCGTTCGAACGTGCCGACCTTCGGAATGTCGCGCTCGATGATGAATTTACGCAGGGACATCGGAAACTCCTTGAGATTAAACTATCGCCGCATTGGCGCCCGCATATAGATGCGCGCGCAGCTCACAACCAATCAAACGTTTTTGATTGCGCAATATCGACGCCTCAGCCCATCTCCGTCTTCTTCGGGGAATGCGTCACGATCGCTTTCAGCTCGGGCGTGGGTTTGGTGAGCTTCTTCAAATCAGGCCGTGGACGTTTCAGCACCGCGTTGCGTTCGAAGGCCTGCTCCATGGCATGCGCGGCGCCGAGCAACCAGCCGTCGCTGCGCGAGGGACCGATCACCTGCAGTCCGAACGGCATGCCTTGGTGGTCGACGCCGCATGGGATCGAGATCGCCGGATTGTTGACGATGGTGATGACGTAGGTGAGCGCCAGCCAGTGGTAGTAGTTCTTCAGCGCTTTGCCCTCCATCTCGGCGAGATAGAGGTTTGTCCACGGGAACGGCGTCACCGGCACCGTCGGCGCGAGCACCAGATCGTAGTCGCGGAACGTTTGCTGGAACCGGCGGTAAATGCGCGTCTGCTCGGCCTCGGCCCAGGCCACATCGGCGAGCGTCATCTTGGCGCCCATCTCATAGTTGGCGCGAATGTTGGGGCCGAGCAGCGACTTGTCCTTCTCGTAGTCCGCCTGATAGCGCTGCACGAAGCTCAACGCTCGAATGACGTCGAAGCAACGGTCGGCCTCGCCGAAGTCAAGCTTGACCTCGTCGCAGAACTTGAAGAGGGACTTCATGGCGCTGATGCGATCGCGCATGACATTGCGGATTGGCTTCTCGACGGGGCATTGGCCGAAGTCCTCGGTCCAGGCCACACGGAGACGGCTGAGATCTGTCTGGGCCGGCACGCCGAGAGCCTTCGCATCCACCGGATAGGAGAGTGGATCAACGGCGTCATGTCCTGCTTGAGCGGCGAGCAGCTGACAGGTGTCGGCAACCGTTCGACCCATCGGACCGATGACCGAAATGTTTGACCAGCCCCGCTGGTTCTTGGAGTTGGGCACCAATCCCGGTGATGGCCGGAAGCCGACCACGCCATTGATCGCGCCTGGAATGCGGAGCGAGCCGCCCGTGTCGGAGCCCGTGCAAACGGGCAGCATATCGGTCGCGAGCGCCACAGCCGAGCCCCCCGACGAACCGCCGGGATTCAACAGCGGGTTGAACGGATTGCCGGTCGCGCCCCAGACGACATTGCGGCTGTTCGCACCGGCACCGAACTCCGGCACGTTGGTTTTGGCAACGACGATGGCGCCAGCCTTGCGCACCCGCGCCACCATCGTGTTGTCCCGCTCGGGAATGTGGTCGCGATAAAGCGGTGAGCCGAAGGTGGTGAGGAGTCCACCGGTCTCCTCGAGGTCCTTGATGCCCGTCGGAAGGCCGTGCAGAAGCCCGAGCTCGTCACCGTCCAGCGCCGCTTTCTCCGCGACCTTGGCCTCCGTGCGCGCTCGCGCGATGCAGGTGGCTGTGATCGCATTGACGGCCGGATTGATTGCCTCGATGCGCTGGATGCACGCTTCCAGCAGCTCAACGGGTGAAATCTCCTTGGTGCCGATGCGATGGCGCATATCGACGGAGGAGAGTGCGAGAAGTTCGGTTGTGTCGGCCATGGGGGCGGCTCCCGGTAGCGCTGATCTGCAGTCGCAAAAGCCTATACGGAAATGGGGAAGTCACCAATTCGCGCGCAAAGCATCATCCCCATGTCACCTTATCGATGAAGCCCGCCATCAAAGCCCCCGCCGATTCAGCAGGAGAATCATAGCACGTCTCAGCCAACCGGGACTTTCCACACGACCAGGGTCAGAAATGGCCGTTCTCCTTGCGGTCTGTCGCGCTTGGCTACGGCGTTGCTGCTTCTTGCCGCAACCACGTGATGAATTCGCGAAGCGGGGGCCAGTCCGCCATCTCGGGCAGCACAACTGCGTAGTGCCTCCAGTTTGTTTTGATCTCGCCGGGATAAGCCTGCACCAGTCGTCCTGACCTCAATTCGTCGGTGACCAGCGACTTTCTCGCAATGGCCAGGCCGAGGCCGCTCGCTGCCGCTTCCAATGTAATCGCAGCTCCATTGAAGCCCATGCCGCGTTCCACTTGCTCGAGCGGCAGCGTATGGTGCTCGAACCACGTCCGCCAATTGGTGCCGCTCTCATCGTTTTCGGCTGTGACATCGAGAATGCGCGTCATCCGAAGAATATCGCTCGGCTTGTTGATCGGCCCATTGTCGGCGAGATAGCGCGGGCTCGCGACTGGAAAAATCCAGTCGTCCATCAGATGCTCGGTATGCAGGCCGGGATAGACGCCGAGCCCGAAGCGCAGCGCGATGTCGAACGTCCGCTGGCTGAGATCGATCACCGTGAGATCCGCGGAGACGTGGATCTCGGTGTCCGGATGCAGGGCCTGGAAGCGGTGGAGCCGCGGTGCCAGCCAACGCGTGACATGCGACGGTATGGACGTAATCCGCAGTCTGAGACCTTGCCGGCGGTCAACACTTGCCACCGCGCGGCGGATCTCGGCCAGTGCCTTGCGCGTGCCCGCAGCGAGGCGCTCGCCTTCGGGCGTCAGCTCGATGCGGCGGGTGTGGCGAATGAAGAGCGGCGTCCCAAGCTCCTCCTCGAGCGACGCGACACGATGGCTGACGGCACTCGCCGTGACTGAGAGTTCGTCACCGGCGTCCTTGAAACTCAACAATCGAGCTGCAGCCTCGAATACGCGCAGCGTATCGAGTGGCGGCAAGCGGCGCATGGCAACTCCTCGACATCAATCACGCCTGGGCATCGGGCGCTTCATTGAAAGTCCGGACAAAATGGATGAGCGCCGCTTGTCCATGTCATGATGAAAGTTCGTTTGTCGCCCGGGCCTTCGCACGACATAACGCTTACGACAACTCGCAACGGCGGCCATCTGTCCGTGTCGGGACGTCAGTTCGACCACATTTATCAGAAAGATCATGAGCATGCAGCCAACGCAAGAGGTGGCGCATGACGACTGGGCTTTGCCAGGAGTCGGCGTCGACAACTTTGGCGTTCACGAGATGAGGCCGGGACCCAGTCCCGGCCAGATATTCGGAACGATCCTTCGTTTGACCGTCACTTGGTACGCCGATCATCTCGGACGGCGTCTCGAGAGAACATTGTCCAGCCGCAAGATGTTGCGCGAAGGGCATTCTGATATCCGCGGCCACCAGAGTCGGGCGGCCGACGCTCATTGCAGAGAACCCGGACGACTGGGGCTTTAAGAAGGTGACTGAACTTATCGAAGGACTTCATTGGAAATGACCAAACTTGCCAATACCCCGATGTATCGTGAGCATTTGCCGCAGCTCGACAGAAAATTCCTGACTGACGGCGGTCTTGAGACCACGCTGATCTTTCACGAAGGATGGGAGTTGCCTTATGGCGAAGCCTTCGTACTGCTGGAGAACGAGCGCGGGAGTGCGGCGCTGCGGGCCTACTTCGATCGCTACACGCACCTTGCAACAGATCTTGGCGTCGGTTTCGTTCTGGAAAGTCCGACGTGGCGTGCCAATCCCGATTGGGCCAAGCGCGTCGGCGTCAGTCTTGAAAGGCTCGAGAGGGCAAACCGGTTCGCGATCGAGTTGATGGCCGAGATTCGTGCGACGGCTGAGACGCACAATTCACCGATGCCGATCAGCGGCTGCGTCGGCCCGCGAGGCGATGGGTACGACCCCGGCATCGACCGCATGAGTGCCAGGGAGGCCCAGCGCTATCACGCGTGGCAGGTCGGCGTTCTTGCCAATGCCGGCGCCGACTTCGTCTCGGCTATCACGATGACCAGCATCGACGAAGGGCTTGGCGTCGCCATGGCCGCAAAAGCAGCCGATCTGCCGAGCGTGATTTCGTTCACGCTCGAGACCGATGGACGCCTACCGACCGGAGAAACACTGGCCCAGGCCATCACGACGATCGATCGCAAGACGGGAAATGCACCAGCCTACTACATGATCAATTGCGCTCACCCGACGCACTTCGAGCATGTATTGGCCGAAGACGCTCCCTGGATGATTCGGATCGGCGGTCTTCGGGCGAACTCGTCGAAACGCAGCCATCAAGAGCTCGATAACGCGCCGGAGCTCGATATCGGCAATCCGGCGGAGCTTGGCCAGCAGTATCGAGACCTGGTGCAACGATTCCCGCACATCAATGTGCTGGGCGGCTGCTGCGGTACGGATCACCGCCATGTCGGTGAGATTGGCCGCGCCTGCCTTCTGGCCTGAGCTTCCCTTACGGGACACGCGGCGCCGCGTTCGGGCCGTGTGTCCCTTTTGTTGCTCGTCCTCCTCGGCCCTATCGTCGGCGCCAACCGTACACCGACGCCCGCAATTAGCGGGCCGACTTGCGAGCAGGGGGAACATGAAATTCGGAGTGCATTTGGGATCGCGCGGAGTTGCGGGCCATCCTGATTCGCTTGCCGCTGTGGCGAGGAAAGCCGAGGCGCTTGGTTTTACGCATCTCGGCATCAGCGATCATGTCGTGGTCGCGACCGAGGTCGACAGCAAGTACCCTTATTCGACCACCGGCAAGTTTTACGCGCAGGACACCGGCAACTGTCTCGAGCAGATCACGACGATCGGCTTCCTCGCCGCGGCGACGAGCCATATCCGGCTCCTGACATCGGTGATGGTTTTGCCGCATCGTCAGCCTGTTCTGGCCGCGAAAATGCTCGCCACCGCCGACGTGCTCTCCAAGGGGCGACTGACACTCGGCGTTGGTGTCGGCTGGATGGCGGAAGAAATCGCGTTGCTCGGTGGCCCGCCGTTTGCGGAGCGCGCGGCAGCGTCGGATGCATACATCCGCGGCTTCAAGGAGCTTTGGAGCGCAAAGTCGCCGCGGCAGACCGGAACACATGTCACCTTCGACAAGCTGATGTTCGAGCCAAAGCCGGTGCAACGGCCGCATCCGCCGATTTGGGTCGGCGGTGAGGTGAAAGCGGCTCGCCGCCGCGCCGGCGAGCTCGGCGATGCGTGGTATCCAGTGCCGATCAATCCGACGATCCCGCTCGATACGCCGCAGCTCTATGGCGACGGGCTAAAGGAAGTACGCGCCGCGGCCGAAAAAGCCGGGCGCGACCCAAGCAAAATCACCGGCGCCCTGCTCGCGATCCATTGCCGGATCGGGCCCGAGACGCCGGGCCGCGAGGGCGGCCGCCTCGCGTTCACAGGCAGTGCTCAGGCAATCGTTGACGACCTTGGCGCTTATGCGCATGCCGGCGTCGAGCACGTCATCATCGGCGGCGATGGCACTGACCTGCCTGGCACCATCGAGCGTTTGGAGCGGTTTGCGTCGGACGTGATGGCGAAGGTTGCGTGAGGTCGGCGTGTTGTAGCACTTGCCGACGCCGCGCGTCTCGCTTGAGTCCGGGGGTCTCCCTTCATCCTGTCGAGCGCGCGCGGATCAGCCGTTTGCCCTTAGCCCTGGCGGCTTGAGCGCCGGCGGATTTCGCTCGCGTTTTTCCGGTCGTCGGCTCGGACTTCAATCCGTAGCTCGAAAAACCGTCGAGCACTTCAGCAATCTCGGCGTCGCTGAGCACGACCATACCACCGAGACCCAAAGCGATCGTGTACTGCTTCGCCAGCGTTTCCAGCTCCACAGCCAGCCACATGGCCTTGGCGAGGTTCGGCCCGGTTGCGATCGCTCCATGATTGGCGAGCAGGCAGGAGTTGCGCCCCTCGAGCGCCTTCAGCACGAGATCCGACAGCGCCTGCGTGCCGTAGCGCGCGTAGCCGGCGCATTTCACGTCGATGCCGCCGAACGCCGCCACCATGTAGTGGCAGGCCGGAATGGCGCGCCGCGTGATCGCGACGGCTGTCGCGTAAGTCGAATGCGTGTGGACGATGGCGCCGACTTCGGGCCGCGCCCGCATGATGTCCAGGTGAAACCGCCACTCGGTCGAGGGCTTCAAGGAACCAACCCAGGTGCCGCCGCCGTCGAGTGGCATAGCGACAATCATGGCGGGCTCGAGCTGGTCGTAGGGCGTTGCCGAGGGCGTGATCAGCAGCGTGTCGCCGTGGCGCGCCGAGATGTTTCCCGACGTGCCCTGGTTGAGGCCAGAGGCATTCATCCAGCGGCACTGAGCGATGATCTCGGAGCGAAGCGCAAGCTCGGCCTTGGTCACGGTAGCGGTCTTTCGTTTCGGGGCGATGCGATTCGAACGGTCAAGCTTCTGCCGCACCTGAATTCATCGCGCAACCGCGGTCATTCGCAACGATATTCCTGCCGAGGATTGAAACCCATCGACCTGAACCCTGGCGTCTAATCCTTGAACCGCTCCGCGTTGAAGCCAAGCAGCTCCCACGTGCGCAGCATATGACTGGGCAGCGGCGCGGTTACGTCGATCTTCGGGCTGCCTGCCCGAGGATGAGGAATGATTAGGCGTCGCGCATGGAGATGCAGCTTCAGCTCCAAGTTCTCGGGCAGGTTCGTATCGCCCTCGTATTTGTTGTCGCCAGCGATCGGATGACCGATCAGCGCCATGTGCGCGCGAAGCTGATGTTGGCGCCCGGTGACGGGCTTCAACGACACCCAGGCGGCGGTATGACCCGCGCGGTCGACGACACTGTAATGCGTCGTCGCGTGCATGGCCTTCTCCTGCTCGCCTGGCAGCGCCTTGCGCACACGATCGCCGTCAGGGCCTGACGCTTTCACCAGCGCCGCCTCTACCCGGCCCTGCGGCGGCTTCGGTACACCCTTGACCAGCGCCCAATAGGTCTTCGCTGCGCTGCGCGTCTGGAAAATGCGCCCAAGCTTTGCCGCCGCGTCCCGATGCTTGGCGACGAGCAGCACGCCGGTGGTATCGCGGTCGAGGCGGTGCACCAGGCGCGGCCGGTCGCCGAAGCGGTCCACCATGCCCGCCAGGAGGCCGTCGATGTGGCGCTTGGTGCCAGTGCCGCCCTGCACGGCGATGCCGAACGGTTTGTTCAGCACCAGTACGTCGTCATCCTCGAAGAGAATGCTCTGTTCAATCAGCTCGCGATCGGATTTCGATGCGCTCGGTGCTGCAACACCCGCGCCCTGCTTGTCCCGAGCTGGCTTCTGCCGTGCCACCCTGGGAACGCGAATCTCCTGGCCGCTTTCAAGACGCATGTTGGCTTCGACGCGCTTGGAGTCGACGCGCACCTGACCCGAGCGCAGCAGCTTCTGCAGGTAGCCATAGGTGACGTCCGGGAAATGAATGCGGAACCAGCGATCGAGCCGCAGTCCCTGCTCGTCGGCTTTGACGCGAATGGTCTCGACCGCGTTGCCAGCGTTGCTCATTTCACGGCTCCGAGCCCGCCACGCACCACCGCCATGCCGAGCACCAGCGCTGCCACCGACAGCATCACCGAGCCCGCCACGTAGAGCACCAGCGCCAAGGTCTGCTGTCTTTCATAGAGCGCGAATGCGTCCAGCGAGAAGGCGGAGAAGGTCGTGAACCCTCCGAGGATGCCGGTCGCAAGGAAGGTGCGCCACGCAGCGGACTCGTGAGAAATGGGCACGAATGCCGCCGCCACGATCCCCATCAGGAACGAGCCAGCGACATTGACCAGGAACGTGCCCCAGGGGAAACCGGCTGGCAGCCACACTGCAGCCGCCACATTGACGAGGTACCGGGCCCCGGCGCCGATTGCGCCTCCAAGCGAGGCAAGGAAGAAGTAGTGCATTGCGGCTCCTGCGGTGCGGGCCGAGCTATAGGCCGCGCACCCAGGCGAGGCAACGGCCACCGATGCAAACTGCCTCCAATGGAGAGAGGTTGGCGCGCAAGGTTAATGCTCGGGGTCCGGACGATCGAAGAATCATGGGCGAATTTGCACGCTAAGTGGCTGGGCTAGGGGGGTCGCCAAAAGCTTCGGACGACCCTCTACGGGCCTCCCAGAGCCGTTCTAGAGGCCTTGCACGGGTGGGGGGTGGAAAACCGGAGGTCCCGGAGCCTGTGCCGGGGTGTGTTGCATACGCATTCAAGCCGCCGTCGGGAGCGTCCTGTCGCATTAACTACTTTGACGCGAACGCTTGTGGCCGCGCCCCCGTCGGACTTCAATTGCAAGCATTGGGACACCGAGGAGGAAAGCAAGCCATGTTGCTCAAAACGATTCACATCACCTTGCTGGTAGGCGCCGCAAGCCTCATCCCGGCCAGCGCTTTCGCTCAGACAGCTGCCAAAGCCGCTCCAAAACAGCCGGCGCCTGCGGCTTCAGCATCCGAACCGTTGCCGACGGCCCCCGCCGAGACCGTCGGCATGTCGACGCCGCGGCTCGCGCGCATCGGGGTCGCGCTGAAGAAGGAGATCGAGGAAAACAAATTGCCGGGCGCAGTCGTGATGGTCGCGCGAAAAGGCAAGGTCATCTACCAGGGCGCCTGGGGCATGCAGGACCCCGAAGCCAAGACGCCGATGAAGATGGACTCCATCTTCCGCATCTACTCGATGTCGAAGCCGCTCGTCTCCGTCGCCGCCATGATGCTGGTCGAGGACGGCGTCGTTCAGTTGGTCGACCCGGTATCGAAGCATCTGCCCGAGATGAAGGACGTGAAGGTCTCGACCGCTGGCGGTGACGTGGCTTCAGAGCGCCAGATGACCGTGCAGGATTTGCTGCGCCACTCGGCGGGTCTCGCGTACGGGGAGCTCACGAAGAATGCGAAGGTGAAGGAAGAACTGGTCAAGGCCGGGCTCGCAAACCCGGGCAAGATCGACTACGACAGCCGTGCCATGAGCGGCAGGGAGCAGGTCACCCGGCTTTCGAAGATCGCCCTCATCCATCAGCCGGGCACGACCTGGGAATACAGCCTGGCCTCCGACGTGCTCGGCCGCGTTGTCGAAGCGGTGTCCGGCAAGCGCCTCGGCGAATTTCTGGGTGACCGCCTGTTCAAGCCGCTGCGCATGGTCGACAGCGGATTCTGGGTGCCGGCCGCGAAGTCGGAGCGTCTCGCCAAAAGCTTCGCCAAGGACCCGGCTTCCGGTAACAGCTATCCGCTGATTGATGTCTCGTCGGAGCCCGGCAACGACTCGGGTGGAGCCGGCGCCGTCTCAACGGCCGCCGACTACATGCGATTCGGCCTGATGCTGGCAAACGGCGGCGCGCTCAACGGTCAGCGCGTAATGAGCCGGTCGACGATCCGGCTGATGGCGTCCGACCATCTCGGCACGCGCATCGCCGCCAATCCGACGCCTGGCGAGCTGCTGCTTGGCACGCCGGGCTACACGTTCGGGCTCGGTTTCGCGGTGCGCCAGGGCGACGGCATTGCCGGCGTGCCGGGTTCGCCCGGCGAGTTCATGTGGGCTGGCTATGCGGGCACGTTCTTCTGGGTCGATCCCAAGGAACAGATAGTCGCCGTTTACATGACACAGGCGCCAAGCCCAATCCGCGCCTCGTACCGGCGACTGATGAAACAACTGGTCTATCAGGCCATTGTGGATTGATACGCGAAACATGGGGCGTTGCGCGTGTTTGCGTGCCTGGCGTATCGCGGCCAGATGCAGCTCCGTGCGCAAGGTGCGCGATCCCTCATGGCCGGGTCGCGCGGAGAGCGCTGGCACGAACGCCCGGCCGTCGGCAGAATGAAGGCGCATCGCACAAGTCGTGCAACAGCTTGTCGGGAAGGCGGCGAGAAATGCAGCTCACGATCAAACCATTGGCTCAGTCGCTCGCAGCCGAAGTGACGGACGTTGATATCCGGTTGCCGCTGTCGGAGGCGGCCAGCGCCGCGGTCGTCGACGCGCTGGCGCGCCACCTTGTCCTGGTCTTCCCGGGCAAGCCGATGACTGACGAGCAGCAAATCGAATTCAGCCGGAACTTCGGGCCGCTGGAGATGACCAAGGGTGCCAATCCGTCAGCGGGAACCGTGTTCGCGCGCCAGTCCAACGTCGATTTGGATACGGGCGTGACCATTCCGGCCGGCGATCGGCGGATGCTGTATCAGAAGGCCAACATGCTCTGGCACTCCGACAGCAGTTTCAAGCAGGTGCTGTCGCGTTGCTCGATCCTGTCGGCGCGCGAGATCCCGGCGGTTGGCGGTGCGACCGAGTTCGCATCCACGCGTGCCGCATATGCTTCCCTCGATGCCGCCCGGCAGCGCCAGCTCGAAGGACTGATGGTCGAGCATGACATCGTCTTTTCCCGTCGCCTCGTTGGCTTCGAGTTCACACCCGAGGAGGCAAGCTCATTTCAGGGCTATCGCCTCAAATTGGTGCAGGAGTGCGCGATCACGGGGCTCAAATCGGTGCTCATAGGCGTGCACGCCAAGGCCATCGTCGGCTGGCCCGACGATCGCAGCCGCGAGCTGCTTGACGACCTCCTGGCCCGCGCGACACGGCCCGAGAACACCTATCGTCACGAATGGCGCGACGGCGACGTCGTCGTTTGGGACAATCGCGCCATCGTGCACCGGGCCACGCCCTACGACGGAGCCAAGTACCGTCGGCTCATGCAGCGCACCACCATCTCCATGGGCGACCGGCTAGCGTAAAGTCGAACGTTGCGCTTGCTCCTGCCAAACAATCGCCAAAGCTGACAACCCGCACTGGCCGTGACAGTCTCACCGCGCACAAACTTGGAGAGCCCCATGTCCGAGCGCGCCCTGATCGATCTCACCGCTACCGAAGTCCGTGACGCCATTGCCAAAGGCGAGGTGACCGCCGAGTCTTACGCCAAGGCGTGTCTGGATCAGATCAAAGCCCGGGACAAGGACATCAATGCATGGGCGTATCTCGATCCGGACCATGCCCTGGCTCAGGCGCGCGCACTCGACAAGCATCGCGCGGCAGGAAAGCCGCTCGGTGCGCTCCACGGGCTGCCCGTCGGCGTCAAGGACATCATCGATACGGCCGACATGCCGACCGAGCACGGCTGCGCCATCTTCAAGGGCCGCCAGCCCGAGCGCGACGCCTCGTGCGTTGCGCAACTGCGCGCGGCAGGCGCTGTGATCCTCGGCAAGACGGTCACGACCGAGCTCGCCAACACCAACCCGAGCAAGACCAAGAACCCACACAACAAGGAGCATACCCCCGGCGGCTCGTCGGCGGGCTCCGCCGCGGGGCTCGCTGCAAAGATGTTCCCGCTCTCGCTTGGCACGCAAACCGGCGGCTCGGTGATCCGGCCGGGCTCGTTCAACGGCGTGCACGCCTTGAAGCCGACGCTCGGATTGATATCGCGCTCGGGCGTACTGCTGCAGGCGCATACGCTGGATACGATTGGCGTCTATGGCCGCTCTCTCGCTGATCTGGCACTGATTACGGATGCGATCTCGGCTTATGATCCGAGCGATGCGGTGAGCTATTCCCATAGCCGGCCGAGCTTGTCGCCGGTGCTGGCGGCGAAAACGGGCATCAAGCCGACGTTTGCGTTCTTTCGGTCGCCAGCCTGGAGCGACGCCGAGCCGGCTGCGAAAGCGGAAATCGAGAAGTTCGTGGCAAGCCTCGGCTCGATCTGCCGCGAGGTGAAGATCCCGGCCATGGATGACATCGTGAAATACCACGGCCACGTGATGGGGGCGGAGAACGCAGGCTATTACGGCCCGTTGCTCGAACGGCACCCGGAGGGCTTGAGCCCAAACATCACCGCGCGGCTTCAGAACGCGGTCAAGGTGACCGGCGGCGATTACGTACGCGCTTTGAACGGCCGCGAGACCGCTTACGCGGGTTTCGAGAAGGTGCTCGACGAGCACTCCGCCGTACTGACGCTTTCCTCCTGCGGGCCGGCGCCGAAGGGCTTCGCGACCACGGGCAATGCGATCTTCAACGGCATGTACACGCTGCTCGGCGTGCCGTGCGTGTCATTGCCGCTGATGACGGTGAACGGCATGCCCTGCGGCGTGCAGCTCGTCGGCAAACGGCGCGACGACGGTCGCCTGCTCGCGGTGGCGCGCTGGCTTGAGGAGCATGTCCAGGCCAAGGGGCGGTGAGACGGCGGCCGCCGGAGGTTGCGCCGATCCCAAGGCGGGAGCCAGTCGAGCTGATCTGCGCAAAGCCCGGCGGACAGAAGTGTCGAGCGTCATGATAAGGCGGGGCCAAAGAGCGCTATTCGCCCTGGCCGCCAAGGATCACACACGACGCGGTTCAGGCTCCCGTGAAGCCGCGCAGCTGATCGATTGCAGACTGCGCGGCCATACGAGTGTCGTCGTCCTTGGCGTCGGCGAGCCACGCCTCCGCGGCCTTCAGCTCCGATCGCGCCTTCTCGCGCGCGTCCTCGCCAGCGTCGAGGTCGACAAAGTTCTGCGCCAGGATTGTGAGCCGGTCGGGCTCCACTTCCGCGAAACCACCACGCACGAACACGCGGCGCTGTCCACTTGTCAGCTTGATCTCGAGCACACCCGGGCGTAGCTGGGAAAGCACAGGCGCATGACCGGCCAAAACGGTGAACTGGCCATCAGCGCCCGGTACGATGACCTGCTCGGCTTCGGCGGTAGCCGGACGCCTCGGGTCGTCGCCCTGCGCAGGAATTAGCATGCGCTCCGGGGTCACCAGTTCGAATTTGAACGTGCCTGCCATCTCTCAAGCTCTCCGCGCCGGCCCGGCGCACGCTGTCAGTTGGTCTTGTGGCCGCCGCCTTTGGCGTCGACCTCTTCCGGCGTTTGCACCTGAGTGCCGCAGAACGGGCAATAGTAGAGCGGATACTCGACCGACCCCGGGTGCTCTTCCTCGACGTCGATCAGGCCGACCGACATGTAGAGAATGCCATCGTCCTCGCCGACCGAGATGAGCGGATCGAATTCGGTGTCGCTCATCGCGTCTTTCAGCATCTCACAGCACGAGCCGAATGCTTTGGGGTCGCTTGCCATGATGGCCTCCCTTCTGCAGCAGCCCGGGGATCGAGCCGCGCTCCTTACGCCGCCTCGGCCAGCTTCTCGGCCTTGGCGATCGCCTCCTCGATGGTGCCGACCATGTAAAAGGCTGGCTCGGGGAGGTGATCATAGTCGCCGTTGCAAATGCCCTTGAAGCCTTTGATCGTATCCTTCAGCGGAACCTGTACGCCCGGCGAGCCCGTGAAGACCTGGGCAACGTCGAATGGCTGTGACATGAACCGCTCGATCTTCCGGGCCCGTGCAACGGTCATCTTGTCGTCCTCGGAGAGCTCGTCCATGCCCAGAATGGCGATGATGTCCTGCAGCGACTTGTACTTCTGCAGGATCGACTGAGTCTGTCGCGCCACCTGATAGTGCTCCTCGCCGACGATCCGCGGATCAAGCATTCGCGAGGTGCTATCGAGCGGGTCCACTGCCGGGTAGATCCCCTTCTCAGCAATCGAGCGCGACAGCACCGTCGTTGCATCCAAGTGGGCGAATGACGTGGCAGGCGCAGGATCGGTCAGGTCGTCGGCCGGCACGTAGATCGCTTGCACCGAGGTGATCGAGCCCTTCTGGGTCGAGGTGATGCGCTCCTGCAGCGCGCCCATGTCCGTCGCGAGCGTCGGCTGGTATCCAACCGCCGAAGGAATACGGCCGAGCAGAGCCGACACTTCGGAACCCGCCTGCGTGAAGCGGAAGATGTTGTCCACGAAGAACAGCACATCCTGGCCCTGGTCACGGAAATGCTCGGCGACCGTGAGGCCCGTC
>CAZCQH010000050.1:0-42482 GCA_964500805.1 uncultured Hyphomicrobiaceae bacterium
GCAGAACGATATCAACCACTTGTGGCGAACCTCGGATGCAGCTGGGTAATCAGGATTGTATGCGACTGACGATTACAGTCATGCTGCCCGTGGGGATAACTGACAGGCCTTCTCACCGACACTTTGCTACAATTCAAGTGATGACCGACACAGCCAGCCATGTCGTGGCGCAGCCTGCCGAAGCCCGCCATACCCTGACGGTGCGCGAAGTCGAAATCCTGCTCGCCAATGCGGGAGTGCTGCGATCCCACCGCCACGTTCTTCGTCTCTGCCAAGCCGGCACGTTCGACGCCGTGAAGATCCCCGGCGCATCCGGTGAGGAATGGTACGTTGCGCCAGCTTCAGTGCCGAAAGCGATCGGCGACCTCAAGCAGATCGACGAGCAAAGAGCTCGCCGTGGCGCGACACAGCCTGCCGTGTCAGACGATGGCGCAGTGAGACCGTCGCCCAACAAAGGCATAGACGAAGCCCGACATAGCGCGCTGCAGCCGGGCATGTCAGTCGCTAAAAATGTTGAAGAACAACGTCCGACACGGCCCGACATGACAGGCCATGGCACGTCAAAGCCCGACATGCCGCGGCAAGGCGCAGCAAACGAACACTCACTTGAGCACAACGTCGCACCCACCGAAAACAATATTTATGGGCATCCATATGTATTGCGGTTGGAACGCGAGGTTGACGAGTGGAAGAATGAGTACAAGGCGCAAGTCCGTCGCACGGAACAAATTCAAACCGAAAGCCAAGACAAAATTCTCGAGCTACAACGCATGACCGCGGTAGGCCACAGCCAGGTCCTCGCCGAGTTCATGCTGAAGGCAAAGTCTGCAAAAGACTGGATACTCGGCAACACTACCGAACATGAAGACGCAAATAGGGGAGAGTTGGAGCCAACCAAAGCATAGTCAGACACTGTTGATAACGTTAAGGTCAATTCAGGCATGTCGGCGCTATAATGCGAATGTCAGCGTATGGATCACATCGCTACACAGCTTGCAAAAATCGAACGAAACATCGAGATCATCGGTGCCGACCTCGTGACGCGCTATGGCTTCACCCAAGTCCCCAACTTCATTCTGGAGCACAAAGACCTCAGCGTTGGCGGCAAACTCTACTACGCCATGCTGCTCAAGTATGCCCGCGAGAAGGACGAGTGCTTTCCGGGGCAACAGAAATTGGCCGAGGATATGGGAGCCTCTGAACGCAGCGTCCGCTCCTACCAGAAAGAGTTGGAAGATGCAGGATACCTCAAGGTCACTCACCGGGGTCTCGGCAAAACAAGCCACTACCAGATCGATATACGCGTGGAGCGGAAGGGCAAGGTGCGATAGTATGTTGCCGCTCCAGACCGGCAAAATTTGCCGGTCTGACCGGCAGATCTTGCCGCTGCGGAACGGCAATGTTTGCCGGTGTTCTATTAAGAATAGGCATTTAACAATATGCATATAAGAATACGCAATCAGGGCTCAATTCTTTTAAAATAGAAAACGGCCGAAAACCGTCTTCTGTGTCGCGAAACAGATATTGTACGACATGAGCAAAAATGCCAATTTTAAACGGACAATACCCTACATACACCCCTCACTATATGGTTTGTGATCGGAAAGTTCCATGTGCGGGTATCCGGGACTTGGACATTTCAACCAGATCCGCACTTTTACCCGCAAAACCGGGCGATGTAACCGTTCGCCATGTTCACGTATGAGGTGATGATATCGATCTATCTAATTGATTTATTATATAAAAATGGCAACTAAGTTCAGCTATGTGCAAGTGGTCTGGTGCCCAGAAGAGGACTCGAACCTCCACGGTGTTACCCGCTAGTACCTGAAACTAGTGCGTCTACCAATTCCGCCATCTGGGCACGGGGCCTCAAGTAGGGCCGAGGGCCTGGCTTGTCAATCTGGTTGCGGCTGGTTCAAGCTCAGCGCGCCCCTTGTTCCCTTGGCGTGGCGATTTAAGCGCGCCAGCGGCCCCCCGGTATCGGCCTTGGATGGGGAATTGCGGCGCAGTAGCGGTAAATCCAGGCAATTTGAGGTTCGCCGCAAGCCAGCCTCACCGGCTGCGCGATGCGCTCGTACTCGAGGCCGCAGAGTTGTCCGGGTGGGATGCCCTCATAAGGATCGAGCCAATGGAAGACGGCGGCTGGGTCGCCGAGGCGATAAACTTCGCCGTGGGCTATGTCGTCAGCGCTGGCGGATGCGAGCAGCGCGGGGTATCTGCCGAGCTCGAAGAGGCGGCCGGCCGTGGTTGCTTCGCCGAGCCAGGTGGCACTGCTCTCCAGGCGGGCGCGCATGTCGCGGCCGAGCCGTGAAGCGGCGGCACTGCGCATCAGCGTTCCGTAGACGAAAAGCAGATCGATCATGATGCGCGATCGTTGCGAGGCCGGACGCTGCCGTCGTGCGGCGCGGCGGGCGGTTGAAGCGCGATTGTTTTCAGCGTGGCGGCATCGAGCGGCTGGCCGCTCTCGATGATGCTGATCTCAGAGCGCAAGTTTTCGCGAGCGGGGGCATCCCAGAGCGCGTGGAGATCGTCGCACGTGTAGATGCACGGGCGGGCCAGGAAAGCCTCGAGCACGCGCTTGCGACCCGCGCGATACGAGGTGTCTGGATAGATCGCGTATTCGGCTCGAATCGCGACAGCATAGTGCACGTAGGCGTCGCGGGGAGCGGCGAGAATCGAGAGATCAAGGTCCAGGAAGCGGAGCAGGTCGGCGTCGTTCGGATCGGGTGTGGAGACGCCGTGGGCGGTCGCTTCGATCAGCGTCACGACGCGATTGACTTGCCGCGATGTGATGCCGAGCGACGGTAGGCGGGTCACCGCCAGGCGCGCACTCTCTGTCTCGTTGTCCTTCCGCGCGGTGTCGTAGACAGCGTCGTGATAGAAGATCGCGAGATCGACGCTAGTCCGGTCTTTGAAGAGCGCTGCTTGGGTGTCGCTAAGGCGAAGCAATGCCGCGATGTGCGTCAGATCATGGTAGTGACGGCTTGGATCAGTGTAGGCCGCGAGCAGTTCGTCGAGCGCGTGTCGCGCGGCGTCGGACGGACGCGCCGAGGATTGGAGCAATGCGCACCATCGTTGCTCCAAGTACGTGCGGTCAGCACCGGCGCGCTGCTCGGTCACATCAGCCGTCCTTGATCTCCGGGTCGACGAGGCGGGAGAGTTGCGCCAGCGATTCCTGCCAGCCGAGATAGCACATTTCGGGCGGAATGACGTCGGGCACGCCCGCCTGCTCGATGCTCACTTCCGTGCCGCAGAGCACCTGTTTCAGGCTCACCGTCACCTGCATCTCGCCGGGCAGGTTGGGATCGTCGAACGTGTCCGTGTAGCGGATTAGCTCGTTGGGCTTCAGCTCGAGGAAAGAGCCGCCGAAGAAATGGCCGTTGCCCGTCGTGAAGTTCGTGAAGGACATGCAGAACGTGCCGCCGACCTTTGGCTCGAAGTGGTGCATCTTGGCAGTGAAGCCATAGGGCGGCAGCCATTTCACTTGAGCATCGGCGTCGAGGAACGCGCGATAGACGCGCTCGGGCGGTGCCTTGAGCACGCGGTGCAGGCGGATGGTGTTGGTGGGCATGATCGATCTCCCATCGAGCGGGTTTGTTCACGATGCTCGGCGGCTTTTGGATGTGATTGCCCCCTGATGCTCATGTACGAAAGGACGCTAACGCAAACAGTAGCTGTGTCACTACGTTTAAGAGTTCGAGCACACTTGTGAATTGCGTGCTCTCCAAGATTTGAAATCGAGGCTGCCAAAAACACTACGCGGGAACGAGCACGCCCCGTAGCCCGGCGATGTGCCCCAGAGGAGGCATGGCCTGCAGAGCTCGCGATGCAGTGCCATTTGATCGTCGATTGCGATTATCAACGCCGTTGACGCTGGGCTGTCGATGTGCGCAGATGCTAATCGTTCTCATTTGCATCTAGGAAGCAGGTGGTCGCTGTGAAGGAGCTATTGGATCGGCCATTCGGTGCCAGCCTGATGGCGTTGGCGGGCTTCGCGGTCACAACGGCTTGGGTGAGCCCCGCATATGCGGAAAAGCGTTTCTTCTCGATATTGGCTGTCGAGCCGAAGGGCGGCACAACTGTCGACAAAGAACCGTTTCCGACGGGGCCACTGCCTCGGGGCGGAGGCTATGTGATTGCGCAGCCCGATGAGAAAACGCGGCGTTGGGAGGTGAGTGCCTATGTCTGGCAACCGTCACAGATCCTCGTAAATCAAGGGGACGAGGTGACGCTTGAGTTCGTCGGAATAAATGGTTCGATCCATCCGACCACCATCGCGGCGTTCGGTCAGACTTTCACAGTAAAGCGCGGACAGGCACATCGCATAACCTTTACCGCCGATCAGGCGGGCATATTTGGCATCGTATGCAGCACGCACCAGCCATCAATGTCAGGTGAGCTCGTTGTCATGCCGAAGCACTAGGGCTTGCGTACTGCCCGGGCAGTTCGGCGCTTGGGCGCGGGCCGCCGAGCCTAGCTTGCAAAACTCATCCGCTTGCCCACGGAGAGAGGCACGAAGCGATCGCCGTAGGACTGGTGCAGCGCTCCCATGGCGCGCCAGCCGGTGCAGTGTCCAGCAGCAATGATGCCGATGTCGAACGGCTTCAGGCCGGCAACCGTTTGAGGGATGATCTCCTCGTTGGTGCCCGACAGATGCAGGCCGCCCATGATGGCGTGGAGGGGAACGCCTGGAAACGTCGCGCGCGCCTCCGTCACGACGTTGACGATGCCCGCGTGCGAGCAGGCCGAGAGCACGATCAGACCCTTGCCTTTCACGTGTAGCGCGACGAAGCGCTCGTCCATCAGCAGTTCGTCGGGTTCCCAGGTCCGGCCATCGTAGGCGAGGCGATGCTGGCCGGGGAGGCCGCGTTCGAAAGATGTCACGCGCGGGATCTCGCCGGAGACATAGGCGTGCCCGTTGAGAGCGAGTTGCGGCTCCGTGGTCGCGATCACACGCGCCCCGTGCATGGTGAGCGCCTTGATGCTCGGAACGTCCTCCATCAGCCGGAAGCCGCCGTTCGTCAGCTTGGCGGCGCGCTGGCGGAACATGCCGGGATGCGCATAGTAGGCGATCTCCTTGCCGCCATTGCGCCCGCGGATGAGGTCGAGCGCGCGCAGCATGCCGCCACCGTGGTCCCAGTGGCCGTGGCTGAGCACGGCAGCTTCGACGGAACCCAGATCCGCGCCAAGCCGCTGCACGTTGCGTGAGAAGACGTCGGCTTCGGGGCCAGAGTCGAAGAGCAGTGTGCGCGACGCGCCGTTTCGCGTGACCGTGACCAGGCAAGAGAGCCCGTGCGCGGCACAGCAGAGGCAATCGCCGGCGAGCACGTTGATGCCGCGCCGGGTCATGGCGGCGAGCTCCGTCTCGACGAACTTGGGAGTGGTCGAAAGATTGTCGGTGACATTGTCGACCAGGATGGTGATCTGGGCGCTGTCCACCTCGAGCAGGGATGTCGCGTGTGCCATGGGAGCCTCCATGGCGGGAAGGTCCCGCAGTTCGGGAGGCGGCGCAAGCGCCGGCATCGAGGTTGGCGCCGTCATTGACCGCCATCAATGCGGTGGCGGTTCATCGGTGCGGCATAAGGTGGGGCGTCGCGAGGGAATTGCAGGAGGTCGGCCATGGCCGCCTACGTCATGCTTGCGAACTTCACGGACCAGGGCATTCGCAACGTCAAGGACTCGGTGAAACGCGCCGAGGCTTTCAAGGATCTGGCCAAAGGCCAGGGCGTCACCGTGAAAGAGCTGTTCTGGACGCTCGGTCACTACGACATCGTCGCCGTGGTCGATGCGCCGAACGATGAGGCGGCCACCACTCTCAACCTGATGCTGGCCAAGGCGGGGAACGTGCGCACCCAAACGCTACGGGCGTTTGCACCCGCCGAGATGAGCACCATTCTGGCTAAAGTCACCTGAGCATCGGCCGGCGTGATTCGATGCGCGGTGGCAATCCGACTCCGCGCATCGACCGTTGCAGCTTCACTCCACCCCAACAGAACACGCCTGCGGTGCCACGGGGCCGCAGCTTGCGAGCGCCGATCACTTCGACGTGCAACGACCGCTGACGCGACACGGTGCGAGGGCTCGCCCTCTATTCGAAAGGTGCCCGGGTTCAGCCTGGCTCTGCAAGCACAGCCTGTCGAAAACGCTCGGTGACGCACGGCAGACTGGACGACGTTTGCAAGTGGACCTTCCGCCTGTCATCGGAGGCACTGGGCGGCGACGGTCGCTTTGCGCGCCAGCCGTGCTTCCGCATCATGGCAACCGAGCTGCGGATCACCTAAAGTCGCCGGACATGCGCGTCGCGAGTCGTTCCAGGCGCGGCGTCGACGAGGGATCCGGTGGAGCATCTTTGGATTTTGGAAAGCGCCGGCGCGGCACTGTGCCAGGCACTGCGCTATGCGGCACTCAAGGAGCTCAACAAGCATCTCTCGACGCTCGTTGCGACCTACGTGCGGCTGCTGTTTTCGTTTCCCGTCCAGATCCCCTATGTCTGCGCCGTGATGCTCTGGACCGGCGCTGCGCTGCCGGCGCTCAACTTGCGGTTTGTGATCTTCGCGATGATCACGGCTGTCGGCCAGTTCCTCTCCACGGCCATGATGATTCGCATGTTCCAGATGGGGAACTTCGCCGTCGGTACCATGCTGACCAAGTCCGACGTCGTGATGACCGCGCTGATCGGCACGTTCGTCTTCGGCGAGGTGATCTCGGACCTGGCCTGGATCGCTATTCTGATCACGGTGCTGGGCGTGCTGATCGTGTCGGCAGGTCGCATGCCGGCAGGCGCCTGGCGGCAGGGCGATGTGGGGCTCGGAGAGCTGCTGCTCGGGCGCGCGACGCGGTGGGGGCTCGCCGTCGGCCTCATCAATGCGCTCTCCTATCAGACGCTGCGCGAGACCATGGAGGCGCTGGAGCCCGGCACGTTGCCGGTGGTGCGCGCGGCCTATGCCGGCTTCGCCATGACGTTCTTCTCGGTGGCAATTCTCGGCATTTGGCTGCTCTTCTCGGAGCGGGAGGGGCTGAAGCGCATTCGGAACCATCAGCAGATCGGCTGGTTCTTGGGCTTCTTGAGCGCGCTCGGCACGATCCTCTGGTACCTGGCGACGGCCGGCTCCAACGCCTCCTATGTCGCCGCTGTCGCGCAAGTGCAGGTCGTGTTCTCGCTGCTGCTGTCGCGCTACTGGTTCAACGAGCAGATCCGCGCGGTAGAGCTCGCCGGCATCGGTGCAATCTTGGTGGGCGTGCTCATGTTCCGGCTGGTGTGAGGGTCAGCTGCCGCGCCTTGCCTGGGGGCGCGCAACGAGCAGCGCCCGGTCTTTCGACCGGGCGCGCTCGAGGGTGATGATGGCCAGATCAGCCCTCAGACCTCTGAGGTCGCGGTTGCCGTCGCCGGCGAGCCGTGACCGGAGGAACTCGACTTTACTTGCCGACCGGGGCAGCGTTGCCCTCGATCTGCTTCGCGGTGCCAGCGCCGATCGGGATCGTCCGCGGCTTCAGGCGCTCCGGCACATTACGCACGAGGTCGATGTTGAGCAGGCCGTCTTTCAACTCTGCGCCAGTCACCTCGACATGGTCGGCGAGCTGGAAGCGGCGCTCGAAGGCGCGGGTCGCGATGCCGCGATGCAGGAAGGTGCGCTCCTTGTCTTCGGCAGGTTTCTGGCCGGCGACGGTGAGCGTCTGCTCCTTCACCTCGAGCTTAATCTCGCTGTCGCTGAAGCCGGCGACAGCCATTGTGATGCGGTACTGGCTCTCGCCGAGGCGCTCAATGTTGTAGGGCGGGTAGGAAGGCGCCTCACTATCGAACCCAGTGACGCTGTCGAGCAGGTTGACCAGGCGGTCGAAGCCGACGGTTGAGCGGTAAAGGGGAGCGAAATCAAAGGGTCGCATTGGTTTGGTCCTCATTTTGAGCGACTTTCAATGGCCGTCCCCGAGGGGCCCGGCCGGTTAGGCTGCCACACCCCCGAAAGGCGTGCGGCAAAGGTGATTTGGGAGGGGTCGAGTGGAATTCAAGAGGCTCGGCCGGACGTGGCGGTTCGTGTCCACCCGCCTAGCCGGAGCAGCCGCAATAGACCCGGCGAGCGCAACGAACGCCTGGAGAACACGCCTGCCCCGATACTGGCAATCGCCCGGTTAACGCTAATAGATACAATTGTATCTTTGATTCACGTGAAACATCGGGCCGGCAGCGTAGCGCCCGCTCGGCACGCGCCAAGGCTTGCGTCCCACTCGCCACCCGCCCTGTTCGCCCGTACTGTCTCGCAGCAAAACTCGGGGAGGATCGACACCGATGCAGATCGGCATGGTGGGGCTCGGGCGCATGGGCGCCAATATTGTGCGCCGGCTCATGCGAGCTGGGCACGCAGGCGTCGTGTTCGACCGTGATCCCGGCCCGGGTGCGAAGCTTGCGGGAGAGGGCGCGATAGCGGCGGCGAGCCTCTCGGAGCTGGTCGGCCACCTGCAGCCGCCGCGCACGGTCTGGATCATGCTGCCAGCGGGCATGGCAACCGAGGCCGCGATCGGTGAGGTGGCCGGGCTGCTTTCGCCGGGCGACACGATCATCGATGGCGGCAACACGCTCTGGAAGGACGACGTCCGGCGCGCGAAGGAGCTGGCGGCGAAGGGCATCATCTACCTCGATGTCGGCACATCGGGCGGCGTGTGGGGGCTCGAGCGCGGCTACTGCCTGATGATCGGCGGTCCCAAGGAGGCGGTCGCGCGGCTCGATCCGATCTTTCGCGCGCTGGCGCCGGGGAAGGGCGACATCCCGCCGACAGGCCACCGCGAGGGCCGCGACCGGCGCGCGGAGGATGGCTACATCCACGCGGGGCCCAACGGCGCGGGGCACTTCGTCAAGATGATCCACAACGGCATCGAGTACGGCATGATGCAGGCGATGGCGGAAGGCTTCGACATCATGCGGCACGCAGGCTCCGAGCGGCTGGCGCCGGAGTTGCGCCTGGAACTCGATCTCGCGGACATCGCCGAGGTCTGGCGCCGCGGCAGCGTGATCACGTCATGGCTTCTGGATCTGACGGCGGAGGCACTGGCCCAGGACCCGGCACTCGCCGAGTTCTCCGGCCACGTCGAGGACTCCGGTGAAGGCCGCTGGACCGTCGAGGCCGCGATCGCGGAGGCCGTGCCGGCCGAGGTGCTCACCAGCGCGCTCTATACCCGCTTTCGCTCACGCCAGGATCACACGTTCGCTGAGAAGGTGCTCTCGGCCATGCGCAAGGGGTTCGGCGGTCATCAGGAACCGAAGAAACCCACATGAGCGCGCAGTGGACACCGCCAGGAGCCCGCGCGCCACGCGAGCGTGCCACGCAGGAGGGAGCCGGACTCTGGACCCCGCCAAGCGTGATCGTTCTGATGGGCGTTTCAGGCTGCGGCAAGAGCACGACCGGGAAGCGGCTTTCGGTGACGCTCGACTGGCCTTTCCGTGACGCCGATACGTTTCATCCTCCCGCCAACATCGCGAAAATGAGCGCGGGCGAGCCGCTCGATGACGCAGACCGCACTCCGTGGCTCCGCGCCATCGCCGCCTGGATCGACGAGCACCGCACGAACGGCACGCGCGCCATCGTCTCGTGCTCGGCGCTGGTACGGCGCTATCGCGACGTGCTGATCGGCGAGCGATCGGACGTTGGGCTCGTCTATCTGAAGGGCAGCTTCGCGCTGATTGCCGATCGCCTCTCGCGCCGGCGCGGCCACTTCATGCCGCCGGAGCTGCTCAAGAGCCAGTTCGACGCGCTGGAGCCGCCGTTGACCGAAGAGCGCGCACTGGAGATCTCAGTCCGCCTGCCTCCGAAAGCGGTGGTGGAGCAGATCATGACTGGCTTCGGCCTGGTGCCGCTGCGGCGCGTCCCGACGTCCGATTGCTGATGCCCTGCGCTCTGCGTCGCGTGCGTCAGCTGCACATCAGCTGGCAGCTACCATTTGTTAACCAGGCGGTAGGGATCAGGCCGTATGGTGCGGCGCCATCCGGATCTTCCCTGTCGTGCGTTGGAGCCCTCATGCGTTCGCGTTTTCTGCTGGCATGCGCCGGCTTGCTGTTGGTGTGCCCGGCCGCGGCCGAGCCCCTTTCTAAATCGAAACCTCTCGAGCCAGTAAAAATTGCAACGGTGGCCTCGAGCATCGATGCGGTTGCCAAGACGCCGTCCGCAAATCCAGCTGAGCCAGTGAAGCCGATCGAGCCTGAGGCCGCATCACCGTCAGCCGATGCGAAAGAAGGCAAGTCAGCGGATGATGATGGCGACAGATCAGCCGCCGCCGAAAAACCGAGGCCGGTCGTCCCGACGCTGATTGCCAAGATCGATCTCTCGCGCCAGCGCATGGAGGTGATCGTCAACGGCACGTCGAAGTACTTTTGGCCGGTCTCGTCGGGCGCGCAAGGCTACGAGACGCCACGCGGCACTTTTCAGGCACAGTGGTCCGCCAAGCTGTGGCACTCTCGCAAGTACGATCTCGCGCCGATGCCGCACGCCGTGTTCTTCCATGGAGGTGCGGCCATCCACGCAACGACCAGCGTCAGTCTGCTCGGCCAGCCGGCCTCGCACGGCTGCGTGCGGCTGGCGCCGGCCAATGCAGCGGCATTCTATGCCCTCGTCCAGAAGCACAGCCTGAAGGCGACGCAAATCCAGGTGTTCGGCAAGGAACCGGCTCCCAGGATTGCACGCCGCGAACCGCCGCGCCCACCAACCTACAATGGCCAAACAGTCACCTATCTGCCGCCCGGCAGTCCCTACGCGGGCCGTCCGTCTTTCGTGCACAACGGCGTGCTCTACGTCAGGGTGCGCTAGGCAGCCAAACATCTTCGGGCATTCACACAAGCGTGTGCGTTACAAGCCGGCATTTAGCTGTTAGAAGGCAGCCGGGGCAGGGCATAACGCGAGCTGGTGAATGCACCGCGATCAGAAGTTGCGCAAGGCCATTGGCCGGATCGGGAACGGCGCGCTTGCGTCTCTGATCGTCGTCTTTTCGGCCAGTTTGATCGGCGGGTGCGATCAGCCTGCCGCCAATACTCAGAAGACCAAGGGTCCGCCACCATCGCCGCCGGCCGTCGTGACGGTCAGCCTGCCCATCGTGCGCGAAACGGTTGAGTGGGATGAGTACACGGCCCGCTTCGATGCCACCGAGGCGATCGATGTGCGCGCCCGGATTTCCGGCTATCTCGACACGGTCGCCTTCAAGGATGGCCAGAATGTCAGCAAGGGCGACCTTCTCTACGTGATCGACCCGCGTCCTTTCGAGCGCGCGCTGGATCAGGCGCGCGCCGAGCTTGCCCAGGCCAAGACCAAGACCGAGAACGCGATGCTCGATGTCGAGCGCGGTCGTCCGCTCATGGAGCGCAAGATCCTCTCGGACAAGGCATTCGATGATCGCGCCAATATCCTTCGCGACGCCCAGGCCGCCATCAAGGTGGCTGAGGCGAAGGTCGGACTTGCCGAGCTGGATCTCAGCTTCACGCGCATCACGTCGCCGATCGACGGCCGCATCAGCCGATCGATGGTGACGGCAGGCAACTGGGTGTCGGCTGGCGCGGCGGCAAACGCGACGCTGCTCACCACCATCGTCAGCCAGGATCCGATCTACGTCTACTTCGACGTCAGCGAGAATAACTACCTCAAGTACAAGCGGCTCGCGCAGCGGGGCGAGAAGGCCGGTGCCTCGGAGATGGGAAGCACGGTCGAGATCGCGATGCCTGACGACAAGGAGTTTCCGCACAAGGGCACGCTCGACTTCATCGATAACCGGCTCGACCCCGGCACCGCGACGTTGCGCGTGCGGGCATTGGTCGAGAACAGCAAGCTGTTCTTCTCGCCGGGCATGTTCGCGCGCGTGCGGATCGCGGGCTCGCCGCGGTATCCGGCCGTGATGCTGCCGGACTCCGCCATCGGAACGGATCAGGCGAGCAAGTTCGTGCTCGTGGTTGGGCCCGAGAACACCGTTATGCGCCGGACGGTCCAGCTCGGACCAGTGCAGAACGGGTTGCGGATCGTCCGGGAAGGTGTCGGCAAGGACGACCTGGTCATCACCAAGGGCACGCAGCGCGCACGGCCAGGCAGCAAAATTGATCCGAAACGTGAGGACCTGTCGGCCGCGTCCGCACCCGCGGAGGCTCCTGCATCCGGCGCGTCGGCGGCGGCAAGCGCTGCTCAGCCGAACGCGCCGACAGCCGCATCCTCACCTGCGCCAGCTGCCAAGAACTAAGCTCTCGAGGTTTGCGGCATGCCGCTGTCCCGCTTCTTCATCGACCGGCCAATCTTCGCCGCGGTGCTGTCGCTCTTCGTGACTATCATCGGCGGCATCGCCTTTCTCGGGCTGCCAGTGACCCAGTTCCCGGAGATCACGCCGCCGACCATCACCGTCTCCGCCAACTATCCCGGCGCCAGTGCGCAGACCGTCGCTGATACGGTTGCCGCCGTGATCGAGCAGGAGGTCAACGGCGTCGATGGCATGCTCTACATGTACTCGCAGTCGACGGCGGACGGCGCCCTCTCGCTCACGGTCACGTTCGAGATCGGCTACGACGTCGACAAGGCACAGGTGCTGGTCCAGAACCGCGTCGCGGCCGCTGATCCACGATTGCCCGAGGAAGTGCGCCGCAACGGCGTCACCGTGCGCAAGAACTCGCCCGATCTCCTGATCGTCGTGCACATGGTGTCGCCGGATCGCACCTACGATCAGGTCTACATCTCCAACTATGCCCTGCTCAACGTGCGCGACGTACTGGCGCGGGTTCCCGGCGTCGGATCGGTGTTCGTGTTCGGCGCGCGAGAGTACTCCATGCGCGTGTGGCTCGATCCCGAGCGCATCGCCGCGCTCAAGCTCTCCGCCGAGGAGGTCGTCGCCGCGTTGCGCCAGCAGAACGTGCAAGTGGCCGGCGGCGCGATCGGTGTTCCGCCGATGGAGCAGACGGGGGCCTTCCAGCAATCGCTGCAGCTGAAGGGGCGCCTCAAGGAGGCACACGAGTTCGACGACATCATCGTCAAGAGCATGGCGGACGGCCGCACCGTGCGCTTGAAAGATGTCGCGCGCACCGAGCTTGGCGCCGTATCCTATAGCTCGCATGGGTACCAGGACCGGCATCCAGCGACCGTGATGGGTTTGTTTCAGGCTCCGGGAAGCGACGCGCTGAAGACGGCGAGCGCCGTCAAGCAGACCATGGCGGATCTGGCGAAATCATTCCCCAAGGGTCTCGAGCACCGGATCGTCTACAACCCGACCGAGTTCATCGAAGTTTCCATCCGCGAGCTCAACAAGACGATCCTCGAAGCCGTGGTACTTGTCGTTCTGGTCGTGCTGCTGTTCCTGCAGACCTGGCGGGCGACGATCATTCCCGTGCTGGCGGTGCCGATCTCGCTGATCGGAACCTGTGCAATGATGCTGGCGCTCGGCTACTCGATCAACTCGCTGACCCTATTCGGTCTCGTGCTGGCCGTTGGCATCGTCGTCGACGACGCGATCGTCGTCGTCGAGAACATCGAGCGCAAGCTGCGCGAGGGGTTGACGCCGCTTGAAGCTGCGCGGCAGTCCATGGACGAGGTGGGCACGGCTCTCATTGCCATCGCCCTCGTGCTCTCGGCGGTCTTCATTCCGACAGCCTTCGTGGGAGGGATCACCGGCGCCTTCTACCGGCAGTTTGCCGTCACCATCGCCACCGCGACCATCATCTCCGCATTCGTGTCGCTGACGCTCTCGCCCGCTCTGGCCGCCAAGCTTTTTAAGGGCCACGAGCACGACCACGAGCATTCTGCGCATGGTCCACTCCTGATGCGGCCGGTCCACGCCTTCTTTCGCGGCTTCAACTGGCTCTTCAGCAGCCTTGCCAACGGCTATGCGCGTTTCGTGCGCGGCCTCGCCTGGGCGCGCTATCCGGTGCTGCTGCTCTTCGCCGGCCTGATCGGATGCGCCGGCTGGTTGCTGATGCGAACACCGACGGGCTTCATTCCGAATACCGATCGCGGCCTCGTCATCGTCTCGCTGACGCTTCCGGCCGGCGCTTCGCTCGAGCGCACGCATGCAGTCATGCAGCGAGCAAACGAAATCATTCTGGCCACGCCCGGCTTCAAACACACATCAGGTTATGCGGGTCTGTCGGGCGCCACATTCACCAACGCATCCAATGCGGCGGCGCTCTTCTGCGTGCTCGAGGATCACGCCGAGCGTGAGAAGAAGGGCTTGAAGCTGCAGACCATCGTAGCGAATCTGCGGCAGCGGCTCGGCGTCATTCAGGAAGCCAATGCTCTCGTGATCGTGCCGCCGGTCGTGCGCGGCATGGGCAACGCCACCGGCTTTTCCATGCGTCTGCAGGATCGCCTTGGATTGAGCCCGGACGAGCTCGCTCGCATTTCGCAGGATCTGATCCGGACCGCCAACGCCACGCCCGGCATCCAGAACACGTTCACCACCTTCCAGGCCGCGACACCGCAGATCTTCGTCGACGTCGACCGCGACAAGGCGCAGATGCTGCGTGTTCCCGTCGGCAACATCTTCGAGGCCATGCGCATCTACATGGGCTCGGCCTACGTCAACGACTTCAACATGTTCGGGCGCACCTATCGTGTGACGGCGCAGGCCGACGGCAGCTTCCGGCTCGATCCCGACAACGTCAATCGCCTCTCAGTGCGCAACGCCGACGGACAGATGGTGCCGCTCGGGACGCTCGTTCGCTTCCGCGAGATCGCCGGACCCGAGCGGGTGCCGCGCTACAATCTCTTTCCGACGGTCGAGATCCAGGGCGCTTCGGCTCCGGGCGTGTCGTCGGGGCAGGCGCTCGAGATCATGACCGAGGTCGCGGCGAAGACGCTGCCTGAGGGCATGACATTCGAATGGACGGATCTCTCGTTTCAGGAGAAGCGCGCCGGCCGCACCGGCTACTACATCTTCGCGCTGTCGGTGCTGTTCGTGTTCCTGGCACTTGCAGCACAATACGAGAGCTGGTCGCTGCCGCTGGCCATCATCCTGATCGTGCCGATGTGCCTGCTGTCGGCGACGTTCGGTGTCTGGCTGCACGGCCAGGACATCAACATTCTGACCCAGATCGCGTTCGTCGTGCTCATCGGTCTTGCGGCAAAGAACGCCATTCTGATCGTGGAGTTCGCGCGGCAGCTCGAGGAGCAGGGCAAAGACGCGGTTACCGCTGCCGTCGAAGCCTGCCGTCTTCGCCTGCGCCCGATCCTGATGACGTCGCTCGCTTTCACGCTCGGTGTGCTGCCGCTCTACTGGGCGACCGGCGCCGGGGCCGAGATGCGTCAGGCGCTGGGGCTCGCGGTGTTCTGGGGCATGATCGGCGTGACGCTGTTCGGCCTGATCTTCACGCCTGTTTTCTATGTCGTGATCCGACGGCTTGCTGGAGGCCGAAAGGCCAAGGGGACGAGGCCGGAGGCGGACGGTCGTGCGGTTCAGCCGGCCGAGTAGCTTTCCGAGTGTCTGCTCCTGGCCGTCAGCCAGCCTTGTGCTTGGGCGACCACGCAGCGCTACGCTTCTCGGCGAACGAGGCAAGGCCCTCGCCGCCGCTCTCCGATTGGCGCCCGTTGGCGTGGCTCTCGGCAAGGTGATCGAACGTCGCGCGGTCAAAGCCGCCCCACGCATGCTCGAGGATGTGTCGCTTGGTGGTGGCGATTGCGGTCGGGCTGTTCTCGAGAATCTGGTCGATCAGGCGGGCGCCGCGCGCCTCGAGTTCCGCCAGCGGCACAACTTCATGGACGAGCCCGATGCGATGCGCCTCGCGTGCATCGAAACGCTCGCCGGTCAGCGCATAGCGGCGCACCTGGCGCACCGAGATGGCGTCATTCAGCTGCGGAATGATCACCGAGGCGTGAAGCCCCCACCTCACCTCCGCGATGGAGAAGATCGCGTTGTCGCCAGCAATCACCACGTCGCAGGCCGCAACGATTCCGGTGCCGCCGCCGAAGCAGCCGCCCTGCACCAGCGCGACCACGGGCACGGACAATCGGTTCAGTCGGTCGATCACCTCCGCCGTCAGCCGCGACGCCACGAGGTTTTCCGCCGGGCTCCCCTTGCGCACGCTGTTGACCCAGCTCAGATCGGCGCCGGCCTGGAAGTGCCGGCCATTGCCCTTGAGCACGACGGCGCGGACGGAAGCGTCGCGCTCGATCGCGGTGAGGCCCTTGGCGGCACCTGAGAGGAAAGCGCCGTTGTAGGCGTTGTTCACCTCCGGGCGGTTGAAGGTCACGGTCGCAATGCCGCGGGGATCGACGGAAAGGAGGACCGGCTCTGTCATGCGAAACACCTTCGGCTCTTGGAGCTATCACGCAATTGTGTGTGCGGTTTTGGCAGGAAAGGTTCGGATTGTCAGCACCTTATGCCGATGCGTCGCGACCTGTGGCCCAGGCGGGGTTGTTCGCCAGCCGAATAGGCTATATCGCATCCGGTCAGCGGGCAGCGATCACTCTCCTGCCGCAAACCGGACGTAATCGAGCCGTCGGCATAGTCGTGTCCCGGACAGCGACTCGCAGGTCGGATGAAGGATCTAATGAGCAGGACGAGAATCATCGCCCGGCCATCAACGCCACAGTTGCGCCGTTTGGCCCATGTCGCCGCAGCCATTTGCCTGCTCGGTGCGGGCGCCTCATCCGTCAGCGATGCACGCGCGCAGTCGGCCGAGTGGATGAGCAGTATCCCGGGCTTCGGCGGCTCGGGCAGGGGGAATGAGCGTCGCTCGGAGCCTCGCGCGAAGGACGCGCAACAAGGTCCGCAGAACGACTTGCGCCCCGATGCCATGCCCTGGCGAAGCGAGGCGACGCTACAGGCCCTCGATCGCGCCATCAGCCACTATGCGCAGATCGAGCAGAAGGGCGGTTGGCAGTCGATTCCAGGCACACGCATGATCCGGCCGGGTGACGACGACGAGCGCGTGATCGCGGTTCGCCGCCGCCTCCTCGCAACGGGCGATCTGCGGTCGGGGTCGAGCAACAGCTTCAATTTCGACTCCGAGCTCGAGGCTGGCGTCCGCCGGTTTCAGGAGCGCCACGGCCTCAGGGTATCCGGGCGGGTCGATGCACCGACCATCCAGGCCATGAACGTGCCGGCGCGTGTGCGTGTCGAGCAGCTGCGGCTGAACCAGCGCCGCATCGAGGAGCTGACCGGCCAGCGCACCGAGGACCGCTATGTGCTTGTCAACGTGCCGGCGTTCCAGCTTGAGGCGGTCTATCAGAACGTTGTCGAGCTGCGCCATCGCATTATCGCGGGCAAGCCTGAGCGCCAGACGCCGCAGGTCAAGGCGCACATCAAGGCGCTCAATTTCTTTCCCTACTGGCGCGTGCCGGAGAGCGTTGCCCAGCTCGATCTGATCCCGCGCCTCAGGAAGGAGCCGGACTACCTGCAAAAGGAGCAGATTCGCGTTCTGACCGGCGCCTACAATGGTCCCGAGGTCGACGCGACAACCATCGACTGGCACCAGGTCGACGCAACCCGCATCCGCTTCCGCCAGGACCCGGGACCGCAGAATGCGCTCGGCCTCGTCCGCCTCGACATGCCGAACGAGCACGGCGTCTACATGCACGACACACCGATGAAGCCGCTCTTCGGCCAGCGTGCGCGCGCGTTCAGCGCCGGCTGCGTGCGCGTGCAGGACGTCTTCCAGCTCGCCGCCTGGGTGGCACGCGACGAGCCCGGCATGGACCGCGGCAGGGTCGAGGACATCGTCTCGTCGGGCAATGCCACGGACATCAATCTGAAGTTTCCGGTGCCGGTTTATTTCGCCTACATCACCGCCTGGGCCGAGCAGGATGGCCGGGTCGAGTTCCGTCCCGACATCTACGGCCGCGACGGTCTGCGCGAGCTCTCCGGCGACCGCGAGCGCGATCCCGACGCGCCACCACCGCCCTCCGGCATCCAGGCGCTGGCGCCTTGAAGTAATTGTAGCACGCACTCATGGGTCGTCCTCGGGCGAGTTCCGAGGAAAACCAGCTAACTCTGTCCCGCACCCGGCTGGCAACCACGTGCGTCGTGCCGAGCACCCGCCATCGGAACATCCAGCCGATAAATCCGCACCGCGTTGTCGTGGAAGAGCTTCACGCGGTCGGCGTGCGGGAGATCCGCCGTCGCCGCCTTGAAGCCTGAATAGATCGTGTCGAACGAGCCCGTCAGCCCATCGACTGGGAAGTTCGAAGCGAACATGCAGCGGTCGACGCCGAAGGCATCGATGAGATCGCGCACGATGGGCCGCTGCGCCTCGTAAGGCCATCCCACGCCCTTGATCCCGAATCCGGAAATCTTCATCACCGCCTGTGGGGCGGTTGCGGCACGGCGGATCGCGGCGCGCCAGCCGGCCATGGCCTCCGGTGAGCGATCGGCAGGCAGGAAGCAATGATTGATCGCCACCGGCGTCTCCGGGAACGCGGTGATGAGGTCCAAAAGCTCGTCGACATGCCACCAGGGCGCCTGCAGCTCGAAGTGCAGCCCATGCCGCTGAAGCGCCGCGTAGCCACGCCGCCAGACGGGATCGGTCATCCCACCAGGCGCGCCCCGCACGATGGCGTCTGGGCGATGCGCAGCCGCCGGTTTGTGGCGGATGCCTTTGACGAATGCGAAGCTCGCGTGCTCGGCCAGCTGCTCCGCCGCGCCTGGCGCGTGCAGATAGGTGCGCGCGACGTGGGCAGCCGGAAAGCGCGGCTCAGCTTGGTGGAGCGCGTGAGTCCAACGCGTTTCTTCAACGAGGTGAGCGTCATCCCATTCCGCTTCCATCGTCACCGTGGCAACGACGTTGTGGCCGGCGGTGACGCGCCTGTAGTCGGACTGTAGGAAGTTCGCGCGGATCGCCGTGTAGTCGCCGTAGCGGAACGGGATCCAAGGCGGGCGACAGAGCCACTCTTGGCGGCGGTGCGAGAGATCCCAAAAGTGATGGTGGGCGTCGATTATTGGAAGGGCGTCGGACATGCAGCCTCGCTTGGCCGAGATATTTCGCATGGGGCCCCTGTGACGCAAGCACCGCCATGATTGCACCACTCGATTCTGGTAGATCGCTCGTTCGTCGAGCGCCCCAACACATCGGCACGTCTTTTATTGTGGATAAGTCGTTTCTCTCGCGTTGATAGATATTTTCGAATTGCGTGTGCTGATCATTATGGCTCATAGTGAGTTCAATTGGTCCGCTGTCCCCTTCCCCCGAATTGGCGGACCACTCGCCGCGCGCTGCGGATCCCCCGTCCCATAATGCGCGCGGCTCTTTTTTGTCCGGCATCCAGCGGGACAACAGTTCGCCTGTCAGAAAATCCGTGTGCCAGCTGATCGCATGGCAATCGTTCAGACGGCGCCGTAATCTGTTTGGGCCGCCTGCGGGGGCGGCTCGCGTTCTCGCACCGCCGGGCAGAGGGCCTTGCGCTCGGCGGTGCGAGGGACGCTTTGGTGCGCCGCCGCGGGCAAAATGCGCCCGGCCCGCGTCGCAAAGCCCCGCGTAACCATTCATCAACCATTCGATGGAAAGCTTCGGTTGATCAAACCGCGGAGTCGTCGTCATGTCGCTGTCGCCGGAGCTCGAAGCACCGCGTCTCACCTCGTCGTTGAACGAGGTCACCAACGACACCGGGCGCATCGCCTTTTGCGGGCCGTTCGTTCTGTCGGCCATTACCGGCTACCCCGTCAGCAAGGTAGAGGACGAGATCCGCTCCTTCCGCAACCTGCCGGAAGGCCACAAGCCGGTCGTCAAGGGCACCTATACCGAGGACGTGAAAGCGGCACTTGCCCATTTCGGCTACCGGATGGACCTCAAAGAAAGCTACATGCATCTCGAGCGCAAGAAGCGCCCATCAGTGTGGATGTGGATGCAGAAGCCGCGGAATGCCTGGGCGCACTACGTGCTCGCCATTCACAAGGGCAAGGAAGGTCACTGGATCCTGATCAAGGGCGTCAAGCTGTGCGATACGTACAGCGAGGGCCGATGGCAGTTCGTCTGCGACGGCCCGCACAAGGGCGCTCGGATCATGGAAGTGTTCGAAGTTCGCAGAGACCTGGATCTCGATTGACGCGGATGTCCAATCCGGCGCTCACTTGATCACCACCTCGACCTGTATTGGATCGCCGGCCTCGACCGTGAATTCACGTCGATAGGTCTTGCCTGCGTTCTTGGCGATTGCGACGTAGCTGCCGGCTGCCAGAATGTGGCTCGGCAAGGCGCCCATGCTCTCGCGAACCAGCTCGTTCTGCGCCGATTGTATCGTCCACGTGGTGTCGGCGATGGCTTCACCGCCGGGCCGTGCGACGAGCTTCAAAGTCACCTTGGCGGAGTGATGCGCAATCGTTGCCTCGCTGAGCTTGCCCGCGTCGATCGTCACATCGGCGCGGACAACGGAGTTGCCGTCGCCATAGGTCGAGACGACCTTGTAGACCCCAGCGTTGAGCCGGACGATCAGGCCGGGCTTCGCCTGGCCGATCACGCGCGAGCCCGCGTTGGCTCCATCTGCATCGCCGGCATAGACGTCGAAACTGATCGCGTTGGGCGGGATCTGCTCGCCGTTGGCGAGCACGGTCTTGACGCGCAGGCCCCCGGCGTTGAGCACGAATTGCTCCTTCATCTGCGCACCGGCGGCAATGCTGATTTTTCGCGTCAGGTGGGCGCGGCCGAAGGAGGCGTTGATCAGGTAATCACCCGGCGGCAGCCGCAGCGTCGGTGCGGCTTCGCGCCATGAGCCGACGAGCTTGGTCTTTGCCTGAGCGGATTGTGCATCCTTGGCCTCTTTGCTGCCAGCGGCGGCAGGTGCTGCGGCCTGGAAGGCGCGCCACACCATGCCCTGTTCGATCGGCGTGCCGTCGTCGGTGAGGACGGCAGTAAGGGCGATCTCTCCCGTTACTGGTGCTTTCGGTTCGGCGGGAGAGCGCGGCACGACTGTGACATTGCCTGGCGCGCTCCAGCCTGGGACAGCACCTTTGGGCGTGCCAGCCTTCCGTTCAACTTGTGTCCCGGTCTGCCAATCGGCGCCGCTAGCGCCTTGCGTCGGCTGCTGCGCCTGCTGGGCGCGTGCCTCGTGGCCGTCGCTCGCGAGCACCGCTACGGCGAGCCCGGCAAGTACAATCGGCCTGCCGAGCCGGAGGACACCCTGCGATCGGCAAAGTCCGTTCTTTTGGGCGCTGTTTCTGGTCCGGGTTGCCATGCGCGGCCATTTTCTCGATTCAGCCGCATAGGATCGCTGACAGAAGGCAGATTCAAGGCCGGCGGGGAGAATGGACACCCGCATATTGTCACGGCTCGTTGTCTCAGCTCGGCCTTGGCACCCGAGCCGGGCGGATTACGGCGCCGGCATCTCGAGCGCGCTGATCTCTCCGGAGCGGACCTCGACATCGCGGGTCACTTGCCGCCCGCGCAGGTCGCCCCGCACTGTGTAGCGGCCAGGCGCCAAGATGGGCCGCGCCTCGGTTTGGTGCGCGAGCCAGATCACGCGGCCACTGCGATCGAGGACCTCCCAGGAGACGTCCGTCACCGGCGCAGTCTTGCCGGCTTCGACCATGCGCAACTGCAAACCGCCTGCGGGGATCTCGAATGTCGTCTCCTCCCGCGCACCGGCCCTGAGGTCCACCTCCCGCTCCACGCGGACACTGCCATAGCCGGTACGTGCCTCAAGCCTGTAGCGGCCCGCGGAGACGACGAAAGTCGCCGTTCCGCGATTTGCCTGCGAGATGTCCCTGGCATCGTCGACGCGCTCGAGCCGCAGCGAGATCGGCTCGCTTGCCTCGAGCCGGCCTGGCAACTTGGCCGCGACCGACAGCCGCGCGATTTCCATCACCATCGTCCGATGCTCGCGTTCGCCCACCTTCACCGCGAACCGATCACGGATCTCGAGGCCGCTCAGGCGCGCCGTGCTCGAATACGTCCCGGCAGAAAGCGCGAAGACGCCGCCATTGGCGGCCGAGCGCAGCACCTCGCGGCGGCCGAGCGGGGCGTCCGGATCGTCTTCGAAGATCGTGATCACCGCACCGTCGGCGAGTGCGCCGCCAGCGGCGGCAAGAACCTGGATCTCCACCTCGCCGAGATCGAGCGGTGGATCGATGGCGACGCGTTGCCCCGCGGCGACGGTAACGTGCCGCTCGATTCGTGTCGGACCTGCGGTGAGCGTCACGGCATAGGAGCCGGGCACAACTGCGACCTCGGGCGCAACGCCGCGCAGAATTGCCGCGTCTTCATTCGGCATGTTGGTGCGCGCGAAAGTGACTGTTGCCCCCGTCGGCTGGCCTGCACTGGCCGCGGCGGTGAGGCGGATCGTCCCCGCGCCGAGCGGCAATGTGAATGCGCGCGGAGAGGGCGAAGCATAGTCGATCTTGGTTTTGGCGACGACGAAACCGTACTGCGCCTCGAGCTGATAGACGCCCACCGGAAGCTCGACGAACGGTGTGGCCTCGGTCGCCTCGTAGACAGGCGCGGCATTTGGATTGTCCGCGGGGGTGATGCGCCAGCGAACGGGTACATCGAGGAAAGGACCACCTTCGACCAGTGAGACCGCGAGCTGGAGGCCGGATTTGTCGGGTGGTGCCGGCAGAGCTGACGCGCGCACGGGCTCTGCCTCAGGAGCAGCTTTGCGGGCCGCTGCCACAGGTTCGCGCACCCGGCCGAGAAGGGCCGCTTTGACAATGCTATCGAGAGCAGCGCCAGCAGCTTGCGCGCTGCCGACCTCGTGATGCGTGCCGCCTGTCGGTTTGGCGAGACACTGCATCTTCTGCGCGTCCTCGCGTTTGAGCCCGATCGAGACGACGTGCACGGCGACCTTCGGGTGCGCACGCCTCAGCTCGCCGACCACCGAGCAGGGATCGCCCTGGCAGTTGTCGAGGTCGTCATGGATCAGAATGATGCTCGACTGTGCGCTTTGCGGGCCGAGCTCTTTGGCCGCTTCCCGGAGAGCTGCTGTGATCGGCCCGCGGCCTTTCGGGTTGAGCCTGTCGAGGGCTGCGCCAATCCGCTCCGCTGTCCCCGCCTCGGCTTTCACGATCGTCTCGACATCGCTGCAGTCTCCCGACCGGCGGTGACCGAACGAGAGAAGACCCAGACGAGCCTCCGAAGGAACGGGCGTGAAGGCTTGGCGCAGCGCCTCGCGCGCCAGCACGAACTTCGCCTTGGACTCGCCCGGATCGGCCTTGCCCCACATGGAGCCCGAGCCGTCGAACACGACGATGGCGGTCGGCGGTTCCTGCGCATCAGCCCGCTGTCCGCAACTGAGTGCGGCAAGGACAAGGACGAGGGCGATCCGGCGCATCGAAGCTCCCGCTGAAGTCAATCAATGGCTCGACATTGTATAGCGGCTGGTTCTGCGCTAGCGAAGGTGGCGGACGACAAAAATACCTCTGCCGATCGTGGAGTGCACCATGACCGAAGCCCTCGAGCTGCTCTCGACGCGCCGTTCCGTGAAGACGGCGATGTTCACCGGTGCCGGGCCGACGCCGGCTGAGCTGGACAAGATCTTGGCGTGCGCATCGCGCGTCCCCGACCACAAGATGGTCGAGCCCTGGCGCTTCATCGTATTCGAGGGCGACGCGCGCAAGGCTTTCGGCAACGTGCTGGCAGATGTCCTCAAGCAGGAGGAAAAAGAGCCGCCGTCGCAGGTTCGCCTCGACACCGAGCGGGCGCGCTTCTCCTTTGCGCCGGTCGTGATCGCAGTGATCAGTCAGGTGAAGCCGACGCCCGGTGCACCGGAGATCGAGCAGCTGCTCTCCTGCGGCGCTGCCGCACAGAACCTCTGCCTCGCCGCCAACGCCATGGGCTATGCCACCTGCTGGCTGACCGGCTGGGCAGCCTTCAGCCCCGGCGTCGCGCGCGCCTTGCATCTCGGCGAGGGCGAGCGCGTCGCGGGCTTCATCCATATCGGCACCGCGAACGAGCGGCAGCCCGAGCGCAACCGCCCCGACCTCGCCAAGATCGTGACGCGCTGGCAGCCCTGACGAGCCCGCTGCCAACGCCGGCGCAAGCGATACGTTGCGGTCTTGCCAGAACCAATCAACGCGTCATTCCGGGCTTTGTGCCCGGGATGACGCCACTTGTCGGTTTTGCGCAAGGCGAGCTCTTCGCGATAGGGTGCGTTCGGGTCTAGTCTGGTGCGAGACCTAACGATCCGCATCAGGAGACGCCAATGCGCAAATGGCTGAAGTCCACCGAGTTCATCACCTTCGACGTCGAGGGTGCAATCGCCACCATCACGCTCAACCGACCGGAGAAGCGCAACGCCTTGAGCCGCGCACTCCTGCGCGAGTTGCGCGAAGCCCTCCTCGAAGCCGATGACCTGCGCGCGGTTCGCGTCGTCATCCTGAAGGGCGCCGGCAAGGACTTCTGCGCAGGCTACGACGTGTCGGGTCCGGCGCCGGGCGAGGGCTGGGATCCCGCGCACTATCGCCAGCCCGGCTCCATCTCGATTGCCGATGACACCTGGCGGCTCGAACGCAATCAGGCCGACATCATGACGCTGTTCGACATGCACAAGCCGGTGATCGCCGCAGTGCACGGCAACTGCGTCGCCGGCGGCACGGATTTGGCGCTGTGCTGTGATCTCGTCATCGCCGCGCGTGACGCCCGCATCGGCTTCCCCGCGACACGCGCCATGGGCACGCCGCCGATGCACATGTGGCTCCACAACGTCGGGCCGCAGTGGGCCAAGCGCATGCTGCTGACCGGCGACAGTCTCACCGGGCGGGACGCGGCGAAGATCGGTCTCGTGCTGAAGGCCGTGCCCACAGCCCGCCTAGGCGACGAAGCGAAGGCCCTGGCGGAGCGCATGGCGCTGATCGATGCCGATCTCCTCGCGGCCAACAAGCGCATCGTCAACATGGGCCTCGAGCTGATGGGCGCACGCACCTTGCAGCGCTACTCGGCCGAGACGGACGCGCGCTCGCACCAGTCGGCGGCCGCCAAGGACTTCGGCCGCGTCGCACGCGAGGAAGGTCTTGGCAGAGCCTTCAAGCGTCGCGACCAGCCCTTCGGAGACGAGTACGTGCAACTCGACGAATAGGGAGCCTCGGGGCGCAACGGGGTCAGACCCATGGGTCCGACCCCTCTGAGTCTCGTTTTCACCCGAAATGCACCAGCAACTCGGCGCCTCCGAGCCAAAAACCGGCAGTCCTCCCTTAAGTCGCCCGAGGTCGCCCCCAGACACCCCCAACTTCTCGGGTGAATTCGACGCTGGCGCGTTTTCCGCGGGAGTACGTAGGGGGATAGCCACCAACGGAGTCGTCGCTCTACGGTGCCTTAAAACGCAACAGCGAGCGTGCTGCGAGTTAACCAGTTTCCGCGCCGAGCACCGATTGAGATCCGAAACGGACCGTCTCGAAGCTGCGCACCAAATCCATTTCTTTCACGCACGCCTCGCGCGGGAAAGCGAGTCTGGTGGGGCATCGACTGATGTCCCGGACGTGCGCTTTGCGGAGCGAGTATGAGCGTTGCGCATTCGCCGTTCGCTGAAACGGTTGACCTCAGCAGCCGGATATGCGGGTTCTGAGCGCCATCCCGCCCGCCGCATCATCTCGAGGAGCGCCATGCCAAAGACCATCGGAATGTATGAGAAGTCGCTCGCACACATCGGGCCGCGGCTCGATGCGCTGAAACTCGACGTGGTCGTCCACACCTTCGACAAGAGCGGCAACTTCCAGGTCGGCGGTAAGGCGGTGGCGCCGGAAAACATCACGCTCGACTACATGTGGCTCTCCTCCGCCATCAACCAGGACGGCTTCCAGGAGGGCGCGTTCGATCTTTGCCTCAAGACGAAGGCGATCGGCGTGCTGCAAACCTACAACGCAGGCCTCGATCATCCCTTCTACAAAAAGCTTTCCGGCAAAGGCACCCGGATCTGCAACAGCAGCGCGCAGGCCGTCGCCATCTCCGAGTTCACGTTCGCGCAAGTGCTCGCCGTCTTTCAGCCGATCCCCGAGCAGCGCGAGCTGCAGGCCAGGAAGCAGTGGAAGATCACACCCTACCGCGAGATCGCCGAGACGACGTGGACCGTCGTCGGCTTCGGCCCCATCGCGCAGGAGATCGCCAAGCGCGCAAAGGCCTTCGGCGCGAAGACCAATATCGTGCGCAGGAATCCACAGCCGTCTCCAGTCGCCGACAAAGTCGGCACCATGGCCGATCTCGCCGCCTATCTCTCCGAGACCGATGTGCTCGTGCTCGCCTGCCCGCTCACGGCCGCAACGCGCGGCTTCATCAACGCGACGTCGCTTGGCGCCATCAAGAAGGGGGCAACGCTGGTCAATATCGCGCGTGGCGCATTGATCGATGACGCCGCCCTGATCGCTGCCCTCGACAGTGGCCAGCTCTCGACCGCCATTCTCGATGTCTTCGCTGAAGAGCCGCTGCCCACCACCAATCCGCTCTGGTCGCATCCCAAGATCCGCTTGACCTCGCACACCTCGTTTGCCGGCAGTGGCGTGCGCGGACGCTGGGATCGTCTCTTCCTCGAAAACATCCAGCGCTTCGTCAAAGGCGAGCCGCTGGCCAACGAGTTCAATCCGAAAGACTTCCCGTGAGGTGCAGACGTCCGGCCTTTGGCCTGACGCCGTGCCCGTGAGAGCGCCGAGCTGCTAATGCCAGGCCCAGGGGCCCATTCACAGCCCGAGCAGCTTCGCGGCGTCGCGCAGGATGTCGCGATGATCGAACGCGAGCGTGACCCGGCGCCAGTCCTCGACCCACTCCGCGGCGGCGGCGTCGTCGCCGGCTTTGGGCGTCACGCTCCGGATGCGCGTCAGGAAGGCGACGGCGACCGAATGCCCGCGCGGATCGCGCTTCGGGTCGGAGTAGACGCCGATCAGCGTCAGCTTGCCAGCCTTGACGTCGGTCTCCTCCATCAGTTCGCGCCGGCACGCGTCCTCGACCGTCTCACCGACGTCGACGAAGCCGCCAGGCAGGGCGTAACCGCCCTTGAACGGCGGATGCGCACGCCTGATCAGCAGCACGCGGCCTTTGGGGTCAACGGCTACGCAATCGGTGGCAAGCAATGGCGTGACGGGTTTTTTGCCGGGCATCGGTGTGATCTCTCCGAACGTTTTGACCCCCGAGCTGCAAAACCTTGATCGCGGCCGTGTCTGCGGTGCCAGCGGTGTCAGCCCCGAGAGGGGGGCTGACACCGTCACATCAGCGCTTCACCCAGATCGGCGCCTTCACCGCGGCCTCGGCTGGGAACACCGTGAACGGCTCGCCGTCCTGCCACTGCACGAACACGATCTCGGCGCCGACGCGGCGGCCTTTGTCGTCGAACTTCATCACGCCACCGCCGCCGGGGAAGTACTGGCCCGAGCCGCCCTTCGTCTCCATCGTGCGCATGGCATCGCCGACGGCCTTTCGGTCGGCCTTGCCGGCGGCTTCCAGCGCCTCCTTCATGATCCACATGTCGCCATACGTGCAGATCGAGTCCTGCGTCATCCAGGGCTCGCCCGTCTCCTGCTTGAAGTTGGAGACGATCTGCTCCTGGCCCTTTACCGGCCAGTTGGCGATCGAGAAGATCAGCCCCTCCAGCAGGTCCTTGCCGAGCAGCTTCAGGATCTCCGGCGTGCCGAGCGGCGCGCCGTTGGAGATTACCGGAACGCGGCCTTTGCCAAGGCCGAACTCGTTCATCTTCTCGAGCAGCAGCTTGTAGTCGGACGTCGCCGTCGGCACGAGGAGGAGGAGGTCGGGGCGTGCAGAGCGCAGCTTCTGCACCAGTGGCGTCGCGTCGGCTAGTGGCGGCGTGAACACGTCATCCGAGACGAGCTTCAGGCCCATCTTGTCGAGACCGCCTTCGCGCAGCGCCTTGGTGAAGGCAACCGGCGACGCCGTGTTGTCGTTGATGATCGAGATCGTCGCAGGCTTCTTGCCGGTTTCCTTCTCCGCGAGCTTCATCGCGGTCGGCACCGTCTGGGCCGCCATCTCGCTCGCAACCAGCGATGTCTGGAAGGCATACTTGAACCCGCGCGCGGTGATCTGATCGGAGTAGGAGAGCGTCAGCCACGGCAGCTCCGCGCGCTCGGTCACCTCGGTGATGGCGAGCGTGAACGAGGAGAGCCACGCCCCCGTGCCGGCGACGATGTCGGTCTCGGACGAGACGAGGCGCTGCGCTGCGTTCTTCGCTTTCTCGGCGCTGTCACCCGAATCGATGGTGATGAGCCGCATCTTGGCGCCGCCCATCGACTTGATGCCGCCCTGCTCGTTGATGTGCTTGATGGCGAGATCACCGCCCTTCTTCATCAGCTCGCCCTGGCGCGCCCACGGCCCCGAGACCGGCGCGATCAGCGCGACCTTGACCTCCGCACCCTGCGCACGGACGTAGGAATAAGGCGCGAGCATGGTCGCGGTCGTGCCGGCGATGCCGGTCTGAAGCACGCGGCGTCGGCTAGGGGCTGCTTTGCGGGTCGTCATGGAAGATCCTCCCTGATGCATGTACGTGCGGATTGGTGATCGAACTCTAGTCGCGAAGATGGCGGTCAGATGCCCAGATAAGCCTTGCGGATGCGATCGTTGGAGAGCAGGTCGTCGTGGGTTCCCTCGAGGACCACGCGGCCTGTCTCGAGCACATAGCCGCGATCGCATGATTGCAGCGCCTCGACCGCGCGCTGCTCCACGAGCAGCACCGTCAGCTTCTTGTCGCGGCGGATCTCGACGATGCGCTCGAAGATCGTATCGACGATCGCGGGGGCGAGACCCATCGATGGCTCGTCCAGCATGAGAAGGCGTGGCGAGGAGGCAAGACCGCGGCCGATCGCGACCATCTGCTGCTCGCCGCCCGAGAGCGTTCCTGCAAGCTGCTTGGCGCGCGCGCCGAGGACGGGGAAGAGCTTCAGGATGTAGTCGAGGTTCGCCGACCAGTCGCGGCGGCCTGCCTCCGTCCAGGCGCCCATCTCCAGATTCTCGAGCACGGTCAGGTTTGGGAACACCTGGCGGCCTTCCGGCACGTGGGCGATGCCGAGATGCGGGCGCTCGGACGGGGCAACCTGCGTGAGGTCGCGGCCGTCGAACGAGATGCGGCCGGCAACCGGCGTCACCGCACCGGAGATGGCCTTGAACAGCGTCGTCTTGCCGGCGCCATTCGGGCCGACGATCGACACGAAATCACCGTCTCCGACTTTCACCGAGACGCCGTCGAGGGCCTTCAGCCCGCCATAGGCGACGTGGACACCATCAAGCTCGAGCATAGGTGCTCCACTTCTTGCCGAGGTAGGCCTCGATCACTTTCGGATCGCGCGTCACGTCGGTCGGCTTGCCCTCGGCGATCACCGCACCATGGTCGAGCACGATGAAGCGGTCGGCGAGGCGCACCATGGCCTGCATCGTGTGCTCGATGATGACGATCGTGGTGCCGTCCGCGGCGAGGCGGCGGATCACCGCCAGCACATCCTCCACCGCTTCGGCTCCGAGGCCGGCCAGCGTCTCGTCGAGCAGCAGCAGCTTGGGCTTGCCCGCGAGGGCGCGGGCGAGCTCCAGCAGCCGCAGCTGTTTCATCGTCAAGCCGCCCGCAAGGCGATGGGCATCGCCGGCCATGCCAACGCGCTCCAGGGCGGCATGCGCCAACCGGTAGGCGTCGTCGTCGGAGGGCGTTGCCGTGTAGGCGCCCACGACGACGTTCTCCAGCACCGAGAGCCGTGGAAACGGTCGGACGACCTGGAACGTGCGTCCAATCCCCTTGGCGCAGATGCGGTTGGCAGGAAGGCCGCGAATGTCGCTGCCGACGTATTTGACCGTGCCGTGATCGGCGGGGAGAATGCCGTTGAGCAGGTTGAACAGCGTCGTCTTGCCAGCACCGTTTGGCCCTATGATGCCAAGGATTTCTCCCTCGCGCACCGTGAAGCTCACCTCCTGCACGGCTTTCAGGCCGCCGAAGCTCCTCGAGAGATCCTTGACCTCGAGCACGACGCGTGCGTCGGGCGACGGCGCCGTGCGCTCGAGGAGCGGCGCCGCTTTCGCGGTCGCAGCGCCACCAGAGCTGACGCCACGGCCCGCCGCTGCTGGCTCGGCGGCATTGAGCTTGCCGGAGCGCTTGAGCCACAGATCACGGACCTTCCAGTAGATCCCCTCCGGCGCGAACAGGATGATCAGGATGATCGCGAGACCCAGAACGACCCCTTGGATGCCCGGCAGCTTGTCGCCGAGTTCCGCTTGCAGGATTTCGGTCAGCGGAATGAGCACCGCGGCGCCGATCACAGGACCCCACGCCGAGCCGACGCCGCCGAACAGCGCCACGATCAAGGCCTGCGCCGAGGTCAGCATCCCGAACACGGTTTGCGGTGTGACCACCAGCAGCACCACCGCGAAGAAGCCGCCGATGGCGCCGGCAATGAGCCCGGAGAGCACGATCGACTTCAGCTTCCAGCGGAAGGTGTCGATACCGGCCGCTTCCGCCGCGATCTCGTTCTGCTTTATGGCGAGGAGTGACATGCCAAAGCGCGTGCGCTCGATCCAGAGCGAGGTCAGCAGCGCGGCGACCATCAGCGCCAGCGCAATCAGCGAGTAGATGCGGTTGTCGGTGAACTGCATGTAGGCGGCGGGCGCCTCGCGCTTCATCGGCAGCGAGACCTCCTGCAAGCCGAGCCACTCGAACACGTAGAGCATCGCGAGGGGGTAGGCGAGCATCGAGAGCGCGAAGTAATGCCCGCGCAGCCGGAAGGTCGGATAGCCGATGAGGACGCCGGCCAAGGCTCCCGCCAGCGCAGCGACCGGCAGCCCGATCCACGGCGTGATCCCGAAGAATACGAGCAGAATCGTCACCGTATAGGCACCGATTCCGAAGAACGCCGCATGGCCGAACGACACCAGGCCCGAGTAGCCGGAGAAGATGTTCCAAGCGATGCCGAACGTTGCCCAGACCGGCACCAGCGTCAGCATCAGTTGATAATACTGATGCTTCACGGTGGCGACGAGCAGCAGATAGACGCCCGTGAGCGCGATCAGCGGCAATGCCCACGATGCATGCGATCGTCTGGGTGTTTTGGGCAGGCTTGTGGTCGCGGTCGCCGGTGCCGCGGGCGGTGCTTCCTGCTGCATCTCAGGCCCTCGTGGTGTTGACGCCGAAGAGTCCTTGCGGGCGCAGGAACACGATCAGGAGGAAGACGACAAAAATCGCCGTGTTCTGGAGCTGGGTCGGGAGCACGAGTGTTGCCAGCTGCTGCACGACGCCGATGATCATGCCGCCCCAGAACGCTCCAATGATCGAGCCGAGCCCACCGAGCACCACGCCAGCATACATCACGATCACGAACTCGAGGCCGACATAAGGCTGGAACGGGTAGTAGGTGGCCACCAATCCGCCGGCGATGGCCGTGATCGCGGTGCCGATCCCGAAGGCAACCCGGTGCGCCTTGTCGACGTCGATGCCCATGTAGATCGCGGCTTCCGGGTTGTCGGCGGCAGCCCGCAGCGATTTGCCGAGCCTCGAATTTGAAATGAAGAGATAAAGCGCAATCGCAACCGCGATCGAGACCAGGAACGCGATGCCGCGCTGCTTGTTGATGAAGACGCTCACATCGTTGCCGACGAGCGGGCCGACTTCCCAAGCGGTAGCGGAAAGCGGCGTCTTGATCGAGACCGGCGTCGAGCCGAACAGCAGCAATCCGCCGTTGGCCATGATCAGCGCCATGCCGAGTGTCAGGATGAGCTGGGCGTAATGTCCCTCGCCTTCGAGGCTCGCGACGCGCACGCCCGTGACACGCCTGATCAGGAAGCGATGCGCCAGCAAACCGAACACGTACATGATCGGGCCGGTGACGAGTGCCGCGACGATGGCACCTGCTTCGGCACCGAGCAGGCTGCCGAGCCCGAGCGCGCTGAAGAGGTAGAACGCGCAGTACATGCCGAGCATCATCAGATCGCCTTGAGCGAAGTTGATGACGCGCATAACGCCGAAGATGATGCCGAGGCCGACGCACATCAGCCCATAGAGGCTGCCGAGCAGCAGCCCCGCGGACAAAGCCTGGAGAAAGTTCTCGAGGCTGATCAGAAACTGACTCACGTCTTCTCCCTTGGCCACCGGCTCGAGGCCGCCAACCGGGACGGCCGCGGAGTGATCGACCATTGGCGGACCGCTGTCAATTCATGTGTGCTGAGCCGTGCACGCCGGATCGCTCAAATCCAGGCCTGAGGACCGAGGAAGACATGCGCGCAGAAAGCATTGCCATGCATCTCAGTCGTTTTGCTCGCACCCCGATCGCCCGCTAAGCTCCGGCCATATCAGGCAGTGAGAGCACCAGGAGAAACGCACATGCGCATGGCAGGCAAGATCGGCATCGTTACGGCAGCAGGTTCCGGGATGGGACGGCAGGGCGCGCTACGCTTTGCGAAGGAGGGCGCGTCGGTAGGCGTCGTCGACGTCGACGCGGCTGCATGCGAAGCGGTGGTGGCCGAGATCAAGAAGGCTGGCGGCAAGGCGCACGGCATCGTCGCTGATCTCTCCAAGGACGAGGAGGCGCGGCGCATCGTCAAGGAGACCGCCAAAGCCTTCGGTGGCGTTGACTTCGTTTGGAACCATGTCGGCCATCCCGGCCCCGCCGCATTCGAAGGTCTCGATCTGAAGGAGTGGGACAACGCGGTGACGCTGAACCTGCGCACGGTGCTGGTCACCACCGAGGCGGCGCTGCCGGAGATGCGCGCCCGCGGCGGCGGCTCTCTCCTCTACACGGCCTCGACCTCGGGTATCTCGGGCTCGCAGTTTTCACCCGTCTACTCTGCGGTGAAGCACGGCGTTGTCGGCCTCGTGCGCGGTCTCGCCAAGCGGTACGCCAAAGAAAAAATCCGCGTCAACGCGATCTGTCCCGGCCCCATCGACACGCCGATGCTACGCGTGTTTGTCGCGCGTCCTGACCAGCAGGGCACCCAGGGCATGGACAAGGAGGAGCTGGTCAAGAAGCGCGCCTATCAGACGCCCATGGGCCGCCCCGGCAAACCCGAGGAGGTGGCCAACGCCGCGCTGTTCCTGCTCTCGGATGAAGCGTCGTTCGTAACCGGCGCCTTCCTCGCTGTCGACGGCGGTGCGACCTGTTGAGGGCCGCGCTTGACGGCTGGGCCGTTCACCGGCCGTCACAATGGGCCGTTTCCGAAGCCCGACGGACGTCATGGACACGATGGACCTAATGGACGGGAAAGACGTCCAGATTGATGTCCATTCAGTCCATGCCGTCCATAACAGTATACTCGCAAAGACCGCTTGGCCCATGCGCGCACCGCCTCACGCCTCCAGCGTCACGTAGTTGAGCTTGGCGAGCTCGCGGTCCTTGGGCGAGATGAAGAGCACGTAGCCAAGCCGTTTCATCTCCGCGGCCGCCTCGGCGATGCGCGCGCGGTTGTCGAGATACTCCACGCAGAAGATCGGCTTGCCCTCGCGCTTCAACATGTTGAGGCGCTCGCGCGACCACGTGATCTCGTCTCGCGTGTTCGGCTTCTCCGGCCTGTCGAGGCCGAACAGAAGCTCCTCCTTGCCGACGGCATCGATGGCGCGGCGCAGCTCTGCGTGCTCAAGCAGCGGCTCGGCGTTCTGCATGATGATGCTGAAATTCGGGTTCTTCGCCTTGGTATAGGACGAGATGCGCTGGACGAAGCCGATCATGTCCTTGTCCATGCTGGGACGGCTGCGGGCTACCTGCTTGAAGTGCTCGCGCAGATCCTCGGTGACGTCGCATTTGTCGAGGTAAATGCCGTCGAAGCCTTGCGCCATGATCTTGTCCATATAGGCATCGGGCGAGCCGCAGAAGAGCTGCTGCCATTCAGGCTCCCAGAAGCAGACGGCGTAGTTCTCCTTCCACTCGGGGTTCTCGCCGAGCAGCCACTTCGGCTTGTTGCGTTTCCAATCCTTCTGCCAGTAGGAGCGGTAACTTTCGGCCTCGCCGATCGAGACGTAGCAGATCACGAGACGCCGCGAACCGTCGGGCTTCCTCTTCAGGCGCTCGAGCTCGGCCGCCTTCAGGGCACCTTCTTCGGAGCCGTCCTTACTGTAATCGATTACCAGCATGTCGAATGGAGATGCCTCGGCCCGCTTCAGGTCGATATGCTGCAGCTGGTAGCCCCAGCTCCTCGCGTCAGCGAGGCGCATCGCGTCGCGTGGCTGTGGGCGGCTCTGGGGCGCTGGTGATTGGCTCGACTTAGCCGGGCGATCGGCGCAGTGGGCAGGTGCAGACTGTCCACGCGATTGCGAAATCTGGTCCGCATTGACGGGGGAGTTGGTCGCACTCCGGCGGCCGAACGCGTAACCGACCGCGAGTCCGAGCACCAGGAGGATTATCAGCCAGGGAAGAATGTCGATCATGAAGGTCTCGTTGCGTTGCACGGCCGGCCAGGATAGGTGCGGTGCAAGCAGTGGGGATAAGTTCGTGGAAGTTTCGGTCGCCGTGGTTAAAGGGCCAGGAAGGCGAACGCAAACACCTTCAGCGGTTGGCCGTGCCGGGCCCGCCGGGGGGCGTCGTCGTGGTGCCGCTCGGCGGCCGGGCCGGGAGCGAAGGAGCGGCGGGATTGCGGTCCGGCGCAATGAGCGTGAGATCGCCGAGATCGCGCGCGGTGAAATGGATCAGAAAACCTTCCGTTTCGGCCCGGCGGCGGGCATCACGCGCCTTTTCCGAATCACTCAGGTATTCGACGACGAGGACGCGTCGGCCCGCATCCTTTGCGAGGCGCAGCAGCTTCAGCGACCAGTCGACGTTGGCCGGATCGTTGGCAGACGCGTTGTGGTCGATGCCGTAGAAAAGATCCTCCTTGGCTATCCCGTCGATTGCGTCGCGCACCGGCTTGCGCTCGAGCAGTTCCTCCGCGTTCTGCATCACGATCAGGAATTCCGGATCTGTCGCGCGGGCAATATCGGCAATCTTGACGATGAAGCGCTCCATCTCGGCCTCGGCGTTTGGATTCTCCTTCGCCAGCTCGGAATAGACGTCGGCGCGATCGAGGTAGATGCCGTCGAAGCCAGCGGCCTGAATGCGGGCAAGATAGCTTTCGGGGCCGTCGAGAATGATCGACTGCCATGACGGGTCCCAGAAGTGGACGAGATAGTTGCCGGCCCAAACCGGGTTGACTTCGCCGAGCCAGGAGGGCTTTGCGGCGGGATCGTTCCAGGCCTGATCCCAATAGAACCGGTAACGCTCGGCTTCACCGATGGAGAGATATGCTAGCACGATGCGGCGGCCGCCATCCGTTTTCGTTTTCGCAGCTTGGATGATCTCCGGCGAGAACTGGCGCGCGAAGCGCCGGCCGGCCGCAAGTGCGTGGTCGACCACGACGAGGTCGAAGGGCGAGGCGGCGATCTCGGAGAAGCGGATCAGACGCAGCTGATAGGCCCAGCTCTGGACCCCGGCGAGCGCCTCGCGCCGGGCCTCGGCGGGCCTGCGCGACTTGTCCTGCGAGGGTGCCGGCTCAAGCCTTCGTATCTCGGGGTTGGTCGTTTGGCCGAACACTCCCGGCGCGAACCCGAGGAGGGCCACGAGGAACAATCCGAGACGCGAGTAGAAGAGCGCCCTCAGCGTCGCCTCCCCGCTGCTGCCACTTGCCAATGTCCCATGTGGCGAGGCGGGGCCGCTCCGTCAAGGCGCCGAGCAGCTATATGGCCGCCCGGGCCGGGACTCTGCTTAGCCGTCACTCGATTTTGATGTTGGCGATCTTGATCAGCTCCGCGATGACCTTGGTCTCCTCGGCCCGGAATTTCTCGACGTCCTCGGGCTTCTGGATCACCGGAACGGCGCCTGCGAGGTGCAGCTTCGCCTTCATGTCGTCAGTCTTGGAGATCTCGGCGATCTTGTCGTTGACCTTGGCGATGATCTCCTTAGGCGTACCCGGTGGCGCCCAGAGGCAGAACCAGAGCGGCATGTCGGTGCCAGGGTAGCCGAGCTCCGTGAGCGTTGGCACGTTAGGGAAATCGGCCATGCGCTCGGTATGGTTGGCGCAGATCAGATGCAGCTTGCCGGCCTTCACATGCGGCAGCGTGTTGGGTTCGTTCATCAGCTGCACGTTGTTGGCGAGGAGATCGGTGAGACTGTCGGCGCCGCCGCGATAGGGCACATGCAGGATGTCGACGCCAGTCTTGTATTTCAGCATCTCGAATCGCATGTGCGGCACGGTGCCCGGCCCCGACGAGCCGAACGCCAGCTTGCCAGGATTTTTCTTGGCGTAGTCCATCGTCTCCTGAAACGACTTCGGTCCAACAGCCGAATGGATGACAAACCCGCACAGAATGTCGCCGAGCCGCCCAACGGCCTGGAAGCTGTTGTGATCGTAAGGCACCTTCCTGAGCAGCGGCACGGTGATGATGGGCGTGGCGGCCGCAACGAGGAACGTGTAGCCGTCGCCCGGCGCTTTGGCCGCCGCCTCGGTGCCGATCAGGCCCGAAGCGCCGCCGCGATTTTCGATCACGAACTGCTGGCCGAACGCCTGACCGAGCTTTTCCGCCCACGGGCGCGCAACGAGATCGGTGCCGCCACCTGCCGCGAACGGTACGATGACCTTCACGGGTTTGTCGGGCCAATTGGCCTGGGCGCGCGTCACATGCGGCAGCGCAAGCGTTGCGGCGGCAGTCGTAGAGTGACGCAGAAAGTCGCGGCGATGCATGAAGTCCTCCCAGAGTGAGCCCGCCGGCGCATGCGGCCGGCCGGGCGTGTCCGGGCCGGTACTCTAATGAGAAACCGCGGGAAGACGAGTCCCAGGCCGCCTGTCGCGGCAATATCGATGGGCCGATGGATTGATGGACAGCAGCGCGCGCCCCTGCCTCGTCCATCGGCTCCATTCAGTCCATCGATGTGCTCCTGACCCGCACGCGCGCCTACTCGATCTTGATGTTCGCCGTCTTGATCAGCTCGGCCATTTGCTTCGTGTCGGACGCGCGGAAGGCGACCAGCTCATCCATGGTCTGCACCACGGGCGCCGAGCCTGCCAGTCTCAGCTTCTCAACCATCTCCGGCGTCTTGGCGTGCTTCGTGATCTCGCTGTGCAGCCGCTGCAAGATTTCCTTCGGCGTCCCGGTCGGCGCCCAGAGTGCAAACCAGATCGGCACGTCGGAGTTCGGATAGCCAAGCTCGGTCAGCGTTGGGATGTCCGGGAAGTCGACGCTGCGCTCGACGTGATTGACGTTGAGCAGATGCAGTTTGCCGGCTTTGACATGCGGCAGCGTCACGGGCTCATTCATCATCTGCACGTTGTTGGCGAGGATGTCGGTCAGGGCATCCGCGCCGCCGCGATAGGGCACGTGCAGAATGTCGACGCCGGTTCTGTAGCGCAACATCTCGTATCTGAGATGCGGTCCCGTGCCGGGGCCGGAAGATCCGAATGCTAGCTTGCCAGGGCTCTTCTTCGCGTAGTCCAGCAATTCCTTGAAGGTTTTGACGCCAACCGAGGAGTGGATCACAAACCCCGTAACCACATCGCCAAGGCGTGCGATGGGCTCGAGCCCGGCCGGATCGTACGGCACCTTGCGCAGGAGCGGCAGGTTGACAGTGGTCGTATTCGAGGAGACGAGCAGCGTGTAGCCGTCTGGCGGCGACTTCACCGCTGCTTCGGTGCCGATGATGCCGGACGCTCCCCCGCGATTTTCGACCACGAACTGCTGTCCGAATATCTGGCTGAGCTTCTCGCACCAGGGTCGCGCGACGACGTCGGTGCCGCCGCCGGCAGCGAACGGCACCAGGACCTTGACCGGTTTGTCGGGCCAGTTGGCCTGGGCCCGGGCGTAAGATGGAATGACGGCGGGCGCCGCAAGGGCACTCGCTCCGAGCTGCAGAAGCTGACGGCGTTTCATATCGTACTCTCCCTCTGATTTTTGTTGTGGATCGGCGCACCTCGACGGCGGTACGCCGCCGTGTCACTCGATCTTGATGTTTCCCGCCTTGATGAACGAGAGGTTGGATGCGGTATCGTCCTCGACCAGCTTGACGATCTCGGCGGGTGCTTTAGGTGCGACGATGGCATTGACTGCCCAGAGCTTCTTCTTGAACTCCTCGTTCTTGGCAAACTCGTTGGCCTTCGCATTGAACTTGGAGATGATGTCCGGTGAAATTCCTTTTGGTCCGAAGAACCCGAACCACGTAGGCACGTCCGCGCCCTGCACGCCGGCCTCGGTCAACGTCGGAACATCGGGAAAGTCTGGATTTCGCTGCTGGCCGTTGATGGCGAGCAGGATCAGCTTGCCCGCCTTGGCGTGCGGCAGCGTGATCGGCTCGTTCTGCATGTGAACATTGCCGGGCAGCACGTCATTCAGCGCATCCGCACCGCCGCGATAGGGCACATGCAGGACATCGAGGCCGAGCTTGACCTTTATCGCTTCCAGCCGCAGGTGATTGGCGGTGCCGTTGCCGGACGACGCATAGCTCAGCTTGCCGGGGTTTTTCTTCGCGTAGTCGACGAACTCCTTCCAGGTCTTCACACCGATGCTCGGGTGAATGACGAAACCGTTGAGTGTCTCGCCCGCATAGCTCATTGGCACGAGATCGCCTTTGGGATCGTAGGGCGTCTTGCGCAGGCTCGGCAGAATGGTGAGCGGCGCATTGGGCGTCATGATCAGCGTGTAGCCATCGGGCGGAGATTTCGCGAGCGCTTCGACACCGATCATTCCGGAGGCGCCGCCGCGGTTCTCGATCACGAACTGCTGACCGAAGGCCTTAGACAATTCCTCGCACCAGGGCCGGGCGATGGCGTCGGTCGCGCCTCCCGCCGCGTAGGGAACGATGACCTTGACGGGCTTGTCCGGCCAGCCTTGGGCTTGCGCTGCTGCGCAACCGAGTGCGAGCAGGGCGCCGGCGGCAGCCAGCCCGAGCAGTGAGTGGAAACGCATCTTTCAACCTCCGATGAATGCTTTTGGGCTCACGCTCATCTCGGAGGACTTTTTGTCGTGGGCCGCCCACCACGGCAGCGGAACGCGCAGATGCTCTGCAATCGAGAGCGTCTGATCATCGTAAGCTAGGCTATCGTCGGCAAGCGCGGTTGTCAGGGATTTTGTTCGGTTATGGATCGCCATGACCGGTTGTGCATGTGCGAAGCTGTATTGATCAGTTGCAACGATTGATCGAAAGGCTGGCTTGTTTATCTTCGGGTGCGCGACCAGATTGAACGGGTCTTGATCCAGTCAGTTCAGGAGGGCGCCATGGCAAAACGCATTGCATTGATCACGGGCGGCATGGGCGGTCTCGGCGAGACCGTATCCACGAAAATGGCCGATGCCGGCTACACGGTCGCTGTTACCTACTCTCCGTCGAACAAGACGTCTGAGCAGTGGCTGCGCGAGATGAAGGGGCGCGGCTATGACTTCAAGGCTTATCCATGCGACGTCGGCAATTACGAATCGTGCGAGGTGTGCGTGAAGCAGGTCACGAAGGACTTGGGCCCGGTCGATATTCTGGTCAACAACGCCGGCATCACCAAGGATATGACTTTCAAGAAGATGACGAAGGCTGACTGGGATGTGGTGATCCGCACCAATCTCGACAGCGTCTTCAACATGACGAAGCAGGTGTTCGACGGTATGAACGATCGCGGCTGGGGCCGCATCATCAATGTGTCGTCGGTGAACGGCTCGAAGGGCGCCTTCGGTCAGACGAACTACGCCGCCGCCAAGGCGGGCATGCACGGCTTCACCAAGTCTCTGGCACTTGAGTCCGCTCGGCGCGGCGTGACCGTCAATACGATTTCGCCCGGCTATATCGGGACGAAGATGGTGACGGCGATCCCGGCCAACGTTCTCGAGGGCAAGATCCTTCCTCAGATCCCAGTTGGCCGCCTCGGCAAGCCGGAGGAAGTGGCGGGGCTCATCATCTATCTCTGTTCCGAGGAAGCAGCGTTCGTCACCGGTGCCAACATCGCCATCAACGGCGGCCAGCATATGCAGTAGCGGCACCTGTCGCGCGCGGACCAGCGCGTGGGTTGACAGGGGATGGGCCTCGGGCGTCTCATATCGGCAGTAGACTCGAATCTGAGCGCCGGAGGCATGAGCCATGCTTGCCATTGAGCGATCTGAAGCCCGCATCAAGACCGTCAAGGTGGAAGGCGGCTTCGGCGAACGCCACGGCTACATCGGCGAGCCCGGGCAGCTGTCGCAGGGGGCTCAGGCGTTTCTCGTCGTTCGGCCATTTGCTGATGCGCGCATCGAGCCGCATTTCCACGACGTCGATCAGTTCCAGGTTTTCGTCGACGGCAGCGGACGTATCGGCAAGAAGCGCGTAGCGCCGGTCGTCTTCCAGTATGCCGACGCGTTCACGCCCTACGGCCCCATCATCGGCGATGACAAAGGCTTTGCGTTCTTCACGCTGCGCAACATTGCAAGCGGCGGTTTCTGGGCCATGCCCGGCAACAAGCACAACATGCCGGGACGCGCTGGACGCAACATCGAGGGCGCATTTGACTTGGAGCGCGGCGTGCCCGCCGCCGGTGAGGTGACGCGCGAGGATCTGATGGAGCGCCAGGCGGACGGCGTCTATGCGGTTGGCATCCGCATGGGGGCGAATGCGCGCGCCATCGGGCTGCCGGCCGACGGCAAGGGCCAATTCATTCTCGTATGTGCAGGGTCCGTCACGGCAGACGGCAAGGTGCTCGGAGAGAAGTCCGTGATCCGGGTCGAGCCCGACGAGCCGGCGGTCGAGCTCGAAGCGGGCCCGGATGGCGCGCAGGTGCTGGCGCTGCAGTTCTGCGCACCGTGCGAGCGGCCAGGCACTGATCCGGCCAAGCTCGCCGATCGGAGCGCCAAGGGGTATGTGAACATTCGCTCTACGCCAGCAAGCTGATACCGGTACTCGTTTCCTGCAAGCGGTTTGCACTTCCCTCCGAGCAGCCGCGTAAATCGCCCGCATTGGCAACGCACATGCGCCCAGTTGCAGGCTTGCCTTGCACCTGACACTCTAACGTCTTGCTGTCACATCGGTGGGAGGTTCAGTCGCATGCTCGATCTGCTCCGGATCTTTTCACGAGGCGTCCTTGTCTCGCTCATTGCAGCCGTCGCGGTGAGTGCGAGCGCGGCCGAGGCGTTGGCACAGAGCTATCCCTCCAAGCCGATCCGCATGGTCGTACCGTATCCGCCCGGCGGTCCGACCGATGTCATTGCGCGCATCTACGCTCAGAAGCTTGGCGAGCTGCTCGGCCAGTCTGTCGTGATCGACAACAAGGCGGGCGCATCCGGCCAGATTGGCGCCCAGGATGTCGCGCGCGCTCAGCCCGACGGCTACACACTGAAGGCCAACGCGTCGAGCGTCGTCATCCTGCCGCACGTGGTCTCGAGTGTGCTCTACGACGTCGAGCGTGATTTCGTTCCCGTGCACCTGATGGCGAGCGTGCCCTCGATCCTGATTGTTCCCGCCGCGACGCCGGCCAACACCGTCGCCGAGCTGGTGGCGTCGTTCAAGGCCAAGGGCGGCAAGATCAACTACGGCACTTCGAGCGTCGGCGGCGCCATGCACCTCGCCAGCGAAAGCTTCCGCCAGCTCACGGGTCTCGATATGCAGACCATCGCTTACAAGGGCGGCGGGCCGGCAATCGCGGCGGTGATCTCCGGCGAGGTGCCGATGAGTTTTGAATCGCTGCCCGCGGCCATGCCGTCGATCAAGAACGGCCAGCTGAAGGTGCTGGCGGTTTCCGCGCCGAAGCGCAATCCCGCGCTCCCCGACGTCCCGACCATGATCGAGCAGGGCTTTGCCGGCTTCGATCTCGGCAGCTGGTACGGCATCTGGGCGCCTGCCAAGACGCCGCCGGAGATCGTGAAGCGGCTCAACGCGGAGCTGGTCAAGATCGCGCAGATGCCCGACGTCAAGGCGAAGTTCGACAGCCTTGGCACCGATCCCGAGGCGCTTTCGGTTGAGGAATTCGCGGCGTTCCAGAAGAAGGAATTCGACCGCTGGGGCGCCATCGCCAAAAAGGCGGGCATCAAGATCGAGTAAGCGGGTGGTCGACCATCACCCGAATCCGGCCGGGGTCAGACCCATGGGTCTGACCCCAGGTCGCCCCGAAGCCCGCAGAGCGCGCAGCTACTTGAGCCGGCTCGCAAGATTCGGCTTGAGCACCAGCTCGTCATCGTAGTCGCCGCCGTTCTGTTCTCAATGCGCCGCCTCCCAGTTGTCGGCCGCTTTGGCGTCGACGTGGATCGGCACCGAGAATTTGACGGCGGGCTCCGGCGCTTTCTCCATCACCTTGCGCACGATGGGGATCGCTTTCGCGACCTCACCTTCCTTCGCTTCGAAGATCAGCTCGTCGTGCACTTGCAGCAGCATGGTGGTGGCCTCGAGACCGGCCGAGCTGAGCGCCGCCGGCATCCGGATCATGGCGCGGCGGATGATGTCGGCGGCCGAGCCCTGGATCGGTGCGTTGATCGCCGCTCGCTCGAGGAATCCTCGCATCGACGGGTTGCGTGTGTTGATCTCGGGATAGTGCACGCGGCGCCCGAACACGGTTTCCACGAAGCCGTTGTCGTGCGCGAACTTCTTCGTGCGTTCCATGTAGTCGCGGATGCCTGGGAAGCGCTTGAAATAGGTCTGGATGTACTCGCCGGCCTCCTGCTTGGAAATCCCGAGCTGCGCGGCGAGCCCGAACGCCGAGATGCCGTAGATGATGCCGAAGTTGATCGCCTTGGCGCGGCGGCGCACTT
>CAZCQH010000051.1:0-41943 GCA_964500805.1 uncultured Hyphomicrobiaceae bacterium
AGCCGAGCGCGATCGCCTGGTACATCGGGCCGTCGTCGACGATGGCGACGTCGATGACCTGATTGGCCTTCTGCGCTTGCAGTTTCGCGATCGTGTCGGTCGAGTTGCCAGCCGTGTACTCGATCTTCACACCGTGCTTCTTCTCGAACTCTGGGAATACTTCCTTGCGCAGCACCGTCTCCCAAGAACCGCCGTAGCCGGCAACGACCAGCGTTTTTTGTGCCAATGCCGGCGTTGACAGCGAGGCGAAGCTGAGTGCAATTGCAGCTGGAAAAGCGGCGCGAAATCGAAGCATCTTCAGTTCCCCTGTCACGAGCGTCAGCGTGGCCGAATTCAGTCAAAGCGCTTCGGAATTTCGCATGCGACCGGCAATACCGTCAATTGTGGACCGATTGAACGCTGACCGTCCTCCACTCCTCCGGTATCCAACACGGCTCCAACGCTACACTGGCTCCGAGTTGCAGCAAGCTCGGATCGCAGATAGCCTACTGAGCATGAGCCGCCCCACACAATGCGGCGAGGAGGGAGTGAACACGATGACCAAGTCTCGCCATTCGCGGCGCACGGTGCTGGCTGGCACCAGTGCAGCCGTCGCTTCGCCATTCATCTGGACAAGCGCGCAGGCTCAAGCGGGCGGCACCATCAAGCTCGGCATGCCGCTTGCCCTCACCGGCCCGCTCGGCTCGGTCGGGCAACAGCAGAAACGTGGCGCTGAGCTCTATGCAAAAGTGCAGAACGCCGCCGGCGGCTGGCTCGGCAAGAAGATCGAGCTGCTGATCGAGGATACCGCCGGCAATCCGGCAACGTGTGTGCGCAAGGCGCAGGAGATGGTCGAGCGCCACGACTGCCGCCTGTTCACCGGCATCACGCTGTCCTCGGAAGCGCTCGCCATCGTTCCCAAGCTTGCGGAGTGGAATTCGATCTTCATTTCATCGGACAATGGCGACGGACGCCTCACGGCGGAGTCGTTCGTGCCGAACTTTTTCCGCGCCAACACATCCGGCCCGATGGGCACGCGCGCCGTTTCGCTCTACATCAAGGAAGCGCCGTTCAAGAAATTTTTCGCGCTCGGCCTCGACTATGCCTGGGGACACAACAGCGTGCAGGTGTTCGAGAACGAGGTTGCTAAGATGGGCAAGGAGTTCGTCGGCAAGGTGTTCGCGCCGACGGGCACGAAAGACTACGCGACCTACATCACCCGCATCCGCCAGTCCGGCGCCGATGCGGTCTATCTCGTCCTTGCCGGCGACGACAACAACGCGTTCCTGGCGCAGGCGCATCAATACAAGCTCGGTGAAAAGGTCGCGATGCTGGCCGAGCAGCTCGAGCTCTCGGCCATGAAGGCGGTGGGCGATGCCTGCCTCGGCATGATCGTTTCGGCCCGCTACGCCTATTCGATCGACACGCCGAAGAACAAGGCATTCGTCGAGCTCTGGAAAAAAGAGCACGGTGGAGCCATTCCCGATCAGTTCGAGGGCGAGCAGTGGCAGTGTCAGAAGGTGTTCGAGGCGGGCATCGCCAAGGCCGGCAGCATCGAGGCCGACAAGCTGCGCCCGGCGCTGCAGGATCTCGCGATCGACGACATCAAAGGCAAGGTCCACATGCGCAAGTGCGACCATCAGGGTGTCCAGCAGGGCTTCATCATCAAGGCGGCGAAGAAGGACGGCTTCTCGCACCCCGTCCCCGAGGTGATCGCGACGCTGCCGGCCGACAAGGTCACGCCGCCCTGCAACAAGATGACCTACGACGACTGACACTGAGCAACCGACGGCGGCTGAGGCGGCGCCCTGGTGTGTGCCGCTTCGGTTGCCGGATGCGATAAGTGGGTGAGCCGCGGGGATGAGGGATCGCCCTGAGATCTGACACCGGTGAAGCGACTGAGTTTGCCGCGAGGGTGCGCAAACGCGACCCGATGCGATACGATCGGCTCTGCCGTTTCCGACCGTCCCAGCCCAGAATGGCGCGCCCGATTTCGGCTGTGCCGCTCGACTGCCAAAGCACTTGGACATCATGAGCACGCTGGCCTTTCTTCTCAACCAGAGCGTCAATGCCTTGTCGCAGGCTGCGCTGCTGTTCTTCCTCGGCGTCGGATTGACGCTGATCTTCGGCATCATGCGCATCGTCAACTTCGCGCATGGCACGCTCTACATGCTCGGCGCCTTCATCGGTTACACGCTGGTGCGCATCTCGGGGAGCTTCTGGGTGGCGCTGATCGGCGCACCTTTGGCGGTGGGCCTCCTTGGATGGGCCTTCGAGCGCGGCATACTTCGCTGGCTCTACCGGCGGGATGCGCATGCGTTCCTGATGGTGACTTTCGGCCTCGCTCTTGTCACCGGGGAATCTGTGCGGCTGATCTGGGGCTCGGATGCGCTGCAGGTGCCGGCCCCTGCCCTGCTGAGCGGCGTCGTTTTCCTGCTCGACGAGCCGTTCCCGATTTACCGGCTGTTCCTTGCGGCAGCTGGTTTCGTCGTCGCGATCGCCATCTGGCAGCTGCTGGAACGTACGCGGCTTGGGCTCCTCATTCGCGCCACCTCGCAAAATGCCGAGATGGTGCATGCGCTCGGCGTCGACGTCAGCCTGATCCGCTCGGGCGTATTCGGCATCGGGTGCGGGCTGGCGGCGCTTGGTGGCGTGCTGGCGGCTCCGCTCGTGACAGCCGCCCATGGCATGGCGGCAACTGCCGTGATCGACGCCTTCGTCATTGTGATCATCGGCGGCATGGGAAGCTTTCTTGGCTCCCTGATTGGGGCGCTTCTCGTGGCGTTCGTGCAGGTGTTCGGCAACTATTACTTTCCGGACCTGGCTCTCGCATTCATGTACCTCGTCATGCTGATCGTTCTTGTCGTGCGCCCGGGCGGCCTGCTCGGCAAGGAGGCATGAGCCATGGCCCGGCCGTCATCTGTTTCGCTGCTGATCGGGCTCGGCGTGCTGGCGCTGCTGATCGCAGCCCCGTTCGGTCTCCCCGTCTTCGCGCTGACGCTGCTGACCGAGTTGCTGATCCTTGGGCTCTTCGCCATGAGCCTCGATTTGATGGTGGGCTACACGCGTCTCGTGTCGTTCGGGCATGCTGCCGCTTACGGGCTTGGCGCCTATGCGTCTGGCTACATGCTGCTCAATTCGTCGCTGCCGCTGCCATTTGCGGTTATCCTGGCGGCGCTGCTCACCGGGACCATCGCCATCGGGGTCGGCTGGGTGTGCACGCTGGCGACGGGTGTGTCCTTCTCCATGCTGACGCTCGCCTTCGCGCAACTGCTCTATGCCATCTCGTTCAAGTGGGTGTCGGTGACTGGCGGTTCAGATGGTTTGGCCGGCATTCCAAAGACGCCAGGGCCGTTCGGCACGACGATGTTCACGAGCCGGCTCGGCTTCTACTATTTCACCCTCGCTTGCCTGGTCGGCGCCTTCCTCGTTGGCCGGCTGCTCGTTACGTCACCGTTCGGTGCTGTGCTGCGGGGCATCCGTGAAAACGAGGCCAAGACGCTTTCGCTCGGCTACAACACGCGGCTCTACAAGATTGCTGTGGTCGCCATCGCCTATGCGCTCGGCGGGCTCGCAGGCGCGCTCTTTGCGCCTTTTCGCGGATTCGCCAACACGGAGCTTCTGTTCTGGCTGGTGTCGGGACAGGTGCTGATCATGGTCATCGTCGGCGGCTCCGGCACGCTGATCGGACCGATCCTCGGTGCTGCGTTCTTCCTCATGCTCGAGCATCAGCTATCGATCTACACGGAAGCCTGGGCGCTGTTCTTCGGCCTGATTTTCATCGCGTTCGTACTTTTCGCGCCGCAGGGGATCTGGGGTCTGGCGCGAAGCTGGTTCGGACGCAGACAGCCCGCTGAGACCAGGGAGGCGCGCCGTGTCTGATACCGCAGCTCTGGCGTCGTCCGCGACCGGCGACATGGCATCGGCACCGCTGCTGATCATCGATGGTTTGACCAAAGCCTATGGAGCGCTCATCGCAGTCGACAATGTGACGATGCGCGTCGCCGACGGCGAGGTTCGCGCCGTCATCGGGCCGAATGGTGCCGGCAAGACCACCTTGTTCCATCTTGTCACCGGCGTCGTGAAACCGACGCGAGGAACAGTGCACTTCGCGGGCGAGAACATCACCGGCCTCCCGGCACACGCGATCTGCCAAAAGGGACTGTCGCGAACCTTCCAGCTCACGTCCCTGTTCCCCGAGATGAGCGCGCGTGAGAACGCGATGCTCGCCGCACAAGCTCGCCACGCCGGACGCTGGCGGCCGTTCGGTGGCGGCGACGTCTTCGCGAGCGCGCGCCGGAAGGGGGACGCGGCAATCGAGCAGCTTGGCCTCGCCCACGTTGCCGATCGCCCCGCTGGCCTCCTCAGCCACGGTGACCAACGCCTGCTCGAAGTCGCAATGGCGATGGCGCAGGAGCCGCGCGTGTTGATTCTCGACGAGCCGACACAGGGCCTCTCCGTCGAGGAGACCATGCAAGCCGTCGACACGCTGTCCAGGTTTCTTGCCGCCTCGCGCGTCACGGTCATGCTCGTCGAGCACGACATGGAGGTGGTGTTCCGCCTCGCGCAGAAGATCACCGTGCTGCATCGCGGTGGTGTCATTGCCGACGGGACGCCTGCCGAGGTGAAGGCGAACGCGCGCGTGCAGGAGGCTTATCTCGGGGGCATGGAGTAATGCTCAGCATCAAGGGCCTCAACACACACTATGGCGCGAGCCATATCCTGCAGGGTGTGGACCTCGAGCTTCAGCCAGGCCGCATCGCCGCCGTGCTCGGCCGCAATGGCGTCGGAAAGACCACGACCGTGAAAACGATCATGGGCCTGGTGCCGCCGACGAGCGGTACGATCCATCTGGATGGCAACGCAATCACCGGGTTCGCGCCGCATCTGGTGGCACGCTCGGGCGTCGCCTACGTCCCGGAAGGCCGGCTGATCTTTCCGGACCTCACGGTGATCGAGAACATTCGTGTCGCCGAGCGCGTGCCGGCCAAGGCTTGGCCGCTTGAACGCCTCCTGCAGCTCTTTTCCTCGCTCGCCGAACGCCAGTCGAACCGCGGCTCGCAGCTTTCAGGCGGCGAGCAACAGATGCTCGCCATTGCGCGTGCCTTGGTCTCGGATCCGAAAGTCTTGTTGCTCGACGAGCCGAGCCAGGGGCTGGCACCTTTGGTCGTGCGTGAGCTCGCGCGTGTCATCCGGCTGCTGCGTGACGCGGGCGTCACCATTCTGCTGATCGAGCAGAACATGAAGCTCGCCGAAGTCGTGGCGGACGAGTTGCACATCATGGTCAAGGGCCGGATCGTCTACTCGGCCGATCCCGGTCGCTTCCGGGCCGAGGAAGAAGCGATCCGCTCTCGGTTTCTCACCGTGTAATTGCTGCGCATCGTGGCGTCGGCAGAAAACACGGCATCATCCAGATGCGGCGAGATGGCGAGCAGGTTGTCACCTGTTCCTGTGCCCCAGTGCGCGCGGAACTCATATCCACGTTCCGACGTTACGATCGAATCGGGTGTGAGCTGCCGGAGAGCCGAGTGGCACACGCGTGGCACAGGGGCTTCGCATGTGGCGGTGGCTGCTGACGGCGCTTGCTGCTTTTTCAGCTGTCGGCCTGACAGGCTGCGGCGGTGTCCTCGCCCCGCGCGGACCGGTGGGCGAGGCTCAGCTCACCATCATGCTGAACTCGTTGGCGATCATGATGGCGATCGTCGTCCCGACGATTATTGCCACGCTGGCCTTCGCGTGGTGGTTCCGGGCGTCCAACTCTCGCGCGATTTATCGGCCGGACTTCGTCTATTCCGGCCGCCTCGAGCTGATCATCTGGTCCATTCCAACGCTGATCATCCTGTTTCTCGGCGGCGTCATTTGGGTCGGCTCACACCGGCTCGACCCGTCGTCGCCGGTGGTGCCGGGAGCCAAGCCGCTGCAGGTGCAGGTCGTCTCGCTCGATTGGAAATGGCTGTTCATCTATCCCGAGCAGCGCATTGCGACTGTGAACGAACTCGTGCTGCCCGTCGGGCGGCCGGTCAGCTTCTCGATTACGTCCGCAAGCGTAATGAACACTTTCTTCGTGCCGCAGCTCGGCAGCATGATCTATTCCATGAACGGCATGGTCACGCGACTCAATCTGATGGCTGCGCAGGAGGGGCGGATGCTCGGATTGTCGGGTCACTACAGCGGTGACGGCTACTCGGACATGTTGTTTCCCGTGCATGCATTGCCCGAGCGCGCCTTCGCCGATTGGGCCTCGCGAGCGTCGTCGGCCAACGCCGTTCTGGACAGAGGAAGTTACGTCAGGCTGGCAGAGCAGAGCATCAACGACCCGCCCGCCGTCTACCGCCTTGGGGACGCGCGCCTCTTCTCTGCGATCGTCAGCCGGGAAGTGCCTCCGTCGGCCGGGCCCACCAAAGGGCGCCCGATACCCTCCGTATCGCATCGAACTGGAGGCTGACGATGCTCGGCAAGCTGTCGTGGGAGGCGTTCCCTGTCGATGATCCACTCGGCCTCATTGTCGGGAGCATCGCATTCCTTGCCGCCTTCAGCGTCGCAGGCTGGGTCATCTGGGCGGGGCACGGTGCGTACGTTTGGCGCGAGTGGATCACCAGCGTCGACCACAAGCGCATCGGCATCATGTACATCGTGCTCGCGCTCGTCATGCTGGTTCGTGGCTTCGCCGACGCCATTCTGATGCGCTCGCACCAGGCCGTGGCATTTCAGAGCGCTGGGATCCTGCCGCCGGAGCATTACAACCAGATCTTTTCCGCGCACGGCACGATCATGATCTTCTTCGGCGCGATGCCGTTCGTGATCGGGCTGATGAATTATGTCGTGCCGCTTCAGCTCGGCATTCGCGACGTGGCGTTTCCGACGCTCAACTCGGTTAGCTTCTGGCTGACGGCCAGCGGCGCCTTCCTCGTCAATCTCTCGCTCGTGCTTGGCGAATTTTCGCGGGCGACCTGGCTGCCATACCCGCCGCTCAGCCAAATCGAGTATTCGCCCGGGGTCGGCGTCGACTACTACATATGGGCTGTCCAGATCTCTGGAATAGGAACTCTCATCACCGGCGTCAATTTCGTCACGACGATCCTGAAGATCCGCGCGCCCGGGATGAGCTATCTGCGCATGCCGATGTTCTGCTGGACTGCGCTCGCCTCCAACCTGCTCATTGTCGCCGCCTTTCCGATCCTCACCGCAACCTTGGCCATGCTGACGCTCGACCGCTACTTCGGCTTCCATTTCTTCACGAATGACGGCGGCGGCAATGTCATGATGTTCATGAATCTGATCTGGGCGTGGGGCCATCCTGAAGTTTACATCCTCGTGCTGCCGGCGTTCGGGATCTTCTCGGAGATCGTCTCCACCTTCTCGGGCAAGCCCCTGTTCGGCTATCGGTCCATGGTCGCGGCGACGCTGTTCATCTGCATCGTCTCGTTCATGGTGTGGCTGCACCACTTCTTCACGATGGGCGCGGGTCCCAACGTGAATGCCGTGTTTGGCATCGCGACCAGCATCATTGCCGTTGGAACCGGCGTGAAGATCTACAACTGGCTCTTCACGATGTACGGTGGGCGCATCCGCTTCACGACGCCCATGCTGTGGTCGATCGGCTTCATCGTCACCTTCATCATGGGCGGCGTCACCGGCGTCATGCTCGCCGTACCGCCGGCCAACTTTGTGCTGCACAACAGCCTATTCCTGGTCGCGCACTTCCATCACGTCATCATCGGCGGCGTGCTGTTCGGTGCCTTCGCGGGGCTGACGTTCTGGTTCCCCAAGGCGTTCGGCTTCCAGTTGCACGAGGGCTGGGGAAAGGCCGCGTTCTGGTTCTCGATCGCGGGCTTCCACGCCGTGTTCGTGCCGCTCTACATCGTCGGCCTGCTCGGCATGACACGCCGGCTGCAGCACTACGACGTTCCGGAGTGGCGTCCCTGGGTGATCGCGGCCTCGCTGGGCGTGATCGTGATGGCCGCCGGCGTAGTATGCCAGATCATCCAGCTGATTGTCAGCTTCCGCCAGCGCGAGCAGCTCCGCGATGCCACTGGTGATCCATGGGACGGACGTTCACTCGAATGGTCGACCTCCTCGCCGCCACCGATGTTCAATTTCGCCGCGATGCCGAACGTGCACGGCGAGGAGCCCTACTGGGCTATCAAGCAGCATGCGCGCGAGCAGGGAGAGGCGCAGGAGCCGCGCTACGAGGACATTGAGATGCCCCGCAACAGCGCAACGGGCGTGGTGTGCGCGTTCTTTGCGACGGTGATGGGTTTCGCGTTGGTCTGGCACATTTGGTGGCTCGTTGCGCTCGGCTTCGTAGGTGCCTATGCGACCTTTGTCGTCTTCGCCTGGCGCGACATTGCGGAGTTCATCATCCCAGCCGAGCAAGTCGCGCGGATCGACAGGCAGAACCGCGCAGCGCGCACAACGGAGCTCACGGTTGCCGGGCAGGTGGCGCGATGACATTTGCCGAAGCCAAGCCCAGCGAGCACTATCAAATCGAGCACGGCTCTTCCGCAGCTACTGGTCACGGCGAGGGCGGCCCTGCATCGAAGCACATTGTCGTTACATACGGGTTCTGGATCTTCCTGCTCAGCGACATCGTGATGTTCTCGGCATTCTTCGCCGCCTATGCAGTGCTGCAGGGAGCCACTGATGGCGGTCCGACCGCGTCGCAATTGTTCGACCTCAGGCTGACGGCGGTGCAGACCGCAGTTTTGCTCGTTTCCAGCTTCACGAGCGGTCTCGCCAGCCTGGCCGCGGAAGAACGCAGCCATCGCTGGTTCCAGATCGCCATGCTATCGACATTCGTGCTGGGTGGTCTCTTCCTTGCGCTGGAGGTGTACGAGTTCGCTGAGTTCGTGGCCCAGGGCGCAGGCCCGACACGCAGCGCTTTTCTGTCGGCCTTCTACTCTCTCGTCGGCTTGCACGGGTTGCATGTCACGGCCGGCCTGCTGTGGCTCTTGACCGTCATGGCGCAAATCTATGCCAAAGGCTTTCGCGAGGACATGCTCCGGCGCTTTGCATGCTTTGCTTTGTTCTGGCACGCACTCGATATCATCTGGGTTGCGGTATTCACAGTGGTCTATCTGATGGGAACGGTCGCATGAGCGATGGTCATGATGTCCTTGATACCGCGCCCGGGCACGAGCCACGGCGCGAAGGCGACGTTCGGGCGGGACTGATCACATATCTGATTGGCCTCGGGCTGGCCTCCCTGCTCACCGCGATTTCGTTCACCTTGCCGTCAACCGGACTGCTCTGGGGGCCGTCGGTCGGAATAGCGCTTGCCGTCTTCGCGATTGCCCAGATGGGCGTGCATCTGGTCTTCTTTCTGCACATCACAACCGGGCCGGATAACGCCAACAATGTGCTTGCACTGGCTTTCGGCACACTCATCGTGTTTCTCGTCATTGGCGGCTCGCTCTGGATCATGAGCCACCTCAATCACAATCTGATGCCGATGCACGCGCCCCATTAGCGTTCAGTTTCTGGATCATGGTCGCGTTGCAGCGATCGCGGTGCTCAGGCGGAAGCCGGATCGCGCAGGAACGCCGCGCTGTCGTAGATGGTCTCGAAGCGCACGACGCGATCGCCGCGAAACGTCAGGATGCTTGCACCGCGGTATTGGATCGGCTGGCCTTTCGCCAGTGCGCCCGCTGCGTTCCAGATCAGGACCGCGCAATCGCCTTCCTCGATCACTCCGGTGAACTCAGACTTGATCTCGAAGAATTGGCGGCGATACGACGTCCAGAACCGGCGCGTGCCGTCGGTTCCCTGCTCGGTCATCGCCAAGTTCGACAGTTCCGCATGAGGGTCGAAACAGGCGAGAAGCGGCTCGATATCGCCGCCCGTTTCAAGCTCGTTGACGGCAGTCATGAAGCGTTGGGTCGCAGGTCTGGCCATGCTCTGTGCCTTCGCTCAGCAGTTCGCCCGTAACGCCGTCCTCAATCGAGTGTTCCGCTTCGGCTGCTGCGTCAGTGGTTTAGGCGTGGTGAGCGCGGAACCTGATGAACGACGGGACGTTACCGGTCGAACGCCAGCCAGAGAGAACCAACCCATGTTCCATCGCCACAGGCAGCTCCAGTATGCAGCACGTCCTGAGCGCCCTGACCCGATCTACGCGAAGAAGCTGCAGGAAGTTCTCGGCGGCCAGTGGGGCGAGATCAGTGTGGCAATGAGCTATCTGTTCCAGGGCTGGAATTGCCGCGCGCCCGGCAAGTACAAGGACATGATTCTCGACATCGGCACCGAGGAAATCGGCCACTGTGAGATGCTGGCGACGATGATTGCCCGCCTGCTCGAGTCGTCACCGGTCGAAGCACGCGAGGACGCGGCGAAGAACTCCATGGTCGGAGCCGTGCTTGGTGGCGCGCGCATGGAGGACGCTATCGTTGGGGCTAGCATGGAGGAGGTCGTCGTCGGCGCGATGAATCCCCAGCATGCGATTGTCTCGGGCGGCGGCGCCACCCCGACCGACAGCGTCGGCTATCCCTGGACGTCCCGCTACACGATTGCTTCCGGCAATCTCCTGGCGGATTTCCGCTTCAACGTTACCGCTGAGAGCCAGGGGCGCTTGCAGGTTTGCCGCCTCTACGAGCTGACTAATGATCCGGGCGTGCGGGACATGCTGTCCTTTCTGATCGCGCGCGACACCATGCACCAGAACCAATGGCTGGCCGCCATTGCCGAGCTCGAGGCTGACGGACTGGAGAAGACCCCGGTGCCGTCGACGTTCCCGTCGGACCTGCAGAAGCAGGACGTCGCGTACCAGTTCATCGCCGCGAACGCGAACTCGAAGGGTGTCGATGGCCGGTGGGCAAGTGGGCCGTCGATGGATGGTGAGAGGTCGTTCGAAACGGCACAGCTCGAGTCGCTGACCGATGACACCGGTGAACTGGGCAAGACAGATCCGAGATTGCACGGCACGCAGAAAATGCCTGTCCAGCCTGTCGCTTCCAAATAGTTCCCACATTACCGCCGCGGTGCCGCCCCACCGGGACTGACGTCGGTCTGCAAATGTTCGACCATGCCCTTTTGGACATCGCAAGCGCCCGCACAGCCGAACACACGTTCGCAAATGTTCAAGTCGACCGCGCCCTGCCGAAGGTCCCCGGCTCCCGGAAGTCATCCGACGCGATGTCGATTTGTGTGTTGATCGTCGCCGTTTTCTGCGCGAGAACATGCCGACCAAATCATCGGTGCGCGCATGAGTGACATTGACGACGCTTTGCTCAGAGGCATGAGCTTGCGCGAACTTTTGGCCCTTCAGGCCAGAATACACGACGCTATCAGGACCCACATCCGAGCAAAGAATGCGCAGCTGGCCGCCGCAGCCGGATTGCGAACAGCAAGAGCTACCCATCTGCCGCAAGTTGAGCAGAGCCGACGGCGATCTCTCGCAGTTTATGCCAAGATGGGCCCTGCCGACGCAAGTGCGCCTGATGCAGCCCCTTTACCCAGAGCTGACGTTCCGCACGCCGGTGGCGACGGCGCATCTGACCTGGAGCGCGAGCGCGACGTCTGGCTCAACCGGAAGCGATCGGCTGCCACATAGGCGACCAGTCCATAGCGTGCGGCACTGGGGCACGCCTATGTCCGCGTGAGCATCCCGACCATGAAGGCGTGAGCGCTCACGGGACAGAGAAGCCGAGGGCGGCAGGGACGGGTCCATAGGCGTTGTCCTGCTGTTGCCCAGGGGTGATGTGTAGCCAAACGATCAGCGCGATTACCGGCAATACGACTAAAACCACTGCTGTCGTCAGCAATGGCGATCCCGGTTCCAGAGCCGACGGCCCGCCGAGGATCGCAAGGACGCTCGATAGCGTGACGAGCCACAAGCCGAGCCCTGCGGCACCGCCGAACAACCACCAGGCACTGAGGCCAAGGTCGTGCAGACGCTTGCTGAAAGAGGCAAATGTCAGCCAAAGGCAAATGATCTTGGCCAAGTCGATGGCCGCTTCGTTTATCGTCCAGCCAGCGACCCAAAGGCCGGCAAACAGCAGCAGCTCGATGGTGACGACGCATTTCGCAACGATCAGCATCCCGAGCCGGTTGCAACGACCACGCGGCGTCAATGCCGCCCACACGACTCTTGCATTGACCGTCACGCGGCCGCCTCCGACATTCGCCGCAAAGACTCTGGCGAAGGAGGGTTAAATGATGCTTAAGCAGCGTGACTGCCGATCATCGATGCGTAGCGGTAGCATGAGCGCCGCGTTCACGCGGCATCTGATGATCGGGATTCGCCTTATTGATCGCTGAGCTCGGCTCTGCAGAAGGCGATCACTGTGGCAGCTTGATCAGGACGCCCGCGACGGCAATTGCAATCCCGTAGGGACATAACCCACTCGCCAGCCATGTCGGAAGTGCGCGGTGCATCGAGGTCATATCGGCACCGAATGTAAACACGACACGACGGGCCAAGAGAATGAGCAGCGCGAGCGCTCCGCCCAGAAGTGCCGTGAACACGAGCAATTCGACAACCTGCTCGGGGCCGGCCCATAGTGCGACCGACGACAGCAACTTGACGTCGCCACCGGCGAACCAGCCCATGCTGTAGAACACCAGACCACCGGCCAGAACGGCCGCTGCAACGGAAATGTGCTGCAAGATCGGGCGGTGGACATCACCGAGCGTCAGATCCACGGCAAACAGCGCCATCAGAGCAATCGAGATCCAGTTCGGAATCCGGAGCGACCGGTAATCTGAAACCGCAGCAAAGCACAGGATGAAGACATAGAGGCTTGCGACACTTGCTTCCACGATACGCATCGATTTGTCATCGTCGGAGTTGTCGTGGCGCGATGTACGACCTGATGGTATTGAGCTGAGCTTCAGAAGTGCTCAGCGAACCCGGTTGGAGGCGAGCAGCTCGAGATTGGCGAGGATCTTGGGATTCCCAGGCTCCATCTGAGCAGCAGATCGCCACGAATGCTCGGCTTTGCCATTCTGGCCTTGCAAGTAATAGTGATAGCCGAGGTTGTTCAGCAGCAGTGGCGTACGCCCCTGCAAGCGCATCGCCTGGTCGTAGGCGCGCTTCGCCAAATCGAAGCGCCGGAGCTGATCGTAGGTCGCTGCCAAGCCGATCCAGGCATTGCCGTTCGTGGGATTGGTTTCGACAACACGTCGATAGCTCTGCTCTGCCAGACCATACTCGCCGGCCGCGAAATGCCGCTTCGCCTCGCCTTCCTCATCCTTCTGGACCGTGCGATGACCGTCCTGTCTCGGATCCTCGGGAAGCGATCCGACAATCAGGCCGTCGTCCTGATTGGCGCACCCACCGCCCAGCAGCATTGCCCCCGCGAGCAGTACCGCTCCCAACCGTGATCCCGCATGCATCCGAGTCGCCCTCCCGCCTAAGACGCGAATTGAGCACTAGCACAGTTTCAGCTGCTGAATGTGATAATGATGCTACACACCGACCGGAAGCAGCGCCACTCTCACCCGAATGATTATGGGCACGAGAATGACGAGCAGAATGACCGGAAAAATGAATAGTCCCAAGGGAACCGTCATTTTCACGGGCAGCGAGTAGGCTTTCGCTTCAGCACGCGACATGCGCTTCTCACGCATCTCGTCGCTGAATACCCGCAGCGTTCCAGCGATGCTCGAGCCGAGCTCTTCGGACTGCTTGAGCAAGACCTGCAAGCTCTTCACTTCGTCGATGCCGACGCGGTCATGCAGAGCGTCGAGTGCTTCGACCAATGTGCGCCCGGCGCGTAGCTCCAGATTGACGATGTGCAGGTTTGCCCCGAGTGCGGGAGAGAACTGTACGATCTCCCGACTGACGCGGTCGATTGCACCGTGCAGGCTCTGGCCGGCCTCGACACAAACAACGACGAGATCCATGAAATCGGGAAAAGCATTGCGGTAGCTGACGCGCATGGCGGCTCGCCGGTGATCGAGCCAGACGCCGGGTAGAATCAGACCAGCCGCGCCGAGCCCGATGGACATGAGTGGCAGCATGGCGCCAAGCAGATCGATTTCCAGAAAAGCTTCCAACGCCGGCAACAGGACTGCCAGGCCGACGCCGCAAGCAACCCGAATGCCATGGAAGATGCTGACGCTTGCCGCTGAGAAGTAGCCGGCTTGGAGCAACTGTCGGCGCAAGGCGGTTGTGGTTGCCGCAGATCTCGGCTGCACCAGTGCGCCAATCCGACTGAGCAAGGACTGTACGCTGGCAGTTTCATAATCGGTCAGCGATCTGCCTGACGATCCGCTGCTCCAGCCGCTATCTGCTGAATTCGATCTGGCAATTCTGCCCCTGACCAAGCCGCGACCGAGCGCAAGCCTGGCGACAGCAATCGCGCACAGGAAGACGCCAAGCGAGATGACGCCCGCGATATGCACGGGTTCCAACGGCAAGTTATCGAGAGACATCACGGTCCTCACTCAAATCTTGAAGTTGACCATGCGATACATCATGGCGATCCCGATCACCCAGATGGTCAGACCGAGATAGACGGCCGGCATGAACAGAACGTCGTTTCGCACGTCTCCGTAATAGGTCGGCACGGTCACGGAAATGATCGTGAAGATCGCGCAAGGGATGATGCTCAATCCGATTGCCGAGAAGCGTCCCTCGGCCGAAAGCGCATGCACCTTGCGTCGCAATTTGGCTCGTTCCCTGATCATCCGCGAAAGATTGCTGAGAATCTCAGCGAGATTGCCGCCGGACTTCGACTGGATCGACACCGCGACCACAAGGAAGGAGAGATCGGACTGACCGGCGCGAGCGCGCATGTTGCTCATGGCGGTATCGAGATCGAGGCCATAGGTCATTTCATCGGCGGCAAGTCCGAACTCACTGCCGACCGGGTCGGGCATCTCGCGCGCGACAAGCGAGATGGCGACGGCAAGCGGATGTCCGGCACGCAGGCTTCTGACCATGACGTCGATAGCTTCCGGCAGTTGCGCCTCGAACTTCTTCCGTCGCCGCGCCCGCAGCAGAAACAGAACCATCAGGGGACCCGCGCCCCCGGCCCCGACGCCTGCCGCGATGGCAAGCATCTCGTCGACCACGGCGGCGTAGGCACCGGCTGCGGCCGCCAGCGTAACGATCCCCATCAGCAGCAGGATCTGGACGATCGGCAGCTTCACTCCCGACTGCATGACAAGCCGATTGAAGGCGATGAACGGCAACCGAAACTCGTTGTTGCTCGTCAACCCGCGCCGTCGAAGCAGCTCCACATATGCCGCGTGGTTGTTGGCTTCCGAGGCTTGAATGCGCAGGCGCTGGTTCACGGCTCGTTTGCTGCGCCGCGCCGTCAGCCAACCCGAGAGGATCGCTTCCAACGCGAGAAAGGTTGCAAGCGTGACGAGGGCGATCACGCCATACCGGCCGAACTGCGAAATCAGGGACTGGCTGTCCTGCATGGCTAGCTCACCTTCTGCGGGTCGAACATGTCGACCGTCGGCTCAAAACCCAGAATGCGAAGCTGCTCGATGAACTTCGGTCGAACGCCTGTCGCCCTCAGCTCTCCCAGCACGCGCCCGTCGGCATCCGTGCCGGTACGCTGGAATTCGTAGATCGTCTGCATCTGGATGATATCGCTCTCCATGCCGGTGATCTCCGCGACCTGCACAACGCGCCGCTTGCCGTCGGAGAGCCGCTGCAACTGCACGATCAGCCGGATGGCGGAGGCGATCTGCGAGCGAATGCTTGATTGGCTCATGGGCAGGCCGGCCATGCCGACCATCTGTTCCAGTCGGGACAAGGCATCGCGCGCACTGTTGGCGTGTATCGTCGTCATGGACCCTTCGTGGCCGGTATTCATGGCTTGCAGCATGTCGAATGCCTCCTCGCCACGCACCTCGCCGACGATGATCCTGTCCGGCCGCATGCGAAGTGCGTTCTTCAGCAGCTCCCGCTGGCGAATCTCCCCGGCCCCTTCGATGCTTGGCGGACGTGTCTCGAGCCGCCCGACATGAGGTTGTTGCAGTTGCAGCTCGGCCGCATCCTCGATGGTGATGAGGCGCTCGCCGTGCGCAATGTGCTGCGACAAGGCGTTGAGCATTGTCGTCTTGCCGCTGCCGGTCCCGCCTGAAACCAGCACGGAGAGACGCCCTCTCACCGATGCAGCAAGTAATCGCGCCACGACACCGCGCAGCGCCCCAACCTCGACGAGCTTGTCGAGCGAGAAGCCTTCCTTGGAGAATTTTCGGATGGATACCAGCGGCCCATCGACCGCTATCGGTCGGATCGCCACGTTGACGCGCGATCCGTCGGCAAGGCGTGCGTCCACCAGGGGCTGCGATTCGTCCACCCGCCGGCCGACCGCGGCGACGATCTTGTTCACGATCCGGATCAGGTGTGCCTCGTCCTTGAAGAACAGGGGCACGCGCTCGAGCAGTCCGAAGCGCTCCACATAGACCATCTCGTGCGTATTGATCAGGATATCGGAGATCGTCGGATCCTTGAGCAGCGGCTCAAGGGGCCCCAGGCCTGTCATCTCGTCGATGAGTTCGTCGACCAGTCGCTCGACCTCGGTCGCATTCAGCACCACGCGCTCTTCGAGGACATAGCGCCGCACAAGGTCCGATACCGAGGCGCGCAGCTCCGCAGGCGACACCTTCTCGATGGCGGCAAGATTTATTTCATCGATCAGCTTTCGATGCAGACGGATCTTGGTATCGAGCAGGCGTCGCTGGAGTGCGGCTTCCGGCGACAACTCCCGAGGCGCGGCAACCTCGGTCGCCGCCGTGGCGAGCTCGAGCTCATCGATGACCGGCTGCGGCAGCGGCGGCGGTCTTCTGGTCTGCACGAAAGCCTGGAAGCGGCTCATAGCTTCACTCCGATCGATGTCACGATCACCGCACCGTCATTGCGCGAATACGATCTTCTCCAGTCCGGAGATGATCGGGTTGCGGCTTTTCACGCTCGTCAACAGCTGTCCCTGGTTCTGAGCCGCCCTGACGTGCTTGCCGCCGTCGGCGATGAAGCCACCCAGCAGCGAGCCGAGCACATCGGCAGCGTCTTTCTTGGTAAGGCCCGCGTTATCGAACCAGCCGACCTTGTTGACCAGGATCGAGCCGTCGAGCGGCACCCCGGTGCGAGACGAAACCTGCTCTGCAAGACGTCGCGCGTGACGCAGTCCCGTGACCGACAGGTCGGTTACGAAATAGAACTTGTCCGAGCCCCGCAGGATGGTGTCGCTCCACGGCATCCAGACCGACGGCATGTCGATGACGATCTGCGTGAACTTGGCAACTGCGAGGTCCAACAACCGGCTGATGATCTTGTCGTCGATGTGTTGATCGATGGTGAGGCTTGGAATGGCCGCCAGCACGCCGAACCCGTCGTTGCTGTGCGACAGCATGACTTCGAACAGTTGCGCATCCAGTCTTTCGGGCGTGGTCGCAATCTCGCGAAGGTCAAGTCGTGCCGGCGTATCGAGATAGTCCGCGATCGTTCCCGACGTCAGGTTGAGGTCGACGATACAGCATTCCGCACGTGGTACCTTCTTCACGCGTGCCAGCATCTCGAGTGCTGCAATCGAAAGCGTCGACGCACCAGAGCCGCCGACCGCAGGCATTACCGAGATGATGTTCGCGTGCGTTCCGTTCGCGTTGTGAGCGACGGCACCGAGAGCTCGGCGCGCAGCATCTGGAAGCTCCTGGGTAACCGCCGGTCTCGGGAGCCAATCGACGACGCCGAGCCGCACGAGTTGGCGAGTCTCATGCTCGTTCAGTCCGTCGGCAATGACGATGACGGGAAACGCGAGCTTCATACCTCGTGGGGCGAGACGCTCCAGTGCTCCCAGATCGAATTGGTGCGGCTGGCGGAGTTCGATGACAGCCAGCGCGTGATCTTGCGCCTTGAGGCGATCGACACACTCGGTGAGCGGGCCCGTGAAGACGTCGACGCGCCCAGCATCGAGACCGCCGAGCAGTTGCCGCGCATGGCCCATGAGCTGAGCATCATTCGCGACAAGGCAGATGCCGGCTGGCTCGGCTGTGCTCTGTTTTCCGCGGATCATGATAATGATGGAAACGTCCAAATCTCGTGCATTTTTTGCAACCTGTCACAGTGCCGATACCATTTAAAGCGGCGATCCTCGTCATCCAGGTAATCCACAGCGTGCCGGTGCATAACTTCGGCGACTTGTGCACACCTGCTTTTTGTGAAGCGCTGCCGGCCCGGCAATCACATCGCTTGTGAGCGCTGTCGGGTCTATTGCGGCACGCACGCATCTACAGCGTCGCTGGTGCCGTCGACGCAAGATCCTCACCGGTTGCGGTCGTTTTCATCGACGGCAAGGTGATCGGAGTGAATTTCATGAGCGCTTCCAGAAAGACGAACCCGAATGTCAGTCCGCGCAATTCGATCGTGAGCGTCGGCACGGGGCCACCGGGCCGTCCGGCGAAACCCAGTCCCGTCTGCTCGTAGGTGATGATCAGGTTCTCCGGTTTGATCTTCGAGTAGATGTCGCACATGCCCGGAAACTTGTCGCCGCCGAGCGTACCGCACGTCGTCCCGTTGCCTCTGCCGTAGACGATGGTGTTCAGCGCAGCCGTGTCGACGGCATAGCTGGCACCACATGCGTCGCCGGTACAGGCGCAGCTTGCGTTCGTGCAAACGATCTTGAAGGAAGGCATCGGATCGCCGGGCTTTGCGCTGCCACCGAGCCCGGTCATGCCGGTCAGACCCGTCGCGACCGGATTGGATACCGAGGCCAGACGCACCCCTTGCTGGAGAGCCTTGGTCGCGCTGTTCCACTGAAAGAACAGCAAGCTGAATTCGACGATGCCGCCGGTCAGCAGCAGCACGAGCATGAACACAAGCGAGAATTCGACCATTGCGGCCCCTCGCTCGTCGGATCGGAACTTGTTGTGTTTCCAGCAGCGCATGGTGCGTCAATCCCCGATGTGCCGCTCTTCGTGGAAGACGTTGATCTTGACGGGCGCCTTCAGCCCGATCGCAGAGAAAAAGCCAAATCCCGGATCGCTGACGTTGGTCGCGACCCTGACGACATTGATGGTCGCGCCTCCCCTGTAGGTCGTGTTGCCGGTCAGCGCATCGACGGGATTGGCGTAGGCAACCAGACTGACGCTGACATCTTCGACGCGCCACCAAGAGACGCGCTTGGTAGCGGTGAGACTTCCACAGTCTGCGGCAGGATCATCCGGCGGCAACATCCTGCCATAGACGGCGAGTTGCTTGCCGCACACCTGCTTTCCGATCGGGTCATCGGTGCGTGCAAGATAGCGCGCAGCATCGTGCAGGCCCGTCGACATCAAATGATAATGATAGAAGGCGTTGCCGAACTCGAACGTACCGAGGCCAAGCACGATGAGAAACGGCGCCACGATTCCCGTCTCGAGAACCGCAGCCCCTTTCTCATCCTTAGCCCAGCGCCGGATGGCACGCCGCATCGCCAGATCCGCCTTATCGATAGAGTTGCACCTTGTCGCGCGCCACTTCGTTCCCGATCGAGCCGGGACGTATGATGTCGACGAACTCGGAATAGATCGTGCCTGCGTCCGGAGCGGGTGAGCTCGGCACCGGCTCGGTCAGGAAGAACTTGCCGAACGCGAGCACGGGAATTGGACCGCTACTGCCGCCGTGAATGTTCAGCTCCGAGCAATTGACGATTGCGGCGTAGAGCAAGCGCCTATCCGGATCTGTCGCCGGCGTGGAGCCATTGTAGCAAGCGGGGGTGCCGACCTCGTTGATTGAAGATTTGTGCGACACGAGATCCGTCGACGTGCCTGAACCTATGGTGCTGACTTCGTACTGATAAACCTGATAGCGAGACGGTCGATTTGTATTCGACCAGCCGTTTGGTGGCGTTCCCGTTCCGTAGTTGCTGGACCAATAAGTGGCGAAATCCCAAGCACCGTTGCCGAGACGACCGCTTGCGTCGGGATAAGAGGCATCAGGTCCCAGCTTGTAGGCACTCGTCGTGGCATCCGTCGTTGGTGCGCATGGATTAGAAGCCCCATTGCCGCCGCCGTTGTTGCTCCCGCCACCTCCGTTGTCTCCACCATTGCCACCCCCGTTGTTGTTCCCGCCATTGCCCCCACCGGTGTTCCCGTTGCCGGAGTTCCCGGCCGCCGGCGCATAGCCTTTGCGGACGTTCGCGGCTGGCCGGTATTCAGACTTGCTTCGATCACCGTTGTACGGCCCTTCCCACAAATCGAAGCGCACATTGATTGCATTGTTCGCGCTTTCGATGTTGCCGGTCTGCAGCACGACGCCGTTCTGCTCGAAGCAGGCCGGAGGGTTGATGGACGCGAGCGCGTCACGCAGTGCGTTGGCACCGTTGCCGAACGATGGGGAATCGAGCCAGCCGTAGTTGCCGGGAAAATATTGCGACGTTCCTCCGGGGCCGAGTTGCATCTTGATTTGGCGCCCCTTTGCCGACGACGAGAAGATCGACGTGCCCGAGCCCTCGAACGGATTGCAGATGAACATCGGGGTCGTGCGGCACACCACTGATGTGAAGCCTGCCACCGCGCTGGCCGATGCATTGACTGTGGAAGAGCCACCGATGAAGGCCGCAGGCAGGATGGTGGTCAGCGTTCGCGGTTTGACGACCACCTCGACGAAGCGGGCATACGCCGGGTCGGTCGTCTCATGCGACGTCAAGATCGGATCGGCATCGCTGGCAGGCAGGTTGCGCAAGTAGCGCACCGTCAGTCCGCCGATCGCAATGGCGGCCGATCCTTGCGCGAAGTGCTGCTCGTTGTGCACCAGATTGGTGATCGCGGCGTTGGCGCGCGTGATCGCATCCGGCCGTCGATCGAGCTCCGCTGCTCCGGCAAGCGCCAGGGCATCGGCCGCTTTCTGCAACTCGGTCCCCAAGTTGTAGATCCGGGCGCCGTCTATCGCCAGCAGCGACACGCCCATCAGCACGGGCAGCATCAGCGAGACATAGATCAGCACCGCGCCACGCTCTTCCTGCGCGAAGCGTCTGATCCACCAGCTCACACAGCGCTGCCAGGCACCCATTGCAGCCTCAATCTCAGGAACACTTGAGCTACTTCTGCTCAGCACCTCCGCTCGGACCGCCGCCGGAGCCATTGCCACCATTGCCACCTTGCCCCGCTCCGTTGCCTGTGCTGACGGACTGAGTGGCGAGGCCTCTCGGCGGGATGACCTTGTTGGCCCGGTACCGCTCGGCGGCGAGCAGCGCCCTGTGGCCATCGAGCCCGATGGACGTATCGCGCGCGTGCTTGGGCCACGGGTCGATGGTTTGAACGGCAATATTCTGCCGAACCGAATCGCCATGCTGCGAAGTGATGCTGTCCCGGCGGCCGCGATACTGCTCGAAGTCGGGATCGTCACATCCACCCGCGCTCATCGCCGCGCCGGCGACGCAGAGGGCCGCGCACGCACGCCGCAGCTTATTTGACTGGGTCATAGGTTCCATCTCGCTTGGTCTGCGTGCTCCAGGAGCCGTCTGCGGGCAGCATGTGGCCGTGAACGGGGTCGGGCCGCACCGGAATCTCGAGCTTGCCGCGGCCGAAGTAGTCGCGATCGTTGCCGGGCAGCATCTTGTCGTGCGGCGTCGCCAGCCGCTGTCCGGGCGGAACCGGCCGCACCAGCCTCGGCGTCACGATGATCACGAGGTCGGACTCTTCCTTCTCATATGATGCGCTCTTGAACAGCGACCCCAGCACCGGCACCTGGCCGATCCACGGCAGCTCGCGCACGCTCTTGTTGTGCTTGGTCTGCAGCAGGCCTGCGACGGCGAAGCTTTGCCCGTCCCGCAGCTCGACCGTGGTGTGGGCCCGGCGAACCACCAGACTCGGGATGGAGATGTTGTTGACCGTGAGCACGTTGGAATAGTCGAGATCGCTCACCTCGGGCTCGATCTTCAGGTTGATCTGTCCGGCGCTCAGAACGGTTGGCGTGAAGGCCAGGCCGACGCCGAATTTCTTGAACTCGATGCTGATCTTGCCGAGCTCGGCCTGCACCGGGAACGGATACTCTCCGCCCGCGAGGAAATTAGCCGTATCGCCCGACAGCGTCACGAGATTGGGCTCGGCCAGACGGCGGGCCAGGCCGCGTCTCTCCAGGGCCTGCACCACCGCATCCGCGGTAAGCCCATTATCCAGCACGCGCGCCAGGAAGGTGCCGAACGGGATCGCACCGGAGGGAACCGCGGAGAGGAGGCTCGCGCCGGTCAGGATCGGCTGGCCGGGCGCGGGAGTGGCCCCCGAGAGGCCGCGAAATCTGCCGGACCGGGCATCCCACGCCAGCCCGAGATCGCGGCCGGCGGATCGCTGCGCCTCGACGAAGCGCACTTCGAGCAGCACCTGCTGCGGCGCCCGCACGGTCATGGAGTTCAAGAAGTGATCTGGCGCGAACTGCTTCACGATGTCGGAGACGCGCGCCAGCGCAACCGCATCGGCCACCGTCCCGCTCAGGATGATTCGGCCGTTGGCGGTGCGGATCGTGAAGTCCCCGCCCGGCACATTGCGGACCAGCTCCAGCCTCAGCGCGTCGATGTCGTAGGACACCTCGATCTCGATGATCCCGACGAGATTCTTCTGCGAATCGAGTAGGGTGAGGCGCGTCAGGCCGATCTTCTTGCCGACCAGATAGACCGATTGCGCCGTCAACGGCACCACGTCGGCGATATCGGGATTGGCGATCATCGCGTCGGCGACCGGCCGATCCAGTCGCACCGTCAGTGATTTATCGTGCGTAATTCGGACTTTGGAAACAACCGAGCGATCGTGCAGCCGAATATCGAGGCCGCGCGCATGAGCGGTATTCAGTGTGGCGAAAGCAAAACCGACCAATACCGTGGCCAATATCGCGAGAGTCGAATAATCGATTCTGCATTTCAGCCACTTCGGAGCCCGAGGCCGTTTCCGAAACGCGCGCTTTGCGATTATCGTCATTCCTGCGCCTCAGAATCCGCTTGGGTTTATTGTGCTCACTTATGGCTTAAATGGGCCCTGACTCAAGTATGAAGAAAGTGTAAACGCGTTTTATTCCCGCATTACCGTGCGATTTGCCGCCCCGTGTTGCCATATGGCACCGGGCGCGCGGGCAGGGCCTCCTGCCAGATGCTCACCGTGGGCTCTGGCTCATGATCGCTCTCGGCCGCAGGCGATCTGGCTGCCGGTCGCGGCGACGGCGTACTGCGAGGCGCGGCTGCCGGCGCCTTCGTCGATCCCGTCACGATATCGCGGTTCGCCGCCGTCTGCTCGGTCGAGCGATCCTCCGGCACGCTGTATTCCGTGCGCTTGATCGCGCGCGTCACACCGAAGGCATGAAGTGAGGCGGCCGGCGGCGCAGCACTGGCCGCTGCAGGCTGGAACGCCGGCGCAGCCGCCGCAGGTTGAGCGACGGCATTGAGATCCGCCGACGTGATTCGCCCCGTGGCATCGCGACTGCTCGAGCCGGCGGCGCGCAGCGCCAGCGACAGCGAGCCGACGCTCGAGGCGAGCACCACGCGCTGCGCATCGGCAATCGACACCTCGACCGTGACGGTCTTGACCACCATCGCCTTGTCGCTGCGCTCGTCCGCGAGCTGATCGATGCCGAGCACCTTGACGTCCTGCAGCAGCACTTCCGTTGCAAGCTGCTGGTTATTGCCGTTTTCGGGCTTGCGCGTGATCATCACATCGATGCGATCGCCGGGCAGAACGAAGCCCGCCACGCCGTTCACGTCGTTGACCCGGATGGTGATCGCCTTCATGCCCTCGCCAATCAGCGAGGAAAGTGTCGCCCGCTGTCCGGGGCCCGTGATCTTGGAGGCGAGGATCAGCTCGTTCGGCTCGATCGGCATCAGTGCGATGCGCCGCTCGGTGGCCTTGAGCAGGTCGGCGACCTTCGCGAACGCGCCGGCGGGGAGCGTCCCCGATGGCCAGTCCAGCTCCCGGATGTTGGCTTCCGAGAGCTGCGTGCCGAATCGCAATGGACGCGTGGCGACGACGACCGTCGCCCGCCCCGCCCCCTTCGCGGACTGCCCACCCATCCGCCGCTGCTGCTCGAGCCAGCTCTGCGCCAGGAGTCCCGCCGCACCGGCAAGAACGACAGCGAGCAGGAGCGTTACAAGAGATGAGAGACGCATTTGCTGGCTCGATAAGTATAGTTGCCGCGCAACGGCGGGAGCGGGCGTCAGCTGTTATGTCCGCTTCTTCTCATTTAGGTACAGCACCAGTTCCAGTATCAAGTTTCGTCCACCAATCGCCCACTTTCAGCCCCATATTGGAAATTGCAGTAATCGCGGCGACCGTAATAATGCCAACCAAGATCGAATACTCGATCATCGAAGCCCCGCCCTCATCTTTCAAAAACCGCTTGGCTGCATCCCGTACAGTCTGCATGTTTTGTCTCTCCCGCTGAAAGTTTATCCGCCCAATCGGAACGCAGAAAATTCCCGCTTCTGCGATGAGCGGTACTCTTGAAACGGTAAGGAGCATTACCCGTCGGGTCCATGCATTTCGCGAAAAAATCCACAGCCTCGTCGGAATAAAAGCAAGTTCAATACGTTATTGCTGGCCAACAAAGCACGGTGCGATCTGATTCCCGCCCCAAGACGTTCGAGTGTTGCCGCGAATCACTGCCATGCTTGAGGGCCATTGCCGCGCGCCAAGTCGCGCCCGCCGCGTCCCGACCTCGTAATCGCTCGCCAACTCGACCGCAGCACCAACGCTGCCGGCGAACTCACTGCCGCTAAGCCCGCTGGTGACAACCAGCACTGCCCGCGCAAGTGGTCACGCACCGCTGCCACAACTTTGGAACAAAAGGGATCGGAGACACGTTTTGCCGGTGCATCGGGCATGCAACCGCACCGCTTCCAGGACGGGTGCATGACACCAGGACAAAGACCGTCAGGAAGAAGCCCGCGATGAAGCAGTTATCACGACGTGATTTCGGTCGTTTGCTCGCCAAGGGCAGCACGGCGGCGGGAGGTCTGGTGGGCGCCGGCATGAGCCTTGCGCCCGCGGCGGCGCGCGCGCAGCAGTTGCGCATCAGCGGAGCGAAGGCGACGCCAAGCATCTGCCCGTTCTGCGCCGTCGGCTGCGCCACGCTGGTCCACACCGTCGACGGCAGGGTGGTCAACATCGAAGGCGATGTGCGCAGCCCGCACAGCGAGGGCACGTTGTGCCCGAAGGGCGCGGCCATCTTCCAGCTGCACGTCAATCCGAACCGCCCGACGCAGGTGCTGCATCGCGCGCCGGGCGCGGCCGACTGGGAGGTGTGGGACCTCGAGCGGGCAATGGCTCGCGTGGCGGAGCTGACGAAGAAAACCCGCGACGAGACGTTCATCGAACGGCTGGCAGACGGCAGCGAGGTCAACTGCACGACATCGATGTTCTCGCTCGGCGGCGCCACGCTCGACAACGAGTGGAACCACATCCAGCAGAAGCTGATGCGCGGCCTCGGCATCGTGGCGATCGAGAACCAGGCACGAATATGACATAGCTCCAGTGTCCCCGGTCTGGGGACCAGGCTCGGCCGCGGCGCCGCAACGATGTATCCGCGAGCGATGGAAGACTCCGATTGCGTGATGGTCATGGGGTCCAACATGGCGGAGAACCATCCGGTCGCGTTCCGCTGGCCGATGAAAGCGAAGGTCGAGCACGGCGCCAAGCTGATCCACGTCGACCCGCGCTTCACGCGCACCAGCGCGGTGGCGGACATCTACGCGCCGCTCAGGGCCGGCTCCGACATCGCCTTCCTCGGCGGCATCATCAACTTCGTGCTGGGCAGCCAGCGCTGGAACAACGACCCCTTCTTCCAGACCTTCGCCAGGACGTACACGAACGCGGCGACGATCGTCTCCGCAGACTTCCGTGACACCGAGGATCTGGACGGCGTCTTCTCTGGGCTGATGGCCTACGAAGGGGGCGCCAAGGAATGGCCGTTCAACGGCTTCGTTGGCGAGTACAGGAACGCGTCATGGGCGTACGCCGGCTCACCTACGTCTGGCGGCGGTGCTGGTGCGGACATCGATCCCGGCGATGCGAAAGACCCGCAATCACAACGCGCGCAGGCTTTGGCGCGAAACGGTCCGCCGTACAGCAGCATGGTGCAAGCGCTAGTCAAGCCGCCCGAACAGCGCGATGAAACCATGTCCGACCCTCTTTGCGTGTTGCAGATCGTGCGGCGACACTTCGCGCGTTACACGCCCGAGATGGTCGAGCAGGTTACGGGATGTCCGCGCGAGACGTTCCTGCGCGTGGCGCAGACCCTGCTCGACAACTCCGGCCCCGAGCGCACCTGCTCGATCGCCTACGCGGTGGCCTGGACGCAGCACACCTACGGCGTGCAGATCATCGGCTGCGCCGCCCTGCTGCAGCTGCTGCTGGGCAATGTCGGGCGCCCCGGCGCCGGCGTGATGGCCTTGCGCGGCCATTGCTCGATCCAGGGCTCAACCGACATCCCGACGCTGTACCACTCCATTCACGGCTACATGTCGCATCCGTCGGCGCTGAAGCCGCATGGCTCGCTGGCCGAGTGGCTGGTCGAGGAGACGCAGCCCACGGGCTATTGGGCCAACACGCCGAAGTTCATGATGTCCTACCTGAAGTCGATGTACGGCGCGGCGGCGACGCGGGAGAACGACTTCGGCTATTCCTTGCACCCGAAGATCATCGGCGACCACTCGCACATGGCGATGTTCGCGGCCATGAGCCAGGGCCGCGTCAAGGGCATGTTCTGCATCGGCCAGAACCCGGCGACCTCGCTCAACGCCCGTCTCGAGCGCGCGGGGCTGCGCAAGCTCGAGTGGCTGGTCGTCAAGGACAACTGGCTGCACGAGACGGCGATGTTCTGGAAGAACGCGCCCGAAGTGCGTGCCGGCGAGGTAAAGACCGCAGACATCGCGACCGAGGTGTTTTTCTTCCCGTCGGCGCAAGTCGCCGAGTACGACGGCAGCTTCAACAACACGCAGCGCCTGATCCAGTGGCATTACAAGGCGGCCGATCCGCCCGGCGCTTGCCGCTCGGACATGTACTTCACCTACGAGCTCGGCAAGCGTCTGAAGCAGCTCTACGCGACCTCGACGTTGCCGCGTGACCAGGGCTTCAAGAACCTCGTCTGGGACTACGAGGCCAACGACCCGCGCGAGCGCGCCCGCGGGGAACCGGAGTCCGAGAAGATCCTGAAGGAGATCAACGGCTACTACAGCGCCGACCCCGGCCGCCACGTGGCCGGCCCTCAAGACCTTGCCGACGACGGCTCGACGAGCTGCGCCTCATGGATCTATTGCGGCGTGTTCCCCGCGCCTGGCAACAATCGCTCCACCAACCGCCAAGCCGACCCGCCCGGCGTTCGCGGCGCTCAGCTCGGCTGGGGTTTCGCTTGGCCGTCCAACCGGCGCATCCTCTACAATCGCGTGTCGGCCGACCCCCAGGGCCGACCGTGGAGCGAGCGCAAGAAATACGTCTGGTGGGACGAAGCGCAGCGCCAGTGGGTTGGTTTCGATGTGCCGGATTTCCCGGCTACCAAGCCGCCGACTGCGGAGGCCAAGCCCGGCGCCGCCGGCATGGATGCGCATTCGGGCACCGACGCCTTCATCCTGAAGCCCGACGGCGTGGGCTGGCTCTATGTTCCCGAAGGGCTCGTCGACGGACCCCTTCCCACCCATTACGAGCCGGCCGAGTCGCCAACGCGCAATCCGCTCTATCAACAGCAATCGAGCCCGGTGCTGAAGTATTGGAAGGTCGACGGCAATCCGCTGGCCGCGGTGGCCGATCCGCGGTTCCCGCACGTCATCACGACCTACCGGCTGACCGAGCACTACCTGTCGGGAGCGATGAGCCGCTGGATCCCGTGGCTCACCGAGCTGCAGCCCGAGCTGTTCGTCGAGTTGTCACCGGAGCTGGCGCGCGAGAAAGGCATTGCCAACCTCGACCGCGTGCGCATCTCCAGCCCGCGCGCGTCGGTGCACGCCAAGGCGCTGGTCACCCCGCGTTTGCAGCCGCTGTAGATCGCAGGCCGCACGGTGCACCAGGTGGGCATGCCGTTTCACTGGGGATACGAAGGTCTGTCCACCGGCGATCCCGCCAACGAGCTGAGCGCGCTCGTCGGCGACCCGAACGTCTCGATTCACGAAGGCAAGGCCTTCGTGTGCAACGTCCAGAAGGCTTGAACAGGAGCTCACACCATGGCCGAGCCGATGGGCTTCTTCACTGACCCGACGGTATGCATAGGGTGCAAGGCCTGCGAGGTGGCATGCAAGCAGTGGAACCAGTTGCCGTCGCTGGATGATGAGCGCCGAACCTTGTCGGGCGACAGCTACGACAACACACGCCAGCTCGACGGCACTCACTGGCGGCATGTGAAGTTCATCGAGCAGTTCGGGCAAGACCGGCGCGATGGCCGCTGGACCATGCTCAGCGACGTCTGCAAGCACTGCGTGCAGGCCGGCTGCCTGGAGGTGTGCCCGACCGGGGCGATCATCCGCACCGAGTTCGACACCGTCGTCATCCAGTCCGACACCTGCAACGGCTGCAAGGCGTGCCTCGCGGCGTGCCCGTTCGGCGTCATCGACATCAACCCGGTGTCCAACACGGCGCAGAAGTGCACGCTGTGTTATGACCGGCTCCAGGCCGGCTTGGAGCCGGCGTGCTCGCAGGCATGCCCGACGGATTCGATCGTGTTTCGGACCGGTTCGCGAGCTGAAGCAGCGCGCGGCCCGCCGCGTGGACCAGCTTCACGCCGCTGGCGAGAAACGCGCGGCGCTGTACGGGGCCGACGAGAAGATGCTGGGCGGGCTGAACGCGTTCTTCCTGCTGGTCGATCGGCCCGAGGTGTATGGCCTGCCGCCCGACCCGAAGATGCCGAGCCGCAACCTCGTTCCCGGCACGCTGTTCACGGTGCTGGGGGCGCTGGCCGTGGCTGTGGTGAGCCTGTTCAGCTTCCGTGACCGTCGAGCTGGGGAGACCCGCACGCCAGGTGGAGATCGGCCATGATCTACGCACCCAGCAGCACCTGGTTCACCGACTCGGCGCAGTGGCACTGGCTCATCGTTACGCACTTCTCGCTCAGTGCGCTCGCCGGCGGCACCTACTTTCTGGCGGCGATGATCGATCTGACGCGGTGGCGCGAAGACGATCGGCGGCTGGCGCGGCTGGGCTACTATGCAGCGCTGCCGCTGCTGCTGGTGGTGGGCGTGGTGCTGGTCGTCGATCTGTCGCGGCCGGACCGGTTCTGGCACATGCTGGTCGCCAACCACACGCTGCAGCCGATGTTCAAGTGGTGGGTGCCCATGTCGACGGGCGCGTGGGCGGCGCTGCTGCTCGGCTTCTTTGCGATGCTATCGTTCATCGCGGCTTTTGCGGAGCATCGACGCCCGCACTGGCGCTTTGCGCAACGGTTGCGGCCGCCAGGCATGCTCGGCACACTGGTCGCCGTGCCTGGCGCGCTCGTTGCGCTGCATGTCACCGGCTATACTGGCGTCATGCTGTCGGTGCTGAACCGGCCCGTGTGGTCGGACACGCCGCTGTTCGGCATGCTGTTCCTCGTCTCAGCCGTCACCATGTCGGCGGCGCTGATGGTGCTTGGCGCGCACTGGCTGCGCTGGCTGAGCCCTGCGGTGGCTGCTCTGCACCGCATCTGGCTGTGGCTGTTGATCGTGCAGATCGCCGTGTGGCTGGTGCTCTTCGTGTCCCTCGGCCCGGCGATTCGCGGTTGGCTCAACGTCTGGGGCCTGGTGCTGGCAGTCGGCATCGCAATCGGCATCGTGCTCCCGCTGGTCACCGCTCTGCGCCGCCACAGTCCGTTGGGGGCCAGCGGACTGCCAGTCGCCGCCGCACTGGTTCTGGCCGGCGGCTTCATCGTGCGCACGGCCATCGTGTTCGTACCAGAGGCGGTCGCACGATGAGGATGCTGCTGTCGCTGCTCGCACTGGGCCTCGCCGCCTGCACCAGCCCGGAAGCCACTCGCACCCAAGGTGGCGGCCCCGGCGGCGACACGGGCAATCGTGCCGCCGTCGTACGCATGCACGAAGGCTCGCGTCCCTTCCACGACACACCGCACCTGGTGTCCAGCGAGGCGCCTGCCCTGGACACCGCAAGCCAAGCACGCGGGTTCGGCCAGCGATGAGCACCTCGGCAGCTCTCCCTAACGCCGCACTGAGCGTCGTTGCGCAGCTCGACGCGCTGGCCACCACGCATGCCGAATGGGCGCCCTGGTTGTGCGTCGTGCGCGAGATGATAGCCGAGCTGTCCGATCCCGTGTGGGACGCTCATCCACCCCTCACGGTGGCTGGCACCAGCCTGACCCCCGAGCTTGCCAGTGCAGCGCTGCGGCCCGATGGTCCTGCCGTTGCGCAGCTGCTGGACCGACTGAGGACCGCGGCCCGCGGCCAGGGCCTGCTAGCCCTGACGGGCCCTCCCCATCGCAAATCCGCCACTCCGGTCGACGAGGCCCTTGCGGTGTTTCTGGCGGCGGTCAATGGTGATGACGCCGAGCTGGACCGGCAGGCTTCGCGCGCGGGCGCCTCGCCCGAGGGCTGGCGCGCCCTCGCCCAGCTGCTGCCTATGCCCTACCTGCATGCCTGCGCGAGGCGCTGGACGGCCAGAGCATGCACCAGTTGGTCGCAAGGCTATTGCCCGGTTTGCGGCGCGTGGCCCGCCTTCGCCGAGGTGCTCGGCATCAAGCGCGCACGCCACCTGCGCTGCGGTCGCTGCGGAGCCGGCTGGCCCATCCCGATGCTGGCCTGCAGCTACTGTGCCACCACCGACCACGACACGCTGGGTACCCTGGTCGTTGCAGACAAATCGGCACGCTGGGCAATCGACGTTTGCCAGGGCTGCTTGGGCTACCTCAAATCGTTCACCACCTTGCAAGCCACGCCGCCCAGCGGGGTCTTGGTGACCGACCTGACCAGCGTCGAGTTCGACCTGGCTGCCTTCGAGCGCGGCTATCTCCGGCCGCAGCCACACGCGCTGCGCGCCTCACTGGCTGCCGCCGACCGTGCATCATGTGTCGCCTCCAGAAGGTGCGGGTCATGACAGACTTTAGGGTCACGCTGCGCCCAGCCCGCGTCTGCACCGCCTTGCTGGCCGCGCTCAATGCCTCCGACGGCCGCAGCCGGGCCCGCAAGCGCGATCAGACGCCCGATTCCATTGGCCTTTCCTTGCGGCGCGAGTTGCTCGAGCAGGCCGTACGTGAAGACCCCGAGCCGCAAGCGTTCGAGCGCTGGCTGCTCGACCACATCGAAGCCAGCACCGCCCCCGGTGCTGTGCGCGCGATCGCTTTCGCGGTGCTTGACGAATGGCTCCTCGCGCACAGGATGCCTGCCTTCGCGGCTTGGCTGGAGCACAGTGCGCCGAGCGATGATGCCGGCCCGCGCGCAGGACAATGAGCGTTTCTGGCGCGATCGCCCGTGAACCGGGCTGCACTAACCGTTTGACATTCTGGTACCGCCTCCCCGGCTCGAACGGGGGACCCCCAGATCCACAATTATCCAGTCATCGGACATCCTCAAACTACAGTCAGCTTCATCGGACGTATAAAATTGCGTTAATTCAGAACATTATATGGTTTGCTTGTTCGAGACTGTCCGTGATGGTCTATCTGAAGCCAGGCTTTTCTGGTACCCAGGTGGTACCCGAGCAGCAACACAAACGCCGCATGCCAGCGCGAGACCTGACCCAACGTTTTGTCGAGACGCTCCGAACTGATTTGGAGCGACTAGAAATTCGCGACTCCAAGACGGAAGGACTCGAGCTGCGCGTCACACAGAAAGGCACCAAGAGTTGGATGCTTCGCTACCGACGTCGCTCCGATGGCCGCAAGCGCGTCATTACGCTGGGCCGATTCCCCGAATTAAGCCTTCTCGGCGCCCGGCAACGGGCGATCGAAGTACGGGCTGACGTGGGTCGCGGCAGTGATCCGGCCGGGACCCGGTCCGCCCAGAAGACGGCGATGACATTCGCCGAATTGGCAGAGAAACGTCTTGTCGAGGACGTCGACATCGGCGAGGGGACGCGCCGCAATTACCGTCAGAGCTTGATGGCCGATGTCTATCCCTCATTTGGTGATGTCGCGGCGGCGCAGATCACACCCGATATGATCGCACGGGTATTGGATATCATCGAGCGACGCGGCTCGCTCGTGCACGCCGATCGAACACGCGCCGCCATCGGATCCACATTCAAGTGGGCGATCAAACGTCGCCACGGCAACATCCCAGTCGACCCGACTGCCGGTCTCGGCAAACGTGCTCCGAGGGCCGCACGAACGCGTCTTCTGACGGATGATGAATTGGCGAAATTCTGGCATGCGATTCATTGCGACGATGCGCCACTCACACCTCGCATGCGATTGATCTGTCAGCTCGCCGTCCTCACAGGCCAGCGGCGTACCGAGATAGCCGGCGCTATGGTCGCCGAAGTGCATATGATGGGTGATACCCCTCGCTGGGTCATTCCGGGCGACAGCAAGCGAAATGGCGTTCTGGTACGCGGTCGCACCAAGAACCGCAAAGAGCAGATCGTTCCTCTGTCGGATGCAGCTTGCAGCCGGTTCAGGCAAGCGATCGAACTCGCGGCGGGAAGCAAGTATGTATTCCCGGCTGATACAGTACGTGTAAGAGCAGGCGAGGCGCCTCGCACACCGCACATTCATGGCGAGAGTGTCTCGAAGGCCGTACGGCGACTGCGCGCGGAACTCGGTATCGAAGATATCACCATCCACGATCTGCGACGGAGTATTTCGACGTGGCTCGGCGAACGGGGTGTCCGCTCCGAAGTCATCGATTTGATTTTGAACCACCAACCGAGAGACATCACTCGCCGGCACTACAATTTGGCTGTAATGTTCCCGCTGGTCCGCGACGCGCTGAACTCGTGGGCCAATCATATTGCGACGCTGGAGCTAAACGCATCCTGACGTGAGCCACAGCGCATCGTGTTCTCAGTGACGGAGCCGGATTCGACAGGGCTCCCGGAAGGCACGATCGAAAGTGTCCAATGGCACGATGGCAGGACTTCTTAATCTCGCGATCATTGGCCTATGTGCGCTTCGAGGAAAGGCATTGCCGAGGATGAAGTATCCGTCGTGTCCTCCACCGCAATGCACTCGGTGCGGCGAGGCAACTCATCAGAAGACTTTCAAACTCCTATCCATTGCTCAACATGTTCCGTACTTTCTGTCCGAAGGCCTCCAGTGTGAACGGCTTGGTCAACAACGCAACGCCTGCATCGAGCTCACCGTTGTGCACTATGGCGTTGCGCGTGTACCCAGTCACAAACAAGATCTTGAGATCGGGATGAAGTTTGCGCGCAGCCTCTGCGAGCTGCTTTCCGTTCATGCCTAGCATGACAACGTCGGTGATCATGAGATCGACCGCCTCGCGCTCCAATAGTGTCAGTGCCTCTGTCCCGCCACTCGCCGTTCGCGCCCGGTAGCCGAGCTCGACCAGCATCTCGACGGCCATAGCACGGACAGCCGCGTCATCCTCGACCAACAGGATCACCTCATTGCCGCGAGCGAGAGCCAGCTCGGTGCTGGCCCGAGACCTGCCTGATCCCGCCACCTCAGCCAGCAGGCGCGGCAAATAGAGCTTGATCGTCGTGCCCTTGCCCATCTCGCTATAAATTTTAACATGCCCGCTGGACTGCTTGGCGAAGCCGTAAACCTGACTGAGTCCAAGCCCGGTTCCTTTGTCAACAGGCTTGGTGGTGAAGAACGGCTCGAACGCCCTTGCGACCACGTCGGGCGCCATGCCGGAGCCGGTATCACTGACGGCAACCATTACGTACTGGCCGGCGACGACCTCGGCGTGCGCTGCCGCGTAGGCGTCGTCAAGGTGGGCATTCGCGGTCTCGATCGTGAGCTTACCACCCTGCGGCATGGCATCGCGCGCGTTGGTTACGAGATTGAGCACGGCGTTCTCGAGCGCGTTCGGATCGGCCTTTGTCACCCATAATCCCCCGGCGAGCACGGTCTCGATCTCAACGTTCTCCGGGATAGTCCTTCGGAAAATTTCCGACATTTCCCGGACGAGGCGGTTTGCATCGACTGGCTGGGGAGCCAGCGGCTGGCGCCGAGAGAAGGCGAGCAGGCGCTTTGTCAGGGCGGCTCCCCGTTCCGCCGCTTCGCGAATGCCGTCCATGAACTGCTGAATGTTCTCGCCGCGCTTGGTGCGCTCCTGCATAAGTCGCACGCTGGCGAGAATGACCGCCAGAATGTTGTTGAAGTCGTGTGCGATGCCACCGGTCAGCTGGCCCGTCGCCTCCATCTTCTGGGATTGCGCCAGCTGCTCCTGAGCGCGCTTCAGCTCGGCTTCCGCCCGTCGACGCTCGGTGATGTCGCGTGTGATCTTGGCGAAACCGATCAGTCCCCCGGCATCGTTTCGGATGGCATCGATGACCGTGTGCGCCCAGAAGCGCTCGCCGCTCTTGCGTACCCGCCAGCCTTCGATCTCGAACTTGCCTTCCCGGGCGGCGATCTCGAGTGCCTTTTGCGGCACGCCGCCGGTCTTGTCCTCCTCGCTATAGAACCTGCTGAAGTGCTGGCCCACGATCTGGTCTGCCGCGTATCCCTTCATCCGGGCGGCGCCCTGGTTCCAGGTCGCAACCGTGCCGTCCGGATTAAGGAGGATCAGCGAATAGTCGACGACACCCTGGACCAGGACCGAAAAATTCTGCTCGCTGTCGGCCCGCCGCTGCATTTCTGCCCGCAACTCGTTGTTGGCATCGGCCAGCTCAGCCGTGCGCTGCACCACCTGGTCCTCTAGACTGGAGGTCAACTCGCGCATCCTGCGCTCGCGCGCCTCCAGGATCGTGGCCGCCTTCGCGAGCTCCCGATCGATGACTCGAGCCTCGACCAGCTTGAGCGGAATGCTCGCGAGCCGGTCACCACGTGCCAGAGCCTGCGCCTGCCGGGATACATCGGCGATTGCCCGCTTGATTCGCTCCGCCAAAAGCCAGGCGATCGAAACGCCGGCTAGGACAATTACGAGCCCAGCAAAAAACAAATTGCGGAACTGCTGGATCAGAGGCGCCCGAAGCTCCGCGACGGGACGCCCAATTGCAACCCCCCAGCCGCTGCCTACCGCCCGCGAAGTCGTCGAGATAACTGAGATACCCTCAAGTGTCGTCGTGCGAAGCGTCCCGCTCTGCTTCGCCTTGAGATGGGAGACGAGCTCGGGAACGAGCGGTCGCCCCGCGAACTCGGTATTAGCGTGCGAGCGCAGGAGGTGCACGCCATTGCGATCCACGATCGAGACAATCCAGTTCGCCGGAACGCCGGGTACAGCGAGCACGTCGGTAAAGTCGTGGCCATAGAGGCTCGCGGTCAATGTCCATCTCACCCGGCCCTCGCGACTGATCGGGACCACAACTGCGACTGTAGCCTCGCCGCTCAAAGCTCCCTTGAACACATCCGTGACATAGGGCGCTGCTCGGAAATAGCCGGAGCCCAGCGCGCCACGTCAGAGCGCGGCAGCGGCACGCCCCGTTGCGCGAACGTATTGATCAGCTGCTCCCGTCGGACTCGATGAGCGCAATGGGTTTGCCAAGCTCTCGACCAACGCTGCGCAAGAGGTTCTCATAAGCGACCAGATCGCCAGCGGCGAGCAGAGGCGAGGCCGCGAGCACCCGAAGCACTGCTTCGGCGGCCGCGAACTTGACGTCGATCAGATTCGCGGCGCCCTTCGCATCTTCTTCGAGTTCTACTTCGACGCGAGCCAGTTCGGTGGCGGCATAGCGGTAAAGAAGCACCGCCTCGAGAAGCAACGGCGGCACGGTCAAGACCAAGACCATAGCGAGCAGCATCATGCGCAACGACACGCCCTGCGCAAGCACACCGAAAAAAGCACCCGTAAGGCGTCGCATGACCTGCTCTGGCGATCGAAGGCGGGAACGGCGCGATCGGAACCTCGCATCGAGCCTCGAGGCAGGGGAAAGTGACGAGATCGATTGAGCACGTCAAGGGCGCAATTCGGGGAACTCACTCGCCTTATCGAACGTTAAGCGCTTGGATGGAAGTGCCATGGGCGATCGTACCGCTCTCAACGTCTCTCTTTCCACTGAGCTTGGTCGTTACATCGACGATCAGGTCAAGAGGGACCGGTACCCGACGGCGAGTGAACTCATACGGACCGCCGTTCGCCAACTCATGGAGCGAGACGAGCGAACCAAGCATTCAATTACTTCACCACACGGCAGCGAAGAGCATTGGTCGCGCATCGGGCAGCGCCGTCCTGAGCTTAACGGAAAGGATCGATGAGTAACTTCGCGGCGTGGATTTCTCGTTGCGAGTACCATCGGAACTTGGAACTTGCGACGGCTTGTGTCGTTTGGGTCCGAGAAGTAGCGGCCCTCGCGCAAGGCACGGCGGTGGCTTCGGGCAAGAGGCCTAGTGCTGGCTGAACAGGTGGTGAAGCCGTCTATTGGCGTTTCACCGCCCGCGAGACGAGTTCAGGCGACTCTGCGAAAGAAGATCGTCGACAGCGCGGTGGATTGTGGCGTCTCGAGCTCACAAATGCTGCTTCAAAGTTCTTGCGTAACTGCGTTCCGGTCAACAGTTAATTTCTCATCGATGGCGAGCGGCGCGTCAGGCTGCGACGAGCGCTTGGGTGATCCGCCGGTCAGTCGGACAGAGCTTCTGAGTGACGAACCAGCGTGAGGAACTGGAGAGAGCAGTTGTCCGTTGCCGACCACAACACAGGGTTTGGAAATGCATGACGACCACCTCACATGTCCCTCGGCCGCTTATCAACCGAAGGCAGTTGACAATTTTCACGAGTCTCGCGTTCGCTTGGTCCGGGGCAGTCGTCATGTGGTTGTTCTGGATCTGCTTCGTGATCTTCTTGTGGCAGCCCGTCGCAATCATGCCTTGGTGGCCGCTGCCGACAGTCGATTGGGGTGGATGGCTGGAAACTCGCTCTGCCAGGGTAGTGATGGACGTTGCCCTGATCGCATTGTTCGGATTGCAGCACTCCGTAATGGCTCGGCCTCGGTTCAAAGCGTGGCTCGCGCAATGGGTTCGTCAGCCTTACGAGCGCTGCTTGTTTGTGCATATGGCGAACATCGCATTGTTCGCAATGATTGTGTTGTGGCAGCCGTTGCCGACAGAGATCTGGTCGCTGCCTAAGGGCTGGGCGACTCACGCGGTATGGGTCGTATTCGCACTTGGATGGCTGATGCTGCTTGCAGGTGCCTGGTCGTTTGGCCTCGGTGAGTTGCTTGGGGTGCGGCAAATGCACCAATGGCTGAAGGGTGAACGGCTGGCGGCGCCGCCGTTGAAGACCGGCTTGCTTTATCGCTGGCTGCCGCATCCCATGTACTTAGGCGTTTTGGTGGGCGTGTGGCTGACTCCTTCGATGACGCTGGGGCATCTTTTGCTCGCCGCTGGGCTCACCGTCTATGTCGCTATCGGGCTGCATTTGGAGGAGCGAGACCTGGTGAGGCGGTTCGGCACGTCATATCAGCGCTGGCGATCTCTCATGGCGGAACGGCAGCGTTCCGTCCTTTCGCGGGGGCTACCGGATCTGGCCAGCCGAGAATCTTCGCCTTCTGGTCGAGCAGTTGCTCGAGTTCCGCCATCGAGCAAATCGTGACCTTCTCCAACTCCCCGCCGTTAAAACGTTGGCAGGCTTTTATCAGCGAAGTTCCTCTTTCGGAAGCGATGACCGTGAATCATTGACCAGATTCGACCGATAAAGCCGGAACTTCTTCATGTCTGGCGCGTCTAATCGGCGATCGGCTCTGCCGAGGAGACGAGAGGTAGAGTAATTGGAGTAGTACATATGCGCAGATACCTTGGCGTTTCGGTTGCCGCGCTCATATCGACGAGTGCAGCTGTGCTGGCGCAGTCGACACCACCCGCACCGCCACCGCAAGTGGCGACGCCGTTGAAAGATCTGGTCCTCACCGAAGAACAGGCAAGGACTTGGATTGACAAGCGCGTCTACAGCAGCGACGGCCAGAACCTTGGCGAAGTTGCGGCGTTCGTTCGCGATGCGAGTGGCCGTGTAACGGAGCTGCACGCCGATATAGGCGGTTTCCTTGGGATGGGTGAGACCCGAGTGAGGCTCACTCCGGCTCAGTTCCAACTCGGTTCTGATCGCGTCGTCGTCAATATGACCGCCGAGCAAGCTAAGGCGTTGCCTGCTATCCCCAAGCGGTAAGCAATCACACGCCTAAGCAGTCGCTACGACTGTTCGGCGCCACTTCCTATACCGTGAAGGTGATGACCCAACCCGAGCACTGACTATCGGACTGTTCTCAGATCGACCTTAACTCGAACTGATGGGGCCTGCTTGGAGCAAGCGAAAGGTGCTGCCGCTGAGAGGGAGCGAATGTCGACCGGCATCGTGGGCCTCGACGACATCCTCGGCGGCGGTCTCGATCCCCATTCGCTCTATCTGGTTGAGGGAAGACCCGGGACGGGAAAGACGACGCTCGGTCTTCAGTTCCTGCTTGATGGTGTTAAGCGCGGCGAGAAAACTCTGTATATCACTCTGTCGGAAAGTGAGCGGGAGTTGCGGGTGGTCGCGGCACGCCACGGCTGGTCGCTCGACGACGTACTGATCTATCAGCTGATGCCGCCAGAGGCGAATATCGCACCGGACCAGGAGTTGACGGTTTTCCATCCCGTCGAGACCGAACTTAGCGAGACCACCAACCTCATTCTTGAGCAGGTCCAGCAGCATAAGCCGGCCCGCGTTGTCTTTGACAGCCTGTCTGAGATGCGGCTGCTGGCACAGAGCCCGTTGCGGTATCGACGCCAGATCCTTGCATTGAAGCACTTCTTCGCGGGTCGCAATTGCACGGTGCTGCTGCTCGACGATCTCTCGCAATCCTCCGACGAAATCCAGCTGCACTCGATTTCGCACGGTGTCATCGTGCTCGAGCAGCTAGCGCTCGACTACGGGGCGGAACGGCGGCGGCTCCGCGTCTCGAAGATGCGGGGCATAGCGTTCCGTGGTGGCTATCACGACTTCACGATTCAACACGGGGGCCTCTCAGTCTTCCCACGCCTGATCGCCGCCGAGCACCACAAGGACTTCGTCGGCGAGCCGACCTCGAGCGGCAACGAGGGCCTCGATACGATACTGGGCGGTGGATTGCATCGCGGTACCAGCACCCTGCTGATAGGCGGGGCAGGCGTCGGCAAATCCACGTTGGCGCTGACATATGCCGTGGCGACCGCAGCACGGGGCGAGAGGGCAGCCATGTTCGCCTTCGATGAGGGGCTTGGAACGATCTACGCCAGGTCTGGCTCGCTTGGTATCGACTTGCGACGGCATGTGGACTGCGGATTGATCAAGCTTCGTCAGATCGATCCGGCAGAGATGGCACCCGGTGAATTCGCAAGCCTGGTACGCGAAGCTGTGGAGCGCGAAGACGTCAAGACGGTAATCATCGACAGCCTCAACGGCTTTCTCAATGCGATGCCTGACGAACGGTTCCTGGTGCTGCAGATGCACGAGCTGCTGAGCTATCTCAACCAGCTCGGCGTCATCACCATCGTGGTGGTCGCCCAGCACGGTCTGGTTGGGGTCACGCGGGCACCTGTCGACGTCAGCTATCTCAGCGACAACGTCATTCAGCTCCGCTACTTCGAGGCCGAGAGTATGCTCCGTCGCGCCATCTCCGTCGTCAAAATGCGCAGCGGCGCGCACGAGACCACGATCAGGGAATTCCAATTGAGGAAAGGTGGCCTCGTCGTGGGCCCGCCGCTCAGGAGTTTCCGTGGCATCTTCTCCGAAACGCCGACGTATGAGGGAACCACCATTCCCCTAATGCCCGAGCTAGAGGACACGGATGCCGCACCGAAAGAATGAGCAGGTTCTGATTGAGGCACCGGTCGGTCGCGATGCCAAAGCTGTCTCCGCCGTGCTCCGGATGGCCGGCATCGAAACCGTGATTTGCGCCAGCACGGCCGATTTAGCAGCGCATCTCGAAGCTGGTGCGGGGGCTGCTATTCTCGCTGAGGAGGCCATTACGCGGTCCGGAATGGAGCAACTCGCCGCCTGGACTGCCGAACAGGATTCCTGGTCTGACTTCCCGTTCCTTGTTTTGATCAACAGCCAGAACACCAGGCCTAACCACGTCCTGCGCCAATCCTTGGTCGAGAAGCTTGGCAACGTCGCCTTGCTCGCGCGCCCGCTAACCACGATCTCCCTCGTTAGTGCCGTGCAGGCGAGCCTGCGAGCGCGCCGTCGTCAATACGAGGTCTGGCAGCTCATCATGGCACAGCAGAAGAGCGCTGAGCATCTCGAGCAGCTGGTCAACGATCGCTCGCGTCAGCTGCTCGACACCAACCGCCGCCTACGCGCCGAGATGGCCGAGCGCCGACAGGCAGAGATGGCATTGCAACAGGCACAGAAGATGGAGGTCGTCGGACAGATGACCGGCGGCATCGCCCATGACTTCAACAATCTGCTGACCGCCGTCATCGGCAACGTCGACCTGGCGCACCGGAGGAACAAGGACGCTCGGGTGACGCGCCTCCTCGAGGGCGCGCTAAAGGCGGCGAGGCGCGGCGCCAAGCTCACGTCACAGCTGCTCGCATTCGCCCGCAAGCAGCGCCTCTCCGTCGAGGCGACCGACCTCAATGCGCTAATCGCTGGCATGATGGACTTGCTGCTGCGCTCGGTCGGCGCAACCGTGCGCATCAATACTGCCTTCGGGAGCGACGTATGGCCGGCGATGGTCGATCAGGCCCAGATTGAACTCGTCATCCTCAATCTGGCACTCAACGCCAGGGATGCCATGCCCAACGGCGGCATCATTACAATCGCAACGGCAAACAGCTCGGAAGGCGACCCTATGCGGGCGGCATATCCCGGCCTCGCCGGCGATTATGTGGCTCTTTCCATCACCGACACCGGCTGTGGCATGAGCGACGACGTGTTGGCAAAGATCTTCGAGCCGTTCTTCACGACCAAACCGCCAGGCGCCGGCACGGGCCTCGGGCTCAGCCAGGTTTATGGCGTCACACGTCAGCTCGGCGGGCAGGTGCATGTCCGTACGGCGGTCGGGCACGGTACGACCTTCACGCTCTTCCTGCCGAAAGCTGCGGCGGAGGCGCAGCGGATCGGAGCCAATCACGACCCCGCCGACGCGGCCGCTGGCAGAGCCCAGACGGTGCTCGTCGTAGATGACGACGACGATGTGCGGGAGTTCGCTGTCTCTTGCCTGGAAAGCCTCGGCTACATCGTCCTGGCAGCAGAGAGCGGGAGCGCTGCGCTAGAGCTGTTGCAGCGCCATGCCGGCGTCGACCTGCTGCTCATCGACGTGATCATGCCCGAGATCAAAGGGCCGGAAGTGGCCCAGAAAGCGTTGTCGATCGTTCCTGAAGCGCAGGTTCTGTTCATGTCCGGGTATATGTCGGACCCGGATCGCTCATCGCTTCGCCACCACGTGCTGTCGAAGCCGTTCACCGTCGCCGAGCTCGCGGGCAAGGTCGAGGAAGCCTTGCGTCCGGTCGCCGCTGACCGAGAACGTCACCCGTCCGCGTCATCCGATGTGAGAGGTTTCTGACCATCGGTGTGACGGGCCATCTCGGACCTCAAGGCGTGAGAGAGCGACTCGAGCTCGTAAGGCTTGGAGAGGATCGTTGCCAGTGGATAGCGGGCCAGTAAAGCCTCCCGGCTGTCACCGCTGGCGATAATGAATGGCCGCGAGGCCTCTCGCAACCGATCTGCCAGCGGCCACACAGGCTCGCCTCTGAGGTGTACATCGAGAATGGCGATATCGAAGTCTCGGGAATCGACCTTGGCCAGTCCGTCGGCGACGGTGGTGGCGGAGCACACGAGTGTGCAGCCGAGTTCGTCGAGCAGCTCTTCGAGCAGCATCGTAAGAAGCGGCTCGTCCTCAACGATCACCACGGTCAAGCCGAGCGCAGATTGCATTACAGGGGTCCTTGGATTAAACGCGCTTGCACGTTTTATCAAATGCTCGAAACGCGCCCGGGTTGCGAAAGGGTGGCACGCGCATGCTTGTCCCCCTAGTTCCGGCACAATCGTGTCGTATGTGAGGCTCATCCAGGAGGTGGGCCATGGCGAACGAGAACCACAACCGCTTGTGGCGTGATTTCCC
>CAZCQH010000052.1:0-39471 GCA_964500805.1 uncultured Hyphomicrobiaceae bacterium
CTCGATCAGGATGTCGGGAGTCGTAGACGGCACGTCGTGGAGCACGAAGATAGAATTCCGGACCGCGTTGTAGGCGAAGTCCTCCGGCCCGTCGCCGACCCCGAGCGGCACGGGGACGGACTTCGCCGGCATGGGGCCGGTGCCTGGCCCGAGGCAATGGGGCCGGCTCACTCCGACCTACGATCTAAGTGTTTCCGTAGGTCGGAGTGAGCCGGCCCGCGGATCGTGCGTTGAGGCACCGCGGTCATTCCGGCGAAGTCCGACAGCTTCAGCGCCGTCGGCCACAGCTTGACCCGTCACAGGCGCGCACCTACCGTCCGGCCAGATCCTGCTTGTCCGGAGGAACACCCCGTGGCCCGCGAATATCTGAAGAAAGCCAGCGTCTCGATTCAAAAGCGCAAAGCCGACGTGGAAGCAACGGTCCGGCGCATGCTCGATGCTATCGGTGCCGAGCGCGACGTGGCCGTGAAGCGCTACGCGCAAGAGCTCGACAAATGGACGGGCGAGTTCCGCGTCCCCCAGGCCGAGATCGAAGCCAAATCGAAGTCGCTCTCGAAGGTGTTCAAGGAGGACTTCGCGGTCTGCCACAAGAACGTCGTGGACTTTGCCAAGCGCCAGAAGGACAGCATCAAAGCCTTCGAGGTGGAGCTCTATCCCGGCGCGGTGCTCGGCCAGAAGCTGATCCCGATCAGTCGCGTCGGCTGCTACGTGCCGGGCGGCAAATACCCGCTGATCTCCGCGGCGATCATGAGCGTTGGCACGGCGCATACGGCCGGTGTTGGCCACATCACCGCCTGTGCGCCGCCGCGCGGCGCCGACGGTATCTATCCGCAGACGCTCTATGCGCTGGTCAACTCCGGCGCCGACGAGGTCTACTGTCTCGGCGGCGTGCAGGCGATGGCGTCGATGGCCATGGGCTGTGTCGGCATGCAGAAAGCAGACATGATCACGGGCCCCGGTAACGCCTTCGTCGCGGAGGCAAAGCGCCAGCTCTACGGCATTGCCGGTATCGATCTCCTCGCCGGGCCAACCGAAATCCTGATCATCGCCGACGACACGGCGGACCCGTTCATGGTCGCGACCGATCTGCTCGGCCAGGCCGAGCACGGGCCCGACAGTCCGGCGTGGCTCGTCACGACGTCGCGCCAGCTTGGTGAGGCCGTGATCAAAGAGGTGGAGCGCCAGCTCGTCACGCTCGAGACGCGTGAGAATGCGGGCAAAGCCTGGGCCGACTATGGTGAGGTGATCGTCGTCGGCAGCGATGACGAGGCGATCGCGACCTCGGACGAGTATGCGCCGGAGCATCTCGAGCTACAGACCGGCCGCGATGACTATTATGGCGAGAAGCTGACGAGCTATGGCTCGCTCTTCATCGGTGAAGCCTCGACCGTTGCTTATGGCGACAAGGGTGTCGGCACCAACCACACGCTCCCCACGGGCCGTGCCGCACGCTACACCGGTGGTCTCTCGGTACACAAGTTCACCAAGATCGTCACCTACGAGCGGCTGACGCGTCGCGCCTCGCGCGAGATCGGACCCGTCATCTCCCGCGTCTGTCGCGAGGAGGGCATGATCGCCCACGCGATTACCGGCGAAGTTCGCGTCAAACGCTACGAAGGCGCGAATTAGCCTGAGCAGGTAAACCGAGGCGCCAGACCCGTGGGTCTTGCCCCCAACCAGGCAAACCATGAACACGATTTTCGTCTACGGCACGCTGAAGCGCGGGTTTCCGAACCACGGCCTCATGCTGGGTGCGCGCTACATCGGCGATGCGCTGACCGTCGAACGCTATCCGATGGTCGTGCAGGGCAAGACGTTCTCACCCGTGATCATGCCGGAGCCCGGCACAGGTCATCGCATCATGGGCGAGCTCTGGGAGGTTGACGCCGAAAAGCTCGCGGCGCTCGACCGCTTGGAATCCACCCATTTGCCAACCGGTTATGTTCGCGAGATAATTGAAGTCGATCAGCAGGGTCGAACCGTTTCGGCCTGGGTCTACTTCAAGCCCCGCGATCGGGTGACGATCATTCACTCCGAGCCGCACGCCGACTACCAGGATCGCCGATACGTCCCCGCCTCCCTGCGGCGCTGAGCATGAGGAAGGAGGCTGTCATGACGACCACGCCGAACACCACGCCCGTTCAGTTCGACCCCGCCATCGGCCGCGAGTTCTTGCGCTATGCCGGCATGGTTGCGGCGCGCAGCTACATCCACAACACGCTCGGCAACATGGCGGTGCGCGCGCCGCACCCCGACCACCCGCACGGTGTCGCCTACACCAAGCATGCCGGCGTGTCGCTGGAGGAGATGGGCGTCGAGAACATCGTCATCACCGAGATACCGTCGCCCAAGCTGCTCTATGGCTCGCGCATGACCAGCATCGGCCACAACCTCAATCGAGAGATCCTGCGTCAGCGGCCGGACATCAACGCGGTGATCCATGTACACGACGATTCCTCTATCGCCTTCTTCGGCGCGGGCTTCAGCGAGGTGAAGGTGATCTCGCTCGACATGCCTTTCATCCTGGCGAAGGATCCTTACTACCTGCCGGCGCATGTCGACGTGGTAGCCGACGTCGGCCCGGTCAAGGAATTCATCCACGGCACCAATCTGCTGGTGTTGCTCGGGCACGGGCTGACGTCGCTCGGGCGCACGCTGTCGGAAGCCTATCACAGGCTCAACTCATTCACGGCCGAGGTTCGCCGCAACATGGAGGCCGAGAAGCTTGCTGCGATCACCGGGAAGCGACCCGCTTACCGCAATCGCGCCGAGATCGAGACCATGTACGCGCACGCCGAGGCGATCATCAATCCGACGCGGGCGACCAACGTCATGCAAGCCGCCACTTCCACGGCTCGGAAGGATGCTGCGGAGTAGGTTGGCGGCTCAATCGTTAGGGCGACCGAGTGGCATCAACCGATAGTGCCGAACACCGCAACAGCGCGGACCGGCGAGCCTGTGCCGCCGCGCCACTTGAGCGGCAGGCCGATGTAGGTGAAAGATCCTTGACCGAGTAGAGCCTCCAGATTGCAGAGGCTCTCCATGTGCGTGATCCCGAGTTCGAGGCAGGCTTTGTGCACCAGCGCGTTGATGCGCCCTTCGGGGCCCGGCCGCATGCTGTCGATACCGAAGTGCACAATCCCTTGTTGTGCGAGCCATTCGGTCGCGGCGACATTCACGCCCGGATTGTCGCTGGCGTAGGCGGGCGTCGGGAATGTGCGCGCATGGTGCCCCGTGCACAGGAGAACTGTGCCGCCTTTCGGGACCGCGTGGCCCGATTGTTTCACCGCTGCCTCCAGGTCGGCGGGTGTGATCTCGGCGCGGGGTGCGATGTGGCGCAGATCGATGCAGATCCCGGGCACGATGCACTGCTCCAACGGGTATTCGTCGATGGGCAGACCTGACGCGCCGAAGTGGCGCGGCGCATCCATGTGCGTGCCGCCGTGATCGGGCATGGAGAAGAACATCACGGCATTGCCGTGTACATTGCCGCTTTCGGCAAACGCCTCCTCATGGTTCTTCCACATCGCGTGAATGATCGGCGGCTGGCCTGGATAGGTGGGCGTGCGGTGATAGAGATCGCGGGAGAGATCGACGATGCGCATGACAGCTCCTCCGAATCCTGCTTCCGAAACTCACCACCCGCCACCCACCACTCACCACATCAATCGACTTTGATCTTGGCCTCCTTGATCACCTTCGTCCACCGCTCCGACTCCTCGGCGATGCGCTTCGAGAAGAATTCCGGCGTCGACGCCACCGGACCGAAACCGAGCGTATCGAGCATCTTCTCGACATCCGGCTCCTTGATCATGCGCGCCATCTCGCCCTGCCAGCGGTCGATAATGTCCCTCGGGGTCCCCGCAGGTGCGAGAAAGCCAGTCAGTGTGTCTGCCTCCTGGCCCGGGTATCCCGCTTCCTCCATCGTCGGCACATCGGGCAGTCCCGGAACGCGCGTCTTCGCGAACACGGCGATGCCCCGCAGATTGCCGGCTTGGATGCTGGGCTTTGCTGCCGGCAGCACCGTAAATGCCACCTGTGTGTGGCCTCCAAGCGTGTTGTTGATCGCAGCCGCCGCGCTGTTGTGCGAGACCGTCGCGAGGTCGAGGCCATGCTGGATCTTCAGCCACTCGGCCGAAAGGTGCGGCGTCGAGCCCGTGCCCGGCTGTGCGTAGCTGTACTTGCCTGGATTGGCCTTGATCAGCTCGATGAGCTCTTTCATCGTCTTCGCGGGCACCGAGGGGTGAACCGATACGATGTTCGGCGTCTGCGCGAAGAGCGTGATCGTCGCAAACGTCTTGCCGTGCTCGTACGGTACTTTCGAATAAAGACTTGGATTGACGATGTAGCTCGTGCTGACGGCGAGGATCGTATATCCGTCGGGCGCCGCCTTCGCGGCAGCAGCAGTTCCCGTGTTGCCGCCGGCGCCAACCAGATTCTCGACGACGACCTGCTGACCCCACTTGGCTGAGATTTTCTCTGCGACCAGCCGCGCAATGACGTCGGTCGGCCCTCCCGCGCCGAACGGTACAATCATTTTGATCTGCTTGTTGGGATAGGCTGCTTGCGCGATGGCTCCGCTCGTCAAGGTGCAGAGCGTGAGCATGGCAATGACAATAGGGGCAATCAACCGGACCATGAATTCTTCCTCCGCGGCCCAGGTTGGTTAGGGAGCTGCCGGCACATCGGTCGAGTCGGCAGAGGGGGGCCATCGGGGAAAAGGATCGCCTTGCCAGACGCAAAGGGTCAAGCGCATTTGGCTGACCCCGCGCGCCCGCGAGCTCAGAGTGTGGTGCCCGTCGCGAGCTTGAAGCCACGCAAGAACTCTGCGGCCTGCATCGGGCGTTTCCCGGCGCGTTGCACCTCGACGAAGCGGATAGCTCCGCAACCACACGCGACCGTAAGGCTGTCGTCGAGCAGCGTTCCTGGCGCGCCTGCGCCCTCGACGACTTCCGAGCGCAACACCTTGATGCGCTCGCTGCGGCCATCGAGACGGGCCTCGAACCATGCGCCAGGAAACGGCGACATGCTGCGAATATGATTGTGGACTTCGTGGGCCGAGCGGCCGAAGTCGATCTGAGACTCAGCCTTTTCGATCTTGGCGGCGTAGGTCACGCCCTCCGTCGGCTGCGGTGTGCAGGAGAGGCTGCCCCGTTCGAGTGCCGCCAACGCGCGCACCATCAGGCTTGCACCTCGCAGCGCCATGACGTCGTGAAGCTCGCCGGCCGTCATGCTGGGGCCGATCGCGATCTGTTCAGCGAGGCAGATGGGCCCTGTGTCGAGACCCTCATCCATGCGCATCACCATGGCCGCGGTCTCTGTGTCGCCGGCCATGATCGCTCGCTGAATAGGGGCTGCGCCTCGCCAGCGCGGCAGCGCGCTGCCGTGCAGATTGAAGGAGCCAAGCCGCGGCGCATCGAGGACCGCCTTGGGTAGAATCAATCCATAGGCAACGACGACAGCAACATCTGCGCCGAATGCTCTCAGAGCAGTTTGTTCTGCCCCTCCCTTGAGCGAGCGCGGTGTGAAAACGGGAATGCCTGAGGCCTCGGCGAACGCGTGAACCGGTGACTTCCGCTCCGCCATCCCTCTTCCCGCGCTGGTCGGCGCGCGGGTGTAGACCGCGCACACCTCGTGGCCCGCCGCAATGATCTCGGAGAGCGTCGGCACCGCAAATTCTGGTGTACCCATGAACACGATGCGCAGCATGCGCCAGTGCCTCTTGCGGAGATATCACGTGTGGCCGGTGACGATCAGGTGCGTCAGGCCGTGCCGTCCTTCGCCTGCTTCTTGAAGCGGCGTACGACCATATCGCGCTTCAACCGCGATAGAAAATCGATGATCAGCCGCCCGTTAAGATGATCAACCTCGTGCTGGATCGCCGTCGCCAGCAAACCTTCGGCCTCGAGCTGCTGCGGCGTGCCGTCGAGATCGATGTACTTGACCGTCAGCGTGGCTGGCCGCTCGATCTCGACCAAAACGTCCGGGATCGAGAGACAGCCTTCCTCGTGAAGTCGCAATGTATCGCCGAATCCGACGATCTCGGGATTAATCAGGACGAGCGGTCGCTTCTCTTCCTTCTCGCCAGCTGTGTCGAGCACAATGAGACGGCGCAGGATGCCAATCTGGGGAGCGGCGAGGCCAACACCGGGTGCGGCGTACATCGTCTCCAGCATGTCGTCGGCGAGTTGCCGCAGCGGATCGTCGACGCGCTCGATCGGCGCGGACGTCTTGCGCAGAATAGGATCGGGAAGCTTGAGGATAGGAAGTGTCGCCATGGCCGTGACTTAAGGATACCGAGAGGCGTGGTCAATAAGCAGCTCTTGGAAGGAAGTACATGTTTCCGAGTAGCTGACGGTCAGTCAGGTGACCTCGCGCTGGACCTGAGAAATCAGGGTCTTCATCGTCGACCGCTCCTCCGCAGACTGACACGGAATCGAGAACTCGATGTCTGTCACCAGCCCGCCATAGCGCTCGACGAGCTTGGCCCCGATCTCGTCATAGGTACCCACGGTCGCATATGTATGCAGGACCTCGTCGCTGATTCGCCCCGGCATCTCTTCCCAGCGTTGCGCCTTCGAGAGGACGGCGAGCTCGTCGGCAAGGCTGCCGAGACCGTGTAGATCGAACGCAGCACGGTAGGCCGGGGTCGAGCAGTAGAAGGCAACGCGCGCCCTGACGTCCCGGACACGCTTCTCGAGCGTCGCCCTGTCGGGCGCCGTGCAGATCAGCGGTTTCATAGCAACGGCGAGTTTCGACACGTCGCGTCCAGCGCGCTGGGCACCTTCCGTGGCTGCGGGCAGCATCACCTCGCGAATGTAGCGCGGCGTGCAGACGGGGTGCGGCCGCAATCCATCAGCCACCTCGCCCGCGACCCGGCACATCACCGGATTGACCGCAGCGAGGTGAATGGGAATGGACGGATGCTCGATTGGACCCGGATCGAACAGCGGCACCATCAGCGACAGCTTGTAGTGCGTGCCCTGGTACTCGAGCGCAGTGCGCTCCTGCCAACATTTCCACACGGCTCGAACCGCCAGGACGTAATCGCGCATCCAAGGACCGATTGGGTGGAATTGCAATCCATAGCGCCGGACGATGTGACCGCGCACCTGACTGCCAAGGCCCAGAACGAAGCGGCCGCGCGACAGCTTTGCCAGCGACCATGCCGACATCGCCGTCGTCGTCGGGCTGCGCGGGAAGGCCATTGCGACGGCCGTGGTAAGGCGGATGCGGCTCGTCGTCGAAGCGGCGAGCGCCATCACCTGATATGGGTCGTCCTTCGTCTCCTCGACAGCGAGGCCGTCGAAGCCGATCTCTTCGACGAGGCGCGCGTCCGAGGCAACGCGCGTGATGTCCAAAGGCTGATCCGCGGCGCGCAGGCCCGGGTCGAGCTTGCCGAGCGGGAGCAGAGTTTCGATGCGCATGTCGGACGTGGCCTTGGGTTTTGGCTGGCAGATTGGGCCGGGATCGGCAGCACCGCGGCTTCAGTAGCCCTTGAATATCAGGTCGAACAGCGACTTCGGTTGCGACCGTCGCTCGCGGTTGCCGCCGCCTCCGCCCCAATTCTGAGCCCAGGGCGCCCAGCTCGGCGTGCCGCTACCGCCGGGGCGTTCCGAGCTCGTCACCCTTTTGGGGGCCTGTGCGGGAGCCGTGGCGACGGCTGGCTTTGCCTTGATCAAGTATTCCTCAGTGTAATTGTCGATGCCGACGACAGTGAGCTTGTTATCGTCCCAGGTCCATGTCGCATTCTTTTTGCCTTGGCGGATCGTATCGACAGCGATCACGGAGCGCTGAACGAGATCGATCACGGCAGCATGCTCGACATCCTCAATGCCGTCCGGCCCTTCGACTTGACCGGCCGAGAAGCGCAACAGGCCGATTCCCTTCGGCACTTTCTTGGTATCCCATTCCAGAATTCGGGGTGGTTGGTCGCTCATCGTCTCCAGGGGCACCGAAAGCTTCGGGAGCTCCGGATGCGAGGCCATCAGCCGGCCACGCTGGTTGAAGACGCGCCAACGGTCGAAGGCGAGTTCGGGCACTTCCACATCTTCGGCCGGCGCGCCAAGCCGGTCGAGTGCGGCTGCTGCGTCGCGCAACAGCGGCCGGCTGGCAAGCGCCTTGCGCAGGTGGGGTATAGCGTCCTCGGCGGCCCCGGTCGCTTCGACGATCTCCGCTTTGGCCCAGAGCACCTCCGGCCGATTGGCATCGAGCCTCATTGCGAGATCGATGTCTTTGACGCCGAGCTCCGGCTGTCCCATCCACTTGTAGACGATCGCACGATAGGCATAGGCCTGTGCGGACCGTGGTTCGAGCTCGATCGCCTTGGAAAGATCGTTCAACGCGTCATCGAAAGCCTCGGCCTTGGCATTGGCCAGCGCGAGACCTTCCAAGGCCGTGCTGGAGCGCGGGTTGACCTCCACCGCGCGTTGAAAATCCTTGATCGCCGAGCTGGTATTGCGGGCAGCCAGGTAGGCATAGCCCCGCAGCAGATAGATTTCGACGTTGTTCGGATCGAAAGCCACGGCCCGCGACAAGTCCTCGATCGCCTCCTCGAACTTCAGCAATATGAGCTTCGCGTCGGCGCGGGCGCGATATCCTGCGCTGTAGCGCGCGTCGTGCGAAACAGCGCGTGAAAGATCCCGCACGGCGGCGAACGGCCGGTTCTGGGCGAGGTGCAGACGTCCACGGCCGGCGAGTGCCGCCGGGTTTTGGGGTGTCAGCCGGACCGCGTGACTGAAATCCCGGATGGCAGCATCGTTTTCGCCGAGACGGACATGTGCATTGGCGCGATTCGAGTAGGCGGCTGAGTAGCCTGGCGCGAGCAGGATCGCGCGGTCGAAGTCCTTGAGAGCTTCGCGCGCAAAGCCTATGGAGAGCAACACGTTGCCGCGATTATTGTAGACCGAGGCGCTTTCCGGCGAGAGCTGGACGGCCCGGTTGAAGTCGTCGATGGCAATGCGGGACTGATTGAGCCGGGCGAAGGCGACACCGCGGTCGTTGTGGATCGCCGCACGGCGGCTGTTGGGAAGACCCGTATCCGCGAGTGCCTCGGTGTAGAGTTGCGTTGCCCGGTCGGCTTGGCCGCGCTGCAGCGCGGCCGCCGCTTCCTTGGCCCGCTGCTCGCCCGTTTCTCCGGCTGCGAAAGCAGCCGTTGCGCCCAGCAGAATCGCCGCACCTGCCGTCAGCAGGGCAAACGATCTCGTGGATGGATGGGCGCGGCGCATGGCTTCAAGCTGGACCCGATTCAGTTGAAACTGCAGACTACCACACATCCTGACGGACGTGGGCGGTTAATGAGCAACTGTGACCAGGGCTTGGCAACTTGAAGATGCGGCACCGCTCAAGCCTTGCAACCCCCGAGGCGAGCCGATAGGGGATGCGGCCTGATCTCAGGAGTTCCCAATGCCCGCCTCAGCCCTGATGAACGTCATGGTCGCCGCTGTCCGCAAAGCCGGCCGTAGCCTCGCGCGTGACTATGGCGAAGTGGGACAGCTGCAGGTGTCGGTGAAGGGTCCGGCCAATTTCGTATCCGCTGCCGACATGCGGTCCGAAGACATCCTCTTCAAGGAACTCTCCAAAGTCCGACAGGCATATGGCTTTCTGATGGAGGAACGCGGCGCGATCGAAGGGGCGGATAAGACCCATCGCTGGATCGTCGATCCACTGGATGGCACAACCAATTTCCTCCACAGCATCCCGTTGTTTGCCATCTCGGTGGCCTTGGAACGCGAGGGCGAGATGGTCGCGGCTGTCATCTACAACCCTGCCCACGATGAGCTGTACACCGCCGAGAAGGGCAAAGGCGCGTTTCTGAATGATCGCCGGCTGCGCGTGTCGGGACGCCGGGCTCTGACGGATGCAGTCGTTGGCGTCGGTATTCCGCCCCGCGGGCGAGAAGGCCACAAGCGCTACCTGCTTGAATGCGAAGGCGCAATGCGAGAGACGGCCGGAGTGCGCAGTACTGGGGCTGCTGCGCTCGATCTTGCCTGGGTAGCTGCCGGCCGGCTGGACGCCTACGTGGAGCATGGTCTCCAGCCCTGGGACATTGCTGCAGGCCTTCTGCTGGTTCGTGAGGCAGGCGGCGTGGCAACCGATGCCGAAGGCGGAGAGGACATGCTCGAGACCGGGAGCATCGTCGCAGCCAATGGCCAGTTGCACCGACAGATGCTGGCGTTGATCAAGCCGTGAGTATTGGTTGGGAGCGACGCTTGATATAACGACGTCGACCGGTTATTCGCCGTCACGCCAACGGCGCATTTTCAGATCACAGTGGTTGTCAAGCCACGATCATTGGCTATGGTCGCGCATTGGCTCGAGGTCAGTCCGCTGACCGGCGGAGTAAACAATGGCAAAGTCGAGAACGGCCGATCTGGCGTCGCGGCCGCTGCATCGGGTGCTCAACACGCCCGGCTCCTATTTGCGCGGAATGCTGATCTTCCTTGCGCTTGTGTCGCTGATTATTGCCATCATTTACAAGCAGTTGATGACGGCTTTTTTCACGAACCCGCTGCTCAATGGCCTCATTATCGGCGTGCTGGTGATCGGCATCATCCGGGCTTTCGGCCAAGTGGCCCGCCTCTACCCTGAGATACGCTGGGTCAATGCGTTCCGGATCGCCGATCCTGGTCTTGCCATTGAGCATCGCCCCATGCTGCTGGCGCCCATGGCAACCATGCTGCGCGATCGCAAAGGGCACCTGATGCTCTCGACGACGTCAATGCGCTCGATCATGGATTCGATCGGCGGTCGTCTCGACGAAGCGCGCGACACAGGCCGATACCTGGTTGGGTTGCTGGTGTTCCTAGGCCTCCTCGGAACGTTTTGGGGCCTGCTCGAAACCATGCAGTCCGTCGGTTCGGCGATCAACGCACTCGACACCAAGCAGACCGACAGCTTGTTGATGTTCGAGGAGCTCAAGCAGGGCCTCGCCGCGCCTCTGAAAGGCATGGGCACGGCATTCTCGTCTTCACTGATGGGCCTCGCCGGCTCGCTGATCCTGGGGTTTCTGGATCTCCAGACGAGCCACGCGCACAATCGATTCTACAACGAGCTCGAGGAATGGCTGTCGGGTATAACGGAGTTGACACCTGCGATGCCCATGCCGGGCACCGGCGTCTCCGATCAATCCAGCCGCCAGATAGCCGTTGCGGTGCACGATATGCAGCGCGCGGTGGCCGAGCTTTCGACCAACGTGAGGGAACTCGCGGCCCATCAGAGCGCCAACGGCGCGGCTTCGGGGCAGGGACTGGCCAATGGTGCCGAGCAGGCCGTCAAGGAGCTTGCGACCGGCGTCGATCAGCTGGTGCGCCAGATGCGGGCCGAGCAGAAGGTCGTGCGCGAGTGGGTCGATGAGCAGGCGGCGCGCCAGTCCGAGGTTTCGAACGTGCTCAGGGACCTCATGAAGAACATGCAGCAGCGCAAGTAGTGAAGCGGACCGAACGCCATGGGAAGCGGGCGCAATCGTCGCGCAAACGAGTACGGTGAGTTCTGGCCGGGCTATGTCGATGTGCTGTCGACGTTGCTGCTGACCGTCACATTCCTGCTCTCGATCTTCATGCTGTCGCAGTACTTCGTAAGCCAGGAGGCCTCCGGAAAGGACAGCGCGTTGCGGAAGCTTACGCGCCAGATTTCGGAGCTCACGAGCCTGCTCTCGCTCGAGAAGGGCAAAGGCAAGTCGCTGGAGGACGAGCTGGCGACGTTGCAAGCTTCGCTTGCTTCGCTGAAGACCGAGAACGAGCGCCTCTTCGGCGCCGCTGGTGTCGGAGACCGGAGCCAGGCTGAGGCGCAGGCGCGCATTGCCGGCTTGAGCAAGGATCTCGCGGATGAGAAGAACACATCCGCCGAGGCTTTGGCCAAGGTGGACATGCTCAATCAGCAGCTGCTGGCGCTACGCCGGCAGATGGCGGCGCTGAACGAGGCGCTGCAGGCAGCCGAGGCAAAGGACAAGGATTCGCAGGCGCGCATCTCGGATCTCGGCGCACGGCTGAACGTGGTGCTGGCGCGCCAGGTGCAGGAGCTGCAGCGCTATCGCTCGGACTTCTTCGGCCGCCTCCGCGAGGCGCTTCGCGACCGCCGCGATATCCGCGTCGTCGGTGACCGCTTCGTATTCCAGTCCGAGGTCTTGTTCCCGTCAGGTCAGGCGCAGATGACGCCGGAAGGCTTGGCGGCGATCGATGCCCTCGCTGGTGCTATCGTCGAACTCGAGCGCGCAATACCGAAGGAGATCGACTGGGCGCTTCAGGTCGACGGCCACACCGACGCGCGTCCCATCGCGAGCCGCGAGTTTCCTTCGAACTGGGAGCTCTCCAGCGCGCGTGCTTTGTCAGTCGTGAAGTACCTGATCAGCCGCGGCGTACCGGCCAAGCGCTTGGTCGCTGCGGGCTACGGCGAGTTCGCCCCGCTCGAGGACGGCGCCTCCGATGAGACACTGCGGCGCAATCGCCGGATCGAGCTGAAGCTCACAAACCGATGAGCGGCCAGCTTTTGATGCTCAATTGAAGAAGATTTCGTAGAGCGGGTGAAAAAATGAATCCCCCTGCATGAGATCCAGGCCGATTGTCGATTTGATGATGAAGAGGAAGGCCGCCGCGCTGAACACGATAGTGCCAAGCAAGAACAGGATCACGAAGACGAGAAGCAGTGCGCGCCGCGAGCTGAGCGTCTGCCCTTCTCGAGCAAGCCGGTCCCTGTTGCGCCGCTCAGGGCCCGCAAAGACGGCGAGATAATAGCTGCCCCCGAAGGGCATATTGATCGTCACCCGGTAGTCGATCAGATGGGCCGTCCGCGCCCAGGATCCGGGAGGCTCCTCCCCGGCAGGCGAGGATGGGTCATTACCGTGCGAGCTTTGATCGACAACGTTCTGCTGATCCCGGTGTTTTTGCACCGGAAGGCTCGAACCGGTCGGGTGAGGGGGAGCGATACGCATTATACAACTTAAGATTGCTGGTATCGCGAATATGCATTCTTCGGATGAACAGCCAGTCAACGTGTTCGTTAAGTTTTGATGAGCCTAGATCCGCCAGCTGGAGTGGATGGCGGCGACCCCGCCTGTGAGGTTGCGATAGGTCACCCTTTCGAACCCTGCCGCCCGGATCATGGCCGCGAAGCGATCCTGGGTTGGGAATTGGCGAATGCTCTCGACCAGGTACCGGTAGGGTTCCGACGCCCCCGCCGCGAGTTGGCCCAAGCGCGGAATGACTTCGAACGAGTGGAAGTCGTAGATCCGGTCGAGGAAGGGCACGTCGACGTGGGAAAATTCGAGGCATAGAAACCGACCGCCGGGCACCAGCACGCGATAGGCTTCGCTTAAGGCTCGATCGATATGGGTGACGTTCCGGATGCCGAATGCAATGGTATAGGAATCGAAGCTTTTGTCCGGGAAGCCGAGCGCCTCGGCGTTGCCCTCGAAGATTGAAATCCGTTCGTTCAGTCCCGCCTCAGCCACCCTGCGCCGCCCGACAGCCAGCATCTCGGGGCTGATGTCTGTGATCACGGCCGTGGTCCCCGGACCTGCCGCCCGGATTACTTTCAGGGCAACGTCGCCGGTACCTCCTGCGACGTCCAAATGCCGGAATGGCGTCGCGCTTCGTGGCGGATTGAGCCATGCGACGAGGTCGTCCTTCCAGAGCCGGTGCAGTCCGCCCGACATCAGGTCGTTCATCAGGTCGTAGCGCTCGGCAACCGTGGCAAAGACATCATTGACTAGGCCTTGGCGCTGTTCCTCCGGCACCTCGCGAAAGCCGAAGTTGGTGGACGGACCTGAAGGCTTGGACGTATCAGACATGAGTGCCTTATTGCAGGCGCCCTTGGCGAAGTACAGCCAGGGTCTGGTTGTATCGCTCGAGTTATGGGGAGCTGACCGGAAAGCGTAGGCAAGGAGCGAAAATGGAAGGTGACTATCTGACCAAGGCCGCAGTGCTCCTGGCGGCAGCTGCTGTGGCGCCTCCGATCGCGCGGCGGCTGAAGATCGGCTCGGTCCTGGGGTATCTCGCCGCGGGCGTGATCATCGGCCCTTTCGTGCTCGGAGTGTTCAGAGATGTCGAGAGTATCCTGCATGTGGCCGAGCTCGGCATTGTGCTGCTGCTGTTTCTGATCGGACTCGAGCTTCGGCCTGCCCGTCTGTGGACCATGCGCAAGCCGATCTTCGGTGCCGGCGGATTGCAGGTCGCAGCATCCGGGCTTCTGCTGGGTATAGCAGCGCTGGCTTTCAGCATTCCGGTTGCGGCGGCTGTCGTCGTTGGCCTCGCGCTTGCCATGTCCTCGACCGCCTTCGTGCTGCAGGTCCTGGAGGAAAAGAAGGAGCTCGCGGCCAAGCATGGGCGGCTGGGGTTCTCCATCCTGCTGTTTCAGGATCTCGCCGCAATTCCGCTGATCGCGCTCGTGCCTGTCATTGCCGCCAGAGGCACGACCAGTGCCACTGAAGCGCTCAGTGCTGTCGCCATGGCGCTGGCCGTGATCGCCGCAGTCATTGCTGCTGGCCGTTTTCTCCTCAACCACGTGTATCGCCTGGTCGCTGCATCGGGCGTGCGGGAAGCAATGACTGCGAGCGCGCTCCTGACCGTCATTGGAGTAGCGCTGCTGATGCAGCTTGCAGGGCTTTCGGCCGCCCTCGGTGCGTTCCTCGCCGGCGCGCTTCTGGCCGAGTCCGAATATCGGCACCAGATCGAAGCCGACATTCATCCGTTCGAGGGGCTTCTCCTGGGTTTATTCTTCACTGCGGTTGGCATGTCGATCGATCTCGGCTTGCTGCTCCGGGAATGGCCGACAATTTTGTTCATGGTTGCGGGTTTGGTCGCGATCAAAGCGGCCGTCCTTTACGCAATCGGCCGCTGGCAGGGGCTCGACACGCGCGGCGCCCGCCGCCTCGCGCTGGCAGTTTCGCAAGGCGGAGAGTTCGCTTTTGTGATCCTTGGACTGGTCGTCGGCAACCGACTTCTGGCTGAAGGCGTTGCAGACCGCCTGACCGTCGTCGTCACGCTCTCCATGGTGACGACGCCGTTGCTGCTGCTTCTCGATGACCTCTGGCGTTCGAAGCAAGCTGCGGCCGCGCCCCTCTATGACACGCCGCCGCCAGCCGAGGACGGTCATGTGGTAATCGCTGGTTTCGGCCGGGTCGGCCAGATCGTCGCCCGCATTCTGCGCGGGCGGTCGATCCCGTTCACGGCACTCGACATCAGTCCGGATCAGATCGAGCTGGTCAAACGTTTCGGCAGTACGGCGTACTACGGCGATGCCAGCAGGCTGGACATTCTCGAAGCGGCGCAAACCGGTAAGGCGCGTGCCTTCGTACTCGCCATCGATGATATGGAGGCTTCCCTCAGGACGGCCGAATTGGTTCGGCGCTATTTCCCGCAGGTGCCCATCTTCGCGCGGGCACGAAACCGCCAGCACGTCTATCGCTTGACTGATCTCGGCGTGAAGCGCACGCGGCGCGAGACGTTCCTGTCCTCCGTCGAGCTGACTCGCGATGTGCTGAGCGAGCTCGGCATGAGCGATGCCGAGGTCAGGCGCGTGATCAACGCCTTTGTCGCCCACGACCGCGATCACCTTTACGAGGACTACCGGCTCTCGAGCGATACCGAGAAGCTGCAGGCCCGTGCTCGCCAGCGTGCGGAAGAGCTCGAGGAGATCCTGCGCAGTGATCCAAAACTCGAGAAGACCAAGCCGAAGGCCGAAGCGAAGAGCGACTGAAGGCTCAGCATACGCGTGCATCACGGCTTCCATGCGCAGATGACGCGAGCTGTTGAACCGATCCCGTGGCATCATGCTCCGGCCCTGAGCGAACCTGGAGAATGCACATGCGTTTGAAAGACAAAGTTGCCATCGTAACCGGTGCCGCATCGGGCATGGGGGCATCGACGGCACGAATCTTCGCGCGCGAGGGTGCCACCGTGATTTTGACGGACATCACGGACCAGGACGGAGAGGCCGTCGCGCGCGAGATCGGACAATCAGCGCGCTATATGCATCAGGACGTGGCGAAGGAGGGCGACTGGGTGAGCGTGGTGAAAACAGTGCTCGCCGCCTACGGCCGAATTGACATTCTGATCAACAATGCCGGCGCCAGCGGTTCCGATCCCGATCGGTTCTCGCTCACGACCTTCGAACGGCAGATGCAGGTCAACATCGGCGGCGTGTTCCTCGGCATGCGCGCGGTAATCCCCGAGATGCAGAAGGTCAAGCGCGGGTCGATCGTCAACATTTCATCGATTTCGGGTGTGACGGGGCAGGACTTCGTGCACATGGGTTACAACGCGGCGAAGGGCGCGGTGCGCACGATGAGCAAGGCCGCGGCAGTACAGTTCGGCCGCGACAACATCCGTGTCAATTCTGTGCACCCGGGGCTGATGCCTCCGATGCGCACCTCGAAGCTCGCGGCCGATCCAAATGTGCGCGCCCGCGTGCTGCAGGACATTCCACTCGCAAGGGAAGGGCGCATCGAGGAGGTCGCCAACGCCAACCTGTTCCTTGCCTCCGACGAGGCGTCGTACATCACCGGCGCCGAGCTCTACGTCGACGGTGGCTATCTGGCGAAGTAGGCAGGCTCGCGCGGCTGGAGCCAAACCAGGGGCCGGACCTTTGGGTCCGACCCATCCGGTTCCGTACGGTCAATAGGTCTTTGCTGTCACGCGCTCGGACTCGCCTCGCGTCTCCTTGACCATGTTTGTGACGGCAACGGTCATCGAGCGCGCGTCGTTCATCAGCGTGACGAAGTTGTATCCTTGCTCGAAGCGCTTCTTTGCCGTCGCGGGGCCGTCCGTGTGCACACCCGCGATGAGGCCCTTCGAGCGGGTCACCTTGGCGATGTGGGCGATGGTCTCGATCACGCCGGGGTCTGACGGGTCGAGCGTTGGCGGCTTGCCCATGGCGAGCGAAAGATCCGACGGGCCAACATAGACTCCGTTGAGGCCTTTCACCGACAGGATCGACTCGAGGTTCTTCACGCCGGCCTGAGTCTCGATCATGGCCAGCAGCAGGCATTCTTCGTTGGCGCCCTGCCAGTAGTCGGCACCGCCGTATTGCACTGCGCGGTTCGGCCCCATGGAACGCGTGCCGATCGGGGGATAGCGGCCGAATGAGACAAACTGCTCGGCCTCCTCCTTGGTGTTGATCATGGGGCAGATCAGGCCGTAGGCGCCCGCGTCCAGGAGCTTCATGATGATCGCGGCGTCGTTCCACGGCACCCGGCAAAGCGGCACGGCGTCGGTGGTCGAGATCGCTTGAAGCATCGGCAGAGCGGTGGTGAAATCGATTGGCCCGTGCTGCAGATCGAGCGTGACGCTGTCCCAGCCGCAGTGGCTGTAGATCTCGGCTGCATAGGAGCTCGGGATGGCGCACCAGCCGTTCACGATGCGGCCGCCGTCCTTGATGATCTGCTTCAGCCTGTTCTTGCGCATGGGATCCCCTCGGACGGTTGCATGAGATTTCTCGGCACCCAAGCTAGGCTTGGCAGGCGGCCAACGCCAATGCATTTTGCGGATCCGTGCGCTGCACGACTTACCCGGCTCATCAGGCGTAGGCACGGCCCCAAAGTCCCGAGAGCACCCACGTGATCAGCGACAAAATTATGCGCATGATCACCGTGAAGAACATGAACACGAGCTGCTTCTCCTCCAGCAGCAGCCGCACCCAGACATTGTACTTGGGCGGCAGGCTGGTGCCCACGAGCCAAGCTTTCACGTGCGTTGCCGCGGTGATCAGCTTGTCGAGCGTTTCAGGGTGATTGATCCCGACGAAGGCCAGCGCGATGGCGCCGAGCAACAGCGAGAACACGATATTCCCGGTCGACAGAAGCAGACGGTGCACGCTGGCCTCCCCCTCCAATGCGCCTCAGGCGGCGCATCCTAGCACGAAGAGAGCCGGTTACCTGCCAATAATGGCGGGGAGGGGACGTCGGGGGGACGGTCCCTCAACAGTGCCTTTGGTGCTGGCAATGAGGCGACTACCCGCGAGAGGGGTTGCCTCGCGCCACTGCGCGCAGGACGGCGCCGCGCGCGATGCCGTGATTGGTCACGCGATCGAACTCAAGCTGTTCCAGACGGAGCGTAGCCATTTCGGCTTCATGCACCTGTGCCGAGGCCAGATCGATTTCATCGCACGTCGCCCTCGCGGGGAGTGTGCCAATGCGCTCGGCGAGCCTTTCGGCGGCACGCACCGCAAGTTGAGCGTGGCCTTCCTCGTGCTCTTTCAGGCTGACGATGAACTGGTCCCAATGCTGTTGGAACTCGGGTTCAGCGCGCTCACGGTCGACCCATTCCGGGAGCGTTGTAGTGATTCTGGTGAGCGTGTGCACTTCGGCAATGCGACAGCCGTCGTCCGCAATCTGAAACCGTGATCGCCAGTCGATGCGCCACTTCGTGTAGCCGGCAAAAGGCCGCTGCGTCTTCGGGTCCCTAGGCCCCTGTTTCAGTACCGACGCCCAGATCTCCTCCGCGGAGCCTCCGACGACGTCATACGTCTCGACAGCCATGTCCACTTTGGATTCTTCGAAGCCATGCGGCCAATTGAAGGGTGCACCGTGCGCCTCGGGAAGTGGGTTCGTGAATGAGGCAAATGCAATCGCGACGAAGCCGGCGACGGCAACGAGCGTAGTGGCTCCGCCACGATCAGACTGCATGGTCGTGAATCCCCCTGTACTAACCCAAAATAAATCTGAAAATCGCGCGCAGCTCAAGCCGGGGCGGCACTTGTCATCGCGCCGCCCGCGTCGTCAAATTGTCTCAGGTCACTGGTCGCCCGCGAGGCGGGCGTGCAAATTGGTCGGCGCTAAGATGGTGTCGGCACCCGCGCCGGGAGGTGCCTACTGAAAATCGACGCCTGAGGCTTGGCTAGTTGGCGAGGCGGGCGCCAGCCAGGCGAACCAGCGCCTGGTTGATATTCTCGATTCGCAGCAAATAGCCGTGGACCTCGGATTGGCACTGTGGGTTGGCGGCCATCTGGCCGATCCGCTGCACGCAAGCTGCGTGCTCTTCCTTGAGACCTTGGATCGCGAGGTCGATGACCGACCGGTTCTCAGCTGCTGAGGCAAGCATGACGCTACTCGCTGGACATCACTGCACTATGTCGCAAAGTAGCAGCAAAGTTTTGCAGCTCTTGAAATGCTCCGATCTCAAAGCGTCTCAAATTGTATCGAAATCCCGAGTGTTGAAATGATTGCCGCTGGTTAACTTTTGGGGACCGTAAGGCTCTTCTGGCTTCAGGCTTGACCCCGCGAACGCGCCTTGCGATGCGAGAGAGCCGCCGGAGATTCGGCGGAATCTGGAGAGCCCTCCCGCTGGTGTTCAAGACTGCCGCACAGCTTATTCGTCTCGCCCGGGCGGGCCTCGTGTTCGCTCAGCATGGCGTGAGCTTTGTGCCGAAGGGCACACGAGTTCCCGTTGCGCTGCATCTGGTGCGCTGGGCGACGGCACCCGTGCGCATTTTGACTTGGCCGTTTCGCCGTCGTGCACCGAGCGAGGCGCGTATTGCCGCGGCGTTGACCCGGCTCGGACCCTCTTACATCAAACTCGGGCAGTTTATGGCAACCCGCGCCGATGTCATCGGCGAGGACCTGGCCAAGGACCTTCGCCACCTCCAGGACAAGCTCGCGCCGTTCTCCATGGCCGAAGCGCGTCGCGCGATTGAGGATGCGCTCGGTGGCCGGCTCGAAGATCACTTTGCCGAATTCGGCCCGCCGGTCGCCGCGGCCTCCATCGCGCAGGTTCATAAGGCCGTCGTTGTGGATCATGACGGTACACGCCGCGTCGTCGCGGTGAAGGTGCTGCGGCCCGGCGTCGAGCGCCGCTTCAAACGTGATCTTGACAGCTATTATCTTGCAGCACGCCTGATCGAGCGCTTTCATGCGCCGACACGACGCTTGAAGCCGGTCTCCGTAGTCGACACGCTGGCGCGCACCACTGAGCTCGAGATGGACCTCAGGCTCGAGGCGGCTGCCATCTCCGAGATGGCTGAGAACATTGCCGAGGACTCCGGCAAGCCAGACGGCGCTTTTAGTGTGCCCCAGGTCGACTGGCGCCGGACGCAGCGCCGCGTGCTGACCTTGGAATGGGTCGACGGCATTCCGATTGCCGACCACGCGCGCCTTAAGGCCGCTGGTCATGATCTGCGCGCACTGGGTCTCACAGTACTTCGCTCATTCCTCCGCCACGCCATGCGCGACGGCTTCTTTCACGCCGACATGCATCAGGGCAACCTGCTGGTCGATGCGCAAGGCCGCGTTGTTGCAGTGGACTTCGGCATCATGGGGCGGCTCGGCGCCAAGGAGCGCCGCTTCCTCGCCGAGATTCTCTACGGCCTGATCACACGCGATTACAAGCGGACAGCGGAAGTGCATTTCTGGGCCGGCTACGTACCGCCACACCACCCGGTGGAGGTGTTTGCGCAGGCTCTGCGGGCCATCGGCGAGCCGATTCACGGGCGCGCCGCCGACGAGATCTCAATGGCCGATCTTCTAGCGCAGCTCTTCGCCTACACCGAGGTCTTCGACATGGAGACCCGGCCGGAGCTGATCAACCTGCAGAAGACCATGGTCGTGGTGGAGGGCGTCGCGCGCTCGCTCGATCCTTCGCTCAATCTGTGGACCGCGGCCGAGCCCATCGCGCGCGAGTGGATCGAGAGCAATCTCGGCCCCGTCGGCGCCATCAAGGATGCGCGCCAAGGTGCGGGCGAGGTTGGCAAGTTCCTCGCCGATGTGCCCGCGCTGCTTGGCCAGGCCGAGCGCACATTTGCGGCGCTGGGCGACATGGCGAGACATGGCGTGCGCCTCGATGAGCCAACAATTCAGCGCCTCGCCGCCGAAGACGCGCGACGCGCCCGATCAGGCCGCATCGCGATCTGGGTCATTGCGCTGACGTTGTTAGGGCTGCTCTCGCTCGTCCTGTTCGGCGAGCGCTGGTGGCGCCTTTGAGTCGCCGCCGCCCTCAAGTGGCTCCCGCAGGATCGTTCTCGCATACAGTCGAAGAGCTCTAGGCAAATCACCAGCGACAATGCGACCATGGAAATTGCGCCACCTCGATGGGTCGCCCATGAGCGATATGCCAGTGCTGAACATCTCGCCGCTGCGGCGCTCGTTGGCGCTGGTCAGCGGCATGCTGACGGTGACGCTCTACTTCACGACCATTCTCGTCGTCTCGACAGTGCTGCCGCAGATTCAGGGCGCCATGGCGGCAACCGCCGACGAGGTTTCATGGATCGTGACCTTCAACATTCTCGCGACGGCGATCGCGACGCCCATGACCGGTTGGCTCGTTGCGCGCTTCGGCCGCAAACGTGCCATGTGCGGCTGCATCGGCGGCTTTGCAATCTCGACCCTGATGTGCGGGCTCTCCCATTCGCTCGAGGAGCTCATATTCTGGCGCGTTCTCCAAGGCGCGCTCGGGGCCCCGACGATCCCGCTCAACCAGGCGATCGTCATGGACATCTACCCCAAGTCGCGGCACCGCTTCGTTCTGGGGCTCAACGGCATGGGGGTGGTGATCGGGCCAGTAATCGGCCCGACGCTCGCAGGCTACCTGGCTGACACGTACAGCTGGCGCTGGTCGTTCTACATCCTTGTGCCCGTGTGCATCGTCGCCCTCAGCGGCATGCTGCTGACGCTGCCGAACGACAAGCCCGCCGGCAAGGCGCGCCTCGACTGGGCGGGGTTCCTCTCGCTGTCGGTGGCGCTCGGCTGCCTGCAGTACGTCTTGTCGCGTGGACAGCGCGTCGACTGGTTCGAGGCCAACGAGATCGTCGTCTCGACAGCCGTGTCCATCCTGGCGTTCTACCTATTCCTGGCGCACTCGCTGACGGCCGAAAAGCCGTTCCTGGATCTTAGGCTCCTGTTCAACCGCAACCTGACCCTCGGCTACATCCTGGTCATGCTGTTCGGCATGTTGAACTTCACGCCGATGGTGCTCATGCCGACGCTGCTGCGCCAGTACGTGGAGTATCCTGATGCGCTCGTCGGCTGGGTCGTGGGTAGCCGCGGCATCGGTGGTCTCATCGGTTTTTTCGCCGCCATGTGGATCGAGCGCATCGACCCGCGCATCTCGATCGCAACCGGATTTCTGCTGCTCTTTGTCTCTGGCGTCTGGCTGCTGCGCTTCGATCTCAACGTCACGCCCGAGGAGGTGATGCTGAACGGCATCCTGCAGGGTGCCTCGGTCGGCATCGTCATGGTGCCACTGTCGATTGTCACGTTCTCGGACCTCGAATCGCGCTTCCGTCCCGAGGCTTCCAGCGTCTTTCACCTGCTGCGCAACATCGCAACCAGCCTCTTCATCTCGATCTCGGTGGCCGAGGTGATCCGCTCCACCGGGGTCAATTACGCGCGGATGACGGAGCTTGTCTCTGATTACAACAAGGCGCTGCTGCTGCCCTGGGTGCTCGGCGGCTGGGACCCGACGTCCGTCGGCGGGCTCATACGGATCTCGAAGGAAGCCTCGAAACAGGCAGCAATGCTGGGTTATCTCAACGCCTTCGGATTGTTCACGGCGGTCGCGGCTGTTGCCGTACCGATCGCGCTCTTCATCGCGCGCCCAAGGTCGCCGGCAGCGGCCATGTCAGCCGCTAGTGCACCTTCTCCGTCAGCGCCAGCACGATGATGCCGGCGATGATGAACAGGCACCCGGACGCCTGCAGCAGCGTGAGCCGCTCGCCGAAGACAAAAATCGAGACCAGCAGCACTGTCACAACGTGCCCGTGCAGCGCCGCATAGGACGGTCCGACGGGTGCAATTCTGAGCAGCCATGAGTAGACGACAAACGCGCCGAGGTAGAGACCGAGAACCACATAGATCAGCGGCTCGTTGACGAGCCGTTCGAGCCACGCCCACTGCAATTGGAAGTCGCCGATGCGGTCGGCGCCGATCTTCATCGTCACCTGCTGGACGGTGTCGATGCCGAGCAGCAGCAAGAAGCCGAGAATGACGAGTTTTTTCATGCCTAGTGCCAGCCAACCAGCAGAACACCGAAGGCGATGAGGCTCACCGCGATGAGGCGCGCCGGCGTCAGCGCCTCGTTGAAGAAGAGCCGCCCCCCGATCATCACTCCGGCAATGGTTATGGTCCCGGTCATGACGCCTTGCGACAGCGGCACCAGCGAGAAGAAACCGACCCAGGCGACGAGCAGCGACAGGAAACAGAGGATCGCCAGCCAGAACAGCGGGTCGCTGAGCAGCGCGCGCAGGAAGTCAACGTACTGCTCGCCGTGCGCACGCCCGGCAGAGGCCTTCAGCAACAGGTGCGAGGCCGTGTCGAGAATGAGCAGGGTGCCGAGCATCACCCAGGCCAAGAGTGTCATTGTTCAGGTCGCTTCCTTCGTGGTGTTGTGCTGGCCGCTTTCGGCCTCAGCCCGCAACTTCTTCAACTCGGGATCATTGCGCTCGAAGTCGAAGAAGCGGTGGAATGGCCGCGTCATAGCGTTGACCGCGCCCTGGCGGAAGCGGAAATGCACATAGCGGCTTTCAAGGTGCCCGCCGAACAGCAGTTTCGCGGCGTAGGTCGTGGCCCCCATCTCGATCTCGCTGATGCCGTGCTTGGTGGCGAAGTCGATGATTTCGAGCCAGTTGATGAAGTAGAGGTTGAGTTCACGGGCGTCGGGATAGCGCATGCCCATCTTGTTCGAGATGATGCGCTTGTCACCGGCGTGAATGAGGTGGAAGCCGACGAGCACATTGCCGCGCCAGAACAGCATCAGCTGCGCCTTCTCGCCCTGTCGCTCGAGAAAGCTGGTGAAATAGCCAGGGCCGATGAGGTCGAATTCGCCATAGGAGACGCCGCTCTGGCTGAGTGTCGCCTCGTAGAGCTTGACCAGTTCCGGCTCCAGGCCGGCAGCAAACCGCGTATACTCGATGCGCAACTCGGGCAGCGTCTTCATCTTGCTCTTGAAATAAGAGCGGTAGCGCCGCTTCAAGTTGCCCAGGTACTCGTCGCGGCTGGCGAACGGAACCGGCAATATCACGATCGGCACGCTCTTGATTCGGCCGAATCCGTCAGCTTCGAGGGCCCGATCAAACATCGCCTCGGTGTCACCCAGCCCCTTGACGGCGATGATGGCTGCTCTCTGCCGGTCGGCCTCCCGCCGCAGCGCGCCGACCATGCAGCGGAACACGTCCGCGCGGTGATCGTCTTCGAGCGTGGCTGCGAAACCAAGGCTGCAGCCGTCCGACAGCGGCGACCCGAGCCCGAGCACCTTCAAGCTGGTCGCCCCCGGCCACCGATGATTGAGCTTGTCGAGCCAGCGCTTCAGACGGCCCTGAAACGGTGTGTCCAGCCGGTAGTCGAGGCGAAACGTCGGCGCGGCGCCGACCATGGCTCCCTGGCTGTCCAGCACCGCGACGGCGCCGAGCAAGAAGCCCTCCGGAGGCGCATCCTCGACTGCTCGATAAAACCCCCAATCCTCTGGCTGGCCGGGAAAGAGAGCATCCCAATCCGTGCGGGGGACGGTGTCGAGCGTGCTATGCAACTCGACTGTGTATGGAAGCGCCTGCATGAAACCCTAGCGGGAGTGTTGGATCCGTGTGCCTTAGCACTCCCGCAATGAAGGGCTTACTCGTTTCCGCGAATCTGGTTTCCGCGGTCTGGAAAGGTTAGAGTTGCATGCGCTATCCTGGAATCTGGTCGATTGCGACCGAGGCTTCCCCAGCGATTTCGATTCTTCATGGGCGAATTTCAACGCCAGCGCGTTTCCCGGGCGAGCAGGCAGGGGGATAGCCACTCGAAGTGAGGCCTCTCTACGGGCTCCGTAGGGCCCCTGGCATGCGTGATTCGGGGCTGCAGAAATTCGGCAAAAGTTAACGCCGCCGGCGGTCAGTCCTCAGTCATCAATCTGCACGACGTTCGCTGCCATGACCGGCGACTTGTGATAGCCTTCCAGCCGATGGCGGCAGACGACCTGCAGGACCCTTCCTTGGCCCATAAGCGCGCAGTACTGATCATCGGCGGCGGCATCGCCGCCTATAAGTGCCTGGAGCTGATCCGGCGTGCGCGTGAGCGTGGGATTGCCATCCGTGCGGTCATGACCAGGGCAGCCGCCGAGTTCGTGACGCCGCTCGCGGTCGGTGCGCTGACCGGCGATCGCGTGTACCAGAATCTGTTTGACCTCGACGATGAGCGCGAGATCGGCCATATCCGGCTCTCGCGCGAGGCGGACCTGATTGTGGTCGCCCCTGCATCCGCCGACCTCATGGCCAAGATGGCGGGCGGTCACGCCGACGACCTCGCCACCGCCGTCCTGATGGCGACCGACAAGCCGGTGCTGATCGCCCCCGCCATGAACCCGCGCATGTGGCTCCACCCCGCGACGCAGCGCAATCTCGAGACCTTGGTTGGCGACGGCATCTACGTCATCGGTCCGAACCGGGGCGAGATGGCCGAGCGCGGCGAAGCGGGTCCCGGCCGCATGGCCGAGCCACACGAGATCCTCGCGCGCATGGAGAGCCTTGTCAGCAACTCGAAGCCACGTCCGGACGCCAGCTCGGCACTTGCTGGCGGCGCCTCTGACCGGTCCCTTCACGGGCGCCACGTGCTGGTCACTGCCGGCCCAACCCATGAGCCGATCGACCCCGTGCGCTACATTGCCAACCGCTCGTCGGGCAAGCAAGGCTACGGCATTGCGGCTGCCGCTGCGGCGCTCGGCGCTCGCGTCACGCTCATTTCGGGGCCAACGGGATTGCCCGCACCCGATGGTGTCGACCTCGTGCGGATCGAGACGGCAGCGCAAATGCTCGAGGCTGCCGCAGGCGCGCTTCCGGCGGACTGCGCAATATTCGCGGCTGCCGTTGCCGATTGGCGCGTCGCCAACGCAGCGGGCGAGAAGATCAAGAAGGACGCCAAGGCCAAGACGCCGAAACTCGAGCTGATTGAAAACCCAGACATCTTGAAGACCATCGCGCACGAGCCCGTCGGGCGTCGGCCGCCCCTCGTCATTGGCTTCGCCGCCGAGACCGAGAACGTCATCGAGCACGCCAAGAAGAAGCGCAAAAGCAAAGGCTGCGACTGGATCGTCGCCAATGACGTCAGCCCCGAGACCGGCATCATGGGCGGCGACCGCAACACGGTGCACCTCGTGACGGCGTCGGGCGTCGAAAGCTGGCCCGAGATGGAGAAAGGCGACGTCGCCCGCCGCCTCGTCGAGCGTGCTGCCGAGCATCTGATCGCACACATGGCCAAAGCCTGATGCGTCGCGGCGAGAGCAAGCGGGGAGCTGCGGCGCATATCTCGCCCGCGCACGGCAGCGCAGCGGAGGCATCACCCACAAAGACCGCAACTGCGGCTGCACCACGTGCTGAGGCAATCGTCAAAGTCGTGCGCCTCGCACACGCTGAAGGACTGCCTCTCCCTGACTATCAGTCCGACGGCGCCGCGGGCCTCGATCTCATCGCCGCCATGCCGGCCGAAAGTACCATGACACTTTGCTCAGGCGCTCGCGCTTTGGTGCCGACGGGCCTCACACTCGAGCTGCCGCCAGGCTTCGAAGCACAAGTGCGCCCGCGTTCAGGTCTCGCCTATCGTCACGGAATCACTGTGTTGAACAGTCCCGGCACCATTGATGCCGACTACCGCGGCGAGGTGCAGGTGCTGCTGGTCAATCACGGCGAGCAGCCTTTCAGCATCAAGCGCGGGGATCGCATCGCACAGCTCGTCGTCGCGCCGGTGGCGCGTGCAACGCTCGTCGAGGCGCAGGTGACAACCGCCACCGCCCGCGGTGCAGGCGGATTCGGTTCTACGGGCAAGAGCGCACCATCACGGTCCCGGCGTCGGCCGGGGTGAGCGGGGCGCCAATTCGTGCGGTGGTTGCTGAAGCGATTGCTCCCGCGATGTCCGATGAGTTGGGCGAACAGTCTGCCGGGCTCGCCGGACGATCTGCTTCGGTTCGATCGCGAGGTGCCGCGCCGTCTCACGGAGAGCTCGTCAATCCGGCAGCACGAGCCGCTGGCCAGGCGTGAGCCGATTGCTGCGCAAGTTGTTTGCCTGCATCAGCGAGCCAACTGGCACGTTGTAACGGTTCGCAATCGATTGAACCGTATCGCCCGATCGCACGACAATCGTCTCGCCGTCATTCGAAGCTGACGGAGCATCCGTTGAAGACGGGGCCGCGCGCGGTGATGAGGCCGACGCCGACTTGGCCGGCGGCCGATAGGCGTCGTCGTACTTTGGCTTGCCGCTCGCTGTCTTGCCGGTTGGCACGGCGTTTGCCGTTGCTGTCCTTGGCGGGGTGGCCGACTTGCCTTTTGGCGGTGGCAGCGCCGACTTCTCGATCGTTCCGTCCAATCCCGGCGCTTGCCCCGACACAGGGTCGCGTCCGCCGCGATATTGTACGTCCTTGTACCGATCAGGCGGCACGTCATTGGGCTGCTCTTCACCATCGGCAGATTGGCGCTCTGGCAGGGAGGCCGTGGCGCCCGTCCGGCTCTGCGCGCATCCCGCCGCAACAAAACCGATCAGCAGCACCGCACAACCGGCTCGCAGGAGACGCCGCACACAAGCGTTCACATCCGTCAAAGCCGGGACAATGGCGGGAAGAGTGCCGGGCTTGTGCTCGGTCGGAGCGGTCACGAATCATCCTCGGTCGAACGACGCCATATTTGGCGACAAGAGCCATCCGGCGCAACCGTGGCAATGTTGGGGCAACATCCCCACGAAAAAGCGTCGCATCGCTGCAACACTCTGCAAGGCGGACGGCACGTCAGCAAGCTCAGCAGCTCTTCTTTTCTAGGCCTTCTCGCGCACGTAGCGCCCAGGTGCGTCCTCGATGACGCCGAGCTTGGCGCCGGGCTCGCGCGCTGGAACCATTGCGCCGGAATGCTTCGCGAGCCACTTGGCCCAGTGAGGCCACCAGGAGCCGGGGTTTTCCTTCGCCCCCTCGAGCCACTCCTCGATCGAGTCGACGCGATCCGCGTTGGTCCAAAACTGATACTTGTGCCGCTTGCCGTCGGCTGGCGGCGGATTGATCACACCGGCGATGTGTCCCGAGCCGCCGAGCACGAAGTCCACCTTCCCTCCGAACAGCCGCGATCCGATAAAGACCGACTTCGCCGGCGCGATATGATCCTCGCGGGTCGCCAGCTCATAAATGGGCGTTTTCACCTTTTTCAGGTCGAGGCGCACGCCGCCGATCACCATATCGCCCTTTGCTAGCTTGTTCTCGTGGTAGAACTCGCGCAGGTAGAATCTGTGATTGTCGGCAGGCATCCGCGTCGAGTCCTGGTTCCAATAGAGGAGATCGAACGGGAACGGCTTCTTGCCAAGCAGATAGTTGTTGACGATGTAGGGCCAGATCAGGTCGCGCGGACGCAGCATGTTGAACACTGTCGCCATGCGCGAGCCGTCGAGGTAGCCCTTTTCCGCCATCATCTCCTCGAGCGATTTCAGCTGCGCATCATCGATGAAGAGCAGCAGATCGCCGGCTTTGGTGAAGTCCTTCTGTGCCGCAAAGAACGTCGCCGATGAGAACGGGTCGTGTCCCTTGGCCGCATTGTACGCCATTGTCGTTGCCAGCAGCGTGCCGCCGACGCAATAGCCGATGACGTTGGTCTGCTTGGCACCAGTCTCGCGCAGCACCGCGTCGGTCGCCGAGAGCACGCCTTCCTTCATGTAGGCTTCGAAGGTCTTGTGCGAGAGTCGCTCGTCAGGATTGACCCATGAGATGACGAATATGGTGAAGCCCTGGTCGACGGCCCACTTGATGAAGGACTTCGGCGCCGTGAGGTCGAGGATATAGAACTTGTTGATCCACGGCGGCACGATCAGCAGCGGCGTCGCGTAGACCTTCTCCGTCGTCGGCGTGTACTGGATCAGCTGCAGGATATCGTTCTGGAAGATCACCTTGCCGGGCGTGATCGCGAGGTTGCGACCTACCTCGAAAGCCGATGTGTCGGTCTGGCTGATCTTCAGGAGATCACCTGACCTTTCCATGTCGGCGAGCAGGTGCTCCATTCCCTTCACCAGGTTGGCGCCATTGGTCTGCAGTGTCTCCCGCAGAACTTCCGGATTCGTCGCCGGAAAGTTGGATGGCGAGAACGCGCTCGCGATCTGGCGCAGATAGTATTCGGCGCGCTGCCTGGTGCGCTCGTCGAGACCTTGCGTATCGGCAAGCACCTTTTCGGCCCAGTGCGTGGTCACGAGATAGGACTGTTTCCAGAAATCGAAGTAGGCATTGTTGGACCAGTCGGGGTCGCGGAACCGCGCATCGCCGGGCTCGGGCTCCGCCACAGGATCCGGATGCATGCCGAGCAGCTTCTGCCAGGACGATGCCCAGACATCCATGTAGCCTTTGACCAGTTCGCCCTGCGTCTCCAAGGCCTTGGCCGGATCGGCCATCCACTGCCGGGCGACCTCCGTCATGATGCGGCCTGCCTCGGACATTTCAGAGGCGGTGCTATACGAACCGTTTTTGCTGTCCGCTCGCTGGGCGAGGCTCGAGAAGGCACGGCTGCCTTCCTCCATCAGCCTCGCCATGTTGCGAACGAACTCTTCAGGGTCCGTGACTCGGTATTGGGACCAGTCGATCTCGGCGGGAGTATTGGGCTTCTGCATGGATATCCGTCCGGGATGGCGAGCGCCGCGGCCCCGCCATAAACCAATGCTCTTAATTGTGGTGATGGCGCAACAGCCTGAAACCGCGGAATCTCTCATAACTGTCCCGGCCAGATCTGACAATCCGCCATTGGATTTAAGCTGAAGGCAGCGAAGACGCCATGGAAGTTCCGCGCGGAGCATTTCGAAATGGTCGAAGGGGCCGGTCCCGCCGGGTAGCTTGGGCCGTGATCGCCTTGATCGCCATCGTCGCCTCTGCCTGTGCCGGCAGCCAAACCGAGCTTCCCGCCCTCGAGAAGGACAGTCGCCAGCTGCTGTCCAAGGACCAGCAGAAGCAGACAATCACCTCGATGGGCAAGAAGGCCGACGACGAGGCTGCCGCGGCAAGGCAGCAGATAGAGGGGCGCAGACAGTAGCGCGTCAGCTCTCCGCAGCTGCCGTCGTAACAGCATGAAATCGCGCCATCGTTGATGCATCACCACCTTTGACGCGGCGCACCAGCAGGCGTAAACACGCCGTCGATTCAACCACTCCGGGACATCGCCCGTGATCGAAGAATTCCATCGCATCAAGCGTCTGCCGCCTTATGTCTTTGCCGAGGTCAACCGCCTGAAGGCCCAGGCGCGAGCGCGCGGCGCCGACATCATCGATCTCGGCATGGGGAACCCGGATTTGGCCGTGCCCCAGCATATCCTCGACAAGATGACCGAGACGGTTGGCAAGCCTCGGACCGATCGTTACTCGGCCTCCAAGGGCATACCCGGCCTGCTCAAGGCTCAAGCGGGCTACTACGGCCGCCGCTTCGGTGTGAAGCTGAAGCCTGAGACCCAGGTGGTAGCGACGCTCGGCTCGAAGGAGGGCTTTGCCAACATGGCCCAGGCGATCACCGGGCCAGGTGATGTGGTGCTGGTGCCTGATCCCAGCTACCCGATCCACGCCTTCGGCTTCCTGATGGCGGGTGGGGTCATCCGCTCGATCCCTGCCGAGCCGACGCCGGAGTATTTTCGCGCCCTCGAGCGCGCGATGATCCATTCGATCCCGAAGCCGATCGCGGTCGTCGTCTGTTATCCCGCCAACCCCACGGCCTACGTCGCTTCGCTCGATTTCTATCGCGACCTCGTCCAGTTCGCGAAGAAGCACGAGATCATCATTCTCTCCGATCTCGCATACGCAGAAGTCTATTTCGACTCCACCGCACCGCCACCCTCCGTCTTGCAGGTGCCCGGCGCCATGGATGTGACGGTCGAGTTCACATCCATGTCGAAGACGTTCTCCATGGCCGGCTGGCGCATGGGCTTCGCCGTCGGCAACGACCGCCTGCTCGCCGCATTGGCGCGCGTGAAGAGCTATCTCGACTATGGCGCCTATACGCCGATCCAGGTCGCCGCCGCGGCCGCCCTCAACGGACCAACCGAGTGCATCGATGAGATGCGCGCCACCTACAAGAAGCGGCGGGACGTTCTGGTCGACAGTTTTGCCAACGCCGGCTGGATGTTCCCCCCGCCAACCGCCTCCATGTTCGCCTGGGTGCCCGTCCCGGATTCGTTCAAGGACGTCGGCTCGCTCGAATTCTCTAAGCTTCTCATCGAGAAGGCGAGTGTGGCCGTGGCCCCTGGCATCGGCTTCGGCGAGCACGGCGAAGGCTACGTCCGCATCGCGCTGGTCGAGAACGAGCAGCGCATCCGCCAGGCCGCTCGTTCGATCAAGAAGTTTCTCGCCCAGGCGCCTGAAACCATGCATAACGTGATACCGATACGCGATTCAGCGAAACGGTAATCACGTCGAATGAACAAGCCACTGAACCTTGGAATAGCAGGCCTCGGCACCGTTGGTGGCGGGCTGTTGCAACTGCTCGACACCCACGGTGCCCGCCTCTCGGACAGCATCGGCCGAGAGATCAAGGTCACCGGCGTTTCCGCGCGCAACCGCACGAAGAGCCGAGGCGTCGAATTCGGCAAAGCCAAGTGGTTCGATGATGCGTCCAAGATGGCTGTCGATCCGTCGATCGACGTCTTCGTCGAGTTGATCGGCGGCGACGAGGGGGTTGCCCGCAAGTCCGTCGAGGCTGCACTCGCAGCCAGGAAGCACGTTGTCACCGCCAACAAGGCGCTGCTGGCCAAGCATGGTGTCGATCTAGCGCGGCTCGCGGAAAAGAACGGCGTCGCGCTGAATTTCGAGGCGGCCGTCGCCGGCGGCATCCCCGTGATCAAGACGCTGCGCGAGAGCCTCAAAGCCAATGAGGTGCGCCGCGTCTACGGCATTCTCAACGGCACCTGCAATTATATCCTGACCAAAATGCAGGAGGAGAGCCGGGCTTTCGCTGACGTGCTGAAGGAAGCACAGGCGAAGGGGTACGCCGAAGCCGATCCGACGTTCGATATTGGCGGCTTCGACACCGCGCACAAACTGACGCTGCTCACCAGCCTTGCCTTCGGCACGAAGGTCGCTCTCGACCAGATTCATATCGAAGGCATCCAGACGATTACGGCCGCCGATATCGAAGCCGCCGACGACCTCGGCTATCGCATCAAGCTCTTGGGCGTTGCGATGCTGACCGAGAGCGGCATCGAGCAGCGCGTCCACCCGACCATGGTTCCCAAGAATGCGGCCATCGCGCAGGTCTCGAATGTCACCAATGCGGTCGCGATCGACGGTGACTTCGTCGGCAATTTGCTTTTGGTCGGCCCCGGCGCCGGCTCGAAGGCCACTGCTTCGTCGGTCGCAAGCGATATTGTCGACATCGCACGCGGTATGGTGATGCCGCCGTTTTCGGTGCCAGCCTCCAAGCTGAAGACCTACAAGCGTGCCAAGCTCGGCCAGCATGAAGGCGCCTATTACGTTCGCCTCGTCGTGCACGACCGCCCGGGCGTAATGGCCTCGATCGCCAAGCGCATGGCCGACCGCGAGGTCTCGCTCGAGAGCGTGGTGCAGCGCCGGCCGCGGTCTGCACTCCCCGGCATCGATGCGAAGCCCGTACCCGGCACACCGACAGCCGTTGTGATCATCACGCACGAGACGACCGAGGAAGCGATCCGCAAGGCGCTCGATGCCATCGAGGCCGACGGCAAGATCGCCGAGAAGCCGCAGATGATCCGCATCGAACGACTGTAGAATCAATGCGCATCGTGTCAGTGCGGGATGAGGGTGTCGACGGCCCCGAATTGACAAAAAGGGGCGGGTTCGGGAGGGTCCCCTCTCGGGCGGGAGCGGGCTGTAAGTCCACTCACTAGACGATCAGGAGGCGCAATGGCTAGCGACAAAGGCAAGGGCGGTCTCGACCGCATTCTGGTTCTTGAGGTGGCACGCGTCACCGAAGCTGCCGCCATTGCGGCCGCGCGCTGGCGCGGTCAGGGCCAGAACAAGGCCGCTGACAAGGCTGCCGTCGACGCGATGCGTCGTGAGCTCGGCCGCGTCAATATCCGGGGGCGGGTCGTGATCGGCGAGGGCGAGATGGACGAGGCGCCCATGCTCTACATCGGTGAGGAGGTCGGCACTGGGGAAGGGCTCCAGGTCGATATCGCCGTCGATCCGCTGGAAGGCACGACCATTTGCGCCAAGGATATGCCGAATGCCTTGGCTGTCATTGCCATCTCGGAGCGCGGCGGCCTGCTCAATGCGCCGGACATGTACATGGACAAGATTGCGATCGGCCCCGGCTACCCCGAGGGCATCATCGATCTCGACCGCCCGGTCAGTGACGTCCTGAAGGACCTCGCGAAACACAAGGGCTGTCCGGTACGCGAGATCACGGCCTGCATCCTCGACCGGCCGCGCCATGCGGACCTGATCGCCGAGGTCAGGAAATCCGGTGCTGGTGTCCGGCTCATTCCCGACGGTGATATCGCCGGGGTGATCTGGACCACGGATCCGTTGCAGACGGGTATCGACATTTACTTGGGCTCAGGCGGCGCACCTGAAGGTGTGCTGGCGGCGGCGGCGCTGCGCTGCATTGGCGGCCAGATGCAGGGCCGCCTCTCGCCCGAGCGTCACGACGCCAAGGAGCGCCCGGAGCTTATTGCGCGCGCCGCCAAGATGGGCATCAGTGATATCAAGAAAAAGCACTCCATGGCCGAGATGGCCTGCGATGACGTGATCTTCTCGGCCACGGGTGTGACCGACGGGTCGCTGCTGGAAGGCGTGCACTTCCGCGGTGATTTCGCCGAGACGGAGACGGTTGTGATGCGCTCCAAGACCGGCACTGTGCGGCGGATCAAAACCACGCTCCGCAACATCGGCGAGATGGGCGTGTGATATCGGTGTCAGTGCCGTCCTCTCGGCCCGACACCGACGTCTGGATCGACGTGGGCAGGGGCAGCACGATTTGACGGCCGCGGCTGCAGCGGGCAGCCCGGCTCACACCTGCTCCAGCTCGACCAGAGTGCCGAGAAAGTCCTTGGGATGCAGGAACAGCACGGGCTTGCCGTGAGCGCCGATCTTCGGCTCACCGTCGCCGAGGATCCGCGCGCCTTCGCTTTTCAGCTTGTCGCGTGCCTGGAGGATGTCCGCGACCTCGTAGCAGACATGATGGATGCCGCCGTCCGGGTTCTTTTCCAGGAACTTGGCGATGGGTGATGCCGTGCCCAGCGGCTCCAGCAATTCGATCTTGGTGTTCGGCAGCTCGACGAAAACGACGGTCACGCCATGCTCCGGCAACGCCTGCGGCGCTGATACTTTTGCGCCGAGCGTTCCCGCATACACCGGGATCGCGCTGTCCAAGCTCTTCACGACGATCGCAACATGATTGAGGCGTCCGAGCATTGCTGCAGTACTCCCTGTTCAATCTCATCGCTTCTCGATCAACCGCTACTCTGCGCCAGACTGATGCTGAGGCGCGGAAAACACACCTTGGTCGATGCTGAGCCGGGCCGCTTGAGGGCCGCCACGCCGAGCAAGTCAGCGTCCGTCCACAACTGCTACGAAGATCTTCGCGATGGGCTTCTTGCCCCAGGCTTGATCCACCGCGGCGCGTACGGAGCGGCGGATCGCCTCGCGCACCATCTCGACGTCGCGGCGGCGGGCTGGAGGAATGCCCGCGAGCGCCCCGTCGACCGCGTCGAGCACGATCTCCTCCATGCTTTCTCCCTCGGCGTCCGCGGCTGGAATGCCATCGAGCGCAATTTCAGGGTCAACGAGAATTTCACCCTTGCGGGACAGGACGACGGAAACAGCAACGAGCCCGACGAACGCCAACTTGCGGCGCTCGCGCACTGGACCGTTCAAGGCGGGTACGATCAACCGGCCATCGCGGAACAGCCGCCCGACCGGCGCCTCGTCGATGAGCCGCGCCTCGCCCGGACCTAGCTTCACCACCTCACCGTTCACCGGCGTCAAGACTTCGGGCACGCCGCACTCCCGCGCGATGCGTGCATGCTCCTTGAGATGCCGCACCTCGCCGTGCATCGGCAGTGCGATACGAGGTTTGATCCAGCTGTACATCTGGCGCAGCTCGTCACGCCGGGGATGGCCGGTAACATGCACGAGCGCCTCGCTGTCGGTGACCACCTCAACGCCCATGCGCGCCAGGTTGTTCTGAATGGCACTGATCGCCTTCTCGTTCCCCGGGATGGTGCGCGACGAGAAGATCACCATGTCGTCCTTGCCCAGGCTGATCTCGGGATGCTCGTTCTCGGAGATGCGCTTCAGCGCGGCCCGCGGCTCGCCCTGGCTGCCGGTCACCAGTGCGACAACCTCATGCGGTTTGACGTAGGAGAATTCCTGCTGATCGAGGTACCGAAAGCCTTGCGGCAGGTAGCCTGTGTCGATCGCGACCTGAATGGCACGGTGCAGCGCACGACCCGCCACCACCAGCTGCCGGCCCGAGGCGCGTGCTGCATCGCCGACGGCTTTGATGCGCGCCACGTTCGAGGAAAATGCTGTCACCACGACGCGCCTCTTCGCGCCTTTGATGATCTTAGCCAGCGAGGCCGCGACCTCGCGTTCCGATGGCGAACGGCCGTCGCGGAACGCGTTGGTCGAATCGCAAACCAGCACATCGATGCCTTCTTGGCCTATCGCCTCCACACGGGCCTCGTCGTGCGCGTCGCCGATCAGCGGCGTCGGATCGAGCTTCCAGTCTCCAGTGTGGAACACGTTGCCGTGCGGCGTACGGATCACAAGTCCCGATGGCTCGGGAATCGAGTGCGCCATGGTGACGAATTCGCAGTCAAAGGGTCCGACAGCGAACTGGGCGCCGAGCTTCACCTCGGTGATCGGCATTTTCAGCCGGCCGCCGAACTCGGCGAGCTTGGCCTTGAGGAAAGCCGCCGTGAACGGCGTCGCGAAGATCGGGGCCTGGAGCCGGGGCCACAGCTCGATCATCGCTCCGATGTGGTCCTCGTGGGCGTGCGTCAGCACGATGCCAGCAAGGTCGCGCGCCCGCTCCTCGATAAACTTCGGGTCCGGCAGAATGACATCGACGCCAGGGTCGTCCTCGCCCTCGGGGAACGTGATACCGAGATCGACCATCATCCAGCGACGGCGCTGTGAAGGTCCGAGCCCGTAGAGGTAGCAGTTCATGCCAACCTCGCCGAGACCGCCCAACGCCACGTAGACGAGCTCGCTCGTCTCGCCCCGATCTCCCTTCCCCGTTCGCCCTTCCATGTATCTCACGCCTTCACGGGCGTCAGCGTCACGTCTCCCCATGAGAAGCGGCGGCGGCGCCCGAATAAATCACAAAGCAGCAAGGCGCCGTCCATGTCCAGCCCCTCGAATGTCCCCTGGACGGGACCGTCACCAGCATTGACGCTGATCGGCGCGCCGGCCGGAAGCGAGCGCTCGAGCCAAGCCGCGCGGATCGCGGAAAAGTGGCGGCCCCTGTCCCAAATCGCAAGCCAGTTCTGCATCGCAGGCGCGAGCCGCTCGAGCACGGCGGACGGCGCGGGGGTGGCCGCGGTGTGGTCGGCCAGTCGCGTCACCGCGCGTCCAGGCAGCTCCGGCGCGACGGTCAGATTGATGCCGATGCCAACGAAAGCCACGACATCGCGGCCGACAATGGACGTCTCGACCAGAATGCCGACGGTCTTGGCGCCATCGATCAGCACATCATTCGGCCACTTGAGCTGCGCGCGCGGTGCGCTGCTGCCCTCGCCTAGGTACGTGTTCAGAACGTCTGCCGCGGCGACGCCAGCCACCAGCGACAGCTGCGGAAGCACAGCGGCGTCTGCGCCAGGCGCGAGCAGCAGTGTCGCGGAAAAATTTCCTGACGGCGTTTTCCAGCCCCGACCCGATCGCCCCCGCCCAGCGGTCTGCACGTCGGCGCGAATCCAAAGCGGTCCGCGTTCGCCGGCTGCCGCGCGGGCGGCTGCCTCAGCTTGCGTCGACCCGGTCGAAGCCAGTTCGATGACACGCCAGTCACCGCCGCCCACTGCGCTTGTCTGCGCTCCGAGGCTTTTGCGATTGGCGTCGTCCGGCATTCCTGTCTCTGGTGCGTCAGAACAGCGATTTCGCCGCAACTCCCGCCGCCTCGACAATTGGTGCGGCAATGAACGGCAGCACGAAGCAGAGCGCGGCGAGCAAGCCCAGCGCGAGCACGACTCCGTCCTTTGTGCGGATCGACTCGAATCCCGGCTTGGGTTCATCGAAAAACATCACCTTGACGATGCGCAGGTAGTAGTACGCGCCGATCACGCTTGCAATCACGCCGATCACGGCCAACGGATAGAGACCGGCCTTGATGGCCGGCAGGAACGCATAGAGCTTGCCGAAGAACCCCGCGAGCGGCGGGATGCCGATCATCGAGAACATGAACACGGCGAGAGCAAAGGCCATGTAGAGGTTGGTTTGCGATAGCCCGGCCAACTCGTTGATGTCCTCGATGGGCCGGCCATCGCGACGCATCGACAGAATGCACGCAAAGACGCCGAGGGTCGTGACCACGTAAATGACGAGGTAGACCAGCACACCCTGCGTGCCCTCCGGGCCGCCAGCCGCCAGGGCGACCAGCGCATAACCCATATTGGCGATCGAGGAGTAGGCCATCAGCCGCTTGATGTTGGTCTGGCCGATCGCTGCAAGAGCGCCGAGCAGCATGGAGGCAAGCGACAAGAACACGACAATCTGCTGCCACTGCGGCTTGATCCCTCCGAATGCAGTTCCAACAAGGCGTACCAGCAATGCCATGGCGGCCACTTTGGGAGCCGCGGCGAAGAACGCGGTTACCGGGGTCGGTGCGCCCTCGTAGACGTCCGGCGTCCACATGTGAAACGGTACGGCCGAGATCTTGAACGCGATGCCGACGAGCAGGAACACGAGACCGAAGATCAGCAGCATGCTCTGGCCCGCGCCGGAAGCGCTCGCTGCATTTGCGATGCCCGCAAAGCTTGTCGTTCCTGCAAAACCGTAGAGCATCGAAGCGCCATAGAGCAGCATGCCGGACGACAGCGCGCCCAGCACGAAGTACTTCAAGCCCGCCTCGCTCGAGCGCACGTCATCGCGCCGGAACGCAGCGACGACGTAGAGTGACAGGCTCTGCAGCTCGAGGCCCAGATAGAGCGAAATCAGGTCATTGGCCGAGATCATCAGCATCATGCCTGTGGTCGCGAGCAGTATCAGCACCGGATACTCGAACTTGAATGCTCGAGCCTCCTTCATGTCGTCGAACGACAGCAACAGCGCGCCGCCCGCGCCCAGCAAGACCAGCAGCTTCATGAAGCGCGCGAAGGGATCAACCACGAAGGCGCCGTTGAACATTGCCTGCGTGCCGGACCCTTGCATCACGAAGTAGGCTACAAGGGCGAGCAGCGCCAGAGACAGCCAGCCGACAGTCTGTGCTTCGGCATCGTTCTCGGGACGAAACACGCCAAGCATCAGCAGCGCCATGGCGCCGCCAACCAGCAGCAGCTCGGGATACAGCGGGGCAAATGAGGAGAGGTCCATGTCGTGCGTTCCCGCTCAGCGAGGCGTTGTGACCGGCGGCACCGCTGCTTGGCGTGGTGCCTTGGTGGCCGTCTCGTACTTTTCGACGAGCTGCTTCACCGAGCGCGCCGGCACATCGAGCAGCGGGGCCGGATAGAACCCGAACAGGATGGTGAGCAACACCAGTGGCGCCATCACCGCGATCTCGCGTGGGCCCATGTCGGTGATCCCCTTGAGCGACGGCTTTTCCAGTATTCCGAAGATCATCCGGCGATAGAGCCAGAGCGCATAGGCCGCCGACAGGATCACGCCCGTTGTCGCGAACATGGCAACCCAGGTGTTGACCTTGAAGGCGCCGACCAGCGTCAGGAACTCGCCGATGAAGCCGCTCGTTCCGGGCAAGCCGACGTTTGCCATCGTGAAAACCATGAAGCAGAACGCATAGACCGGCATGCGATTGACGAGGCCGCCGTACGCCGCGATCTCGCGCGTGTGCATGCGGTCATAGACGACGCCGACACACAGGAAGAGGGCGGCTGAGACGATCCCGTGCGAGAGCATCTGGAAGATCGCGCCGTCGATCCCCTGCTGCGTCATCGTGAAAATGCCCATGGTCACATAGCCCATGTGGGCGACCGACGAGTAGGCAATGAGCTTCTTCACGTCCTCCTGCGCCAGAGCGACCAGCGAGGTGTAGATGATCGCCACCACCGACAGCGTGAAGATCAGCGGTGCCAGCTCCTGAGAAGCGAGCGGAAACATCGGCACCGAGAAGCGAAGGAAGCCGTAGCCGCCCATTTTCAAGAGCACCGCGGCCAGGATGACGGAACCGGCCGTTGGCGCCTCGACGTGGGCGTCGGGCAGCCAAGTGTGCACCGGCCACATCGGCATCTTCACCGCGAAGGAGGCGAAGAACGCCAGCCAGAGCCACCACTGCATATTGGCCGGGAGTGCGGAGGGTGCCTTCTCGATCAGGGTCGGAATGTCGGTAGTGCCCACCTGCCAGTAGATCGCCATCATGGCGAGCAGCATCAGCACTGAGCCGAGCAGCGTGTAGAGAAAGAACTTGAAGCTTGCATAGACCCGACGTTGACCGCCCC
>CAZCQH010000053.1:0-39285 GCA_964500805.1 uncultured Hyphomicrobiaceae bacterium
CTTTCAGTCAACCGCACCGGCCCTCGCCTGAGCTAACGGGACAGGGACGCTTGGCTGGTGCCTCTTTTCGGCGCCGGCGAAGCCGGATAGTGCGCAGCCAGATAGGTCGGATTGTTCGTATCGTTTCAACCTTGATCCAAACGTTATGTGAGATTGTAGCGGGGTTGGGAGGCAGGTCGATTAGCAGGACGCATGAGCGCGTCACTCGCTCGGCCCGCCCACAAATATGACAACCCTAGGGAGCGGGACAATGGTTCGTACTACAATCCGAGCAGTGATTTGGGCAGCTATCATCGGTGTTTGCACAGTGGCGCCAGCAAGCGCCGAGGGCGTCGACGTCTCGACTATCACGTGCAAGGAAATGATCGATACCATGCTGAAAGCTGGGGGCCAAAACACCGGCAAAGCAAAGAAGGCAGCTGCTAAGTCGTCAGGTGCGGAAGAAGACAAGGCGGCCCAGAAAATGGGTGTCCTTCTGGTTTGGCTGAATGGCCACAACGCATCCGAGGATTGCGGCATGGTCATCGACTTCCAACACCTGGGAAGCTATGTTGAAAAGCTCAGCGACTACTGCCTGAAGAACCCGAAGATCGGTCTGATGACCGCTGCGGAGAAGTTCACGGGCGACAACATGCCGAAGCCTTCGAAGAAGGCGGTCGATGTCTCGGTGCTCAAGTGTAATTCGATCACGGCCGAGCCCGATGAAGAAACGTCGCTCAGCATCATTTGGTTGGCCGGCTGGCACGCCGCGCTGAACAACGAGACGACGTTCGATCTCGATGAGTTCCAGAACAAGATGGGCAAATTCGGCGAGTTCTGCGCCGCGAATCCTACCAAAGGGTTCAATACGGCCGCGAAGGCGGTGTTCACCGAGTGAAGGCTCGATTGTTGCCGATCAAGCCGCGCCCCGCCCAACACAGCGGGAGCGCGGTTTTGTCTTTGAGGGTGGGCTCGCGGCGATCGAATTTTGCGTCATCGTGGAGACGAATCCTCATGCGTTCCGGCAATGTTCGTCCATCTGATCGAAACAGCGGCTGTCAACCTATTGCGCTCGAGCTTCAGGCACCCAACATAGAGGGCGCCTTTGCTAACCCCTTTCGGGAGACATAAATGACGCCTGACGAACGCCAGATGATCGCCGACCTCTTCGAGCGCATGCGCTCCTTTGGGCCGGTCGACAAGGACTACGAGGCGGATCAGCTTATTGCGCAACTGATGCGGCAATCGCCGGATGCGGCGTACAAGCTCGTCCAGTCCGTTCTGGTTCAGGAGAATACCATCGAGGAGACTGGCCAGCGCGTGCAGGAACTGGAAGACCAGGTCCGCTACCTCGAGGACCAGCTACAACGGCAGCAGGCTCCGGCGCCGCGTTCGGGCGGCAGCTTTTTAGGGGGTTCGCGCGGCGCGCCGCCACGGCCGGCGCAAGGCAGCGTCCCCGTGACGAACCGCAGCGGCGGTCTTGGCCAGGCTTCCGCCGCGCCGCCTCCGTCGAGCCCCTGGGGTCAGCAGGATCGCGGTAACCAGCAGGATCGCGGCTATCAACAGCCGCCGATGCAACCTCAACAGCCGGCACGTGGCGGCGGCTTCTTCCGCTCGGCGATGGCAACTGCCGCTGGTGTTGCGGGCGGTATCTTCGCGGCCAATGCCATCAAGGACATGATGGGTGGCAACAGCGGACAGGCACAGGCTGGCGAAGCATCGAACCAGGAATCCTCGCCCTACGAAATCAACCAGCAGGATCATGGAAGCGATCAGGGCTACGGCTACCAGGCGCCCGAGGACAACGATCCCGGTACCAGCTGGGACGCCGGCGACAGCCAGGACATCTGATCTGGCTGCTGTCAGGCGCATCGCAAATGCCGGGAGCGATCCCGGCATTTTTGACTTCATCGAATGCCGCCGATCCGCCTGCCGGCGCGCTCACCGCTACTTCGAGAACTTCTTCAGATAGGCGAGCACGTCCTTGCGGTCTTGCTCATCTGCCAAGCCGGCAAACGCCATCCGGTTTCCCGGCATCGCTTCGCGCGGGTTTTCGAGGTACTTGAGAAGCCGTGCCTCCTCCCAAACCCAGCCTTCCTCACCCGCCTTCTTATTGGCTGGCGAATAGTTGAAACCCTCGATGGTGCCTGCCTTGCGGCCAACGATGCCGTTCAAGATTGGGCCGAGCTTGTTCTTCGCGTCGGGCCCAACCTCGTGGCACGCCCTGCATTTCTTGAAGACTTCCTCGCCGTCGGTTGGATTACCGTCGGCCGCATTGGCGGCACCCGCCAAAGTCACCAGAGACACAGCGGTCATGGCGCAGAGTATCAAGCGCATCGAGATCTCCCGGAAGTTTCCGCGAGATTTAAGCCGCATACGACCAGTCATGCAGATGACGAAGTGCCTCAAGCTTGTCGGCGCGGTCAGCGCGCTGCCGCTACCGGCTCGCGCTGTCGGCTGGCTTTGCCTTCCTTGGCGGGCTTCGACACGGGCGCTGCATAGAAGCGTGCGAGGTCGAGCCCTTCATCCCAATTCGGGGTGCCGCTCCCGTAGAGTTCGGTCAAGAAATCGATGAATACATTGACCTTCTCGGGCATGAAGTCCCGACAAGGATAGACGGCGTAGATCGCGACGTTGTCGGAGCCGCGGTAATCGGGCAAAACGATCTTCAGGTCGCCGTTCTTGAGCTCTGGCCCGATATCCCAAGTCGAGCGCAGGCCGATGCCGAGGCCGGCCATCAGCGCCTGGCGAATGAACTCGAACGAGTTCGAGCGGATGTTGCCCTTCACCTTCAACTGATGCTGGCCGTCCGGCCCCTGCAGGCGCCAGTGATCTTGCGCTCCGGCCGACAAACAGTTGTGGAAGTCGAGATCCTCCAGCACCTTGGGCAGCCCTGAGGCGTCGATGTACTTCGGCGCCGCCACCATGACGCGCGTATCGGGGGCGAGCTTCTTCTGCACGAGCGAGCTGTCCTGCAGCTCACCGATGCGGATCGCCAGGTCGAAGCCGTCGCGGATGATGTCGACGAAGTTGTCCGTCAGTTGGAACTCGAGCTCGATCTCGGGATATTTCGCCAGAAACTTCGGCAGATGCGGCGCGATATGGAGCCGGCTGAACGATGTCGGAGCAGTCACTTTCAGCACGCCGCGGGGCTTTGTGTTGCGGCGGTTGACGAAGTCCTCGGCCTCGTCGATGAGGCTCAGGATGTCGACCACCCGCTTGAAGTAGCCCTCGCCCGTCTCTGTAAGCGTGAGCTGCCGGGTGGTGCGCTGAAAGAGGCGGGCGTTGAGCCGCTCCTCGAGCAGGCTGATCCGCTTCGAGACGACGGCTGGCGACAGGCCCATTTCCCTGCCGGCGGCAGACATATTGCCCGTGCGCGCAACACGCGCGAAAATCTCCAGATCGGTAATGGCAGTCACAGTGGGCTCCTCACGAGATTTGCGGCGTGGAAACATCAACACCTTCTCCCATCTGGAAATTATGCTTGGCGGTGACCGATCTGTGACAGTGTCTTTCAATGCTGAGGAATAGATTTATTCCACAGCATAGTAGATCATTCAGGTGGTTGTAATTCAAGGCGTTGAACGGTACTCAAACGACCTAGCGGAGTGTTCATTGCGACCAAAGAGGTAGGTGTCGCGAAGCCTCGTGCGGCGTGATCCTCCGAAGCTACCCAGTCGTGTGCGCCCGCTCCCGCCGGAGTTCCCGCTATGTCCATGATAGCAATGCCTCGCCCCAACCTGGAGATCGTTGCGCGTCGAGATGCGATCATCCGCGATCTGCAGCATCTCATCGGACCGCAGTCCGTGATCGGGGACCATGACGGCAGACGCGCTTTCGAGACGGACGGGCTCACGGCGTACCGGTGCATGCCCCTGGCGGTCGTGCTGCCACTCACTACGGACGATGTCTCCAAGGTTCTCGCCTACTGCCACAAGAACAAGATCAAGGTGATTGCTCGCGGGGCCGGTACGTCGCTTTGCGGCGGCGCGCTGCCGGCGGAGGATGCCATCGTCGTCGGCCTCTCCAAGATGAACAAGGTCCTCGATATCAACTATCTGGACCGCACAGCCCGGGTCGAGGTGGGCATCACAAACCTTGCCATCTCAGCGGCAGTGGGCGCCAAGGGCTTCTTCTACGCACCGGACCCCTCGAGCCAACTCGCCTGCTCGCTCGGGGGTAACCTCGCGATGAATTCAGGCGGAGCGCACTGCCTGAAGTATGGTGTCACGACCAACAATGTGCTCGGCCTCAAGCTGGTACTGATCGACGGCCGGATCGTCGAGATCGGCGGCGCGCATCTCGATCAACCGACGTTCGATATGCTCGGCCTCATGATCGGCTCGGAGGGCCAGTTCGGCATTGTCACCGAGGCGACGGTGCGCATCCTGCGCCAGGCCGAAGGCGCGAGACCGATGCTGCTCGGCTTCCAGTCGAGCGAGACGGCGGGGCGCGCGGTATCGGCAATCATCGCCGCGGGCATCATCCCCGTCGCGATCGAGTTCATGGACAAGCCCGCGATCCATGTCTGCGAGGCCTTCGCAAAGGCCGGTTACCCGCTCGACGTCGAGGCACTGCTGATCATCGAGGTGGAAGGCTCGGCCGAAGAGATCTCGACGCTGCTCGGTCGCATCGTCGAGATCGTGAAGCCGTTCGAGCCGGCAGTGGTGCGCCTGAGCGAGAGCGCGGAGCAGACCGCGGCCATCTGGAAGGGTCGCAAATCCGCGTTCGGCGCCATCGGCCGGATCTCCGAGTACTACTGCATGGATGGCACCATCCCGCTCGGCAAGCTGCCGGAGGTGCTGACCCGGATCTCCCAGATTTGCGAGAGCTACGGGCTTCGCGTCGCCAACATATTCCATGCTGGCGACGGCAACTTGCACCCCTTGATCCTCTACGAGGCGAACGATCCGGCTCAGGTCGAGAAGGCGGAGCGATGCGGCGCTGACATTCTCAAATTGTGCGTGGAGGTCGGCGGGTGCCTCACCGGCGAGCACGGCGTCGGGGTCGAGAAGCGCGACCTCATGCACGTCCAGTTCACGCCCGACGAACTTGGGCTGCAGCTTGCCATCAAAACGGTTTTCGATCCGGATTGGCTGCTCAATCCAGCCAAGGTGTTCCCGCTCGATATTCGCACGGGTGCAGCGGCGGCCTGAGGAGCAGCACGTGAGTTCGTTTCTGAAGCCCGCGACCGAATGGGAGCTGCAGCGCACGATCTACGATGCAGCTCAGGCGCGCGCGCCACTGGAGATCATCGGCAATGGCAGCAAGCGCGGCATTGGCCGGGAGTTGCAGACCAGCGCGCTGGTCACGACACAGTCACTGACCGGCATCCGCCTCTACGAGCCAACCGAGCTCGTCATGTCGGCACGCGGCGGAACCCCGCTCTCGCGGATCGAGTCGGAGCTCGACATGAAAGGCCAGATGCTGGCCTTTGAACCCGTCGAACTCGGTCCGCTCTTGGGCAAGGAACGCGGCGGCTCGAGCATCGGGGGTCTCTTTGCGGCCAATCTCTCGGGATCGCGCAGGATCTCCGCGGGCGCGGCGCGCGACCATATTCTCGGCATCAAAGCGGTGACTGGCGCCGGCCAGGCGTTCCGATCCGGCGGACGCGTGATGAAGAACGTAACGGGCTATGATCTGTCGCGGTTCATTTGCGGCAGCTGGGGAACCCTCGGCGTCCTCACCGAGGTGACATTCAAGGTGCTGCCCAAGCCCGAGGAGACGGCGACCGTGCTGCTCTTTGGCCTCGAGGACGCGCTTGCTATCGAGGCGATGTCGATGGCCTTGGGCTCGCCCTACGAAGTGTCGGGCGCGGTGCACATCCAGCAGCCCCTGGTGCAGCGCCTCGCGCATCCGGGCCTGAGAGATTTCGGGCAGGCGGTAACGGCGCTTCGGATCGAGACCTTCGCCAAGTTCATCTCGTATCGCAGCAGCAAGCTTCGGGACGAGTTGGAACCGTTCGGCGAGGTGCACGGTTTGGGACACGAGGAGTCGCTCGGCTTCTGGGACGAGCTTCGGTGCCTATCGCCCGTGCTCGGCTCGGAGGATCCCGTCTGGCGAATTTCCTGCGCGCCATCGGCAGGGCCGAAGATCGTTGCCGGACTGAAGCGATACATGGACTGCCGCGCGTTCTATGATTGGTCGGGCGGTTTGATATGGCTCGAGGTGCTGCCGGCCGCGGATGCGGGGGCGGCGGATGTCAGGCGGGTCGTTGCCTCGTTCGGCGGGCACGCGACGCTGATGCGGGCGCCAACGGCGGTGCGCGCGGCGATCGATGTCTTCCAGCCGCTGGAGCCAGCCGTCGGCGAGATCGCCGCCAAGCTGAAGGCGCTGTTCGATCCAGCGGGCATTCTCAATCCGGGCCGCTTGAGCAGCGCCTATTGAAGCGAGCCGGGCACACGCGATGCGGGACGACTGATGCAGACCAATTTTACGGCAGAGCAACTCAAGAACCCGCGTCTCGCGGAGGCGGAGCAAATCCTGCGCCGGTGCGTGCACTGCGGCCTGTGCACGGCGACGTGCTCGACCTACGTGCTGCTGGGCGACGAGCGCGACAGCCCCCGCGGCCGCATCTATCTGATGAAGGACATGTTCGAAAAGGAGCGTCCTGCCAGCAAGGAGGTGCAGCACCACATCGATCGCTGTCTCTCGTGCCTGTCGTGCATGACGACGTGTCCCGGCGGCGTCGACTACATGCATCTGGTCGATCTCGCGCGCGCGCACATCGAGCAGACGGCGCCGCGCGGTTGGCGCCAGAAGCTCGCACGGCGCATGCTGGCCGAGACAATTCCCTATCCGGACCGCTTCCGGAAAGCGTTGCGGCTCGCAGGGATCGGCCGGCCGTTCCTGCCGCTATTGAAGCGCTTGGGGTTCAAGGAAATGGCGGCAATGCTGGAGCTCGCACCGGCGGAGGGGCTCGCGTCACCCGAATTCGTCGGACCGGGAACGGCTGCGACAAAAACCGAGCGGCGCAAGCGCGTGATCCTGCTCGCCGGATGCGCACAGCAGGTGTTGAGACCGCAGATCAATGACGCAACGATCCGCCTGCTCGCGGCGCGCGGCTGTGACGTCGAGATTGCGGCGGGCGCGGGCTGCTGTGGTGCGCTCGTCCATCACATGGGCCTCGAGGAGCAGGCGGTCACGCAGGCAAAACGCAACGTCGATGCCTGGACCAAGGCGAGCAACAAAGGGCCGGTCGATGCCGTGATCATCAACGCATCCGGCTGCGGGACAATGGTCAAGGACTATGGGCATCTCCTGAAACACCATCAGGGCTACCATCGGGCCGCTGGAGAGATTGCGGAGAAGACGCAGGACATCACCGAATTTCTCTCCAGCTACGACCTCGGCGCGCCGCGGCGCTGGTCGAGCCTGCGGGTTGCCTATCATTCGGCCTGCTCCATGCAGCACGGCCAGCAAATCACCGAGGAGCCGAAGAAGCTGCTCCGCAATGCCGGCTTTACGGTGCTGGATGTACCGGAGGCGCACATCTGCTGCGGCTCGGCTGGCACCTACAACATCCTGCAGCCCGAAATTGCCAAGGAGCTCGGCCAGCGCAAGGCCCAGAACATCGAGAGCGTCCGTCCTGACGTGATCGCTGCCGGCAATCTTGGCTGCATCACGCAGATAGCAACCGCCACACGAGTGCCTATCGTGCATACGGTCGAGCTGCTCGATTGGGCTTACGGCGGCCGCGTGCCGGACGGGCTCGAGCATTTGGCCGGGTTCAGCTCCGATGTCCCTGGTCCGATCGCGCTGACCGTGTGAGGCCGTCTTGGACACGAGTGACGGTCCGCCGGGGTACCGGCCTCGCAACCTCGCGAGCCGCATCTCCACCGCGCGGGGTCCGTCGTTCAAGAGGGAGTTTGACACGTGAGTGTTTGCTACAACTCAGCATTTGCCAACCGTCACGCGTAATAGGACGCTGTGCCTATTCAAAAAACGCCCGAATTTGGGGTCTACGTTGAACGTACGTGAGGCTGGCGGGGGGTGTATTTTGGGTGGCTACTCCCCTACCTGCCCGGCCATAGAACGCTCCAGCGTTGAAATTCGCCCATGAAGAATTGAAATCGCCGTGCGGCCTCGCCGGGGAAGGCAGCGACGAGCCCGAAAATGGGCAGTACGGGCCATCATTGTGCAGGCAACTCAAGCAATCGGAGGACCCAGCGGCGTTTGACTGCCGTGGAACAGGAAGCGGCTGGGCGCGCATGCAACTCATGCTGTCGATATGTGACGGCGGCACAGCCGGGCTACGATGCCAGGCCGCCGATCGGTGCGTGGCGTCGAACATCGGCCAGGCTACATATGGATGACGCGCCCGTAGGCATCGAGCACGCTCTCGTGCATCGTCTCGGAGAGCGTTGGGTGCGGGAAGACGGCGTGGATCAGCTCTTCCTCGGTGGTCTCGAGGTTCATGGCGACGACGAAGCCTTGGATGAGCTCGGTCACCTCGGCCCCGATCATGTGCGCCCCGAGGAGTTGTCCAGTCTTCGCATCGAATATCGTTTTCACGAGACCCTCGGGTTCGCCGAGCGCGATCGCCTTGCCATTGCCCTGGAACGGGAAGCGGCCCACCTTCACTGCGCGGCCCTGCTCCTTCGCTTTTGCCTCGGTGAGACCAACGCTGGCAACCTGCGGATGGCAATAGGTGCAGCCCGGAATCTTCTGTTTGTCCATGGGGTGCGCCGGGAGGCCCTTGATCGCCTCGACACAGATGACGCCTTCATGCTCGGCTTTGTGCGCGAGCATCGGCGGGCCCGCGACATCGCCGATGGCGTAGACGCCGGCGACGTTGGTGCGCCCGTAGCCGTCGGTGACAATGGTGCCGCGCTCTGTTTTCACGCCCAGCTTCTCGAGTCCCAAGTTCTCTGTATTCCCGACAACGCCCACAGCCGAGATGACACGCTGGAACTGTGCGCGGCTCGTCTGGCCCTTGTCGTCCTGAATGGCGGCGATGACGCCGTCGCCGGCTTTCTCGAGCGCGGTGACCTTGGCGCCGGTCAGGATCTTGATGCCCTGCTTCTCGAAGCGCTTTCGCGCCAGCGCTGCGATCTCGGCGTCCTCAACGGGCAGGATCTGCGGCAAGAGTTCGACCACGGTCACGTCTGCGCCCATGGTGCGGTAGAACGAGGCGAACTCGATGCCGATGGCGCCGGAGCCGACGACCAGCAGCGACTTCGGGATTGCCGGCGGCACCATCGCCTCGAAGTAAGTCCAGACGAGTTTGCCGTCGGGCTCGAGGCCTGGGAGCACGCGGGGACGGGCACCCGTTGCGATGATAATGTGCTTGGCCTGGTAGCTGCCGGGTCCAAGCGTGCCCTTGGGCGGCGGCACTTGCGGCTGCATGGGCGGCTTCGTCGGGGCGCGCACGGTGACGGTGCCGGGACGGTCGATCTGCGCTTCACCCCAGATGACGGATACTTTGTTCTTGCGCAGCAGGAAGCCGACACCGCCGTTGAGTTGCGTGGAGACGCCGCGCGAGCGCTTCACCACGGCTGCAGGATCAGGCGTAACAGTGCCGTTGAGGACCAATCCATAATCCTTGGCGTGTGTCGCGTAGTGATAGACCTCGGCCGAGCGCAGCAGCGCCTTGGTCGGAATGCAGCCCCAGTTCAGGCAGATGCCGCCGAGGTGCTCACGTTCGATGATCGCCGTCTTGAAGCCGAGCTGGCTGGCGCGGATGGCGGTCACGTAGCCGCCCGGACCTGAACCGATGACGATGACGTCGAACGAGGTGTCGGGCATGGTACCGGCTCTGGCGGGTGCTGAGGCGCTGCAATTCACTCAGCGGAGGCCGTTCGAAACAAGACGGGCTCCGGCTGAGACCGAAGCCCTGATTACTGCGAGCTGCCGAGACCGCCAAGATCAAATTGAACGTCTGGCAGTCAATCCTTGACTGTACCGCCGCGCTAAACGTGGCAGCGGGCGCCGAGGTATTGGTTGAGCAGGCTGTTGTAGAGATCGGCGTCGGCCTTGTCCTGCGGCGACACCTTGCGGCCCTGCGAGACCGCCTCGACCTTGGCCGGCACACCGCGCGAGTCGAGCCTATTGAGCTCGGCACGCACCGACTGGCAGCTCTTGCCCGAGGGCAGCGGACGCGCGCCTGGATCGCCACCTGGCGCGCTTTGGGCGGCGCATCCAGCGAGCAAGGCACCGATGATGATCATCGACGAAGCCTGACTGCTCAGTCTGACCGTGGTCATGCTCATCTCCTGACGCGCCTCAAACACTGCGATCGTTCCGCTCTACGGCGGCTAAGGCGATTCGCCTGTCTCCCGATTGCTCGAGGTGCGAGGGCTCGGTAGACAGGGCAACCGTGTGCGCTGCTTACTCTTTTTTCTCACCCGGCGCAGCTATTCCTGCGGTCGCAGCAGCAGAAGCGGGCTTGGGTGTTGCCTTGGCGACAGCCGCCGTCTTCGTAGACTTGGCCGGAGTTTCAGCCGGCGCAGCAGCTGCGGGCACCGGGGCGGGCTTGAAGGCCGAGCATTTCTGCTGGAACTCGACGCTGGTCCGGTTCAGTTCGCTGAGCCTGGCAAGCGATTCGCGCTTGACGCTGACCGTCGTGCCCTTGCCCTGGGAAGCCTGCTCGACGCGCTGCGTCACGCCATCCTTGCGCAGATCGTCCATCTTTTGCGCAAGTGTCGTGCAAACAGGATCGGCCTTCGGCTTCTCGGGGATGGAGGCCGTTGCTCCGCTAACAAGATTGTCGTTGGCGCACGCGCCCAGCGCTAGTGCCAAGCCCACTGTGGCGGCCAAAGCCGCGATATGCTTCATACCCATGGCGAGTTTCCCTCGAATCCGAAATCCAGGCACGCGTACAACTGGACTCCCCCTTAGGCCCGCCCAACCCATGCAACAAGCGTCCGAGGTCAGTTAGCCCCAGGAGAATCGATCGCGCTACAGGGCATAGGGCGATTGCCGCAGACTGTTGCGCTAATGTCACGAGCCAGGAACAGCTTGTCTCATCGGAATTTATTTGTGCTCTGGTGCAGAAAAACGGCACTGATGCCACAGAGCTGAAAGAACTACAGGCAACTCATGACAGGAAAGGTCGAGCCGGAGCTCAGATGATCGTCGGAACGGCAGGCCATATCGACCACGGGAAGACTTTGCTGGTCAAAGCATTGACTGGTGTCGAGACCGATCGCCTGAAGGAGGAGAAGGCCCGCGGCATCACCATCGAGCTGGGCTTTGCCTATATCCCGGTCCCGGGGTCCGAGACAGCGGAGCGCCCAGGTGGCGATTCGCTGGGGTTTGTGGACGTCCCTGGCCACGAGCGGTTTGTCCACACGATGCTCGCCGGCGCAGCGAGCATCGATTTCGCGATGCTGGTGGTGGCCGCCAACGATGGCGTGATGCCGCAAACCCGTGAGCACATCCAGATCCTCGACCTGCTCGGCATTCGTGAGGGGCTTGTCGCCCTCAACAAGGTTGACTTGGTCGATGCCGAGCGCCGCGCCGAAGTCGAAAGCCAAATCCGCGCTGCGCTCGCGGGCACGACGCTCGAAGGCTGCGACATTCTCCCGGTATCAGCCGCGACGGGATCAGGCGTTGCTGAATTGAAGGCCCGGTTGCTGGACGAGGCGGCAAGCCGGCCGGAGCGCGCCGTCCATGGCGCGTTTCGTCTGGCAGTTGACCGCTCCTTCACGGTGCAAGGGGCGGGCACGGTCGTCACCGGAGCGGTGCAATCGGGGAAAGCGACGGTCGGCGATACGCTGCTCGCACTCCCCGCGCGCAAAGAGTTGCGGCTGCGGTCGCTGCACGCGCAAGGCAAAGCCGCGCAGTCGGGTTACGTCGGCCAGCGCTGTGCGCTCAACGTTGCCGGTATCGAGCGAGATGCGGTGGCGCGCGGCCACTGGATCGTCGATCCGGCACACGCTGCCATGACGCAGCGCTTCGATGCGGTGTTCCGTCTGCTGGGTTCCGAACCACGGCCCCTGCGCACCTGGTCGCCGGTGCATCTTCACATCGGGACCAGTGCGGTCGAAGCACGCATCGTGCTGCTCGACGGCGAGCGCCTGGCACCTGGCGCCCGCGCGCTGGTGCAGATCGTCGCCGATCAGCCGCTGCCCTTGCGTCACGGCGATCGCTTCGTGCTGCGTGATGCAGCAGCCGAGCGAACCATTGGCGGCGGCAGCGTCATCGACCCGCGCGCGCCGCAGCGCAAGCGCCGAACCCCGGAGCGAAAAGCATTGCTCGATGCGCTCGCCATCGAGGACGCCGCAACGGCCCTCGAGGCGCTGCTTGCGTTACAGCCGGGCGTCGTCGACCTTTCCGCGTTCATCGTCGATCGCGGACTTCTGGAGTCGGAGATCGAGCCGATCCTGGAACTCATCGAGCCCGAAGGCACAACGCATAATGGCATTCGCTACGTGGCGCTGGCAGACACGCTCGATTCCCTGGGCAGCAAGATGACGGCAGCACTCACGGCCTATCATGCCGCCCATCCCGAGCTACCGGGCATGCCGCCCGACCAGCTCCGCTTGAAGCTCGAGCCGCGACTGACGAAGCCGGTCTTCGGCGCGCTCGTTGCCTTGCTCACGTCGCGCAGTGCGATCGCGGTGCAGGCTGGCGCCATTCGCCTGCCAACGCATGCCTCGAGCTTGGGAGCGGCTGATCAGAAACTGTGGGAGCGCATCGAGAAGTTGATCGAGGCCGAGAAGTTCCGCCCGCCGCAGGTGCGTGAAATGGCCGAGAGCCTCGGCCAGTCGCTCACCAGCGTCAGGAAGCTCTGCAAGACGATGGCGCGCATCGGGACTCTGGTCGAGGTTGCGACCGACCGCTTTTTCTTGCGTTCGGCACTGGCTGAGCTCGGCGACATTGCGGCGGAGCTTGCGGCGCAGAGCCCGGCGAAGAGCTTCACCGCCGCGGAATTCAAGGATCGCGTCGGCTGCGGGCGCAACGTTGGCATTCAGGTCCTCGAGCACTTCGACCGCCGCGGTCTCACTGCTCGCCGCGGTGAAGTGCGCGTCATGGCCAAAGCTGCATCGGAGGTGTTTGGCGGGGCGCGGAACTGATGGCGTGTCGAGCCGAGCGGACGGACTGGACTTGATGTCTCAATGAACCGGGCTGGCCGCTTCCGTGCATCAAGTCCATTCAATCCGTCCAGCCCAACCGCCAGTCTCCTAGATGCGGTGCTGCGCCATGCATTTTCCGCGCCCGCTCCGGCCGCGTTAACGGTTGGCCTTCCGCCTGATCTCTGCCAAGGTGCCCGCGATCCAGGACATCTCCAGACGGCGCCGCACGAGCACGAATGCCGACCATCTCCGAGAAGACCACTATCCCTGCGTCGCCGGACGACGTTTGGCCGTTGCTTTCTGACCCGGCGCTCGTGGCGTCGTGCATTCCAGGCGCGACGCTCTCCCCGGACCGCGAAGGCGATGCCTGGAAGGGCTCGATTCGCGTGAAGTTCGGGCCGACCGTCGCGGTGTTCAAAGGCGAGGCGACGCTCACCTACGATCACACGGCGAAGAGGTGCACCATCGCGGGCCGCGGGATCGATGGGCGAGGTGCATCGCGAGCGCTCGCCAACGGTGTTGTTTCCGCGAGCGGCAGTGGCACGACCACATTGCAGGTCGATGGCGAGTACAGCGTCACGGGCCCGCTCGAGACATTCGCCAATGCCGGCGGCGTTCACGTTGCGCGCGCGCTTCTGGCCGAGTTTTCGACGAACATGGCCAAGATGGTGGCGGAGCGGCGCGGCGCAGGTACGAGCGAGAGTGCGCGCACTGACGCACCGGCTCAAGCGATAACACCCGCCGCTTCGCCTACCCAATCCGCCGCACATGCGTCTCAATCATCAACCAGCGGCGCACCGGTCGCGCCAACACACGCCGCCGCGCCGCAGTCAGAGCCGGCACCAAGTGCCGCAGCTGCCGCGTCGACAGCGCCTTCTCCCGTGCAGCGACCCGCCCAATCTCCGCCCGCTGCGGCGGCCGAGCTTTCCGCAGCCAAACTTCTTTGGGCCGCGTTCAAGTCGTGGCTCCGTTCTCTCTTCGGCAAAAGGACCTGATCATGGCAGCCAAGCTCAATACTTCCGGTATGCTCGCCCGCGCCTTCGAGGCGGAAGGCGTCGACCATCTCTTCACTCTTATGGGCGATGCCAACATGTATTGGTCGGTCGCAATGTCGGAGCGACCCGGCATGAAGGTGATCCACGCGCGGCACGAGCATTGCACCGTCGCCATGGCCGACGGATACGCGCGTGCTACCGGCAAGGTCGGCGTTGCCTCGACGACGTGCGGCCCGGGCTTCACCCAGATCATGACTGCGCTCACCTGCTCGGCGCGCGCCAACACACCACTGGTGGTGTTCGCTGGTGATTCGCCGATTGCAGCCGCCTGGTATCTGCAGCAGATCGATATGGCGCCGCTGACACTGGCGACCGGCTCGGCCTATGTGCCGGTGAAGCACCCCGACCGACTTCTCGACAATGTGCGCGAGGCCTTCGCCATCGCCAAGTCGGAGCGCCGGCCCGTTGTGCTCTCGGTGCCGATGGACATGCAGAAGCAGCCGTGGCCGCATCTGACCGACTACACGCCCTCGGATGAGCTGGTGCCCGCCGATCAGGCGCCCCGGCCCGATCCTCGGATCGTCGATCGCGTGGTCGCCATGATCGAGGAAGCCGAGCGACCGATCATCATCGCCGGCCGCGGCGCCACCAAGTCCGGCGCTCGGGCGGAGCTCGACGCTCTGGGCGACCAGATCGGCGCGCTGCTCGCGACGTCGCTCCTCGGCAAAGGCTTTTTCAACGGTAACCCCTACGCCATGGACGTTGCCGGCGCCTTCGCCAGCGACTGGAGCCGTGAAAAGTTCGCTGAAGCCGATCTCGTCCTTTCGTTCGGCGCCAGCCTCGGCCATTACACCACCGAGGGCGGCTATCTCTACGCGAATGCCAGGGTCGTGCAGGTCGACTCCAATCCGCGCGGTCTCTGGCAGGGCCTGAAAACAGCCGACCTGCACGTGCGCGCCGACGCGAAGGCTACTGCGGACGCGATCGTGAACCGCCTCATGCAGAAAAACATCAAGAAGACCGGCTGGCGCACCGGTGACATCACCAGCCAGATTGCCAAGGACGTGCCGGACCCGAAGCAGTTCGGCGTGCAGCCCAACATGGTCGATCCACGCCGCGCCATCGAGGAACTCGACCGGACGATCCCGAAGGACTGGGACATCGTAGTTGGCGGCGGCCACTATTTTTCGATCGCGCTCACCCATATCAAGAACCGCGCGCCCGACAAGGTGCACGTGTTCGTCGATTTCGGAGCCATCGGATCAGGCTTGCCGGCCGCCATCGGCATCGCCCAGGCGAGAAACAACGGCAAGGTCGCGCTGATCGAGGGTGACGGCTCACTGATGATGCACGTGCAGGAGCTCGAGACGGTCAAGCGGCACGGCATCAAGATGCTGATCAGCATCATCAACGACGGTGGCTATGGCGCCGAGTTCCACAAGTTCCGCGCCAATGGTGTCGATCCCTCCGGCGCCATGCACGGTCGCGGCGATATGGCGGCGATGGCGCAGGGCTTCGGACTGCGCGGCGCGCGCGTCAATGCGCTCGGGCGGATGGATGGACTGTTTCAGGAGCATCAGGGTTCCAATACGGCGACGCTCTGGGACGTGCACACGGACGATCTCATTCCGTCACGCAGCTATCGCCGCGTCCATTTCGGGGAGGCGTGACCGATGCAGGGCTGAGCGATCGGCGCGAGGGGATCTGCGGCTGCCAGATCCCCGGCACGTCAATCACCATCGGTCAACGATGACGGCCAGAGCACGGTTTTCTGGATGCCCACGCGGCCGGAATATGATCCGGCCCGCAGCGGTATGGTCGCACTGCATTCGGGCCTTGCCTGATGGGCTCTGTTGTGAAACACCGCGTCAGGAATGGTCTCGCGTACCGTCATATCCAGGGTGCCAAGACTGGCGCTGAGAACACTCGGCGCGGCAGCAGTTCTATTCATATCCGCCTACCTTCTTTTTTGCTGGTTCCTTCTCATTGGTGGTGAGCGCTGGCTGACGTATCAGCCCGATCCGAGGCGTTTTGCGCCGGAAGCCGCTCGGCTATCAGGTGTGACTGAGCGCATCATCGAGACGCCCGATGGCGAGCGCCTGGTCGCATGGCAAGCCAAGGCACGCGATGGTCAGCCGACCATTCTCTACTTCCATGGCAATGGCGAGTCCCTGATCTATCGCTCTGGGCGCATCGCGAGCTTCCAAGCGCAGGGCTATGGTGTCTTCATGATCGCCTATCGCGGCTATTCGGGAAGCACGGGTAAGCCCTCCGAAGACGCGATCATCTCCGACGCGAAGCTCGCGTCCCAGCTTCTGCGCGCCCAGGGCGTCGAACCCTCCGACATCGTGATTTACGGCGAATCGCTTGGCACGAGCGTCGCCGTGCAGGTGGCGCAACGACAACCAGTGCTTGCGGTGATCCTTGAGGCACCGTTCACATCGATGGTCGATGCTTGGCGACAGTTCGTGCCGCTCGTCCCTGTGCGACTGCTGCTTCATGACAAATTCGAGAGCGACCGCGCGATTGGAGAGCTAAGGGCACCGCTGCTTGTCATGCACGGACGCAAGGACCGACTTGTCGGTTTTGAGCTCGGCCAGCGGCTCTTCGAATTGGCTCCGGAACCGAAGCGCCTCGAAGTTTTTCCCGAGGCGGGCCATGCCAACCTCTACAACTACAACGCCATCACGGCAGTTCGGAAGTTCATCGACGATGTCCGGGCAGGGCGACTGGCGGCAAAGTAACGCCGCGCGTCTATCGACAATCTCCTGATTCGGCCTCACCCTTTTCTCAGGTTGCCGGCGTTGAGCCCCGGCGCCGCCAGGGCCGCCAGCGACCTTTTGCACGGACGAAAGGACGGACCCTTATGGACGCAACATCCCTCATCGTCATGCTTGTGGTCGGCGCAATCGCCGGATGGCTTGCCAGCATTGTTGTCGGTGGCTTGAAGTGGGGTCTGCTTGGTTACATTGTTGCCGGCATTCTGGGTGGTGTGGTCGGCGGCTGGTTGCTCAACGTGGCCAAAGTCAACATCGACCTTGGCAATCCGATCCTGAACAGCGTCATAACTTCGGCCATCGGAGCGATTGTCGTCATTTTCCTGGCCAGGCTGCTCTCCTAAGCGGCGCATCAACAACTCATGGGTCGCGAAACGCTTCGTTCACCGTCCTGGTATATCATTGGCGGACTATTCATTGCCAATGGCGCGGCCCATGTACGACCTGCTCCTGTTATTTCGCCTCGGGCTCATTCTCTGGATCGCATGGAAGGCGGTCCTCCTGTTGGATTGCATGAACCCGCTGTTGGCAATCTTCTTTGCCATCATGTTCATGATCGGCATTCCTTTAGGCCTTGACGTGCTGGCCGAAAAATACGTCGGGCAAAGCGATCTGCTGGATTATTACGCGGCGACCCAATCCCTTCGCCTGCTGCTGCCGCTGGGCACCGCCCTGATCGGGGTTTACGTCTGGAATTGCATCGAAGCGGTCTTCATTCGGCTGAAGGTCGAGAAGATCGCCAGTGACCTCGAAAGCACCCGGAGCCACTGACACTGGCCCGCACGGCCGGAGCAGGCGCCGCACAGGACATTGGCGTTCCGCCGGTCGCACGCTACATAAGCGGCATGGTCAAGGTCCTGGACACCACCCAGCGTCATCCCGAGAAGGCCAATAGGCCCGATACGCCCATCCTGCGCAAGCCGGAGTGGATCCGCGTCAAGGCGCCGGTATCGGCAGAGTACGCTGCCACCCGCCAGATCGTGCGCGAGCACGGGCTCCACACGGTGTGCGAGGAAGCTGGCTGCCCGAACATTGGCGAATGCTGGACCAAGCGCCACGCAACGATGATGATCATGGGAGATACCTGCACGCGGGCGTGCGCCTTCTGCAATGTGAAGACCGGGCTGCCCGGTGCGCTTGATCAGGATGAGCCGCGCAATGTCGCCGAGGCGGTTGCGAAGCTCGGTCTCGGTCATGTGGTCATCACATCGGTCGACCGGGACGACTTGGCCGACGGTGGCGCGGCGCATTTCGCAGCCGTGGTCTCCTACGTTCGCGACAGGACGCCCAAGACCACGATCGAGATTCTCACGCCCGATTTCCTGCGCAAGGATGGCGCGCTGGAGACCGTTGTTGCTTCGCGGCCAGACGTGTTCAATCACAATCTCGAAACGGTGCCGTCGCTCTACCTGCGCATTCGCCCCGGAGCGCGTTATTTCCATTCGTTGCGTCTCTTGCAGCGCGTCAAGGAGCTCGATCCCAGCACCTTCACCAAATCCGGTATCATGGTCGGCCTCGGCGAGACGCGCGACGAGGTCTTGCAGGTGATGGACGACCTGCGGTCGGCCAACGTCGACTTTCTGACGATTGGCCAGTACCTGCAACCGACGCGCAAGCACGCCGAGGTCAAGGCGTTCGTGACGCCGGACGAGTTCAAGTCCTACGAGCGCATTGCGCTGGCAAAAGGCTTCCTGCTTGTCTCGGCAAGCCCACTGACGCGCTCGAGCTATCATGCTGACGCCGACTTTGCCCGGCTGAAGGCCGCTCGCGACGCGCAGCACCGCTAGCCATTGCTCGAGGCGACATGCAGCGCGTCCTCGTCATCGGCTGTTCGGGCGCCGGCAAGTCCACTTTCGCCAAGAAGCTGGCCGAGCGGACCGGATTGCCGCTGGTTCACCTCGATCAACTCTATTGGCAGCCTGGATGGCAGAAAACGCCAGATGATCTCTACGCTCAGCGGCTGCAGAGCGCCTTGGAGCAAGCGGGTTGGATTATCGGGAGCAACTCGTCGACCCTGCCCATGCGTCTCAAGCGGGCCGATACGGTAATTTGGCTGGATCTGCCTCGGTGGCGTTGCCTTTCGCGCGTTCTCAAGCGTGTCACGACGAGCTATGGCAAGGTACGCCCAGATGCCGCGCCCGGTTGCCCGGAACGGGTGGACCTGGAGTTCCTTCGGTACATCTGGAGCTTTCATCGCCTCCACAATCCGCGCATGGCGAGAGCACTCGACGATCACGGTCCCCACGTTCAGCTTTATCTCTTTACCAGCGACCGTGAGGCGCAAGCGTTTCTCGACGGGCTGAGCTAAACTGATCCCATGCCGATCTACGAAACGACCCGCCGCGTCGCATTTTCCCCGCGCCAGATGTTCGATCTGGTCGCGGACGTCGAGAAGTACCCCGAGTTCCTGCCGCTCTGCGAGGCGCTCACCGTCAAGTCTCGCGGGCGGTCGGAAGGCAACGACGTCATCGTTGCTGCAATGGAAGTCGGCTATAAGTCGCTTCGCGAGACCTTCACCAGCCGAGTGACGCTCGATGTCGCCAAGCTTGCCGTTCGGGCCGACCTCGTCGACGGCCCTTTCCGCCATCTGGAAAATCGCTGGCGCTTCACTGACGTGCCCGATGTTGGCAGTGAGGTCCACTTCTTCATCGACTACGAGTTCAGCTCGTTCATGCTGAAAATGCTGGTCGGAGCCGTTTTCGATCAGGCAATTCGCAAATACACGGAAGCCTTTGAGGAGAGGGCGCGGGTCGTCTATGGGCGACACCAGGCCGCTTAGCCGATGACAGCATTTCTATTTTGTGAAATTCAGCTATCAAGAAATCCCTGAGCTTAGATCTCTGCTGCGCTGCTCGTTGACCATCGGGTGGGGCCATGCACTTATAAAAACGTCGCGATTCAATCCGTTCGACCATCACCGTTCTGTCGGTAACGCGGGAGCAACAAAATGCAAGAGAAAGAGCTGCGCCGTCTTCTCAAAGCCGTTGAGAAGGGCCAAGTTTCGCGACGATCGTTCGTGCGCAAGATGATGGCGGTGGGCCTGTCGGCGCCGATGGCAACTCAACTGTTGACGCATATCGGGGTCAGCCCGGCGGCCGCACAAGGTAAGTTTGCCTATAAGCCGGCGAAACGCGGCGGTGGTGGTCCGCTGAAGCTGCTCTGGTGGCAGGGCGCGACACTGCTCAATCCGCATTTTGCCGTCGGCACCAAGGACCAGGAAGGCTCGCGAATCTTCTACGAACCTCTCGGCGCGTTTGATCCTCTGGGCGAAATTGTGCCTGTGCTCGCAGCAGAAGTTCCAAGCCGCGAGAACGGAGGCTTGGCGGCTGACGGCAAGTCCGTCACCTGGAAGTTGAAGCAGGGCGTCACTTGGCACGACGGCAAAGCATTCACTGCGGACGACGTGGTGTTCACCTGGGAGTACGCGTCGGACCCCGCAACTGCTGCCTATACCGTAGGCCAGTATAAGGACCTCAAAGTCGTCAAGGTCGACACCCACACCATTCGCGTTGAGTTCACGAAGCCGACGCCGTTCTGGGCCAACGCATTCTGCGGCTCACGCGGCATGATTATTCCGAAGCATCTCTTCGCCGAGTTCAAGGGCGCAAAATCACGTGAGGCGCCGACTAATCTGAAGCCCGTCGGTACGGGCCCCTACAAGTTTGTCGACTTCAAGCCTGGCGATCTCATCAAGGGAGAGATCAACCAAAACTATCACATGCCGAACCGGCCCTACTTCGACACAATCGAGATCAAAGGCGGCGGTGATGCAGTATCGGCGGCACGTGCTGTCATTCAGACCGGCGAGTATGACTACGCCTGGAACATGCAGGTCGAAGACGAGGTGCTGAAACGCCTCGAGCAGGGCGGCAAGGGTCGCGCGCAGATCACCAACGGCGGCAATATCGAGCACATCCAGCTCAACCCAACCGACCCCTGGACCGAGGTCGACGGCGAACGTTCAAGCAGAAAGACGAAGCACTTCGCATTTACTGATGCGGCGGTGCGCAAGGCCATGACCATGCTCGTCGACAAGAAGTCGATCGAGGAGCACATCTATGGGCGCACCGGCGGTGCGACGGCGAACTTCCTCAATAATCCGGAAAAGTATCGCTCGAAGAACATCAGCTACGAGTTCAATCCGGACAAGGCGGCGCAGATTCTTGAGGACGCCGGTTGGAAAAAGGGGTCGGACGGCATCCGTGCCAAGGACGGTAAGAAACTGAAGTTCGTCTACCAGACCTCGATCAACGCTCCGCGCCAGAAAACGCAGCAGGTCATCAAGCAGGCAGCCCAGAAAGCCGGAATCGACATCGAGCTGAAGTCGATCGCGGCGTCAGTCTATTTCTCGTCTGACGTGGCCAATCCGGACACCTACACAAAATTTTATACCGACATGCAGATGTACACGACGACCATGACGGAGCCTGACCCCGAACTCTTCATGGCTCAATTCCGGACCGAGGAAATCGCCACCAAAGACAATAAATGGCAGGGCCGGAACATAGTGCGCTGGAGCAACAAGGACTACGACAAGGCATACGACGACGCGGAGGGGGAGCTTGATCCAGTGAAGCGCGCGGCACTGTTCATCAAGATGAACGATCTTGTCGTTGGTGACGGCATCGTCATACCCGTTGTCTACCGTCCGAAGGTCCAGGCGGTTGGCAGTAACCTGAAGTGCTCGATCAGCGGGTGGGACAACGACCTCTCGTTCTTGTTCGACTGGTTCAAGGAGTGATAGGGTCTGTCTGTTGGCGAATCCCCGTTTTGAAGCAGAGGGCCGATGCTCCAATACGTGATCAGGCGCTTGCTGATCGCCATTCCGAGCCTGCTCGGAATCAGCATCGTCCTGTTCACGGTTTTGGCGCTCGCTCCCGGCGACCCCTTCGAGGAGCTTGCCACTAATCCCAATGTCCCGCCCGAGGTCAGGGCCGCATTGCGTCAGAAGTTCGGGCTCGATGATCCGATCTACATTCGCTACCTTAGCTGGCTCAAAGCCATGGTTCAGGGGGATTGGGGCTTCTCGTTCTCGAGCCGTGTTGATGTCGACACGCTCATCATGCAGCGCTTGCCGGCGACCTTGTTAATTGTCGGCTGTGCGCAAATCCTAGCGCTGCTCATCGCCATTCCGGTCGGTGTTTACGCCGCGACGCGCCCGTACTCGCTGTTCGACCAGATTGCAAACACGTTTGCGTTCATTGGTTTTTCGCTACCGACGTTCTTCACAGGCTTGCTTCTGATCCTGGTGTTCTCGATCTGGCTCGATTGGCTACCTTTCGTCTATCGCTCGGACATTAGCGCCACGGGCTGGCAGTGGATCGTGGAGCAGTTCAAGCAGTCGATCATGCCGATTTCGGTGCTGGGCCTGGCGCTCGGCGGTTCGCTGACGCGCTACGTGCGATCATCCGTGCTCGACGTCATTCGCCTCGACTACGTGACGACAGCGCGCTCAAAAGGCCTCGGCGAGAAGCGCGTCATCATCAAGCATGTCGTGCGCAATGCGCTGATTCCGGTGGTGACACTGGTTGCGTTGCAAATGCCGGCAATTTTCGGCGGCGCCATCGTAACTGAGCAGATCTTCCGCATCCCTGGCATCGGCTCGCTGCTGATCACGTCCATTCTCGCCAACGATACGCCGGTGGTCATGGCGGTCACCTTCGTCTTCGCGTGCCTCGTCGTCCTCTTCAACCTCATCGCCGATATCCTCTATGGCTGGCTCGACCCACGCATCAGCTACAGCTAAGGCACAGCCAGACCGCGCGCGAACAGCGCCGGAGTCGTCGCCCGCGCGCGACGCGTGGCGCAAGTTTCGCCGCCACCGCTTGGCCGTCGTCGGAAGCATCATCCTGCTTGCGCTGGTGACCGCGATCCTCCTCGGCCCCTTCATTTGGCGCGTGCCAATCAACGAGATCGACTTTGCCGCCAAGCTGAAGCCGCCGTCCTGGGCGCATCCGTTCGGGACCGACGACCTCGGCCAGGATTTGCTCGCACGCATGATTTATGGCGGGCGCATCTCGCTGGCAGTCGGGCTCGCCGCCATGGTGGTCGCGATCTCGGTGGGCACGATCATCGGAGCCATCGCGGGCATGTCGCGCGGCTGGGTCGGCTCGACACTCATGTGGCTGACCGATCTTTTCCTGTCGCTGCCACAGCTGCCGCTGCTCCTGCTCGTGATCTACTTCTTCCGCGATGCCTTGACAAAAGTGTTCGGACCGGAGGGTGGTACGTTCCTGCTGATCGTCCTTGTAATCGGCGGCTTGCGATGGATGCCTGTCGCGCGGCTCGTGCGCGCCCAATTCCTGTCGCTGCGCGAGAAGGAGTTCGTCGAGGCGGCGCGCGCGCTTGGCGCCTCGAAGGCCCGTCAGGTTGTGCGTCACATCCTGCCCAATGCGTTGGGTCCAGTGATCGTCGCCGCAACCATCGACGTCGCCGCTGCCATCATCCTGGAATCAACCCTGTCGTTCCTCGGTCTTGGTTTTCCCCCTGATATCCCGACCTGGGGCCGGTTGCTCTTCGACGCCAAAGACAACCTCGATTTCGCTCCGCACTGGGCTCTTTTTCCAGGCGCCGCGATTTTCCTCACCGTGCTCTCGATCAATTTCATCGGGGATGGCCTGAGGGACGCGCTCGATCCGCGCCGGGTGCACTGATGCAACGTGAGATCAATCCGGCGGCGAGCGACCCTCTGCTGCATATCAAGGGCCTCAAGACCCACTTCGCCACCGACAATGGCATGGTGCAGGCGGTCGACGGCGTCGACATTCGCATCGGACGCGGCGAAACGGTTGGCGTGGTCGGCGAGTCGGGCTGCGGCAAGACCGTCACCGCCATGTCGGTGCTGAAGCTCATTGCCATGCCGCCTGGCAGGATCGTCTCAGGGCAGATCCTATGGCAGGGCAGGGATCTCGTGCCGCTCACGCCCAGAGAATTGGACAGCGTGCGCGCCAAGGAAATCGCCATCGTCTTCCAGGAACCGATGACATCGCTCAACCCGGTCTACACGGTCGGCGAGCAAATCGCCGAGGTGGTCCGCCGGCATGAGGGACTCGGCAAAAAGGCCGCGCTCGAGAAGACTGTCGAGATGCTGAAGCTGGTTCAAATCCCGAACCCGCAGCGCCGCGTCCATGACTACCCGCATCAATTCTCAGGCGGCATGCGCCAGCGCGTGATGATCGCAATGGCGCTGGCCTGCAATCCCAAGCTCCTCATCGCGGACGAGCCGACGACCGCACTCGACGTCACCATTCAAGCGCAGATTCTCGACCTGCTGCAGGATCTCAAGCAACGCATCGGCATGGCGATCATGCTGATCACGCACGCGATGGGCGTGGTCGCCGAGACGACGCAGCGCGTCGTGGTGATGTATGCAGGCAAGGTCGTAGAGGAGGCGCCGGTCAACCGGCTCTTCGCCAACCCGCGGCACCCCTATACGCAAGGCCTCATTCGCTCGATTCCGCGTATCGATCGCGCAGGCGGTGCGAAGCAACGATTGGAGGCGATCGGTGGCGTTGTGCCGAGCCTGCTCAATCCGCCGGCGGGCTGTCGCTTCGCTGCGCGCTGCAAATTCGCAACAGATCTATGCCGCCTTGCCGAGCCGCCGCTGAAAGAGGTGGAGCCCGGCCACAAGGTGGCGTGTGTTCTATAAGAGGCACGAACTCATACGCATTCGGCCGGCATTCGAGTCGGCAAAACTCAAAGGGAGAGAGAAACCTCGGTGACCGCCCCGCTGCTCCAGGTCAAGGACCTCGTCAAATACTTCTCGATCAAAGGCGGCGTCCTGCAGCGGGAGGTCGACCGCGTGCATGCCGTCGACGGCGTGAGCTTCGATGTGGCGGGGGGAGAGACGCTGGGCCTCGTCGGCGAGTCCGGTTGCGGCAAGTCGACCACGGGACGGTGCATCTTGCGGCTCATCGAGCCGACCGCGGGAGAGGTTTGGTTCGAGGGCAAGAACGTGACCGCCATGGGCCGCAGCGAGCTGCAGGCCATGTGCCGCGACATGCAGATCATCTTCCAAGATCCATTTGCATCACTCAATCCCCGCATGACGGTTGGCGGGATCATCGGCGAGGCACTGACGATCCATGGCCTTGCCAAGACGCGGAAGGAGCAGGAGGCGCGGGTTGCCGAGCTGCTGCAGACGGTCGGGCTCCAGCCGGAGCACATGCGCCGCTACCCGCACGAATTCTCGGGTGGCCAGCGCCAGCGCATCGGCATTGCGCGCGCGCTCGCGGTGGAGCCGAAGCTGATCGTGTGTGACGAGCCGGTGTCGGCGCTCGACGTGTCGATCCAGGCGCAAGTGGTGAACTTGCTGGAGGATCTGCAGGCGAAGTTTAATCTCACCTACATCTTCATCGCCCACGACCTGTCCGTGGTGGAGCACATCTCGGACAGGGTGGCTGTCATGTACCTTGGCCGTGTGGTGGAGATCGCCTCGTCGCATGACCTCTACGCCGAGCCGCAACACCCCTACACGGAAGCGCTGCTCTCGGCCGTTCCGATCCCCGATCCCAGCATGAAACGTGAGCGCATTCGTCTGCAGGGTGACGTGCCGAATCCGATCAACCCGCCGTCGGGCTGCCATTTCCACACACGTTGTCCGATCCGCAAATTGCCACTCTGCAGCACTGAGGTACCGAAGCTTAAAGAAGGCAAGAACGGCCACTGGGTCGCATGTCACCTGCGCGGCAATTGAGGGTGGCCGTCGAGCGGTTATCGCCTACCATGAAGTCACGATGACAGTTGCCGTGCGTACCTGCGGAGCCGCTCATGCAGATCATCGACGCGCAGATCCATCTCTGGTCGAAGGGTACTGTCGTGCCGCCTCACCGCACGACGCCCTACCAGCTCGACGAGGCCATCCACGACATGGACGCTGCCGGCGTTCACGGTGCCATCCTGCACCCGCCGAGCTGGGACCCGGACTCCAACGAGCTCTCGACCGACGCAGTGCGTCGCTATCCGAAGCGCTTTGCCATTCTCGGGCGCATCCCACTCGATCGGCCGGACCTCAGGCCCACCATCGAGACGTGGAAGCAGCAACCGGGCATGGTGGGCCTGCGCTACACGTTCTTGCAACCGCATATGAAGAGCTGGCCGACCGACGGCACCATGGATTGGCTCTGGCCCGCCGCGGAGCGTCTCGACGTTCCGATCGCGCTGCTTGCAGGCGAGTTCCTGCCGCTGGTTGGCGAGATTGCTGCGCGCCATCCGGGATTGCGACTCATCATTGATCATTTCGGCGTCCAGCGCGGCAACAAGGACGCCGCCGCTTTCGCGTCGATGCCTGAGGTCGTAAAACTCGCGAAATATCCGAACATCGCGGTGAAGGCGACCGGCGGCCCGCAGTACGTTACCGATGGCTATCCGTTCAAGAGCCTCACGCCCTACTACAAAGCCGTCTACGACGCGTTCGGTCCAAAGCGCGTGTTTTGGGGCACCGACATCACGCGCATGCCGTGCTCATGGGCTGAATGCGTCAGTGCGTTCCGCGATCATCAGACCTGGATTCCCGCTGCCGAGCTGCCGCTGATCATGGGGCAGGGGATCAAGCAGTGGCTGAGGTGGGGTGGATGAGCAGCTGGTTGATGATCTTGACAGGCCGTCACAGCCAGATTTGCCGCAGGAGAACCGTGCGGGCTGGTAGCTTCACTCAATCAGCTCGTCGGCCATTGCCAGGAACATGGGCGGGATCGTCAGGTTGATCGCCTTGGCGGCTTTCAGGTTGATGACCAGCTCGAGCTTGGTCGGCTGCTCAACCGGCAGATCCTCGGGCTTGGCGCCTTTGAGAATGCGGTCGACGAATGTCGCCGCACGCCGCCAGGTCTCAGCAAGATTGGCTGCGTACGACACAAGGCCGCCGGCATCGACATAAGGCCGCAAGTGATACATCGCCGGTAGCTGGTAGCGGACCGCGAGCGCAGCCACTTCGCGTTGAAATGCGAACAACCGTCCGGGTGCAAAGACAAGCAATGCGCCAGCCCGCGCGTCCACTGCAGCCTTGAATGCCGCTTCGATGGGCTCACCCGGCATCACCTCGATCGAGTGGAGCGGCCAGCCGCGCGTCCGCGCGACCTCCTCGGCCGACTGCCAGGAACTGACGCTGAACGGCCTGTCCCACAGCACTGCGATCCTGCCCACCCCAGGCACCAGCTCGCGCAACAGCTCGAGGCGCTTACCGATGATGTCGAGTGACTGATGGCTGCGGCCTGTGAAGTTGGTGGCGGGGCGAGCGAAGCTTTTGACAAAGCCCTGCGCCACCGGATCATCGGAGGCGCTCATGACCACCGGAACCGTCGACGTTGCATTCTTCAGGTGCGGCAGGAACGGTCCTGCGCTGACGATAACGTCTGGCTGTGTCGCAAGAAGCTCCGCGACGATCGCTGGATGGCGTTCGAGCTCACCGGACTCACCCCGTGGCTCAGTGATGAAGTGCTGGCCGTATACTTGACCGAGTTCTTGCATACCGTCGATGAAAGCGCGGATGAACGGGTTGCGCGGTTCAGACCCATTCATGTCGGCATTCGTCGTGCCGACAAGCAATAGGCCGACACGCGGGAGACGGCGGGCCGGCTGTGCCAGAACTCGTGCCGGAGTGGCGCCAGCGCTACCCAAGCACATCAATAAGAGTCGCCGGTCGATCATGCGATCACCTCGTGCCCCGGTCGTGAATATAAGTTGATCAATGCAGCGAGTATTGTCGGTATGTTTGTCGATCATAGCAAGTTTCGGTCACCGCGCTGTCGCCTCGGGAACACTGATGACGGATTGCGGAGAGACGCCCCACGTGGCAGGTGGCGTTCGCTACCGCGCTCAAATCCTGGCGGTTGCGCGCAGGAGACCGAGGCTGACCACGGCCAGCAGAACGGCGCCGGCGCCATAAATCGACAGCGGCGACATCGAAGTGAAGAGCATTCCGGCGGCAAGAGGGCCGGCCGCGGCGCCGATGTCGCGCCAGGTCGCATTACGTGCCAAGGCTGGAACGCGCGCGGGGCCGGGAAAGGCTTCAGCAATCACAGGCGGGAGCAGCGGTGCCGTCAGCGCGCGCAGGATGATGGTCAGCGCAGCACCGACCCAGAGCCATGCCGATGAAGCCGCGAGCAGGATCATCGATGCTGCCGCCCCGAGCGACAAGGCGAGCAACACCGGCCGGGCGCCGAATGCCTGGCCAAGCCGTCCACCCGCGCCCGAGAACAGCACCTCGGTGCCGTAGCGCAAGGCCATGGCAAGGCCAGTCGCGATGATTGCCTCGTCCGGGTAGCTCTGCTTTGCCAGCAGCCCGAGGCCGAAGATGAAGATCCCGTCCAACACGAAACCGGATGAGAACGACCATAGGCTGATTGGATCGGGGGCGCCGAAGCGCTGGCTGCCGCGCTTCATCTCTTCAGGCTGCGAGGGTAATCGTCGTGCATAGAAGAACGCCAGCAGCGCGATTCCAGTCAGCAGCGCGAACACCGCGCGTGGCCCGTAGGCATGTGCGATGAGTGCACCGAGAATGAGAGCAACAGTTGGGCCAACCGCGACAATCGTGCGCGCGCTGGCGCTGCGGCGGACGGCCCCCGCGGCGAGCGTGGTCGGAATGGCCTGGTTGGCGATGTTCATCGCAGCGAACGACAATCCCCAAAGCAGGCGTGCCACCAGCAACGGCCAGAGACCCGAGAGCAGGGTGTATCCGAGCGCCGCGAGCACCGAACCTGCAACCGCGAGCAGGCAGGCGGTTCGTGGGCCTCCGTCCGCATAAATGCGCGCCACCCAGCCGTAGCCGACGATCCGAATGAGCCGGTTTGCCGCAAGCAGCACGCCGGCTTCAGCAAGCGAGACACCAAACTGAGCAGCATGAAGCGGCAACAGCAGGTAGAGCACGGTATCGCCAGGCAATGTCAGCGCGAGCGTCATTGCGGCGTCGCGCGTGGCTCGGTCTGCGTCCTGGTGCAGCTCGATTGCGGGCGCTCCAGCCGGCATCGTTTCCCTTTCTCGTGCGACGAGGATGCGCCTCACCCAACTTTGGAGAAACGGCCTTCAATGGGGTACCCCGGGTCGGTGTAGCCGGGCGATGAGGGATGCCCCGGATGGACGAGCCGATCGACCAGCCCTTCATCTTCCTTCGACCAGGGATAGGTCAAGGCGCCGAAATAGCTGGTCCACTGCTCGAATGTCCGCGGGCCGGCGATCACCGAGGAGATCGCCTGATTGTTGAGCACCCAAGCCACCGCGAAATCCACGAGTGTGTGGCCTCTGGTCGCCGCATGCGCCTTCAACACCTGCGCAACTGCGATCGATTCCGGCCGCCACTCCGTCTCCATCAGGCGACGATCATTACGACCCGCGCGCGTATCCGGTGGTGCGTTGCTGCCCGGCTGATACTTGCCGGAGAGCACGCCGCGTGCGATCGGGCTGTAGGGCGCCACACCGAGATTGAAGGCGCGCGCTGCCGGCAGAACCTCGACTTCCGGCATTCGGTTCAGAAGATTGTAGTAAGGCTGCAGAACCACCGGCATCGGCGCGCCGACGTCCCTGCAGGCGGTCGCGATCACAGGAATATGCCAGGCGCGAACGTTGGAGAGGCCCCAGTAACGCAGCTTTCCGCACTGTATCAGGTCGCCGAACGCACGCGCCACCTCGGTCCACGGCACGGACATGTCGACGCGGTGAATATAGGTGATGTCGATGTAATCGACCGCCAGGCGTTTAAGGGAGGCATCCGTCGCCGCGATCATATTCCGGCGCGACAGGCCACGATCGTTGGGGCCGGGTCCCATCGGTTGGGCAAGCTTCGTCGCCAGCACCCAATGGTCGCGTTTCGCGCGAATGACACGGCCGGTCGTTTCCTCGGAACGCCCTTTCTCATAGGTGTTGGCTGTGTCGATGAAATTGACGCCCGTATCGACCGCATGATCGACGATGCGCTGCGCTTCGGCCTCGCTTGTTGGTCCGCCGAACATCATCGTGCCGAGGCAAAGCTCGGAGACCTTGAGGCCGCTGGCGCCGAGCGGCCGATAGCGCATATCAGTCATGATGAGGTTCCCTACTTCGCGAAGGTCGTGACACTTGCACGTCTGGATCGACGTGTCTCCCGCGTGGAATGACGGTTCAAGGTGATGTTGACCACGGGCGCCGCCCGTTGTCGCGGCAACTATACAGCTTTCACGGGCGAACCTAGTCTGTGCCGATTGCAGCCAAAAGAGGGGGAGCTATGACGACCATCCCGAAAATGCTTTCGGCCATTGCCGCCGCGATTGCCATGATGATCGCGCCTGCGACGGCGCAACAAGCCGGAACCAATGCGCCCGTTGCTCCCAAGGCAGGAGCGCCGGCTCCGACAACTAAGGCCGCGCCCGTCTCAACGGCGACCATGGCCGACTGCACCGCAACGGCCGATCGTGCCAAGGCGATCGCAGCTTGTGGCGCCGTCATCAAGGAAGCTGGCCGCGACAGAGCCAAACTTGCCGCCGCATACGTGGCGCGCGCCGAACAGCTGAGGGCCACCAACAAATTGCACGATGCGCTGAGCGACCTGACACGGGGCCTGGAAGCCGATCAGAAGAATACGGTGGTCTGGGTCAAGCGGGGCGACATTCGTGGTGCACTCGGCCAGCGCATTCGAGCCACTGCCGATTACACCGTTGCATTGCGTCAGGATGCGAAGAACGTCGCAGCATTGACCGGCCGGGCGGAGATCTACCGGCAGCTGGGCGTCATGCCGCGCGCCATTGGGGACGCGAATTCCGCGCTCGCAATCGAGCCGAAGAACGTTGCTGCACTGGCGACGCGCGCGCATGCTCAACAGCGCCTCGGTAAGAATGAATTGGCGATCAAGGATGCCGAGGAGGCGTTGAAGCTCGATCCCAAGTCGACCTTGGCCCTGCTCGCCCGGGCGGGCGCTAAGGAGAAGGCCGACAAGGCGGCAGCAATTTTGGACCTGAAAAAGGTTCTCGAGATCGATCCCAAGTCTAAGGCCGCAACGGCCGCCCTGAAGCGCCTTGGGGGCTGACCCTCTCGCCATTGACGATTTCCGCAGAGGCGGTGACGTTGAAATCGTAGGCATCCCCCCACTTCAATTTGCGCGCCGCCTTGAAGCGAGGCTGATCGCGACGCGCGATCAGCGTCTCTCCGACTCCGGCCGTGGTGCACAGTTGCAATGAAACTCCTCCGCTTCCGGCGTGAGGCTCACGCAGAATGCGTGATGATGCAGGAGCGTTCCAAGTCGATGACGCACCTTTTGCGACGGCGATGTAGCAAAAGCGTTCATCCTCAAATGGAACATCTGCCCGCTTCACGAGCTTGTGCTCGCGCGAGCGTTGAACACGAACGGAGAAGTGACACCAATCGCCTCCGGTCATTGGGCAGGACATGCTCCCCGGGCACGGCGCGATGACCCTGCCGCCATGCGCGATAAGAACGTCACGAGCCAATCGGATGCGCTTGAAACCCTCGGGGGTGCCTGGCTCAACCAGGAGCAGCAGGCCTGTTGTCGGCGCGAACGCGCGGGTGGCGATGTCAGCGATATGTGCTTCCGGGATTTCCACCAGGACGTAGCTGGCAAGGACCAGATCGGCATCCGGCAACTTGGCTCGGTCCTGGACAAGATCAACCGGCAAGATATGGGCGTCGTTGTTGCACGCTCGAAACATTGCGGCGGCGAAAGTCCTGAAGGCAGGGTGGGATTCAACAAGCGTGGTTCTGATGATGCTGGGGCATTGGTCGAGCGCCCCGATGGCGGAACCGCCAGGGCCGGCACCCAGGTCCAGCAGAGAAGCAGGGGCGAAGCCTGCTGCATGTTCAAACGTTCGTCGCAGCGCATGTGTAACGGCTGCCATCGTTGCCGGCATGCGGGCAATTGCGTAGGCAAGCACATCGAGCTCGTCACGAATCGCAGCAGTCGAGCCCGAACCGCTCCGGTAGAGCTCCGATATCCTTTGCGACCGCCGCGCAAGCTCCGAACGTGAAACACCGTCGAGCCGCCTGTCGAGTGCGTCCTTGAGTGGCGCCGGCAGCATCAGCTGCCCGCCAGCGTTTGCTTGCGCGCGCCAGGTTTCGACGCGGATATGGTGCCGTCCGGATCGACCCAGCGTGTGTTCCACCACATCCACTGCTCGGGCGTTTCACGGATCCAGGCCTCGAATTGTGCGAAGATCGCCGTTGTCAGAGCCACGGCGTCAGCACCCTTGTCCTTGGTCTGAGGGAGCTCCAAGGCCACCAGCTGCATGCGAAACCGGCTATCACTGCCAACGCGTAGGCAGCGGCCGACCCAGACCCGCGCGCCGACGTGGCGGGCGATCATTGCGGGCGCCGTTGTGAAGAGACCCGTGCGACCCATGAACGGTATAAGCGAACCTCGCCGGTCGAAATGGTCAGATACAAAACCGATGCACCCGCCCTTGCGGGAAAGATCGATCAAAGCACGGGCAGCACGCTGGCCGGCGCTGGGATCGTCGTCACCCTTTCCAAGCAGGCCACCTGGATAAAGGTCTGCGCGTGTCTGGCGCAGCCAGGTGTCGATCAGTGGGTTTTCCAGAGGCTTGTACACGCCGCATGGATGACGCCCGAAGCGTTTCAGCGGCGTGATGGCGAGTTCCCAGTTGCCCATGTGAAGGGTGCAGCCAATCGACGGTCCCGGCGCCCCGAGGCGTGCCTGCCAGGCCGCGTGATCATCGATCTCGATCAACGTGGGATCAGATGCGATGCGCTGCAGCACCAGCGTTTCTGCGAATGTGCGGCCCATGTTGGCCCACATGGCGCGGGCGATCACTTCCCGCTCGGCATCCGATTTTTCCGGGAAGGCGATGGCGAGGTTTTCGAGCGCACGCCGGTTCTGCCTGAGCCGCGGGCCGATCAGGAGAGCAACCGTTGCTCCAATGCGGGTGACCCAGGAGATTGGCAAGATACTCGCGAGCCAGATGCCCGCGCGCAGCCCGGCGAATTCCAGGCGGTGCCGCAAGCGCACCGGCGCCAAGTTCTCAACGGGGCGTGTCCCAGCGACTGGTCCCGTCATGACCACCGCCGGTTTGACCACATCCACTGCTCGGGCGCCTCGCGGATCCATGCTTCGAACTCGCGCTGCATGGCGGCCGTGATCCACTTGACGTCGTCGCCCGCATTGGCCGTGCGAGGAACCTTCAACTCCTTGATCTCGATGCGGAAGCGGCTCGCCTTACCGATGCGCAGGCAGCGGGCAAGCCAAATGCGAGCGCCGACGCGGCGCGCAATCATGGCGGGAATGGTCACCGACTTGGCAGGCGTTGCGAAGAATGGCACCGGCAATCCATTTTTGTCGTAGAGATCGCAAACAATGCCGAGGCGCCCGCCGCTTCTCACATAATCCGTGATCTGGCGTGCGGTCTTCTGGCCTTCTTCCCAGTTGCCATCGACCTTGCCTTTGCCTAGGAGGCCGCCAGGATAAAGCTCGCGCCGCTGATGGCGTAGGTAAGCGTCCACATAGGGGTTCTTCACGGTGCGGTAGATGGCGGCGGGATTGGCACCTGCTACCACGAGGGGCCAAATAGCAAGCTCCCAATTGCCCATATGGAGCGAGGCCCCGATAACGGGCCCGAGCTTGCCTTTGTAGCGCAGGAACACCTTGAGGTTGGCGTATTCGATCCGGTTCGGCTCCTTGATCAGCCGATCGATCTGCATGGTCTCGGCCATGACGCGCCCGAGGTTCTCCCACATGTCGCGGGCGATTGCGTCCCTCTCGGCATCGGTCTTCTCAGGATAGGCAATGGCAAGATTGGCCAGCGCCCGCTGGTGGCGGCTGAGCTTTGGCGCGATGAAGCGCCAGCACCGCCCCGATACATGCGCTGCGGTGTCGAGCGGCATCGCCCTTACGAACGCAATCAACAGCCGGAGCAACGCATACTCCAGCCGGTAGCGGACGTCGGTGACGACTGACGCAATCAAGGATGCCACGCCTCCCACTGGCGACAGCGCTGAAATGGCCCAGGCGGGCGGCTGAGGCATGGAGAACAGCACGCCGGGCGTCAAGTACACATGCCGCCGCGGATTGCTGCGGCCCGTGCGCTGCCAGCCGCTCCCCCTAATTCTCACTTGCTGGCCAAGGCACATCCGGCCCAACGCCGCCTTCCATCGCGAGACGTCTCAGCCACGGCACCGTTGCGACAGCCAGCAGGCCAGCCCGGCGAGCGAGATGCATTGGCGCAAAGCCGGCGATCAGCGATCGATTAAGCAGGTCGACCATTGTGCTTCTGAGGAAAACATCCGGTTGCCGGCTGGCGCTGTACGCCCGCATGACCACGTCGCCCCCGATGTCCTCCCCATTCCTGATCGCAAGCTTGACGCTGTGCGCCAGCCAGGCTGCGTCCCGAAAGCCCAGGTTGAGCCCCTGGGCGCCGATGGGCGGCACGACATGTGCCGCCTCGCCGATGAGGGCGATCCGGGATGCTGCAATCGGCTCGGAAACGAGGCCGGAAAGCGGAAACATCACGCGGGGTCCAAGATCCGACAGCGCCCCAACGAGTCCTTGCAGCCGTGCCTCCAGCGTTGCCATGAACTCCGCGGGTGTCATGCCCTGTAGCCGGGCGGCTTCGTCCGGCGTCTCCACCCACACGAGGCTCGAGCGGTTGCCCGGCATCGGCACTGTGGTCAGCGGCCCGGCACGGCGGTGAAACTCTGTCGAGATGCCGTCGTGCGGGCGGCTGTGTGAAATCTGAGTGACCAAGGCCGTTTGTGGGTAGGACCAGGTCTTCGTGCGGGCACCCATGGCGATCCGGCACTTCGAGTGCCGTCCATCGGCCCCGACAACCAGCATCGCCTCAAGCTCGGAGCCGTCACTGAGCCGCACCTTTGTGCGCGCGCCTGAGCACTGGACGCTTTCCACAAGCGCGGATCGCCATGGAATGGCGCGCTCTCGCACAGCCCCGGCCAACGCGGGCACGAGGTCTGAATTCTGCAGATTGTATCCGAAGGCCTGTTTGCCCATTTCCTGGGCGCGAAACAGGATCTCGGGGATCCGGACCCAACCATCCGAATCATCGATCAGGCGCAGTCCAGCGAGTGGCTCGGCTCGTGCGGCCAGGCGGTCCCAGAGCCCCAAATTCGTCAACAAATCAACGCTTGCGCCGAACAGCGCGGTTGTCCTGGCATCATCGTAGGAGAGAGCGTCGGGGATGTGCGGACCGGCCAAGACGACCTCCGCACCTGCCGAGCGCAGGGCAAGCGCGGCGATAAGGCCGGCTGGCCCGGTTCCCACCACCACGGCCGAGGTCATAAGATCCCCACGCGCTTGTTGTCGTCCTGCATTCACGCGCTTCGTTCCAGTGGTGGGTCATTGCGTCTGGGGTCAGGGAGCATCTGACCGGCGTCCACCCATAGATGAGCAAACGCTTTGCAGGCAACCAGGATGGGATGTTGCTTCCGGACAATTCGCGCTGATGCATGTTTGCATCTTGGCTCGAGATCTACCGAGGTAAATGTCTGGTTCGAAACGGAAAGTGCGACCGTTTTCGCCGATCAGAGGACAACGCGTGCAGCAATTCGCGCCCACGCGCGCGTGCTGGTCTGAATGATTCGCGAATCGAAAATGGTGCCTTCTTGCAACAAATCAATCTGATTTGTGGAGAACCCCGAACTTTTTGCTTAACTGTGCGGGGTCACGCCGGTAAGCCTCTCATACCGACAGGTCGATGGCCGCATCCGGCAATCGCACAACCGAGGTGATCGGCCAGTAGGGTCTCCAGAGTCGATAGTGGCTTGGGGTAGCGTTAGTCAGGAGAGAAAGTATGCAAGGGGGACTGCTGAAGTCGGCTAGCGCAGTGGCGTTGTTCGCCGCCGCCGGCCTTTACGGCGCCAGCCCCGCCAAGGCCGCTGACCTTGGTGGTGATTGCTGTGCCGACCTGGAGGAGCGCGTTGCCGAGCTCGAGGCGACGACGGTCCGCAAGGGCACACGTAAGGTGAGCTTGACACTCTCGGGTTTTGTTTCGCACCACGTGATGTGGTGGGATGACGGCACGCAATCGGACACCTACTTCGGTGACGGCGGCAACTACGGCTCGCGCTTCCGCTTCGTCGGCACGGCCAAGATCAGCCCGCAGCTGACCGCTGGCTTCTTGTATGAGTTCGCGGCAAATAACAATGCGATCGGCTCAGGTAACCAGCTCAACTGGGGTGACAATCTCGGCGCGAGCGGCACGATCAATGGCTTGAACAGCAATCATACTGGTATCACCAACACAGGTTACGGTTGTAACGCTGTCGGCGGTACGGGATTGAATACAAATGGCTGCGTGGCCATCCGCGATGCTACGGTTTGGCTGCGCCATAGCCAGCTGGGCATGATTAAGATCGGTCATGGGTCGACGGCGACAGACAACCTGACGCTCATCGATACGGGCGGTTTGGCTGGTGCTGCAACGTCGGACGTCGCGCTGTATATGGGTGGCTTCGGACTGCGCGGGTCAAATGGGCAGATTTCAACGAACTCCGCGGGGACTCAGCCCACGGTTCCCGTGACTTGGCAGGCTGCGATCAGAGGTCACGAATCCTGGGACACGAGCCGACGCAATGGAGTGCTCTATGAGACGCCTTCCCTCGTTGGCTTTACGCTTCAGGCTGCGGTAGCTGAAGACAATTTCTGGGACGTTGCGTTGCGTTACGCTGGCGAATTTGGTGGGTTCCGCATTGCAGCCGGCATCGGCTACATGGAGGACACGAAGTTCAATGGCGGTGTTCAACTCGGAGCCGGGACGATCGGTGTTTTCTGCGCAAGCCAATGCAATACGAAAGTCACCGATCTCAAAGGTTCGGCCTCCGTCTTGCACGTGCCAACTGGTTTGTTCCTGACCGCGGCTGCCGGGAATCGCGAGATCGATGGCAGCATCACCGGAGCAGCAGCTGACAGTTACACTGGACCAGATCTGACGTTCTGGTGGCTTGCCGGCGGTATCTCGCAGAACTTCTTCGGTATCGGTAAGACCGTGCTGTATGGAGAGTATGGCGAGCACAAAGGCGGCCTTGCACAGAGTGCATTCCTTGGTAACTCTACCAACATCGGTGCGTGCACGACGGGCACGACACAGCATTCGTGCACGGCCGATAGCAAGGTCACGACGTGGGGCGTTGGTGTAGTGCAGTACATCGACGCAGCTGCCATGGAAATATTTGCTGCATATAAGGCTTATGAGCTCGATGCGACAGGCTTCAACGCCACGAATTCGCAGCTCAACAACGGCGGCGCGTCGGACATGAAAGCTGTAATCATCGGAACGCGCATCAACTTCTGAGCGTGAGCTGATAGCAACCTAACCGACAAAGTGAGAAGGCCGCCTCCTCTGGCGGCCTTCTTGCTTTTCGCATCGTCGCTGCGGCGAGGGTGCCCGAATCACGGTATCGTTGAAACGGGCCCGCGATTGCCTTAGCACGATTAGTTGCCAAGCGAACTCATTGCTCGCCGTGACCGCGTATTCATCAAAAGTTGGCTTTGGCGACAAAATCCGTGACGTTTCTGCAACGAGTGGCCCGTTTCCTCCACATTTCCCCATACTCGGGTTTGCGACTCGTCCGCCCGTGCATTAAGCCAGACCTCTAAGTCGAGTCGTGCGGCAGGACCCTGAAGGTCGCAGTCGATAGCGTCGTGCTCTGAGTCGGGTCAGCCCGAGGGCCGGCGGTGAAGCGCAGGAAGCAAGCCCGGCGCTCACGCGAGACCAAGCCGCACTCAGTACTCCAGCGTTCGTATCGTTGTGTTTCGCGTCCAACGCGTCTCTCCGAGGCGGCGTGCGCTTCACGCGCGTGCGTGCGGTCTCGAAGGGACACGGGAGCTAGCGCCGGGCTGCGCGTGCTGCTTCCTGCAAGACTAGAACTGGAGAGACAAACCTATGAATGGGGGACGAATGACGATTAGTCGCTTCGCCATCGCCGCCGTCGCAACCGCGTTGATGGGCTCGAGTGCCCTGGCGGCCGACCTCGGTGGCAACTGCTGCGCCGATCTCGAGGAGCGCATTGCAGAGCTGGAAGCTACGACAGTGCGCAAGGGCAACCGCAAGGTGTCTGTGACGCTGTCGGGCTTCGTGTCGCACAACGTGATGTGGTGGGATGACGGTACGCAGACGGATGTTTACTTTGGTGACGGAGGCAACTACGGCTCCCGTTTCCGGTTCGTCGGCACGGCCAAGATCAGTCCTGAAGTGACAGCCGGCTTCCTTTACGAATTCGGAGCCAACGCCAACTCCATCAGCTCTGCCAATCAGCTGAATGGTGGTGACGATCTCGGCCCGAGCGGTGCCGCTCAAAACGCCGGGTTAGCTTATGCAGGTTGCGGCCAGAACTCCAACTCCGCTAACACGATCGGCTGTGCCACGGTTCGTGACGCGACCGTTTGGTTGCGCCATGCTCGTCTTGGAATGATCAAGACTGGCCATGGTTCGACCGCAACGGATAATCTTACGCTGATCGATCTCGGCGGCACGACTGGCGGTGCAACATCGGACATTGCGCTCTATCCAGGCGGGTTTATTCTTCGCAGCTCGACATCGTTGGGCAATGCGACGAATATCAACTGGGGACAGGCGATCCGCGGCCATGAGAGCTGGGACACCAGCCGTCGCAACCATGTCTTGTATGAGACGCCGACCCTGATGGGTTTCACACTGCAAGCAGCAGTTGCTGAAGATAACTATTGGGATATCGCTCTTCGCTACGCTGGCGAGCATCATGGCTTCCGGACGGCGTGGGGTATCGGCTACCAAGAGGATACGAAATTCAACGGTACGTTCCAGCTCCTCGACCAAGCCGGTGCACTCTGCAACACGCGGTGTGATGTGAAGGTCACCGACTTGAAGGGTTCGTCTTCGGTGCTGCACGTAGCAACTGGTCTCTTCCTGACTAGTGCCTGGGGGCAGCGTGAGATCGACGGAGGATCTCCTGGAATCGCCTACAACGGTCAAGACCTGAAGTTCTGGTACTTGTCCGGTGGTCTGCGTCGCAACTTCTTCGGAATTGGCGATACGGTGCTCTTTGCTGAGTACAGTGAGAGCAAGGGTGGTCTTGCGCAAGCCAACTTCCTCGGAACGTCTTCTGGTTGCGGCACCGCAGCGTTGGGCTTCAATGACTGCTCGAGCAAGGTCACTCACTGGGGCCTCGGCGTGACGCAGTACATCGACGCCGCTGCCATGGAAGTGTTTGCGACCTACAAGAACTACGAGATTGACGCTGTTGGCTTTGGTGCAGCAAATGCTACGCTGAACAATGGCGGCGCGAACGACATCTCGGTCTTCGTCATCGGTTCCCGCATCAACTTCTGATCGCGGATAGCCTTGGATCGAAATTGGAAAGGCCGCCTTCGGGCGGCCTTTTCTTTTGGTGAGTTCCCGGTCGACGCTTCCCAAGCGGTCGTTTCGGCGCCTGGAGACAAATGCGGATAGCGATTGAGCGAGGTTCATTGGTCTACGTGCTTGCGGTTCGACAAGTCGTCGCCGTTCAACCCGAGACCGCAGCATGCGTTTGATCGAATTCCTAGCGTCAGCGGGAGACCCCCCGGCTTTGCCGGGGAGGCAGTAGAAGTTTGAC
>CAZCQH010000054.1:0-36548 GCA_964500805.1 uncultured Hyphomicrobiaceae bacterium
GCGCGGCCAGAACAATGTGCAGGGCGCTTCGGACGCGGGCCTCATCCCGATGGTGTTCCCGGATTATCGCAGCGTCGAGAACCCGCAGATCCGCTCGGAGTACGAGGCCTTCTGGGGCACCGAGCTCGATCCGAAGCGCGGGCTCACCGTTGTCGAGATCATGCACGCCATCAAGGATGATGTGATCAAGGGCATGTACATTCTGGGCGAGAACCCGGCCATGTCCGACCCCGATGTGCAGCACGCGCGCGAAGCGCTGGCGCATCTCGAGCATCTCGTGGTGCAGGACATCTTCCTCACCGAGACGGCGTGGCACGCGGACGTGATTCTGCCCGCCTCGGCGCACGCCGAAAAGTGGGGCACCTTCACCAACACCAATCGCCAGGTGCAGATCGCGCGGCCCGTGGTGCCGTCGCCGGGCGAGGCACGTCAGGACTGGGCACTGATCCAGGAGATCGCGCAGCGCGTCGGCCTGCCTTGGGCCTACAAGGACGTGTCCGAGGTGTTCGGCGAAATGACGAAGGTGATGCCGTCACTGAAGAACATCACCTGGGAGCGGCTCTGCCGTGAGGACGCTGTCACCTATCCGTGCGATGCGCCGGACAAACCCGGCAACGAGATCATCTTCGCGCAGTCGTTCCCGACACAATCCGGCCGCGCCAAGATCGTGCCGACCGAGCTGCGCCCGCCCGACGAGCTGCCCGATGCGGAGTACCCGATGGTGCTGACCACCGGCCGCATGCTGGAGCACTGGCACACGGGCTCCATGACCCGGCGCGCCGCCACGCTCGACCACCTCGAGCCCGAGGCCGTCGCCGGCCTCAATCCGCGCGACATGGAGAAGATGGGCATCGCGCCCGGCGGCCTCGTCATCGTCTCGACGCGGCGCGGCAAGCTGACACTGAAGGCGCGCGCCGACCGCGACGTGGCGGAAGGCATGGTGTTCATCCCCTTCGCCTTCGCCGAGGCGCCGGCCAACATGCTCACCAACCCGCAGCTCGACCCGTTCGGCAAGATCCCCGAGTTCAAGTTTTCGGCCGCCCGCGTGGAGAAGGCCGCGACGGCGCAAGCGGCGGAGTAGGGGGCCGATGAAGAATGGGAGCTGGTGTTTGCAGTCGAAAATGTGACTGTCCCCAATTGCGCTCCACTTCGTCCGCGCACCCGCCAATGTTTCACGTGAAACATTGGTAAAAGTGTATCTAATTTTCCCGCAGATTTCGGCCGCCATGTACCACTAACCCGCCCAATTCTCGTCCGAAGCCGCAGCCCCGACGATCCCCCGCCCAGCGAAATCGATTTGTCATGGGCTAAAATCGACGCCAGCGCATTTCCCAGGCGAGCAGGGAGGGGGATAGCTTCGAAAAAGCACCCCACGCCAGCCTCACGTACGGGCCGCGGCGACCCCAAATTCGGGCGTTTTTTCAATAGGTAGATGGACCTACGCCGACGTATTGTCGGCGTCTCCTTGGATGCTGCTGCAACTGGGTGCCGTCAAGGAGGGTCAAGCGCCGTCCGGGGCGGCGCGCTGAACTGGCGTGCGGCATCTGTCGCGGTGAAAGGGAGCGCGTATCCCGGGCTCATCCGCTATTGGGCCAACTCGACCCCCACATTATCGATCAGCCGCGTCTTGCCGAGCCAGGCGGCGGCGAGCACGCGGCCGGGGCGGCCGGACTTGCGGTCCCAGTCTTTCAGGGTCTCGGCGTCGCGCACGACGACATAGTCGATCGGCGCGAAGCCGGCGGCGGTGAGCGCGGCCTTGCCATCGGTGATGGCCTTCTCGATGCCACGGCCTTTTGCCGCTGCCCCGGCGACCTTGTTGATCACGTGGTGGATCGTGACCGCACGCTGCCGCTCGTCCGCCGAGAGGTAGCGGTTGCGCGAGGACATGGCGAGCCCGTCAGCCTCGCGAACCGTTTTGCCCGGGACGATCTCGAGCGGCACGTTCAGGTCGCGCACCATTTGCTGGATGACGCAGAGCTGCTGATAGTCCTTCTCGCCGAAGATCGCGATGTCCGGCAGCACCTGGGTGAAGAGCTTGCAGCACACGGTTGCGACGCCACCGAAGAAATGCGGGCGGAAATCCGTCTCGAGGCCTTCGGCGGCACCCGCCGGCACAACGCGCGTCGAAAAGCCATCCGGGTACATCTCGCCCTTGAGCGGCGCCCAGACGAGATCGCCGCCTACCGTCCGCAACTTGGCCAGATCGTCCTCGAACGTGCGCGGATATTTGTCGAAGTCCTCGGTCGGCGCAAATTGGGCGGGATTGACGAAGATCGACGTCACCGCGCGATCGCATCGCTTCTTGGCGATGCGCACCAGCTCGAGGTGCCCGTCGTGCAGGGCGCCCATCGTCGGGATCAGCGCCACCGTCTCGCCGGCGCGCCGCCAGCGCTGAACGCGCGCCCTCAAGTCCTTCACTGTCGATGAGACAGCGACCTTGCGCGCAGCCATGGCTGTTCTCCCCAAGCGATCCCGCGAAACCCGGCTCCAGATAAGGCGCCGGACGCATTCGTCAAGGGCAGCTCACCACCAGATCAAGGGTGCGTAGAGCGGCGTGTAATAATAGTAGCGGTAGTAGTACGGGGAATAGGCCGGATAGGTCGGCAGGTCATTGTAGTGCCAGCCGCGTGTCCAGTAGCTGTCCTCGCCACGCATGCCGAAGCCACGGCAAGTGCCTTCCTTGCCGCAGATGATCAGCGAGCCGGGATGCCTGTTCATGCCTGCCATATCGGCGTTCGGGATCGGCGGATCTTTGCTCACCGGCAGGCTGGGCGGGATCGGCGCGGCGTAGACGATCGAAGGCTTGCCGCCACAGCCGGCAAAGCACACGGTGCAACTTTCACCCTTGGGGCAATCGGGATGACGTGGCACTGGCGGCGGGCGCCGGCGAGGCACCTCGCCGGGATCTGGAACCGTCACCACTTGCGCGCTCGCCGTACTCGCAATGAAACTTGACGGCGTAACTGGCATGCTCAGCATGAGACTGAGCAAACCGGCTAGGCAGGCAAGGCGTAGAGCGCGCATGGTGTCAACCCGCTGACATCTGAGTTCGGCGACAATACCTGTTGCGAGCCCTCCAAAAAGCTCGAGGTTAGCGGTTAGTTAACTGACGCCCCGGACTGATTTTGGTGCGAGACCAATGCGCCAGTTGCCCTGCAGGCATGGCGCCGGCTGTCTGGCGCGGCCAGAGGCCGTTCCCTAGCATTCGGTTGGCAGCAAGGGATGATCGAGCTTTGAGCAGCGATGTGGAGAGGAGGCCGGCAGCGGCGGGGATTGAGGCGTCCCAAGCCCCACGGTTTCCGACAGCACCTTTGCTTGCGACACTCGCCGTGCAGACCCTGGCGACGGCCGCCGCCTATTCGATACCAGCGGTGGCGCCCGTGGTAGCTCGCCACCTGGAGCTGCCGCCCACGCTGATCGGTGTGTTCGTCTCCATGGTCTATGGCGTCGGGATCATCTCGGCACTTCTGTCGCCGGGATTCATTTTCAAGAGCGGCGCCGTCAGGGTCAGCCAGGTCATTCTCCTGGCCACGCTAGCGATGCTGCTGACGGCGGCGACCGGCAGCCTGATCGCGGTGACGCTGAGTGCAGTCTTTCTCGGGCTTGCATACGGGGCGACTGCACCGTCCTCGACGCACCTGCTCGTGCCACGCACGCCACCGGCCCACATGAACCTGGTGCTCTCGGTCCGCCAGATCGGCGTTCCGCTCGGCGGCATGCTGGCAGGCCTCATCATGCCGCCACTGACGCTTTATGCGGGCTGGCAGCCGGCACTGCTACTGCAACTGGTTCCCGTGGTCATGGTGCTGCTCTTGCTCGAGCTGGTTCGACGGCGCTGGGAACCGGTCATCGCCGGCAAAGCGCCCTCCACAACCAGTTTGATGGAGCTCGGGAGGATGCTGCGGGACAGTGCCCCGCTGCGGCGCCTGTCCTTCGCGTCGTTCATCTATGCGGGGCTGCAGATCTGCTTCATCGCCTTCATGACGACGCAGCTCACGACCGTTGTCGGGTTCGATCTCGTCAGCGCCGGGCAGACGCTGGCGCTCTACCAGCTCTCGGGCGTCATCTCCCGCCCGATCTGGGGATGGCTCGCCGACCACAAGCTTGCTGCGCGCCGGCTGCTGGCAATCCAGGGGGGCATCATGTGTGGCGCGGCAATCCTGGCGGGCACGTTCAGCCCGGCGTGGCCGGCGGTGCTGGTTGTGCTGGTATCGGTGACCGCGGGTGCCACGGCCAGCGGTTACACCGGCATCGCCTATGCCGAGTATGCCCGGCTCGGCGGCGCGCGACGCACAGAGGCGACGGGGATCGGCTCGGCCTGCATGTTCTCGGGCGTGATGGTGCTGCCGACGCTCACCAGCATTCTGGTGACGGCGCTCGGCGATTACGCGATCGCCTACACGACCATCGGCCTGCTGGCCCTGCTGTCAGCCGTCTTGCTCTCCACCCAGCGCGAAAAATGAGATCTCAACTCGCAGGCTGCTCCGGCCGTCCGCGCATCAGCAGGATCAACGGAAGCGTCACTGCGCAGGCCGCCGTGAAGAGCCCGAACGCATTGAGATAAGCGATCATCGTCGCCTGGCGGGTCACCTCCTTCGAGAGGCGTGCGAGGCCGCCGAGCGAATCGAGGTTCCACTGCCCCATCACGGAGGGCATCGAGAGCACCTTGCTGAAAGGCGTCAGCGCCTCGACGATCTGGCCGTAGTTGACGCTGGTCGAGCGCACGATTTCGGCCACGCAGATCGAGATGAAGAAGCTCGAGCCCAAATTGCGCAGCAGGTGGTAGACGGCCGTCGCCTCGGCCATGTCGTCCCTGGCAACGCTGGAGAACGCAACCGTCGTCAGCGGCACCCAGATCATGCCGATGGCGAGCCCTTGCAGCACGGCGTTGGCCGTCAAATCCCTGTAGGTGACGTTGAGGTCGATGTGCATCAGCCACAGCCCCGCCGTGAGCAGCATGCCGAAGCCGATCATGATGGAGAGGCGCGCGTCCAGAAGGCGATTGGTGAAGCCGGCCACGAGAAAGCCGATGCAGCCGCCGACACCGCGCCCGGCGATCACGATGCCCACGAGGCTGTCCGTATAGCCGGCTGAACCCGTCAAAAGCGGTGGCAGCAGCACCATGGGCGTGAAATTCAGCATGCCGTAGATGGTCACGAGCATCAGCCCGATCGAATAGTTCCGGTTGAGCAGCTGGCGCGGATTGAGGAAGGGCTTCGGGGTCGTGAGGCAGTGGCTCGCAAAAATCCAGAACGCCAGCACGGCGATGATTGTCTCTGCGATGATCTCGCCGGACTGGTACCAATCGAGCCGCTGTCCGCGCGCGAGAACCAATTGCGTCGCGCCGAGCGATATCGACAGCGCGATGAACCCCAGCCAATCGAAGCGCGTGGGCCCTCGATTGCTGCTGTCCCGCGGCAAGAAAGCCAGGAGGCCAAGGACGGCAAGCACCCCAACGGGCACTACGGCGTAAAATGCGTATCGCCACGTGTACATCTCGGCCATCACACCGCCGAGCGTCGGCCCGATGACAGGTCCGATCACGACGCCGAAGCCGTAGAGGCCCATCACCATGGCATGTTGTGATCTCGGAAAGGCCGCCATCAGGATCGACTGCGAGAGCGGCGTCGAAGGCGCCCCAAAACCGCCCTGCATGATGCGCCAGAAAATGAGCGCCTCGAGCGATTCCGCGATGCCGCACATGAACGTTGCGACCGTGAAGCCGGCGATGCTCCAGACCATGGTATTGCGTGAGCCGAAGCGCGTCGCGAGCCAGCCGGTCATCGGTGTGACGATGGCTGTCGCCAGGATGTTGAACGTCATGGCCCAGGCGATCTCGTCGGAGGTGGCCGAGAACGAGCCCTGCATCTGCGGCAGGATGGTCGAGACGATCAGGAACGTGGTGCCGTAAAGCGTTGTGGCGAGGATCACCGAAACGAGGATGAGCAACCGCCGGAGTGCGGTCAGCTCAACATCGGGGCTCGGGCTCGTGCTCATGGCAACCGCTTCATTAACGTGCTCCCCTGATAGGCCTCTGATCAGATGCGGTAAAGGTTCGCGACGCACCGCCGCTGCATGGCTTTCAAGCAGCTTGTGCAGGCGATGCCGAACCAGTAGGCGTTGCGGGCATGAGCACGACACCTCGCACCCTGCGGGCAATCGATGACCTGATTGCGGCCGGCCTCGTCGATCCCGCGGCCAAGGCCGAGCTTGCGCGCGTTGCCCGCCGCTATGCGGTGGCGATCACGCCGGAAATGGTCGCGCTGATCGACCGTTCTCAGCCCGCGGATCCCATTGCGCTCCAATTCGTGCCCGCTGCAACCGAGCTCGAGATGCGGCCGGGCGAGCTCGTCGACCCCATTGGCGACCGGGTGCACGAGAAGGAGTCGGGGCTCATCCACCGTTATCCGGATCGTGTGCTGCTGAAGCTCACCCACGCGTGCCCGGTGTATTGCCGGTTCTGCTTCCGGCGCGAGGTCGTGGGGCCAGGCGGCGATGGCGCGCTGGCGGGCGAGGCGCTGGACGCCGCGATTGCCTACATCGCGCAAAACACGATGATCTGGGAGGTGATCCTCACCGGCGGTGATCCGCTCGTGCTCTCGCCGCGACGGATCGCGGAGGTCACTGCGCGGCTGGCCGCGATCGCGCATGTGCAGGTGCTGCGCTGGCACTCGCGGGTGCCGGTGGTCGATCCGACGCGCATCGATGCCGAGCTGGTCGCCGCGCTGCGGACGCCATCGAAGGCCGTTTACGTGGGCGTCCATTGCAATCATCCGCGCGAGCTGACGCCGGCGGCGCGCGCGGCCATCGGGCGGCTGCGTTCGGCGGGGCTCATGCTGGTCAGCCAGACAGTGCTTCTGAAAGGTGTGAACGACGATGCGGCGACGCTGGAGACGCTCTTCCGCGAGTTCGTCGCCTTGGGCATCCGGCCGTACTACCTGCATCACGCCGACTTGGCACCGGGCACGGCTCGGTTCCGCACCTCAATTGCAGAAGGCCAGGCGCTGATGCGCCAGCTGCGCGGGCGCGTCTCCGGATTGGCGTTGCCGACCTACATTCTCGATATCCCCGGCGGTCACGGCAAAGTCCCCGTGGGCCCGCCCTACATCGACGATGACGGCGGCCTCGTTGCCGATCCGGGTGGCACGATCCACGCCTATCCACCCCGCGGGCGGGACTGAGCTGAATGGCATGCGGGGCGAGGCCGGGTGTCAGGGCTACGATGAGGCCTGTCACACTTCGGTCCGCGGCGTCTCGAAAGCCTGGGCTCCGAAGCCGGGCTTGGCGGGGCGTCGACATGCAACTCGAGCCCGTTTTGGGGCTCAACTCCGCTTTTGCGCCTGCCGGGGGCCGAGGGTCGCCCGGCAATTACCCCATCTTCTCGGGTGAATTTCAACGCTGGTGCGTTTGTGGGGCGAGCAGGTAGGGGGGTAGCCACTCAAAAACACCCCACTCTACGGGCTTCCTAGGTGCCCTAGCGGGCACGATTCGGGGCTGCAGAAAGTCCGCAAAAGTTAATGCGTCTTTCGGGCGGACCTCGGACGGCTCGACGGTGGATTCTGGATCGGATCGTCTAGGAGCGACGGGCGAGCACCTTGGCCGTCGCGCTGGAGGCGTCGCCGATCTTGACCCCGGTCTTGTAGGTGGCTTCGCGGCCTTGCAGCGTGGTCTGGAGATCGAGCGCGTATTCCGCGAGTCTGCGCACCTCGTCGCGGCGCAGCACCACGACGCCCGAGGCATCGGCGAGAATGGCGTCGCCCGGCATGACGACGGCACCCCCGCAGGACACCGGCACATTCATCGCGCCACCGAGATCGTAGCCGCGGCACGTCACCGGCGAGACGCCGCGGCTCCAAACGGGAAAGTCGGTCGCGACGATCTCCGCTTCGTCGGTGCAGGGCCCGTCGATGGCGGCGCCGACCGCGCCCGCTGTCTTGGCGGAGATCGTGACACCGCCGCCCCAGCACGCATGCCGATCATCGCCGAGACGATCGATCACGACGAAATCGCCGTGACGCAGCAGACCGAGCGCATGATGCAGTACCGTCGTGCAGGGCCCGGGAGTCGCCACTGTCACCGCGGTGCCGACGACGCGCCGTTTGATCATCGGCTGAATGGCGCGGCTCATGAAACCCATGTGCATGAAATGCCCGAACGTCGCCGTCTCGATCCTGCCGAGCAGCTCGAGATCCGCGGCCGGCACTGGCGGCGGCATGGGGCGGATGTCGTAAGGGGTCATCGCCGTCCTCCTGCAAAACTCGGGTCAGTGCACCTTCAGCTTCCGGTGCGCGTTCATCGGGATCAGCTCGCGCACGCGTTTGATCTGGGCGCGGTCGATGTTGGCCGAGGCAAAGCCGATGCCGTCGGAGACTTTGCACACCACGTGTCCCCATGGATCCGCGATCAGGCTGTGGCCGTAGGACTGCCGCGTGCCGCCCTTGCCGTCGACGAACGGGCCATACTGCGCGGGCGCTACGATGTAGCACTGCGTCTCGATCGCGCGCACCTTGAGGATCGGCTCCCAATGGTCCTTGCCCGTTTGCAGCGTGAACGATGAGGGCACCATGATCACGTCGCAGCCCTCTTTGGCGAGCTGGATGTAGAGCTCGGCGAAGCGCATGTCGTAGCAGATCGTGCAGCCGATCTTGAAACCTTCGAGGTCGTAGGCCACGACCTCGTCGCCGGGGCGGATATCATCGCTTTCGCGATACGGCGTGCCATCCGGCGCGATGATGTCGAACATGTGGATCTTGCGATAGCGCGCGACCTCGCGGCCCTCGCGATCGAAGACACAGGTCGTGTTGTAGACTTGGCTGGCCCCGGGAATCCTCTCGATCATGCTGCCGCCGTGAATCCAAACCTTGTGCTGGCGCGCCAGTGCCTGGATCGTCTCGTAGGCGGGCCCGCCGGGGATCTGATCGGCCGCATCGACCTTCTGCGCCGTTGTGCCACCCCGCCAGTTCCACACCTCCGGGAGGACGATCACGTCGGGCCGGTCCGCCGCGACTGCGGCCTCGATCAGGCTTTTCGCCTGGGCGATGTTCTTCGACTTGTCGCTGATCGTGTTGGTCTGGATGACGGTGATTTTCATTGCGCGCGTTCCAAAGACGGAAGCCATCCGCAGCTTCAGCGCCGAGCTTAGCGGCTGTGCGATCTTCGCGCTACGCGCCGAAATCTGGAACCTGCTGCCATCATTCGCCGTTTCTGCACTCCAACTGCGAATTCACTTGCGATCGGCCGCCTAGCGGCATATCCGAAGCCGCCGGTCAAGGCGGCCGGTCAACCCTCAGAAGGTCCGAACCAAATGCCAAGCGACAGCCGACAGACCATGCCGACAGGGCGTCCGTAGCAGGCTGATCGCCCAGCTCTCCCGCGGACCGCCGCTGCCGGCTGGTCGAGGAGAGCCTTATGAAAATCTACATCACCAACCGCTTCGATGCGTTATCCGAGTGGATCTCAGCCAATCTCGGCAGCCCCTATGCGTTCATGCTCGCCACGCTTCTGATCGTCGTCTGGGCGATCTCGGGGCCGTTCTTTGCTTATTCGGACACCTGGCAACTCGTCATCAACACCGGCACGACGATCTGCACGTTCCTGATGGTGTTCCTGCTCCAGAACACGGGCAACCGCACGATCGACGAAATGCAGGAGCGCCTGCGTGAACTCGAGCAGGTGAACCGCGAACTTTTGATCGGGCTTCGGAAGCGCGATAGCGGAGGAAGCGCCCCGTCAGCACCACCGGGAGACTTCGACTCGAGCCAGGACGAGAACGATCTCCTCCGCCAGCCTGTCGTCGTTGGATGACCTCAGCGCCAGCGGTGAGGTTTACCCGCGCTCCGATAGCCGCGGTAATAGCGATCGCGGGCCGCACGATCGTCAAGAACCCAGTTGGGCACGCGATCCTTCGGGTGCGAGAACGCATTCGCAGCCCAAGACGGGTAGCCGCAGAATTGGCCGCGCACATTGCAGGCCGCATTGGCGGTTCCAATGGAGGCCACCGAGGCAAGTACCAGAGCGAGGGTCGCTGCCAGTGTCTTCATGAGTCTACTCCGCTACGTTGTTGCCTCTAGATGAGCACCCGCGTGATCACACGCAAATCAACTGTTCGCGCGTGGGCTCAGACTGTTGGCTTCGCTTGCAGGCGTTACTCGGTGTCCAATGCGATCTTCTCGCGGCGCGCCGCGAAGGAGGGGAGCAGCGGGGCAACGAGAACCAGCGCTGCGATGGCGAGGCACGCGAGCGAGATCGGCCGCTCGAGAAAGATCCAGAAATCGCCGCGCGAGAGAATGAGCGACTTGCGGAGATTGTTCTCGAGCATGGGGCCGAGAACGAAAGCCAGCACCAGGGGAGCGGCTTCGTAGCCGAACTTGCGCATCAGGTAGCCGAGTGCGCCAAAAATCGTCATCACGAAGACGTCGAACACCGCGCTGCCCGACGAGAACACCCCGACGATGCAGAACATCAGGATCAGCGGGAACAGCAACTTGTAGGGCACTTTCAATACCTGCACCCACATGCCGATCAGCGGCATGTTGAGGATGAGCAGCATCACGTTGCCGATGTACATGCTGGCGATGATGCCCCAGAAGATGCCGGGATTCTGCGTCATCATCAGCGGGCCTGGCTGCAGGCCGTGAATGATGAACGCGCCGAGCAGCAGGGCCATTACCACGTTCGGCGGAATTCCGAGCGTCAGCAGCGGAATGAATGCGCCGCCGGCCGCGGCGTTATTGGCGGCCTCCGGCCCCGCCACACCCTCGATTGCGCCTTTGCCGAAGCGCTCCGGATCGTCCGCCACTTTCTTTTCGATCGCATAAGACGCGAACGAGGCGATGACCGCGCCGCCGCCGGGCAGGATGCCCAGAAAGAAACCGAGCACCGTGCCGCGCACGATCGCCCATTTGCTGTCGGCCCAATCCTTCAGCGAGGGCCAAAGACCGCCGATCCGCGCGGAAACGACCTCGCGCTGAACCTCGCGCTCGAGGTTGGCGAGGATTTCAGCGACACCGAAGAGGCCCATGACGACGGGAACGAGGCCGATACCATCGAGGAGCTCGAGTCGGTCGAAGGTGAGCCTCGGCATCGCCGTGATCTGGTCGATGCCGACCAGACCGAGAATAATGCCGAAGCACGCCATCAGCATGGATTTGGCGATCGAGCCCTGCGTGAGAAACGCCAGTACGGTCAGGCCAAGCACCATCAGCGAAAAGTATTCGGGCGGACCGAACGCGACCGCGACACGCGCCAGCGTCGGCGCGACCAGCATCAGCGCGATGATCGAGAACGTGCCGGCGAAGAACGATGCCATCGCCGCCATGCCGAGCGCCGGGCCTGCGCGGCCCCCCTTGGCCATCGCGTGGCCATCGAGTGTGGTCACGACGGAGGCCGCCTCGCCTGGAATGTTGACCAGGATCGAGGTGGTCGAGCCGCCGTACATGGAGCCGTAGTAGATGCCGGCCATCATGATGATGCCTGCTTCCGGGCTCGACGACAGCGTGACCGGCAGCAGCAATGCCATCGCCGAGACCGGGCCGATTCCCGGCAGCACGCCAACCAAGGTTCCGATGAAAACGCCGAAGAAACAGGCAAGGAGATTGAGCGGTTGCAGGGCGACGGCAAAGCCCTTGCCGAGGAGCGCGATCATTTCCATTGCTGCGCTCTCCTAGCCGAGAAGGGGAGTGAGGACGCCGTTCGGCATCTGAATCTTGAGCAGCTTGGTCAACACGTACCAGACGCCGAACGTGGCACCGAACGTGACGACCACCGCGGCTGGCCATCTCACCGAATCGCCGTGGCGCAGCGCGACGAGCAGCAGCGCTACGCCGGCGACGATCAGATGCATGCTCGAAAGACCGAGAGGCGCTGGCCCGACATCTTTGGCGACTGCGGAGAGGCCGGGGATCAGCGGTGCAAAGTCGATGAGCATCGCGGTGGCAATCAGGAGCACCGATGGCAGGACACGCCAGGTGAGCGGGTCGACGTCCCGCATCAGCACCAGCAGCAGGCCGAGCGCGCAGATCACGAAACCGAGGCGTTCGAAGTAAAACCCGAACACGAGCAGCAAGACGACGACCAGCAGCACTTTCGGCCATCGCGTGCCTGTCCAATAGCTCGCCAGCGTTTCACCGCCCCTGAGCACGGCTTGCACGATGACGCTCAGCGAGAGCGCGCACATGATGACGCCGATCCAGAACAGCGCGAAACCGGAGCCTGGTTCGCTGAGCTTGCCAAGACCAAGGTCGCGGCCGGCCCAGGTGACGTAGGCTGCGATGGCGAACCAGAAGAGGCCACCCCACATTTGTGCATTTTTCGCCACGGCTCCTCCTTGATCGGCAATCGGGTCGCCAAGCGCGCCTTGATTGGCGGCTCGTCGCATGATCGGATTTGCCAGGAGGGCTGTCAGCCAGGCAGCGGCGCGCGCATTCGCGGCGAAGCAGCATGCCGAACGAGCATCGTCCGGCCCGAAACCAGCCGAAAACGGATGCCCAAACGCCTCCCGCAGCCCTCTTGACCGGGGCTGTTCAACGTCAGTGTGACAGCCTAGTCCTTTTTCGCAAGCCCCAGCTTCTCGATGGCGTCTTTCTGCTCGGCGACCTGCTCGGCGACGAAGCTGGTATAGGTGGCGCTGTCCATGTAGCGGCTGGCATAGTCATAGCGCTTCTGCACCTCTTGCGCCTTCGGATCGTCCATCGCGGCCTTGAATGCATCGTGCAGCTTCTTCACGATTTCTGGGTCCATACCCTTGGGGCCGGCGAGGCCGAACGGACTGTCGAAGATGAAGGGATAGCCGAGCTCCTTCAGCGTTGGCGTGCCGGGGAGCCTCGGGTGTCGCCTTTCGGTCCAGATGGCAAGCACGCGCTCCTGTCCCGACTCGACGTGCGGCCACCACCCTTGCCCCTCGGCTGCCGCCATCACGTGGCCGCCGAGAACCGCGGCGTGCGTTTCGGGCCCGCCCTTGAAGGGCACCATCGTCCACTTGATGCCTTCTTTGAGCGCGATCTGCTCCATGCCGATGTGAAGCGACGTGCCGGCACCCGGCGTGCCGTAAGTGACCTTGCCCGGATTGGCACGCGCGTAGTCGATCATGTCCTTCAACGATTTGAAGGGGCTGTCGGCCTTCACCACGGTGCCGAACATGAATCCGGACTGATGGATGATGTAGGTGAAATCCTTGAGCGGATCCCAGGACGCCTTCTGCATGAACGGCAAGCGGAAGATCGTGATCGGGATGTGACTGATGGTGTAGCCGTCGGGCTTGGCCGTGGCCGCCATTCCTGCCGGGCCGATGGTGCCGCTGCCGCCAGTGCGATTCTCGACCACGACGGGCTGGCCGAGGATCTTGCCTGCGGCTTCAGCCATCGCGCGATGCCAAAGATCGATGCCGGTCCCGGCCGGCCAAGACATGATCAGCGTAACCGGCTTCGACGGAAAGTCCTTGGCGCCCTGGGCGAGTGACGATGTGGGTGCAATGGCAGCCAGCGCGACCGTCATTGCACCGATGGCGAGGCAGCGGTTGAGCAATCGTTTCACGCGCTCAATCCTTTTTCGCAATACCGATGTCGGTCAGATATTTCTTCTCTTTCTCATAAAGCTCGACCTGGAACTTGGCATAGGACGCGCTGTCCATGTAGCGCTCGACCATGTTGAACTTGTTGCGCACATCGATGGTCTTCGGGTCCTCTATCGCGATCTTGATCGCATCGTGCAGCTTCTTGACGACAGCGGGATCCATGCCCTTCGGACCGCCCATGCCGTATGGACTGTCGAACACGAACGGCAGCCCGGCCTCTTGCAGCGTTGGCACATCGGGGAGCCCCGGCAGCCGTTTCTGGGTCCAGGCGGCGAGCGCGCGAACCTTGCCGGCTTGGATGAGGGGATAGGCCTCCGAGCCGCCGGCAACGCTCATCACGTGGCCGCCTTCCAGGTTGGTAACGGACTCGATCGTGCCCTTGAACGGCACGTGCGTGAGCTGCACGCCCGCATGCTTGGCGATCAGCTCCATGCCGATGTGCAGCGACGTGCCCGAGCCCGGCGAGCCGTAGGTCATCTTGCCGGGATTGGCCTTCGCGTATTCCAGGTAATCCTTCATCGACTTGATCGGGCTGTCGGCGCGCACCATGGTGACGAACTGGAAGCCCGACATGTGGATGATCCACGTGAAGTCCTTCAACGGGTCGAAGGCGACCTTCTGCATCACCGGCAGGCGCAGCACCGTGATCGGCATGTGCGCAATCGTGTAGCCATCGGGTTTTGCGGCAACGAGCGCGGCAGGCGCAAGCGTGCCTGAGGCGCCGGCTTTGTTCTCGACCACGACCGGCTGTCCCAGGTGCTTCGACATGACGTCGGCCAGCGCGCGGTGCCAAACGTCAGGACCTGAGCCCGGCGGCCAGCCCATCAGCAGCGTGATCGGCTTGCTCGGGAAATCGCCGGCTCCCTGCGCAATCGCGGGTCTGGGTAACACGGAGGCAGCAGCCAAGACGGTTCCCGTCTTGATCAGTTCGCGACGTCGCATCATGTTCGTGGTCTCCCCTGCAATGCTTTTGAAATGTCGGTGCGGATTGAAGGATCAGTCCTTTTTCAGCAGTCCGAGGTTGTCGAGGAATCCGCGCTCCTGCTTGACCTGTTCCGGAATGAAGGCCGTGTAGTCGGCGGTGCTCTTGTACGCCGGCAGCATTTCGAATTTTTCCATTGCGGTCTGCACCGCGGGATCCTCGAGCGTCTTCTTGAAGGCGTCGTGCAGGATCTTGACGGTGCCGGCATCCATGCCTTTGGGACCCGCAAATCCCCAGGGACTGTCGAAGACGAAGGGATAGCCGAGCTCGCGGATCGACGGCACCTCGGGAAGCCGCCTGCTGCGCTTCTCGGTCCAGATGTTGAGCACCCGCAGCTTGCCGCTGTCGATCATGTCCTGCCGCCCGGTGCCGGCCGCCATTAAATCGACGTGGCCACCCATCAGCGCGGCGAAGATCTCGGCCTCGCCCTTGAACGGCACCTGGGTCAGCTTGACGCCCGAATGGGCTGCCATCTGCTCCATGCCGATGTGCAGCGAGCTGCCGAAGCCGGTGTGTCCGTAAGTGATCTTGCCCGGATTGGCTTTGGCCGCCTCGAGCACGTCTTTCCAGGTCTTGTACGGGCCATCGCCACGCGCCGATGTGCCGAACACATAGCCGGTCATCATAATGATGTAGGTGAAGTCCTTGACCGTATCGAAGCTGGTCTTCTGCATCATCGGCAGGCGCGTGACGCTGATCGGGATTTGCGTGAGCGTATAGCCGTCGGGCTTCGCTGTTGCAGCCATCGTCGCCGGCCCGAGCGTACCCGTCGCACCCGCCTTGTTGTCGATAATGATCTGCTGGCCAAGATGCTTGCTCGCGACTTCAGCCATGGTGCGCATGACGACATCGGTCGGCCCGCCCGCCGGCCATGGGCAGATCAGCGTGATCGGCTTCGACGGAAACTGCTGCGCGCGAGCGGTGGCGGGCAGCAGCAGGGCACCGGCTCCGCTCGCCAGTCCTTGCATCGTTCTACGGCGCGTCAGCATGTCTGGCGATCCTTTCTGATTGCACGTGCGGTGCGCTGCACGATGTGCCCTGCACAGAACAGCGCCGCCGAGCCCCGACAAGGCGCAGCGGCCATTGTTTTCTCAATCGCGTCCCATGCCGATGCGCTTCACCCCTTCGGCCTCGAACGCGGTCACCTGCCTGACGATCTCGAGATAGCCCTGGCCGTCCGCGTAGCGTGGCGGCATCAGGTGCTTGGCCATCACCTCCTGCACCTTCGGGTCGTCGAGCGACTTCTTGAAAGCGTCGTGCAAGATTTTCACGATGGCCGGGTCCATTCCTTTCGGACCGGCGATTCCCCAGGGGCTGTCGAACGACCAGGGGTACCCGAGCTCGCGAATGCTCGGGACGTCCTTCCATTGCGGCACGCGCTTCTCGGTCCACACCTGGAGAAGGCGAATCTGGCCGGCCTCGATCATCGGCACCATCGTCGTGCCTTCGACGGAAAGATCGACGTGGCCGCCGACGAGTGCAGCCGTCGTCTCAGCACCACCTTTGAAAGGGACGTGTGTGAACTCGACCTTGTCGTGGCCGCTGATCAGCTCCATGCCGATATGCAGCGAGGTGCCGGCGCCCGGCGTGCCGTAGGTCACTTTGCCGGGATTGGCGCGCGCAAAGTCGATCACGTCCTTCCAGGTCTTGAACTTGCTGTCCGCCTTCACGCCGATTGCGAAGGTGTAGCCGGTCATGTGGATGATGTAGGTGAAATCCTTCATCGGATCCCACGTTACCTTCGTGCCCTTCATCACCGGGAAGCGATAAACCGTGATGGGCATCTGCACGATGGTGTAGCCGTCAGGCTTGGCAGTTGCCGCGACGGTCGCCGGCCCAAGCGTGCCCGAGGCGCCGGCCCGGTTCTCGACCACCACGGACTGGCCGAGCTCCTTGCTGGCGATTTCCGCCATAGCACGCACAACAACGTCGGTGGCACCGCCCGCCGGCCACGGCACCACCAGCGTGACCGGTTTGTCGGGAAATTTTTGCGCGCTGGCCGAGGTCGCCAATCCAACGGCGAGCAGCGCGCTCGCAAGGCATAATGCTGCCCTTCTCGATAGCATGTCGTTCTCCCTTTGATGCACGAACTCTTGCGGTTCTGTTGCACCCAGCAGACTGGTGCGGCTCGAGGGCCCTGTCCAGTCCGCTGATGACGAAAGTGCGTTTTGCAGCGCACCAGGGGAGAACTTCTACGCGATCGTCACGCCGCCATCCGCGACAATCACCTGGCCGGTGATGAACGAGCCCGCCGATGAGGCGAGGAACGCGGCGATTCCGCCGATGTCCTCGGGTTCACCGATGCGCTTCAGCGGTGACGTCTCAAGGCGTTTGGCAAGGTTCGCTTTGTCCTCCCAGAGGGCGCGGGCAAAGTCGGTCTTGACCAAGCCCGGCGCAATGGCATTGACGCGGATGTTCTTCGGGCCGAGCTCGACGGCAAGCGCGCGGGCGAGGCCGAAATCGGCAGCCTTTGAGACGCCATAGGCGCCGAGCTTTGCCGAGCCTTTCAGGCCGCCGATCGAGGAGACGATCGTGATCGTGCCTCCGCCATGTTCGGCCATCCCGGGCGCCGCCAGATTGGCGAGCCACAGATTGGAGCGGATATTGCTCTCCATGATCTTATCCCACTGCTCATCGGAGATGCCGGAGAGCGGGCCGAAGTAGGGGTTGACCGCAGCGTTGCAAACGAGCGCATCGACCTTGCCGTACTTTGCGACCGCACCCTTGATCAGGTTTTCGCAGTCCTCCTTGCGGCCGATGTGGCAAGGAATGACGACCGCATCGCCGCCGGCTTTCTTGATCCCGGCAGCAACGGCCTCGCAGGCATCAGCCTTGCGGCTCGACACGACGACCTTGGCGCCCATGGCGGCCATGGTCTCGGCAATCGACTTGCCGATGCCCTTGCTCGAGCCTGTGACGACGGCGACCTGGCCGGAGAGGTCGAAGGGGTTCTTCATGGGGCGGGCTCCTCGGGGTATGCTTTTGCAAAGTTTGGATCGTATGAGACAGCCTCGCCCGGCCGCGCGCGATTGTGAAGCCCCTGGCGCGGCAGGTCTGCGGTCCATAATGCAGCGAGAGAGCGAGAGCAGACAATTCAGGCTCGTGCAGCTTCGCGGAGACTGGAGGCGAGCATCGCGTCGTCGCTGGCACTGATCGAGATCAGATCAACGATGAGCACGCCTTCGCCGAGCCGCTCCTCGGAGAGGTGGACCGGCACCGGCAGTCGCCGCAGTCGATCAGCAAACTCGCGTGCATGGCAGCCGAAGCGGCCAGGTTCGATGGTGAGCGCGAGGCGCGGATAGGCGCGCGGCATACCGGCGGGCAGCAGCGTGGCGGAGAGGCCGTTGACCTGGCCGAGATCGCCGGCCAGGACTTCGAGGCGTCTCTGAAGGCCGCGTGCCCAGGTGCTGTCGTCGCGGTTGACGAAGCGCTCGAGTGCGACGAGCAGTCCCGCGATCGCCTCTTTCGAGGCCTTGAATCCGCGGCCGATGCCATGACGGGGCAGGAAGTTCGGCGGACCGTTGCCGAAGAACTCGGGCGGCGCACTGAAGGCTAGTGGATCGACGTCCATGTCGATCTGCTGGAGGAGCGCCGAGGCGACGAGCTCACGCCGGCCGGCGAGAATGCCTGACCCCTGCGGGCCGCCGATCGCCTTGCCACCGGAGAAGCAGACGAGCGACGCGCCCTCGTTGATGAAGCGGGAGAGATTCTCCTTGGGCGGCAATTGTGCGGCGGCATCGACGATGACGGGAAGCCCGTGCCGCTCCGCAACGGTGATGATGCCGGGGATTTCGGCCAGCGAGACGCGGTTGGCAGAAACGGCGATCGCCGCGGTTTTCTCGTTGATGGCGGCCTCGACCTCCCACGGCTCGAGCCCGCGGATGCCGGCGCCCGTGCCGCGGTCGTTGACGCCGACATCGCGGATGATGGCCCCCGCCGTGCGCAGCGCCCTGTCATAAGCGTTGCGCTGGGTGCGGGCCATGATGATCTCGTTCGGCATCCCGTCGGTCGCCGGCAGCCGCTCCATGCGCGCGACGTCGAGGCCGGCGAGGCAGGCAGCAGCGGAGAGCGTGAGCGCGGCGGAGGCGCCCGTCGTCACCATGCCCGCTTCGGCGCCTGTCGCCGTGGAGATCTGCCGCGAGGCGGCGGCTTGCAGCGCGACAATGTCGATCGAGGCCTGGGCCGCAGCAGCCATGGCAGCCGCCACCTCCGGTGCGACGTTGGCGCCGCCGAGGCGGGTCAAGGTTCCGGCCGCGTTGAGGACGCGGCTCACGCCAAATCGGGCAAACGGGTCGGTCATCGTGGGTTTGAAAACGCCGATTTCGAAGTTCGTCCTGCCGCTCGCCAAGCATGGGAACCAAAAGCCATAGCGTGAATTCCGAGCACAGCAGTTGCAACATAGGATGCCGATGCGATCAAGCGGCTGTGCCGTCGAAAATCGCGGCGACAGGAAGACCAAGCCCAGGCGGATCGAGGTGCAGGATGCCCTCGCTCGGAGCGGCCGGTGGCGCGAGAACACGGCCCTCGCGGCGATAGTGCAGCACTTGCCGCTCGGCCGGATCGACGATGATGTAATGCTCGATCGTGGCGACGCGGCCGTAACCCTCGACCTTTACGGTCAGGTCGCGCTTTTGGCTGGCTGGAGTGGGCGAGAGGACTTCGACTACGATAACGGGGTTCGGAATTTCGAGCGCCTTGCCTGCGACCTCCGGCAACGCCGCGACAAGAGCATCCGGTTCGTAGGCGCGATCATCTGTAATGCGCACGCTCATGCCGTCGGGCATGGCGTAAAGCGGAAGGTGCGCCTTTACAATCGCTGCTTGTAATAGGTTGAAAACGCGCACCTTCGTTTTTGCGTGCTCTGCGTTCTGCCGGGACGTCACGATGATCCGCCCCTTCTCGAGCTCATAGCGTCCCTGCTCCTGTTGCTGGCTCCAACGCAGGAAGTCGTCGACGGACGTGAAGGTTGGCAAGATCGCGTTCATGCGAGCAGTCTAGCGCGATTTAGCGAGATCAAGAAATCGTGCGGTTATCTATGCACCCAGAGAGGTTGTCGATTTTCTTGACGCACGGTTGAAGCACCCGGACAAACCGGTTCTGGCCTCGGTCAATTTGCCGGACGGCCGAAATCAACCTTTCGCCTTCAGCAGGGCTAGGACTTCGGCGAGGGTTGTGTCCGTCCGGTCGAAGCGCGCATCCATCTGCCCGAGGCGCGTGTCCATCTGCCCGATGCGGGCTTCCATGTGCCCGAGGCGCGTGTCCATCTGCCCGATGCGCGTGTCCATCTGCCCGATGCGTTCATCCATCTGTCCCAGGCGTTCATCCATCTGCCTCAGGCGGGAATCCATTCGGTCGAGTTTATCGTTCTGAGCGCGCATCTGCGCGGACACGCCATTGCGCAGATCGCGCATGTCTCGGGACAGCATAGCGGCATTGCGATCGATCAGGCCCAACCGGGCGCGGACCTCCGATAGCTGGCCTTCAATCGCCTCCAAACGAAGGTTCAGCATCTCCGGCAGGTCTGTGTAGAACGACTCGAGGTCGGTCACGCGCTCATCCAAGGTTCTCGTGTGATCCGGCATGCAATGTCTCCGAATATCAATTAGCACAATTATGAACAATGGGCCCGAAGTTACCGGGCAGTTGAGCCTCATAGTCTTAGGTGCCGGTTACCAACCGGCGGGTCGGGGGCAATAAGGGGCCAGACCCATGGGTCTGACCCCGTCCGATGGCGGGTTGTGGTAGGCCACGTGAGGGCTAGACCACGCCTTCCTTCCTCAGGGCATCGACGTCGGATTTCGAGAGGCCGAGCATGTCGGCGTAGACGTCATAGGTGTCCGCGCCGAGGATCGGAGAGGCCTTCACCTTGACGTGGCTCTCCGACATTTTCACGGGCCAACCGGGAATGCGCACCTTGCCACGAACGGCGTGATCGACATCGACGAAGATCTCGCGCTCGACCATGGTCGGATCGTCGGAAAGCTCCTTGGTATCCATCACCGCGCCGCAGGGCACGCCCGCTGCACCCAGCTTTTCCATGGCTTCGTGCTTGGTGAAATTCATCGTCCACTTCTCGATCTCGGCCGTGATCTCCTTGGCGTGATTGCCGCGCATGACCGGGGTGGCGAGCCGTGGATCGGCCTTCATGTCCTTGCGGCCGATCACATCGCAGAGGTTCTCCCAGTGCGAATTGGTGGCGCGGCTCGTGTAGATGAAGACATAGTCGTTGTGGCCGCCGGGCTTGCAGCGGAAGACCTCGCACGGCGCATTGCCGAGCACGACGCTGTTGCCGTTGCGCTCGCAGGCCTTGTTGGTCATCAGCTGGCGCGAGTAGGCGATGCGGCAGTAGTTCACCATGGCATCCTGCATGGCGACCTCCACCTTCTGGCCCTTGCCGGTGACGGTGCGCTGGAAGAGCGCTGCCAGCACGCCGATCGCGGCATGGAGGCCTGTGCCCGTGTCACCGAGTGTCACACCCGGCTTGATTGGTCGGCCATCGGGTTCACCGGTGATCGACATCACGCCGCCGGCCGCCTGCGCGATCATGTCGAAGGCGAGGTTCTTCTCGAAGGGGCTGCCCTTGCCGAAGCCCTTCACGGTGGCATAGATGATGCGCGGATTGATCTTCGAAACTTCCTCGTAGGAGAAGCCGAGCTTCTCGATCACGCCAGGCGCGAAGTTCTCAGCGAAGATATCGGCCTTGGCAATCAGTTTCCGCAGCATGTCCTTGCCGCGCGGGTCCTTGAGGTTGAGTGTCACCGATCGCTTGTTGGCGTTGAGCAGCATGAAATAGTAGCTGTCGGCGTCCTTCCTCTCGGACGAAGCGCTGCGGCCCTGCTCCCCGCCCTTGGGGTTCTCGATCTTGACCACGTCAGCGCCGAGCCAGGCTAGCGTCTCGGTGATCGACGTGCCTGCCTCGAACTGCGTGAGATCGACAACCTTGATGCCCGCGAGGGCAGGCTTTCCTGTGGGTTTGGCGCTCATCGTGGGGCTCCTCCAGCCTATGTGTCGGGCGCAAAAATGAACCGGCGGAGCTTGCCTGACCAGACAACGAGACGCAATGCTCCAGCGCACGGGATGCACCAGTAACCGCCGCGCGTGTGGATCCTGGATGCCGCTCGTGCCGTATTCGCACCTCGATCTTGGCCTAGACGGCCATTTCCAGATGCTGCAGACAGGCTGATGGCTGTTCACACGACATTACGAGCCAATTCGCCGTCACCCGCACCCGGCGCGACGATGCGGGCTGTCGTGCAGGAGCGCTACGGTGATCCGGGCGTGCTGGCGGTCGCCCGCGTTCCGGTTCCTATCATCGGGCCCGAGGAGGTGCTGATCAATGTCGAAGGTGCCGGCGTCGACCGCGGTACCTGGCATTTGATGACCGGCTTGCCGTGGCTCGCGCGTCTCGAGTCGGGACTACGGACACCGAAGCGACGGATTCCAGGATTTGACGTGGCCGGCACTGTCGTCGCGACGGGTGCGGCGGTCACATCGTTCCGGCCGGGCGATACTGTTTGCGGCATCGCACGTGGAGCGTTCGCCGAGTACGCGCCGGCGCTCGCCGCGAAGTTGGCGCATCGGCCGGCAGACATGGATGCGACCATTGCCGGCACGCTCGCCATCTCCGGGCTGACCGCCCTGCAGGCGATCCGCGACCGCGCACGTGTGGAGGCGGGACAGCAGGTGCTCGTGCTCGGGGCATCCGGCGGTGTTGGGACCTTCGCCGTGCAGATCGCGCGGGCGCGTGGCGCGCACGTGACGGGCGTGTGCAGCGCGGCGAAGTGCGATCTGGTGCGCGGGCTCGGAGCCGAGACCGTGATCAATTACGAGATCAACGATCCACTCGATGGAACGCAACGGTACGATGTCATCATCGATATCGGCGGCCGGCGCCCGTTGTCCGATCTGCGGCGCGCCCTCGGGCCGTCGGGCGTCGCGGTGCTGGTTGGCGGCGAGGGCGGCGGCCGTCTCACGGGTGGATTCCTGGAGCGCATTGTTGCAGGCGCCGTTCAATCGCGGCTCGGGCGGCGGCGCTTCCTAAGTATTCTGTCGTCGGAGAACGGGCCCGATATCGCGGCGCTGGTCCGCCTGGTGCAGGACGGCTCGGTTCGGCCGGCGATCGACCGCGTGGTCGCCCTCGAGGGCGTTGCCGATGCGCTCCGCGATCTCGAGGCCGGCCGAGTACGGGGCAAGATCGCCGTGCGACTCTAGGGTCAAGGTGACGGCTGGCGCGCACCGGCAGTGCCTCAACGCTTCCTAAACGCCGGCATCACCTCTTCCTTGACGCGCTGGAACTGCTCGATCATCACGGCTTGAGGTGTCGTCAGCGCCGTCGAGAGATTGATCGTCTCGAGTCCCGGGAAGCGCGCCTCCATGCCTTTCAAGTGCTCGACCAACTCAGCGGACGTGCCGGCGAACCACGAGCCGAGTTTCATGTAGTGCTCGAGAGTCGGCACGCCGGCTTTGTCCCAGCCGCCGCGCTTTGCCACCGCCTCGACTTGCGCCGGCGTGATCCCCGGCACGAATCCGAGCGGCGCGAACATTTTCACATGTTCCTCATAGTAGGGCGTCAGCCGCTTGATGGCCTTCTCTCGCGTGTCATCGATGAAAAAGAAGATGCCGATGCCGAGATTCTCGCCGAGCTTCCAGTTCTTGCCCGCCCGATGCGCCGCCTCCTGGAACGCCTTGATCGGGCCTTCCTGCATCGTCGCCGCGCCGCCTCCAACCATGCCTTTGATGTCGTGGCGGATCATGAAGTCCATCGCCGCCGGCTTCGCCGACACGATCGGCTGCCACGTTTCCATCGAGTGGACGGGTCGCGGCACCAGGGTCAGGTCCTCGCAGATGTATCCGCGATAGGGGACGGGCGGCGGCAGGGTGTAGTGCTTGCCCTTGTGCGAGAAGCGCTCGTTCTTGAACGCCTTCATGATGATCTCGACCTGCTCCTCGAAGAGCTCGCGGTTCGCCTCCTGGTCCATCATCGGCGCGCCGAACGTCTCGACCTCGCGCGTGTGATAGCCGCGCGCGACGCCGAACACGGTGCGTCCCCTGGTGAGGATATCGGCCGTCGCGTAGTCCTCGGCCATGCGCAGCGGATGCCACATCGGCGCGACATTGAACCCGCAGCCGATCTTCAGCTTCTTGGTGATGTGCGCGAGATGCACCGCACACATCAGCAGGTTCGGGATGACCTCGTAGCCTTCGTACTGGAAGTGGTGCTCCGCGAGCCACAGCGTCTCGAACCCGCACTCGTCGAGGCACTTGGCAATCGCATCGGTCTTCTCGAACACCGAGGCGAGCTGCGCATTGGAAAACCGCCGCTCATTGGCCGGCGTCGCATTCTGCCCGTGATCCGGCAGATCGATATGGCCGGGATAGACGGTGACGAAGTTCTTGATCATGTGCGCATCTCCTGCGGTGGAGGATGCCCGACGCTACCCCGATCCCGTGCGCGCTGTCACGTCCGCGCCTCGGTCGGAGTCTGGTCGGGGTCAGACCCATGGGTCTGACCCCGGCTCACGACTCCCGACGGCCCTCTCACCCCTTCGCCGGTGCGAGCAGATCGTAGATGCGCTCGTCGATCACCGTGCGCGAGCCCGACGGATGGATCGACTGGATGCACACATGATCCGCTCCGGCATCCCAATAGGCCTGCAACCGCTTACGGATCGCGGCCTCATCGCCCCACGCCACGTTGGCATCGACGAACCGATCGGCGCCGCTCTGCATCTCGGCGTCGGTGAATCCCAACCGCCGCCAGTTGTTCGCGTAGTTCTCGAGCGCAACATAGAATGACAGCGCCGTCTTCGCCGCTGCTCGCGCCTTCACCGGGTCGGGCTCGAGCAGCACCATCACCTCGGGGCACAGCAGCTTGCCCGGGCCCAATATCTTCCGCGCGTGCGCCGTGTGCTCGGGCGTCACGCAATAGGGATGCGCGCCGTCCGCCATGTCGCGCGCCAGCTCCAGCATCTTCGGGCCCAGCGCCGCGAGCACGGTTTTCGGCGCCGTGCTCGGCGCCGCTGCCTGATACGCCGCGCCCTTCATACCCTCGAGATATGCCCGCATCGTCTCGATGGGCTTACCATAGTCGTGTCCGCGCATGCCCGAGACGATCGGCTTGTGCGACACGCCAAGCCCCAGCATGAAGCGATTGCCCGAGAACTCGGCCAGCGCCTTCTGCCCGTTCGCCGCCGCCATCGGATCGCGCGCGTAGATATTGGCGATGCCGGTCGACACGTTGAGCGTCTTGGTATTCGAGAGCAGCCAGCTCGCCGTCACCAGCACATTGCGGCCGCGGCTCTCCGGCAGCCACAGGGTCTTGTAGCCGCGCTTTTCCGTGCGCTGGGCGAAAGCGATCGCATCCGCGCCCGAGACGCCATCCAGTCCTTGCCAAACGCCAAGCTTGCCGAGGTCCATGAGTCTTTTCTCCGTTCCTTGCCCTTCGAGCATTTTCGAGTGAGCAGACATGCACCGTGGCGAGAGCGCGCCCGGTTGCGAATTCCACCTTCGCGGATAGGGTTGCACCCCGAGGGGCAGGGCCGCAAGCCATGGCCCGTGACATCAGGGACCCGAGGGGCACATGGCTGCGACCAACGTCAAGCGTATCATCTATTTCCACGAGCGCATCGATGCCACAGCCGATCGCGTGCGCGCCACGCGCCAGGATTTCGACTTCTTCCGCCGCGACGTCGTGAAGGACAAGGACGAGACGTGGTCCGAGCTGGCTCGGACGCACGGCTATCACGCCTCCGCCCGCACCGAGACGCGCGAGCCGTGGGTGCCCGATGCCAAGCTCTTCGCCAAGGCGCCCAATCTGCTTGCCGTCTGCTCGCTCGGCGCCGGCTATGACGTGATCGACGTCGATGCCGCCACCGCGGCCGGCATCATCGTGTGCAACCAGTCCGGCGCCAACAAGGAGGCCGTCGCCGAGCACGCCATGGCGCTAATGCTCACGCTCTCCAAGAAGGTGATGCTCGCTGACCGCCACATGAGGAAGCAGCAGGACATCGAGCGCTTCCTCTATACCGGCAACGATCTCCTCGGGCGCACGGTCGGCATCATCGGCTGTGGCAACATCGGCGGCCGCGTCGCGGAGATCTGCAAGCTCGCGTTCCGTATGAACGTGCTCGCCTACGATCCCTACCTCAGCAAGGAACAGATTGCTGCCAAGGGAGCGGAGAAGGTCGAGCTCAAGGAGCTCATGAGCCGGGCCGACTACATCACCATGCACACTCCGCGCACCAAGGAGACATTCGGCCTCGTCGGCTATGAGCAACTCTCGTGGATGAAGCCGACAGCCTACCTCATCAACACATCGCGCGGTGGTACGTACGTGGAGGAAGATCTGGCGCGTATCTTGAAGGAAAAGAAGATCGCTGGCGCTGGCATCGATGTGTTCCTCGATGAGCCGCCGCCGCTCGACCACCCGCTGATGGCCTTCGACAACGTGATCCTGACGCCCCACAACGCCGGCGCCACGATCGAGTCGCAGGACAACGTCGCGATCTACGCCGCCGCGCAGTGGATCGACATCTTCGACGGCAAGGTGCCCCCGCGCATGGTCAACAAGGAAGCCTGGCCGAAATACTCCGAGCGCTTCGAGAAGATCCTCGGCTTCAAGCCCGACAAGCTTCCTTGACAGGCCGATGGGGTCAGACCCCTGACACGCCACGCCGATGGTGCCGGGCTGGGGTCAGACCCCTGACACGCCACGCCGATGGTGCCGGGCTGGGGTAAGACCCCTGACACGCCACGCCGAGCTCAGAACCGCAGCGTGGATCGTCAGGGGTCTGACCCCGTCCCCTCGTCAGGGGTCAGACCCCTGACATGCCACGCCGAGTTCAGAACCGCAGCGTCTATCGTCAGGGGTCTGACCCCGTCTCCCCCGTCTCCACGCGTAACGCCTGTCGTTCACGCCAGTGCCAGCTCATCGAACGCCACGGCTCGGTAACCCAGCTCCTGCGTCACCTGCACCGGCACAGAGATCGCATCACCGTAGAGCACCCCATCGATCCGGTAATAGCTGATGGTCGTGCGGTAGCAGCCGATGCGTGGGGACTCGGGCGTATCGAGCACGCTGCGCGTCGTCGCCACCACCGCTGCAATCTCGTGACGGGCAATTGCCAGCTGCAGCGCCCTGTCATCCAGCATGGTTTGCAGCACGCCGCTTGCCAGCGGACGCAGCGACCGACCAACGAAGTTCACGATCGACGGCCGTTTCGCCCGCGCCGCCGGCGACAACACTTCAAGCACCAACCCGTCGACTCGTGTCAGCGCCCGCGGCGCCGGACAGTGCGTGACCGACAACTTCAAGCTGTGCACGAGTGCGCTGTCTGGCTCATGCAGGAGATCCTTCAGTACGGTCCGCGCAGCGAACTTCGGGTTGTCCTCGCCGCGTTCCCAGCGTGACACGGTCTTTTGTGAGACCCCGACTGCGCGTGCAAGTTGCGTCTGTGTCAGTCCGAGCTGCGCGCGATGACGCCTTATGATGGCGGACCAGTCGAATTCCATGTGACACCCAACCGACGAACTCCCGGATAGACGCCCTTAGACGTTGTTGGGCTCCGGACCGCCTGAGTATTCGAAATGCGACGTCGCGGCCAGTGCAGCAGCGACACGGCTTGCGGAAATGCCGTGTCCTGCCGCCGGGGAAGCGTGTCGCGCACGGTGTGCGAGCGGGGGGCTGCGGGTGGCGGATGTGGGCCGCCACCTGCACGCCGCGACCTGCAAGGACCTGGACCGGAGAGCGTGCCGGCATGCAGCTCAGCAATACCGAAAGGGCGTTCTTGCAGCTCGCCGCAACCAAGCCGCTCGCTGACTTGACCGAGTTTCACCTCGACATCGCGAAGAAACTGGCAAAGCTCGGGCTGCTCGTCGAGGACAACGGTCGCTGGTATCCGACCGCTGCCGGCCTGCAAGCACTCGCCCAAACGCTCCACTGAGGAACGCAGCGGGCCGGCTCCCGCAAGTTCGCCCGGGTCTCAAATCACGCCCTGATCCTTCAGCTTCTTGGCGTCCACTGGCGAGAGCCCGCAAAGCTGGCCCAGCACCTCGGCCGAGTGCTCTCCGAGCATCGGCGGACGCGTGAGCTCAGCCGGCGAATCCGAAAGCTTCAACGGCGAGCCGACCGTGACGAACCCGCCACGCGGCGGATACTCCATGTTCACGATCATCTCGCGTGCCTTTAGGTGCGGGTCCGCAATCACCTCCGCGGTGTCCTGACAGGCGCCGCAGGGCACGCCGGCGTCGGCCATCAGCTTGCCGACCTCGTGCTTCGTACGCTGCATCGTCCAATCGGTGATGATGGCATTGAGTTCATCGCGGTTCTTCCAGCGGTCCGGATTGGTCTTGAAGCGCGGATCGGTTTCCAGCTCCGTCCGTCCCAGCACCTTGCACACCGCCGGCCACATCTGCGGCTGCGCGTAGAGATAGACGTAGTCGTTCGGCCCACCTGGCTTGCAGCGGTACGTCGTGCCCGGCACGTTTTTGCCGAGCTGATTGCCCGTGCGTACCGGCACGCCATTCCTCTGATGCTCGCGCAGGCTGATGCGGATCAAATTCAGCACCGCATCCTGCATTGCCACCTCGACATGCTGACCACGTCCCGTAGCGTGGCGCTGATTGAGCGCCGCCAGGATCGCGATCGCCATGTGCATGCCCGTGCCGCTGTCGCCGATCGCCGGCCAATTGTAGGTCGGAGGGCCATCCTCGAAGCCTGTCACGCACATGGCGCCGCCCATCGCCTGCGCGATCGGCTCGTAGGCCTTGAAGTGGGCGTTGGGCCCGTAGGTGCCGAAGCCCTTGATGGTCGCGTAGATCAGCCGCGAATTGAGCTTCTGCAACTCTTTCCAGCCGAGCCCCAGCCGGTCGAGCGCACCCGGCCCGAAATTCTCGATCAGGATGTCCGACTTGGCGATCACCTTGCGGAAGAGGTCCTTGCCCTCGTCCGTCTTCAGGTTGAGCGTCAAGCTGCGCTTGTTGGCATTGAAGACGAGGAAGAACAGCTCGTCGTTGTTCTGTGCGCGGGCGACGTCGCCGCCCTTCGGGTCCTCGAGCTTGATCACCTCGGCGCCGAGGAAGCCCAGCATCTGCGCGCACGCGGGGCCCGCCTGGTTGTGAGTCATGTCGATGACGCGAATGCCGGAAAGGGCTTTGCCTGTCATGGGGTCTCCCGTCGTGTGAGCTTCAAGGCTGGGGAAGTGGCGAGGCCGAAGCCTATCCCGCCAGCTCTTGCGCAGGAATAGGCAAGGGCAGGGCGATCCATGCGCAAACCACACGCCACGCATCATGCCACGCCAGGGGCAACGGACGCCGCGTACTTTGCCTGTTGGCCGGGCATCGGATATGAAATCCGAGGCGCACCGAGCTGCGTCAAATGTCGAAACCGGAGAGAGCACGCCATGGCCGACGAGATCCCCTTCCGCAAGGAGATGGTGTTCGAGTACGGCGTGCCCCGTGAGCTCTATCCGGGCATCCAGCGCATCGTCGCCAACAATCCCGGTCCCTTCACCTACAAGGGGACCAACACCTACATCCTCGGCCAGGGCAACGAGCTGGCGCTGATCGATCCGGGCCCCGAGGACGATGTGCACTTCGACGCGATCATGGGCTTGATCGGAAAGAAGCGGCTGTCGACGATCATCGTGACCCACACCCACCGCGATCACGTCGATGGCCTGGCGCGCCTGCAGAAGGCGACCGGCGCCAAGACCGCGGGCTTCGGCCGCGTTGCGAAGCACACCGCCAGTGCCGCCAAGAGCCCCTCGGGCACCGAGCTCGTCTATCAGGAATTCACGCCCGACATCAAACTCGCCGACGGCAGCCAGTTCAAAGGCGACGGCTACTCGCTCACCGCTATCCACACACCCGGCCACGCGCCCGACCATCTCTGCTTCGCGCTCGATGGCACCAAGCTGTTGTTCTCCGGCGATCACGTGATGTCGTGGAATACCAGCGTCGTCGCACCGCCCGAGGGCCACATGGGCGATTATATGCGCTCGCTCGACAAGCTGCTCGGACGCTCGGACGAGGCGTTTCTGTCGGGTCATGGCGGGCGGCTCTATCAGCCCCAACGTGTCGTCAAAGCCTTCATCGTGCATCGCCAGATGCGCGAGCGCGCCATCCTCGACTGCATCAGGGATGGTCACGCGACGATCAACGAGATCGTGCCTATTGTCTATCGCGGGCTCGACTCTCGCCTCGTGCGGGCTGCTTCCCTCTCTGTGGCTGCTCACGTTGAGCACCTGATCGAGCAGCGCCTTTTGACTTCGACTGGGCAGCCGCTGCTTGAGGCGCGCCTTTCGCCCGCTTAGGCACGGCTGCTTCCGGACCGCGGCGCTTGCGCCGCAGCCGATCGGTTCCCATCCCGGTCTCGAGCTGCGTCTTGATCTCGGTGAAGAGCCGGCGGACACGCTGGGCATTGCGCCCGAAGTCGTGGCTCCCGTAGCGCGATGCCGACCTGACGTCGATGCGGCTTTCCCGCTGATCGCCGTCGATGCGGATGGCGATGTCGTCATAGAACCCGAGGATCAGGGTTCGCTCGACGGCCTCGATCACGGCCGGCCGGCCCTTCCCTTGCGGGGGCGTCTCCGCCTCGACCTTCCATTTCAGGCGGCGCACGATGTCGCCGACCATCTCGAACGTTTCCTGCGGCGGCCGCGGGATGATGATTGGCTTGATGTCCGGGTAGTGCTCCGCCTGGAATTTCGCGAGCGCCGGTCCTGCATGGTTTGGATCGTTCGAGCCGTCGGGCCGAATTTGTGCGATGGCCTGGAACCGCGGCGGCTGGGCGTAGTCGGTCGTGATATCGTTGATCTGCGGCAGCGACCGGTAAAGAGGGACGTAGAATGCCGGCCAGGCGAGCAGCGTCAGTCCCAGCAGCGTGCCGGCAGCCGCGTTCCAGGCGCCCGAGCGGCCGAGCCGCCAGATGACGGCCGCGGCGACCGTTCCAAGCAGAACAGCAAGCACGGCGCCAGCCATCGCGGTCGCGAAGAGGTTCAATGCAACCGGTGTCGAGAGCGACAGAAAGCGATGCAGGATGATCCCGAGGATCACCAGCTGCAGGCTGAATAGCGCAACCCGCCGTGACCACGGTGCGAAAGGCGTCGGGAAAATGGCCACCGCCGAGTTCATCCGGCTCCTGTCAGTCCCGGAGGACGATCGACTTCTCCAACCCAACGATCATAACGCCGATTCCGGCAAATGGCAGGCACGTGAGCACTGACTTGGGCAAGTCTCGAGCAGGCGCTGCATTCAAGCCACGATAGCGGCGACGTCCAGCTCGATCCCGGGCGGATCGAGGCGCAGGGTTCCGGACTTCAACGAGTCCGCGTCAGGGATCAACTCACTGCCGTTGCGGCGATACCGCAAGACCTCACCGGCCTCGGGATCGATGACCAGGTAATGCTGGATCGTCGGAACGCGGGCATACCCGATGGCCTTGGTCTTCAAGTCCTTGTTCCTGGTCGAGGGTGACAACACTTCCACCACGATGACAGGATCGGGAGCATGTCGGTCATCGTCCTTGATCAAGCCCTTCGGGAAGATGACCACCTCGGGCTGATAGCTGCTGTTGGGGCCGATTCGGACGCCGAGACTATCCAAGGCAATCTCAAGGGGAAGCTTGCGAGCCTCTACGGCATCTGCAAACGTCCGCCACACAGCAAGTTTGTTTCGTCCGTGCCGCCACTGCTCGTGCTCCTGCATCTCCGGCACCCCGTCGAACAGTTCCCATTTCGGCTCGTCGTAGGGCAGCGCGGCGGCACGCGCTTCCGCCCAGTCAAGGAATTGCTCGACGGTCATGCGGTATGTGAGCAGCGGAGCATTCATAGACATGACCTATCACATACTGGTCGCCTTGGGTGACCTCACCTCAATCGATCTAACCTCAGTCCATCTCCGGTGTGATTACGTTCTGAGGCTTGTTCGAGAGCAGCGCCGCGCGCATCGTCTCGGCCGCCTTGACGCGCGTGTCGTGATTGGCCTCCGGCGAGTGGTAGGCGGCGTGCGGCGTGATCACCAGCCGTCCGATCGTCCACGGCTCGCGTGCCCGGTAGGCGGTGATCAGCTTTGGCAGCGGCTCCGTCGGCGGCTCGATCGGCACGACATCCAGGCCGGCGGCGGCAAGATGGCCGCTCTTCAGGTGGTCGTAGACGGCATCGATGTCGACGATGGGCCCGCGCGCCGTGTTGACCAGCACGGCAGCCGGCTTCAACAGGCCAAGCTCTCGTGCGCCGACGAGCCCGCGCGTCTCCCGCGTCAACGGTGCGTGGATCGACAGAGTATCCGTCTGGCGCATGAGATCCTCGAGCGTACGCGCCCGCTCGACGCCGATCGCCAGCTCCGCCCCGTTCGGCAGGTGAGGATCGTAGAAGACAACACGGAACCCCAAGGCCTTGGCTCTGAGCGCCGCCGCAGTCCCAATGCGCCCCAACCCGATAACGCCGAATGTCTGCACCCCGAGCCGGCGGACGATGCCGCCCGTCGTCAGCGGCCGCCACGGCGCCGCCGGCGTCTCGCGCTGCGTGTCGTGATAGTAGAGAATGCCGCGACGCAGCGTCAGCGCCAGCGTGATGGCGTGATCGGCAACCTCGGTCGTGCCGTAGTCCGGCACGTTGCACACGAGCACATTTCGTTCGGCGGCCGCTTCGCGGTCGAGACGGTCATAGCCGACGCCCATGCGCACCATGGCCTTGAGCCGGGGAAAGCGGGCGAGATCCTGCTTGCCGACGAAGAAGCGGAGAACCATCAGACCGTCGATGTCAGCGCAATCGGCGTCGGAGAGCTCTGAAATAGCGTTCACGGACCGGCGCACGATGGTAACGCCGTCACCGAAGATCTGGCGCTCGAGCGCGTCGTCGCCAGCTTGACCTTCGGCATAGAGCACGGTGACGGGCATCGGTTGGGCTCCTACTTCATCACCGGTATCGAGAACTCCGCGCCTTCCTTGACACCCGACGGCCAGCGCGAGGTGACCGTCTTCGTGCGCGTGTAGAAGCGGATCGAGTCGGGGCCGTGCTGGTTGAGGTCGCCGAACGCGGACCGCTTCCAGCCGCCGAACGTGTAATAGGCGAGGGGGACCGGAATTGGCACATTGACACCGACCATGCCGATGTTCACGCGGTTGACGAAATCCCGCGCCGCGTCGCCGTCCCGCGTAAAGATCGCAACGCCGTTGCCGTACTCGTGGTCCATGGCGAGCTTCAGGCCCTCGTTGTAATCGCGGGCGCGCACGACCGAGAGCACCGGCCCGAAGATCTCCTCCTTATAAATTCGCATCTCGGGCTTCACCTCGTCGAAGAGGCAGCCACCCATGTAGAAGCCTTGCTCATAGCCCTGCATCTTGAAGCTGCGGCCGTCGACTTTGAGCTTCGCCCCTTCGGTGACGCCGGTATCGACATAGGCCCGCACCTTATCCAGATGCGCCTTGGTGACGAGCGGGCCCATATCGGCGTCGGCCGACGTCGACGGGCCGATCTTCAGCCCCTCGATCTTGGGGATCAGCTTGGAAACCAGCACATCGGCCGTCTTTTGGCCCACTGGTACCGCCACCGACACCGCCATGCAGCGTTCGCCCGCCGAACCGTAGCCCGCGCCGATCAGAGCATCGGCCGCTTGGTCCATGTCGGCGTCGGGCATCACGATCATGTGGTTCTTGGCGCCGCCGAAGCACGCAACGCGCTTTCCAGACTGCGCGCCCCGGGCATAGACGTAGGCCGCGATCGGCGTCGAGCCGACGAAACCCACCGCCTGGATGTCGGGATCGTCCAGGATGGCGTCGACCGCCTCCTTGTCGCCGTTGACGACATTGAGAATGCCCGGCGGCAATCCCGCCTCGATCATCAGCTCGGCGAGCATCAGCGGCACCGACGGATCGCGCTCCGACGGTTTCAGGATGAAGGCGTTGCCGCACGCAATTGCCGGCGCGAATTTCCACATTGGGATCATCGCCGGAAAGTTGAATGGAGTGATCCCAGCGCAAACGCCCAACGGCTGACGCATGGAGTAGACGTCGATGCCCGGGCCCGCGCCTTCCGTGTACTCACCCTTCAGGAGATGCGGCACGCCCGTCGCAAATTCCGCGACCTCGAGCCCGCGCTGGATGTCGCCCTTGGCGTCGGCGATGACCTTGCCGTGCTCGCGAGCGAGCTTGTCCGCAAGCTTGTCCATGTCGCGATTGAGCAGCTCGACAAACTTGGCGAGCACCCGCGCCCGCCGCTGCGGGTTGGTCGCCGCCCATGCCGGTTGCGCCCCCATGGCGTTCTCGACGGCCGCCCGAACCTCAGCCTGAGAGGCGAGGGGGACTTGTGCCGCCACTTCTCCGGTCATCGGCCAAAAGACATCGCCGAACCGGCCCGACGTTCCTTTGACCCGTTTGCCGCCAATAAAATGTGAAAGCTCTTCCGCCATCGTCCCGCTCACTCGCAATTTCCGATCAGTCCCATTTTCATACCCTATGCGCCTTCTGCTTGGGTAGTCGGTCAGCCACTCATCAGATTTGCGCCTGGGCCATTTTATGACGAAAGTTCAACGTGCGGGGGCTGGGCCTTGCTTGAACCCAGTGGATTGCTGATCTAAAGGAATCGGCGCCAAGATCAGAAGGAAGAACAAAAAATTCGCGCTTGGCCAGCGGGAGGAGGATCGATTGTCAGCGGCTGCCCATATTGCAGCGCAACCGGCTTTAGCGGCTGCACTCGACACGGTACCGAAGCTACTTCTTCGCAATGCCGAGCGGTATGGCGCGCGATCCGCGTTTCGCGAGAAAGATCTCGGCATCTGGCAGTCGTGGACGTGGTCTGAAGTCCGCGATGAAGTGCGGGCCTTCTCGCTTGGCCTCAAGCAGATGGGCGTTCAGCGCGGCGACACGGTGGCCATCATCGGCGACAACCGGCCGAAGCTCTACTGGGCATTCACCGCCGTGCAATGCCTTGGCGCGATCCCAGTGCCTGTCTACCAGGACTCGGTCGCCAACGAGATGGCCTACGTCCTCAATCATGCCGAGGTGAAGCTCGCGATCGTCGAGGACCAGGAGCAGGTCGACAAGCTGCTGTCGATTTCCGACCAGGTCCCGTCGCTGAGAGACGTGCTCTACGGCGATCCGCGCGGACTCCAGAAGTATGATCGCACGCATCTGAAAGCGATCGACGACGTCATCAAGGCTGGACACGAGCGCCTGAAGGATCCTGCCGCGAACCAGGAATGGCTGGCGGACATCGCAGCCGGCAAGGGCGCGGACGTCTCGGTGATGCTTTACACGTCCGGCACCACCGGCCAGCCCAAGGGCGTGATGCTCACCCACGACAACGTCGTCATATCCGGCACCAACGCCAACATCTTCGATCACTTCACGCCCGATGACACGATGCTGGCCTACCTGCCGATGGCCTGGGTCGGCGACCACATTTTCTCCTACGGGCAGGCGTTTGCCGGGGCGCTCTGCGTCTGCTGTCCGGAGAGCGCGGAAACGGCAACGGAAGATCGCCGCGAGATCGGACCTACCTACTTCTTCGCGCCGCCTCGCGTCTTCGAGACCATGTTGACCCAGATCATGGTGCGCATGGAGGACGCCGGGCGACTGAAGCGGGCGATGTTCCGCTATTTCCTCGATGTCGCGAAACGATCCGGCGAAAAGGTGCTCGACGGCAGGCCCGTGCCCTTGGTCGAGAAGCTCCGGTACAAGATCGGCGACATCTTCGTCTACGGCCCGCTGCGTAATCGCATGGGCTTCTCCAACTTGCGCGTCGCCTACACAGCCGGAGAGGCGATCGGCCCGGAGCTGTTCTCGTTCTTCCGCGGTCTCGGCATCAACCTGAAGCAACTCTATGGCCAGACCGAAGCCAGCGTGTTCATCACGCTTCAGCCCGATGGTGAGGTCTATCCGGACACCGTTGGCAAGCCGGGTCCAGGCGTCGAAATCAGGATCGACGAGAAGTCCGGCGAGGTGCTGTTCAAGAGCCCCGGCGTCTTTCTCAAGTACTACAAGAACGAGGAGGCGACGCGCACCACCAAGACTGAAGACGGCTGGGTGCATACGGGTGACGCCGGTTTCTTCGATAATCGCGGCCAGCTGCGCATCATCGATCGCGCCAAGGACGTCGGCCGCCTCAACGACGGCACGCTGTTCGCGCCGAAATATCTCGAGAACCGGTTGAAGTTCTACCCGGAGATCAAGGAGGCCGTGACCTTCGGGCACGGCCGCGATTTCGTGACGGCCATCGTCAACATCGATCTCACCAGTGTCGGCAACTGGGCCGAACGCAACAACGTCATCTACGGCAGCTATCAGGAGCTTGCCGGTCACCCCGAGGTCGCCCGGATGATCCTGGCTCGCATCGAGGAGACCAACAAGGCGCTGTCGGCCGAGCCGATGGTTGCCGGCTCCCAGGTCAAGCGCTTCCTGATCCTGCACAAGGAGCTCGATGCCGACGATGGCGAGCTGACGCGCACCTTGAAGGTGCGGCGCTCATTCATTGCGGACCGCTACAGCAGCCTCGTGCGCGCCCTCTACGATCGCTCGACTGAGGCCCACGTTTCGACCGAGGTCACGTTCGAGGACGGCCGCAAGGGCAAGATCGAAGGCGACGTTCGCATTTATGACTGCAAGACCTACCCGGCTGCTCAGGCAGCGATGAAGGAAGCGGCGGAATGAACATCCACATGCCAGCCGCCGAGACCGCCGCAACCGTTCCCCAGCGCATGATCGGCGACGTGATCCTGAAGGTGGAGAACGTCTCGCTGGCTTTCGGCGGTGTGAAGGCAATCACCGATGTCTCGTTCGACATCCGCAAAGGCGAGATCCGCGCCATCATCGGCCCGAACGGCGCCGGCAAGACGTCGATGCTCAATGTCATCAACGGCTTCTATCACCCGCAGCAGGGTAGCATCACCTTCAAGGGCCAGAAGCGCAGCCAGATGCGCCCCTACGTGGCGGCGAGCCAGGGCATCTCGCGGACGTTCCAGAACGTCGCGCTGTTCAAGGGCATGACGGTGCTCGACAAC
>CAZCQH010000055.1:0-36193 GCA_964500805.1 uncultured Hyphomicrobiaceae bacterium
CTGGATGAGCCTCACATACGACACGATTGCGCCGGAACTAGGGGGACAGGCATGATGGCGACGTGGGCATCATGGTGAAGGATTGGTCCGAGTTCATTGGCTTTGAGCCGAGCCCCTCGCTGCGCAGCATCGCCAGCTCCCGTGGTCTCAATGCCCGATGCGAATTCTACTCTGCCGAAAAGCTTCCGCGGGCGGCCGATGCTATTATTATCGATAACACGCTTGAGCATGTGATTGATCCTGCCGGCATGATGGCTGAGGCCGTGCGGGGGCTGGCTCCCGGGGGTATTTTGGTCGTAATCGTTCCCAACAGGCGAGATGTCCGTGGCATTCGCGCGGATTGGCGCAAACGTCACTTATGGATACCCCCAGATCACATCAACTATTTCGCCGCAGCCGATCTGCAAATGCTGTTCGAAAAGGTAGGATTGCGGATGCGTTATTTCGGGTTGCGGCCGCTTCGCCTCTTGGGAGACTTGCGTTTCGTGCCGCGTGCCTTCGGTGAGCAGCTCGGTCTCGCGCTGTTTGGGCTGAATGTGTATGGCTTGAAAGATATGTGACCAAGGGAGAGTGAGGTTTTGCCTCTTGCTCTGGCCTCCGCATGCGCTTACGCGAGTTCAGCAGTCGCATAGAGCACAGGCGACGCACTCGGATGCGGCCCGGCTGCGGCTCCATGCTTGCTTGTTCAGCTGCGACCCAATTGATAGAAGGCCGTGCGTCCTCAGATTGTTTCGCAAATTAGCGGGCGCATCGAGGTCGGCACGAATCGGGGAACTTCGATGGGCACACTCTCTCGCGCACTGTGGCACGTCAATCGCACGCATCTTGGCTGGGCAGTGAAGGCGGGAGCTAGCGCCTGGAACATTGGTGGCAAGCTCGAGCGCCGGAAGGCCGCGCAGGCCCTCCCGATAACTGCAGCCGAGCAGGAGGCGGCGGCAGCCGTTCGACGCGACGGCTTCGCCGTCATCACCGATCTGATCGACCCGCGGCTGCTTGCTGAGATGCACGACGCTTCTCACGAGCGGCTCGGCCGCATCGAAAAGCTCTCCGGCAAGCAGAGTTTGACCCACAAGAAGTTTTGGGTGCGGCTTCTTGACGGCGATATGGTCGGCGGCAAGCTCTCAGCTGACAATACTTTCGTCCGCTACGGGCTGCAGCCTTCCGTAATCCGCACACTCTCCACATTGTTCGGCGAAGTGCCATTGTTAGACTACGTGCTGCTCTCCCACTCGCGCCATTCCGGCGACGATCTCGCCTACTCGCAGCTTTGGCATCGCGACCACGATGACATGCGCGTCGTCAAACTATTCACGTACCTGACCGACGTAATGGAAGACGGCGACGGCCCGTTCACATTTCTGCCGCGCCAGCCGACGACCGAGTTCGGCCGACCTCTCATCGGCAGCCATTTCAAGGACGAGCACGTCTTCGCTAAGGTTGACCGTTCGCGGCTGAAAATCATGAAAGCGCCAAAGCTGGCCTCGTTTATGGTTGAGACTTCGAGTTGCCTGCACATGGGCAGTCGCATGGCCCCAGGGCACGGTCGCCTGATGTTCACAGCCACCTACTTCTCCTTTCCTCGCATCTTCCCCGGCGCCTCAAACCGACCGTTCGTCGCGACCGACCGCACCACCCCACTAGACAAGCTGGTGTTGGGACTGTAGGGCAGCGGCCGTCGTGTCTGTGAAGATTCCACTGCTACTTTCTCTTGAGTAACGCGTGAACCCTAGCCACAAAATGTAACATTGATTTGGGGTTGCGTTCCGTTCAGAAGTTCGCGTGTCGACAATGTGGGCCGGTGAACCAAATATTCGAACAGACACACAGTCATTTGAGCTTAGCGGATGTCAGTCCTTGCCTCTCTGAAGCCAGCGTCTCTGACAGATCGGTTTGTAGCTTACATGGCCGATCTGGCGCGGAGCGCCAGGCGGCTCGTATTCAAGCGGGTCCGACGGACCTCAACGGTGGTCGAGGGCGAGTATAACGCCGGCCATTGGGATCGAATTTTGAAGGCGCAGGCTTGGGTTCAGACCAAAGATCCTGCGACTTTCCTGGTCGGCGAAGATCGGCGCCCTCGTCTCGCCAAGGTCGAAGGACGAATCGTTCGCATAGCTACGGACGAGTACTACCGGTATCGGCTTGGCGCTTTACAGCGACTGCTCGCCCGCCATGCCGGTGAGACCGATGCCCTTGTCGAGCTCGGCGTCGGGTTTGGCTACAATCTGCTGTCAGTCGGCCTGGATCGGAGATGGCAGCGCCTGCGGGGGTTAGATATCGCACCGAACGGGATCGAGGCGGGCCGACGCATCGCCGCGCATTTCGGCTTATCCGACCGGCTGAATTTTGGCTCTATCGATCTGACTAGCGCCGATGATCCTGGCTTTGCTGAGGTGAAGAAAGCCACGGTCTTCACCTATTTCTGCATCGAGCAGATCCCCTACGCAGTTGAGAACGTAGTGGAAAACATCCTCCGAGCCGGCCCGCGCCGCGTCATCAATATCGAACCAAACGCCGAGATGCTAGATTTCACCCGGGCCCGAGACATCGTGAGCTACGCTTACATTCGCTCGGTCGATTACCAGACACGCCTGTTCACGGTTCTGGATGCGCTAGAGCGCAGTGGGCGTATTCGCATCATCGCTCGAGAGAGGATGGAGTTCGCCCCGACGATCCATAATGACGGATTGCTGTATTGTTGGGAGCCGGTGGGCACTGCAGGTCTCACATGAGCGCTGGCGTTGACCTCGGCATCACTCGCGCAATCATTGTCATGATCTGCCTCGCTATCGCGGTCAGCCTGCTGCTGCGATTGCTGCAACGGCGCGCCTATGTCGTCTGCTCTCTTCTTCCCTGCTACTGTTCCTGCGATCTCCTATTCTACAGCTTTTCAGCGGCCGGGTCGCCATTGCACTTCAACACAAAGACGGGAGCCGATTTGATGCGACTGCCGACCGTTGCGTTTCTAATCCGAATAAACTAAACACCGGAACTTAGCGGTTTCATCGGAAAACTGATAATGAAATTTATTCTTAGGTGCATGGACATCGCCTGGCAAGCGATTGCGAGCCTCGCACAGCTGCACTTTTCCCGGATAATACAAGCGACACTCTATGTGAACCTGATTATCGGTCTTAACGCCACTTGCCTCTATTATTTCTACGATTTCTCGGGCGGCGCTTCACACGCCCCGTTCTGGGTGCGCGGCATTGACGAGAGCGTCGTGGTTCTATCAGCCCTGGCGGTGGTCTTGGCATTCCTACGGGATCACGGGTTGCGCGCGCCGTTCCCCTTCGAACAGTGGTCGGCCGCGTCCAAAGCGGTAGCTGTCTTCATTGTCATCAACGCGACGGTTGCGATCGCATTCACCGTTTCCGAGGCCACCGCGCCGCTCGCCTACAGGATTGCCAAGTCATTCCTCTTCGTAAGCTGGATCGGGGCGCTGGTGCTCGCCCTGCCGCGGGAAAGGTTGATGCCGACGATTGCGACTTGCGGTTTTCTAGTATTTGCGAGCTCCATCGTTCAAATCGCCTTCAGCCTCTTAGTTACGAATCTAGCTCCGGGTATCGCGTTGTGGCGTGACGATCCGATCCAGGGTTACACGCCGCTTACCGGATTCATCATCAATCCGAACCGGTTTGGATTACTCGTAAATTTGGCTCTTTGCGTGAGCTTGGCCATGCTCTACGCGACCCGCAGAATCCGAGAATGGCTGCTATTCGGCAGCATTGCAGCGTTCCTGGCCTGGGCCGTCGTGCGAACGGGTTCGCTCAGTCAAGTCGTCGTGGCGTTTGGCGTCCTGATTTATGCCGTGATCTTGCTGGTTGCAAAGCGCAGCCGCAGCTTTGTGCCGGCCATTGGCGCCCTCGTTGTCTCCGCAGGTCTGCTCTATCTGTTTCCCGGGCCATTCCACCGATCGAGCTCGAAGATCGATCGGAATAGCGTCATTGCCGACCTTCAGGAACGGATCTCGAGCGGTCGGAACGATGCCGCGAGGCCGGGCAGTGTGGCCACGCTGAGATTCGAGCTGGGCAAGATAGACGAAGACATCGAGTCTGACTCGATTGCCACTCGAATTGATGATCTAAGAAAGGTGGCTCGACAGTTCTCCGATGGCGACCCGCCAAAGCTATATTTCGGAAATCTGCTCTTCCGCAAGCACGTGCATGCTCATGGCGATTTCTGGCTGATTTTTCTTGAAGCGGGCCTCGTGGGGTTTGGCTTATTCCTCGGGCCGATCCTACTGGCGCTATATTGCTCTCTGCGCTTGTTCTGGTCGGCCAATAAAATGGATGGCGCGTCCCAGGCAGCATTTGGAGTTAACCTCGGAATTGCGGCTTTTTGCGCGACCTTCCTCGTTGACAATATGACTTACGACTCCCCGACGGGACTGTTGCTTGTTCTCAGCGTTGCTTTTGGCCTGGCAGCCTTGAGAATGAGCCGTTCCGTCGGACCCCATGCTTAGCACCCAATCACAGAATGCCAGCCACCCCAACCCTTCTCATCACCACGCTTGCCGAGTATCAGACGCGGTTCTGGTTGCCGGTGGCGCAGGGGTTGATCGCGTCCGGACGACCCGTCGAGGTGCTGGCCTTCGATGACCGTAGCGCTGAAATGTTGGCCGCGGCCGGCGTGCCTGCAACCAACATGTACAGGGCAGGACTGGCCGCGCCGGCGTCAGTGGACGATCCGGTGGCATTCGCCGAGCGGCTGAAGCTCTACGGAATCGCGGACGTCAATCTCCTCTTCAGCCACGAGCGCATTACGTTCGCCATCCGTGATACGGCGGCACTCGCGCGGCGCTTCATGATCTACGCGAATGCGCTCGAAGGTGTGCTCGACCGGCTTGCGGCCGCCGGCCAGCGAAGCATCATGTTGCAGGAGCTCGGCGGCTTTCTCTCGGTGATCGCCAGCTACTATGGCGCCCGCCGGCGCGGCATTCTCAACCTGTTCCTCGAGCCATCGTTCTTCCGGGGCCGGCTGCTGTTCGTGCCGAACAGCTTTGCTGCCGCCCAGGTGATGTCAAAGCCGGCGCAGTGCTTGATTCCGGAGGTGCAGGACTACCTCGACGCCACCTATAAAGCCCAGGCCATCGTGGTGCCGCTGAAGGATAAGCACCAGTACGCACCGGCCTTTGCCAAGGTGCTCAATGTCGGCAACGCCCGTCGCCTTGCCGAGAAGCTCTACGACCAGTACGCACTCGGTAAGCACCAGGAGTTCGGCCACAACCTGCAGCACGCGAAAGCGCATGCCCGGATGGCCGCAAACAACTTGGCCATGCGCCGCCACTACCGCAGCGTGCCCGAAGGCCAGCGCTTCATCTACTATCCCTTGCATGTGCCAGCCGACATGGCACTGACCCTGCGCTCGCCGCAGTACCTCGACCAGCTGGCGCTCGTCGACTACATCCTGCGCGTGATGCCGTCGACGCACCTGCTCGCCATCAAGGAGCACCCGGCGCAGATCGGCGCGATCCCAGCCACCCGCATGAAGGCTCTGCTTGCACGCTACGACAACCTCGTCATCCTGCCACCAAGAACCAACAATTACACGGTGCTCGAGAAGGCCGACGCCATCGTCTCGGTGAACAGCAAGTCGGGCGCCGAGGCGCTGCTGCTCGGCAAGCCGGTGGTCGTGCTGGGAGATGCCTTTTACGGCGACTGCCCTCTGGTGCTGCGCTGTGTCACGATTGCCGCGCTCGGCGATTCGATTCGCGAGGCGCTGTTGCTCGAGCACGTTGACCGAGTTGAAGTTGCCAAATATTTGCAGACGGCGTGGGACAGGACGCTGCCGGGTGAACTCTACGTGACCGAGCCCGGGCAGATCACCACTTTCGTATCTTCTGCACGGACCGCCCTCGAAATGTATGACCCATAGTAGTTGAGTTCAATTATTGAAGCGCGGGGTACATCGATGCAAGACCGTTATTTCAATGCGCGCGCAGCGCAACACGACCTCACCGGCAGTATCCGACTAGCCTGGACGCTCGTGCTCTCGCGATGGCGTCTCATCGCCTCGTTGAGCCTCGGCTGTGCTGCGCTGGCGGCCACTATCGTCACGATGCAGCCGCGCAGCTTTGCAGGCCACGTCACGATCGAGATCGGAAAATTCAAGAAGGGGCCGCCGGGGTTGGCGCCCTCGATAGACGTGTTTGAGCCGCCGGCTCTAGTTGCAGCAATCCTAGAAGACTTGGCATTCCGGCGCGCCTTGGTTGCTCTCTCCCTCAAACCGGGACTTATCTCCGAAGGCGCAGACATCGACGAGATGATGAAGTCACTCGGTGCCAGCCAGCTCCGCGGCATCAATGTCGTCAGCGTGGCTTTTCGTGGCCCTTCACGCGAACTGACCCGCGCGATCTTGGAAGGCGCAGCTCAGGCGGTGATTGCTCGGCACGAGGCACTTGCCAAGCAGCTTGACAGCCAAGTCGATGCATACCGTGCCGCGCTCGTTGCGGAGCTTGCGTATCTTGAGCAACTAGCGGAAAAGCGGGCTACTTCTGGTGACGTCGCTTTCACGATAGGACAGTTGCAGCAGGTCAACAGCATCAATGCGCGCATTCTCGCCTTGCGGGAGCTCAAATTTCAGAGCGATACTTATGCGCGCTCGCCAGCCACGCCTTCGCGCATGGCATCTGCTGTTTGGGTGAGCTCGCGGCCGGTCGGAATCGGCAGTGGTGTTATCACGCTGATGGCGCTCTTCGGTGGCGCGCTTGCCGGCATCCTATTTGCGCTACTCGCCGTTACTGGCAGGGCATCGGAGGAGCGCGAATTTGTGGCTCGGGCGTAAGCTTCCGATCGCGAGCAAAATAGCTCACGTCAGTGCATATCGTCGCAGCTCGATCTGCGCTGCTCAATCACGTGAGCTGCGCGGCTTCAGCAGACGTTGCAAAAAATCGAGCAATGACCCGCCGCGGAAGAGGTGACCAGCTATTCCTGCCGCCGCGGCGGCAGCCAGATCGCTCTCCTTGTCGCCGATGAGCAAGCTCTCGCTCGCCTCGACCGGCCAGGCCTGCAGACAGTCAAGGATCATGCCTGGCGCCGGTTTGCGTCGAGGGCTGGCGGCTCGATAGGCCTCCACCTTGCCATTCTCGTGAAAAGGACAGAACTGGAAGGCCTCGATATGGGCGCCGACAAGGGCAAGCTCATTCGCCATCCAGCCATGCAGGCGCTCGATTGCATCGAGACCGTAATGACCATGCGCGACGCCCGCCTGGTTGGTGACGACGAACGTCAAATAACCGAGATCGTTGGCGAGCTTCACAGCCTCTCGCGCGCCTGAAATCCACTCGAAGTCCTCGATACGGTGCACATAGCCCCGATCTACATTGAGCACGCCGTCCCGGTCGAAGAACACAGCGGGTCGTCGCAGGCATCGGGCAAACTCCTTGCTCGCAAGCTCCAGGTCCTGCGGAACACCGATATCTATGAAGTAACCGTCATAGAGCGAGCCGGTCACTTGGCCCGCGGCAACGAGCCGGGGAAAGACATCGTTCTCCAGCGAGCAGGGTAGGTTGCCGATCAGATCGAGGATGCCGCGATCGACCACATAAATGCCCGCGTTTATCGGCCCCGTCGCCCTTGCGCCGGGCGCTGTGAATCCGGTCACTCGGTCGCCCTCGATGACGACCCGGCCATAGCGATCTCCCGCCTGCTGGCGCTTCAACGCCATGTGCAGCAGCGATGACCGGCTCATGCCCGCGGCGATCAGTGCCTGCATGTTGAAATCGAACAAGGAGTCGCCGTTGAGCAGCAGGAACCGTGGCTGCAGAGCGGCTGCCGAATGCTGCAGAGCTCCACCCGTGCCGAGGGGAGCCGGCTCCTGCGCCACCTCGATCCGGGCACCGCGCCGCCGCTTTCCATGATAGCGCTCAGCCACCTGCTCGGCGCGATAGCCTGCAAGCAGCAGAATGCTCTCGATCGAGGAATAGCGGGAGATCTCATCGAGAAGGTAGTCGAGGAATGGTCGCCCGGCGACGTCGAGCATCGGCTTCGGCGTGGCTCTCGTGCGCTCGCCAAGACGCGTGCCCAGGCCTCCAACGAGTATGACAGCCTGCCTCAACACAGTGCCGCCTCGACGAACCCGCACAGCATGTGGCCAATGACGATGTGCATCTCCTGGATGAAGTTGGTCTGATCCGCCGGAACACGGATGGCGATGTCGGCGGTTGCGCCCAGTCGACCCCCGTCCATTCCCGTCAGTGCAACGGTGGTAACGCCGAGCTCGCGTGCAGCCAAGAACGCGGCAATTACGTTTGCGCTGTTGCCGCTGGTGGAAATACCGACGAGCACGTCACCGCGCCGCCCAATGCCGCGCAGTTGACGGGCGAAAACCTGCTCGTAGCCGTAGTCGTTGGCGATAGCGGTCAGCGCTGATGTGTCGACGGTGAGCGCCAATGCGGGCAGCGGCGCGCGATCCTTGAGGTAGCGCCCCATCAGCTCCGCCGCGAGGTGCTGCGCGTCGGCCGCCGAGCCGCCATTGCCGCAGAAGAGCACTTTGCCGCCGTTCCTCAAGGTGCCGATGATGGCATCGGCCGCCGCCGCGATGCGGGACGACTGGCTCTTGAGGCGCCGCATGTTCTCGGCGACCCGATCAAGCTCAAGATCGATCCGCTCGACTAGTCTGCTGTCCACGCTCATCAACTTTCTCGTCCGATTAGTGGGATTTGAAATTCAAGACTACTGCGATAGCTGGCGAATTGGCGCATCGTCGACCGTATTGGCGGCGATGCGTCAGCACATCAGTACAATTCCTTCATCCTGCCGGCGCCGGCGTTGACTGCGAGGCCGGTCTGGACGAGGGCGCGATGGGTGCTCGTGATGGGGGACCAGGCGAATGCCGCACTGAACCCACTCGCGTCGATTTCGAGATCAGCCAACAATTGATCGTGCAGCTTGCCGTCGGCAAGCTTGAGCACTGCGCTCAAAAGCTCGTTCGGAATGGAGAAAAGACCGGGCGGTCTGCCGAGCCCCTCGCGTAGCGCTACGATTATCTCGCTAGTCGAGACAACCTCATTGTCGGCGAGCACGTAGACACCGTTTGCCGGCTCTCGGCGCCATCGCCCAATCACGGCCGAAGTTGCAGAAACGAGGTTGGCAAGGGCGAGCAGGCTTCGCCGGTTCCTGACCTGCTTAAGTGGCAACGGCAGGCGCTTTTCCACGAGACGCACCAATCGAGCCAAATTGCCGCTGGCACCAGGCCCGCAGACCAGCGGCGGCCGCAAGATGACCAGCGATGTCGGCCCGCCTCGGGCCATGTCGATGAGCGCGGTGTCGGCGGCGAGCTTGGATCGAGCGTAAAGACCCTGCGGGTTCAGTGGGGTTGCCTCGGTGATCGGCGTCCCCCGTTTAGAAGTCGCCCCCACAACGCCGACCGAGCTCAATTGAAGAAAGCCGCGGACACCACTTTTCTGCGCGGCTGCGAACAGGCGGACTGCTGCATCACAATTGACGCGCATGAACTCGCGAAAAGGATCCTGTTCTGTCTCGTGCAGCACGTGGGCTCGCGCTGCCAAGTTGATGACGTGGCTCACTCCTTCGAGCACAGGCACCCAGTCGGTGCGCTCTGCGATGTCGCCAATCGCCATCCATTTCACGCCTTTGCGTATCTCACCTGTCGTCCGCAGCTCCCGCGCCAGAAGCACCACCTTTTCTCCCTCCGCAGCGAGAGCGTCGGCCACTGCCTTGCCGATGAACCCAGTTGCTCCCGTGACAAGTATCATGTCCTCATACTCAAGATTCGCAGTTCGCACCCGCAACGCGTCCGCCACTCGTGACGTCGGCCCCAGGCCGACTGATGCACGCGGTACGTTCGCTCGGGTTGATCAGAGCCATCCCGCATGCGTTTCAACTCACCGAATCCGCTTGGCCGCCGCTCGCAAGCCATAACTCGCGAGGCAGAGGGCTGCCTTCGACATCGGCAACCGCTCGACGTTTCGATAGATGTTCCATACCCACCTCGCAGATCGCATCGGCTTGCTGGAGACGGAATTCCCAAGGACTCGATAACGGGCCAAATCCTCCTGCAGTCCGCGAGCGACATGGCCGCGCTTGAGAATGCTCAGCCAGAGGCAATAGTCGTCGTAGCCTTCATTCGTCATACGCACCGCCCCGGCGATCTCGCGATCGACCATTGCTGTCAAGGTGGCGATTGCCGTGTTATGCAACAGCTGCTCGTACGTGAGACAGGCAGGGACGCCGATCACGCGGCCGATCTTGCTCCCATCTGCGTTCATTCGGCGATAGGAGGTGTAGGAAAGCGCCGCTTGATGACGGCTCATGAACTCAAGCTGACGTTCCAGCTTCTGGGGTAGCCACAGATCATCGCTGTCGAGGAATGCGAGATGACGTCCGGTCGCTGCATCGATCGCTCTCTGCCGTGCCAGGGCCGGTCCTGTGTTGGCAGTGGCACGCAGCAGGCGGATGCGCGGATCCGAGGCGGCAAAACCCTCGACCAAATCGCACGTCGCATCCCGCGAGCAATCATCAGCTATGATCAGCTCCCAGTCAGGCATCGATTGCGCCTGCACGGATCGGATCGTCTCCCCGATAACCGATGCTGCGTTCCAGGCGGGCATAATGACGGAGACTCTTGGAGCTTCCCCGGATGACTGCGCCATTCGCATCTCACGCTGTCCGACGATTGGCCGCCCTTACCACTCCCATCCGCAGATTTCCAGCATACTCGGCATGCAGCCCGCGGGGGCAGTTGCCGAGACATTGCGTCGCGGCAGTCGAGCGAGCAGGCTGAAGCTGCTGGCCACGCGATTCGGAAGCTCAATACGCTAGGGCGAGGCTTGACATCGGAGGAGCAGCTGGTGCCCGTCGAGCCTGAGTTTGGCGGCGACGGCGCAGGCCGCGACATCATGAGATAAGTGCACTCATCGATTGAGTGCCTGACAACCCACTTCGAATCACGCGGAGTCGATGGAATGAGTTTCAGGAGCTTTTCGGACAAGCGGCTGCTCGTGACGGGCGGCGCCGGTTTTATTGGCTCGCACCTGTGCGAGCGCCTGGTGGCGGCCGGTGCAGAAGTCGTCTGCGTCGACAACTATTTCACTGGACGGCGGCGCAACATAGGCCCTTTGCTTGGCAATCCAGCATTCGAGGCCATGCGCCACGACGTGACCTTTCCACTGTACATCGAGGTCGACGCCATCTTCAACTTGGCATGCCCGGCGTCGCCGGTGCATTACCAGTTCGACCCCGTGCAGACGACCAAGACGAGCGTGCATGGCGCCATCAACATGCTGGGGCTCGCTAAGCGACTCAAGGCCCGCATCCTGCAGGCTTCCACCAGCGAGATCTATGGCGATCCCCTGGTTCATCCACAAACTGAGGATTACTGGGGCAACGTCAATCCGATCGGGCCACGCTCCTGCTATGATGAAGGTAAGCGCTGCGCGGAGACGTTATTCTTCGACTACTGGCGTCAGCACAAGCTGCCGATCAAGGTCGCCCGGATCTTCAACACCTACGGACCGCGCATGCAACCGGACGACGGGCGCGTGGTGTCGACATTCATCGTGCAGGCGCTGCGTGGTGACCCGATCACGGTTTTCGGCGATGGCCAGCAGAGCCGTGCCTTCTGCTATGTCGACGACCTAGTCGAAGGGCTCATGCGGCTGATGCTGACGGACGACGCCTGCACGGGCCCGATGAACCTCGGCAATCCCGGCGAGTTCACGATGCTCGAGCTTGCCGAGAAGGTGATCAAGCTCACGGGTTCGCGCTCGAAACTCGAGTTCCGCCCACTGCCCAAGGACGATCCGAAGCAGCGTCGACCGGACATCACCTTTGCCAAGACAAAGCTGGATTGGTCGCCCAAGGTGCCCCTCGATGAGGGCCTCAAGGAGACGATCACCTACTTCCGTCGCACGCTCGCGAGTTGAGACGGCGCAGCTGTCGAGCGGTGTGCGTCGTGCTCGGGTTCGCGCAATCGCCTAGAATGAGCTGCCGGGCTCCTTCAGGAAAGCGAGTTCCTCTGGCGTCGAGGCGCGGTCGAGAGCTGCATTACGATGCGGAAATCGACCAAAGCGGCGAATGATCCGCTCATGCGCAATGGCGTATTCGGTAAGCTCTACATCGCCGAGAGCGCTGATCAGGGCGACGGATCTCTGCTGATCGGCCAGACTCTCGCTGTGTTCGAAGGGCAAGTAAAGAAATAGGCGCCCATTGACATCGAGCGCACTATCGAGTCCGGCGGTGATCGCTTGACGCGCAATCGCACGCGCGCTGGCATCGGTGGCAAAGGCGCGGTCGGTGCCGCGGTAAATGTTGCGCGGGAACTGATCGAGGACAATCACGGCAGCAAGGGCCTCGCGCGGCGTGTGCGGGACGAGGTTGCGCGCTTCGGCTGCGAGCCACTCGTGCAAACCGGAAAACCGGGAACGTATCGCAGCATCGACCGCATCGTCGCGCCCAAACCAGGCTTCAGGCGTGAGCTCATCGAACCAGAACGCGAGGACCGCGTGAACCCACGCCGCCTCGTCGGGGGCAGGGCCGGAATCATCACCCGTAGCAGTAGCCACGCCTCAAGCCTCAACACCCTCGAGCTCGTCCTTGGACGCTGGGACGAGGTTGACGCTCTCGCCGCAGCCACAAGCGCTCTTCTGGTTGGGATTGTTGAAAACGAACTGGGCCGACAGCTTATCCACTTTCCAGTCCATCTCGGTGCCGAGCAGGTAAAGCACCGCTTGCGGATCGATGATCACGCGGGCGCTGCCCTGCTCGACCACCTCGTCGAATTTGCCAACCGACTCCGCCCAGTCCATGGTGTATTCCATGCCGGCGCAGCCGCCCTTCTTGACGCCGATCTTCAAGCCGGCAACAGCCGGGCCCTTGGAAGCCATAATGGCGCTTACGCGCTCGGCAGCAGCGGGCGTGAGCGTCATCACCTTGGGGCGAGGCCGTCGCAGCGGTGTTACAGTCGTCGTTGCCATAGGTTGCAGATCCTACGATCCAACACTTTCTGTAGAATGATATAGCGCAGATTGCATCTTTTTGCAGGGCCAAAAATCACGGGTTTTGGACGGCAACGAGCCCCGAGGCGCTCCTATCACTTACGGTTGGTCAGGCACGGACCGCCGAAACGTCGACAGTCGGCGCCCATTATTGCTACTGCAAGGCCCGCTTATGCTTGGCTACCCAGGTATCTGGATACGCGACGGAATTGGCGTCGCTGCGATCAATGACCGTACACGAGCATCCATTGGTCACGCGATAACACTGGCTCAGCGCGCGTTCGTCAGCATCGCGCTGATTCGCTTCTCCAGTGGCAAATGAGAACCCTTTCATCTCGAGGCGATGCGGCGTGGAAACCTCCCAGTTGATGCACGCGGCCATGGCCTTCGACGGCTTTGCTATCGCCTGCCGGTAGAAGTTGTCCCGTCCTTCGTCGCTGGCAACAATGTTTCCTTTCAACTTCTGCGCCAGAATGCGACGCATCAGTGACTCGTAGAGCTGGTCGGATATGCGAGCGGGAACCTCCATCGGCGCCTTGCGCGCGCCTGCATCGCGGGACTGCACCTCTTGCTGATCGAAGTAGAACTGCGCACGCAGCGCGGAGTGCTCCCACGGCACCTGCTTGTTGCGGGTGGCTTGCATCACATCGTTTCGCACGTCGATCAAAATGCCGGACAACTCACGCTTCATGCCGCCGCGGATGCGCTTGACAAGTGCGGCCGCGAACGGCGAGTTGTGTCCCTCGCCATCAAGAGCGACATTGCCGGGCTGCGTCGCGTAGCTGATCAGCGTTCCAACACCGGACTCGACCGCTGCCAGGCCGCGTCCGACATCGCCCGATCGTGTTCCCATCGCGCGGGCGAGATTGCGCGCCAAAGGATTGTCGCGGCAAGCGTCGAGAAACAGGATATTGGTCTTGCTTTCCCGCTCCATCGTTCTCTGCACGAGATCGAGGCGCACCATCTCGAAATCGAGCGCGGCAGCCGTCGAAAGCTGCGCATCTATCGGAACGAGATAGTTTTGACCCGCGACCTGCATTCCGTGGCCGGCGTAGAAGAAGAGCCCAATGTCGGCATCGGTAAGCTTGCCTGCGAAGTCGGAAATCCGGCGATCCATCGCCGCCTTAGTCAGGTCAAAGCTTTCCAGGACCTCAAAGCCGGCCTCGCGGAGCACGGTCGCGAAGGCGATGGCATCGTTCTTGGGGTTCTGAAGCGCCGCGGTGAATTGGTAGCTCGCATTCCCAATTACCAGGGCGATGCGCTTGGCGGCCAGCGCCGATGGCACGTCGAGGATGAGCAGCAACAGAAAATATAGAAACGGCAAGCCGAGACGTCGCGCCCGCATGACCGGCCTCAGTCGAGTTCAGTATGTCATTAGCCTACATGAATGCCGGAACTCGAGCCATAGCCTTGCCTGTCCGTGGGCCGCGTCTTCGCCAACCATCCAAGCGCGCCGCCCTGTCCATTCGCCGCGCCCTACAGCGGGACATCAGAACATGTTCAGCGCCAGCCGGGCTTCATCGGACATGCGGCTCTGGTCCCAAGGCGGGTCGAAGGTGAGATTGACGGTGCACCCCTGCACGCCCGGCACGGAGCACACGGCATTCTCAACCCACGTTGGCATTTCGCCGGCAACCGGACAGCCAGGGGCCGTGAGCGTCATGTCGACCGTGATGTGCCGGTCATCTGCGATGTCGATCTTGTAGATCAGGCCGAGCTCGTAGATGTCAGAGGGGATCTCGGGGTCGTAGACGGTCTTGAGAGCACCGACGATGTCGGCCGTCATCTGCTCGAGCTCCTCCGACGAGAGCTTCGAGCCCTCTACCGGCGTGCCACCTTCCGAAACCGAACGCGGCCTGACCGGCGCCGGCGGTGGCGCCAGATCGGCCCGGGTCTCTGGCCCGAGCCCCAAAATGTCTCTTTCCGTCGGCTTGCCTTCCATACTCACGTCCTCATTGCCGCTACCGGTTCGTTGCCCGAACCTGTCAGGCGAAGAACTCGTGCGCCTTAATCAGCGCGTTGGCCAGGGCATCCACCTCAGCCTTCGTATTATACATGCCGAATGAGGCTCTGCACGTCCCCGTCACGCCGAGCCGCTCCATCAGCGGCTGAGCACAGTGGTGGCCGGCGCGGACCGCGACGCCCGATCTGTCGATGATGGTCGAGACGTCGTGCGGATGGAGCCCATCGATGTTGAAAGACACGATCGCGCCCTTCCTCGGCGCCGTCCCGTAGATCTTCAGCCAGTTGAGCTCGCCCAGCCGGGCATGAGCATAGGCCCGCAACTCCTCCTCGTGCGCGAAGATGCGTTCGCGGCCGATCCCCATCATGTACTCGAGTGCCGCGCCAAGACCGATCGCCTCGACGATAGCCGGCGTGCCCGCCTCGAACTTGTGCGGGGCATGGCCGTAGGTGATGCGGTCCATGGAGACGTGCTCGATCATTTCGCCTCCGCCCATGTAGGGAGGCATGGCATCGAGGTGTCGCTTCTTGGCATAGAGCACACCAATGCCTGTCGGCCCGTAAACCTTGTGGCCTGTGAAGCAGAAGAAGTCGCAGTAGAGATTCTGCACATCGATGGGCATATGCACGGCTGACTGGCTGCCATCGACCAATACCGGAATGCCCTTCTCATGCGCGAGGCGGATGACCTCCTTTATCGGCACGATGGTGCCAAGCGCATTCGACATGTGAGTGAGTGCCACCATCTTTGTGCGGGGACCCAAAAGCTTGGCGTACTCCTCGATCAGGAACTCGCCAGTGTCCGAGATGGGCACCCATTTGAGAACGCAACCCTTGCGCTCGCGGTGGAAATGCCAGGGCACGATGTTCGAATGGTGCTCGAGGACGGAAATAACGATCTCATCGCCTTCCTTGAAGCTCGCGCCATAGGAGGCCGCGACCAGGTTCATGGCGCCGGTGGAGTTCGGCGTGAAGATGATCTCGTCGTCGCTTTTGGCATTCAGGAAGCGCCGTACGGTTGCGCGCGCCTCTTCAAACTTCGCCGTCGCCGTGTTCGAGAGGTAATGGAGACCGCGGTGAACGTTGGCATATTCCATGCCAATGCACTGGTTCATGGCTTCGATGACGGCCTTGGGCTTCTGCGCCGATGCGCCGTTATCAAGATAAACCAGCGGCTTGCCGTGGATCTGGCGCGACAGAATGGGGAAGTCAGCGCGGATCTGCTCCACGTCGTAGGGGCCTGTCGCTGTTGTCGCCGTCGTCATGGCGGTCCTCTTCCTACCCGGTCCTCGGTGCCAGGCTGAGGCCAGGCACCGAACTTTCTTACTTCCTCCGCAGCCACGCGAGCGCATTCGCCATCAGCGCCTCGCGCAGGGCCTCGTCCTCCACCTTCTCGATCGCCTCGCCGACGAAGCTTTCGATCAGCATGGCGCGGGCCTCGTTCTTCGGAATGCCGCGCGAGCGCAGATAGAACAGCATCGCCGAGTCGATCTCGGCCGCAGTCGAGCCATGCCCACAGGCGACATCGTCGGCGTAGATCTCGAGCTCGGGCTTGGAATCGAACTCAGCATCCTCGGAGAGCATCAAGGCTTGCGCCATCTGCTTGCCGTCGGTCTTCTGCGCGACCGGATCGACGATGACCTTGCCCTGGAAGACAGCGCGCGCGCGGTCGTCCAACACGCTCTTGAACAGCTCACGGCTCTCGCAACCGGGCGTCGTGTGATGCACGACGAGCGTCGTGTCAATGTGGTCCGAGCCGCGCCCGAGCATCGCGCCCGAAAGATCGAGCTTGGCATCGGCGCCGGTGAAGCGCACCCAGCTTTCATTTCGCAAGAGACCCGCGCCGGCGGTCAGCTGGAAGGCTCGAAACCTGGCCTCCGTGGCAACCTCGACATTCAGCCGGCCGATGTGGGCCGAAGCGGAGTCAGCCGCCACGTGTTTCACGTGCACCACCTCGGACGCGACGCCTGCATCGAGTTGCGTCACCGCGGTTGCCTGGCTGCTCGCCGAGCCAAGCTCAACATGGCTCTCGATGATGGTCGCCTTGGCGCCGCGCTCCACCTTGATCAGATTACGCGTCGCGATAGCGACGGGAGCGCTGGTATCGGCGATCGAAACGATGTGGATCGGCAAACCGAGAGAGGCACCTTCTTCGACGCGCAGGACGATCCCGTCCGCAGCGAAGGCGGCGTTGAGCGCCAGCACAGGGTCGGAGGTGCTGCCGTGCGTGAAGTGCGCCTTCACCCACTCGTAGCCGGGCTGGCCCAATACGCCGGAGAGCGCGCCATAGCGGTAGCCGGCGCCTGCCTCATGACCGGTAGGAACCAAAGCATGCGCCATGCGGCCGTTGACGATCACCAGCCGAATGGCTGGCAGTGCCGCAAGCGCCGCGCCGAGCACCTTGATCAGCAGCGCCTCGTCGACCCTGACGGAGGAGCATGTGGCCGGCGGATGCGCCGTCTTAAGTGCGGTGCGCAAGTCGGTGTACTTCCACTCCTCGATGCGCCGGTGCGGCAGGCCCTGTCGCTCGAACCAATGCATGGCTTGGCGGCGCGCCTCCGGCACCCAGGCTCCACCAGGTAATTCCGCCGCCACCGCCCCGAACTGGGCGGCGAGTGCTTCCTCGGCTTTGGTTTTCATCACTGCAATGGACATACCTGCTCCTCTTCCTCTCCCCATTGCCTGCATTGCAACGGGAAGGGGGGACGTGCGGACCTAGGCCGCCTTCGGTTTGAAAGCGCCATAGCCCGACTGCTCGAGCTCGAGCGCCAGCTCCTTGCCGCCTGTTCTCTGAATGCTGCCGCCCGCCAGCACGTGCACCTTGTCGGGCTGAATATAGTTCAGCAGGCGCTGGTAGTGCGTGATGACCAGCATGGCTCGCTCCTTCGAGCGCAGCTTGTTGGCGCCTTCCGAGACAATGCGGATCGCATCTATGTCGAGGCCGGAATCGGTCTCATCGAGGATGCAGAGCTTCGGCTCTAGCATGGCCATCTGAAGCACCTCCATGCGCTTCTTCTCGCCACCGGAAAAGCCGACGTTCAATGGCCGCTTCAGCATCTCGTCTTTGACGCCGAGCTCAGCAGCTTTCGCTTTCACCAGCCGCATGAACTCCGGTGTGGTCAGCTCCTTCTCGCCGCGCTTTTTCCTGACCGCATTCAGGGAGGCGCGCAGGAAGGTCATGGTGGCAACGCCCGGGATCTCCATCGGATACTGGAAAGCCAGGAAAATGCCCTTGGCCGCGCGCTCATCCGGCTCCATGCCGATGATCGACTCGCCGTTCCAGAGGATATCGCCCTCGGTGATCTCATAGTCCTCGCGCCCGGCGAGCACATAGGCGAGTGTCGACTTGCCGGAGCCGTTGGGTCCCATGATCGCGTGCACTTCGCCAGCGGGAACGATTAGACTGATCCCTTTCAGGATCTCCGCGCCGTCATCGGCGATCCGCGCGTGCAGGTTCTTGATCTCGAGCATCGCTTCCTTACTCACCTCTTGGTCGGGCCTGAGCGGTGCCGCCAAGCGACATCCACTCGGGCGATAAAAAGGGTGCCGCGACCAGCCTCGGCCGGTCACTTGCACCCCCGTGCCTGCGCTCGCCGCGCTGCCGCGCCAGCGCGCGATTGCGTCCGCAGACGGCATCGCCGCCGAACGCTCTACCTATTGCAGGGTGTCAGTTCATCGCTTCATCTGCACAAATTCGATTTCTGTCGGATAGAGGACACCAAGCCAGTCGCATTTTTCAGGTGTCTTGGCACCGAACTCGACCAGGAAGGCGTTCCCCTGATCCAGGGTCTCGAGAACAGTAACGACTGAGCCGGAGCTGAGCTTCATGCCTGGACGCTTATTGGTCAGGGCGTTGCGGCGCATGCACTCTGTCGCATCGATCTCGCGAACCAGGCGGGCCGTCTTCACCATCTCACCAAAACCAGCCGCATCACTCATTTTCGTCTCCTCAACCCAAATTTCCGTTTCAATTGGCGGTCGCTGTTAGCCGTCCGATTCTGTTTGACTTAAGGCGAAGTACCCGACGGTCCCCCCTCGGAACCGGCCGGTCCTGCTGAGCCCACTCTCTGGCGGGTGCGACATCCTATACCGCCTTTCGATACGTGCAATTCAATTGCCATTTCGCTGTTCAAGAGCCCGGTTTACGGCTTAAAGACCTTGTCAACCAACCGAGCCTTCCAGGCTGATTCCGATCAACTTTTGCGTTTCCGCCATGAACTCCATCGGGAGTTGCTGCAGCACATCGCGCACGAAGCCATTGACGATCAGGGCCACCGCCTCTTCCTCGGAAAGTCCTCGCTGGCGGCAGTAGAACAGCTTGTCGTCCGAGATCTTCGAGGTGGTTGCTTCATGCTCGAAGTGAGCCGACGCGTTCTTCGCCTCGATGTAGGGCACGGTGTGAGCGCCGCACCTATTGCCGATCAGCAGGCTATCGCAATTGGTGAAGTTGCGCGCGCCGGTAGCCCTCGGGTGGGCTGAGACGAGGCCGCGGTAGGTGTTCTGCGAGTGGCCAGCCGCAATCCCCTTGGAAATGATCCGGCTGGACGTGTTTTTGCCCAAGTGGATCATTTTCGTTCCGCTGTCGACCTGCTGGCGGCCGTTGGAGATTGCGATGGAATAGAACTCGCCTCGAGAGTTATCGCCGCGCAGGATGCAGCTTGGATATTTCCACGTGATCGCCGAGCCTGTCTCGACCTGGGTCCAGCTGATTTTGGAGTTCCGGCCGCGACAGTCGCCGCGCTTGGTGACGAAGTTATAGACGCCGCCCTTGCCGTCCTTGTCCCCCGGATACCAGTTTTGGACAGTCGAGTATTTGATCTCCGCATCTTCGAGTGCGATCAGCTCCACGACCGCCGCGTGCAGCTGGTTCTCATCGCGCATCGGCGCGGTGCAGCCCTCGAGATAAGACACGTAAGCGCCCTTATCCGCGATGATGAGCGTGCGTTCGAACTGGCCCGTGTTCTTTTCATTGATGCGAAAGTAAGTGGACAGCTCCATCGGACAGCGCACGCTTTCCGGAACATAGACGAACGAGCCGTCAGAGAAGACTGCCGAGTTCAGCGCTGCATAGTAATTGTCCGACTGCGGCACCACCGAGCCCAAGTATTTCCGGACCAGCTCGGGATGCTCGCGCATCGCCTCCGATATCGAGCAGAAGATGACGCCGGCCTTTTTCAACTCGGCCTTGAAGGTCGTAACCACAGAGACGCTGTCGAACACCGCGTCGACAGCGACCTTACCCGCCATCTGCGTGTAGCCGTCCGCCTCCTCGTCGATCTTCGAGGGCTCGCCCTGCTTGCGGACACCAGCCAGGATCTCTTGCTCCTTCAGCGGAATGCCGAGCTTTTGGTAGGTCTTCAGGATCTCGGGATCCACCTCGTCCAGCGACTTCGGTCCCGACTGCCCCTTGGGCGCGGCGTAATAGTAGAGGTCCTGGAAGTCGATCTTCGGATAGTCGACCTTGGCCCAAGTGGGCTCGGTCATCGCGATCCACCGCCGATAGGCATCGAGGCGCCACGCCAGCATCCAGGCCGGCTCGCCCTTTTTTTCCGAGATGAAGCGCACAATGTCCTCATCGAGGCCCTTCGGCGCCTTCTCGGTCTCGATCTCGGTCTCGAAGCCGTACTTGTACTTATCGACATCGAGAGCCTTCACTTGCTCGATCGTCTGCTGGACTGCCGGCATTTACATTCTCCTTCGGAAGATCAAGCCGCGCGTGCGGCGACCTTCGTGATGCTGCTCCAGGCCGCTGTGAAAGCGGCGACGTCATCTGCGGTCGTGGTCGGCCCAAGGCTCACTCGAATTGCGCTTTTTGCGACCTCTGTGCTGAGCCCCATGGCGTCGACGACCCGGCTCTGGGTGACCTTGCCCGATGAGCAGGCCGCGCCGGCACTAACCGCAACTCCGGCAAGATCCAGCGCTGCAACGAGGACTTCCGCGTTGCTGCCGGCAAGCGCGATGAGTGACGTGTTCGGCAATCGCGGAGCACCCGAGCCAATAATTTCAACATTCGGCGTCATCGCGAGCACGTCGGCTTCGAGCCGATCCCTGAGCCTGGCAACGCGCGCCTGATCCGTCAGCTCACCGCACGCAGCCTTCGCAGCAGCGGCAAACCCGGCAATGCCGGCGACGTTTTCGGTGCCCGCGCGGCGGTTTCGCTCCTGGCGGCCACCAAGCAGCAAAGGCATCGACGGCGCGCCCTCACGCACAATCAGCGCGCCAACCCCTTTCGGTCCGCCGATCTTGTGGGATGAGCAGCTCAAGTAGTCGACGCCGAGCGCCGCAAAGGACAAAGGCACCCGGCCAACAGCCTGGGTCGCATCGGTATGGGTGGCAGCCCCTTGCGCCTTGGCCCACGCTGCAATGTCGCCGACCGGCTGGACGACGCCCGTCTCATTATTGGCGAGCTGCACCGTTACGAGGGTTCGACCAGAGACAAGGGACACGGCACCAAGCGCAACGCTATTAATCAGTCCCGAACGCGCAACTGGGAGGGCAATTTTTTGCGCCCCGGATGCAGCCACTGGCTCGAGAACGCTGTCATGCTCGATGCCGGCTACGGCGATGGCCGTCCAGCCGCTCATGACAATGGTGGTGTTCGCCTCGCTCGCGCCGCTCGTAAAGACAACTTCCCCAGGCTCGGCACCAACGAGGGCCGCAATCTCCTCGCGGGCGTCCTCGATCAGGCGGCGGGCGCGACGACCCTCGGCATGAACAGAAGATGGATTTCCGAATACCTCCCAAGCCGCGATGATCGCATCACGGGCTTCGGCTCGCAGCGGTGCGGTCGCATTCCAGTCAAGGTATGTGCCGTGCGCGCTCCTCATTCGGCAGCAATCCCGCGCTTTTGCTCCATCGCGCCATGCTTCTCGACCGGGATGCCATCGAGGACATCGCGTAGCGTCACCCGCGCGAGGAAAGCTGATATCTCGGCGCCGAGAGCATCCCAGAGGCCGTGCGTCAGGCAGCGCTCGCCGGCAAGGCAGGGGGTGCCATGCTCACCCGCACAGCGGGTCATGCGCACTTCCTCCTCGACGGCGGACATGATTTCGGCGACCGAGATCGAATGAGCCTCCCGCCCGAGCCGGTAGCCGCCCGTCCGCCCGCGTGCGCTCTCGACCAGGCCGGCTCTCCGCAGCCGCTGGAAAATCTGCTCGAGGTAGGCAAGGGATATATGCTGGCGCTCGGCGACGGATGACAGCGGAATGGCATCACGCTTGGCGTGTTTGGCCAGATCGGCCATCGCCATCACCGCGTAACGCCCTTTTGTATTCAACTCCACGCCGCCATTCCCGCCATGCGCGCCGCTTGCTGACGACGCTCCAGTTCGATCCCTGTTCACCGGTCCTACCCGTAAGCGAAGCCACTGAATTGGCTTGCCCTGACAGGCCTCGGGTATGCTAAGAAGCGCGGCCCAGAGCCGCCGTCGGCTGCTCTTTGGAACCGTTCTACGCCCGCTATATGGAAATTCCGAGCGAGCAAGTCAACTATTTTCGCTGTCGTTTTTGGCGATCGCGCCGACGGGCTCAAAAGGCACGCCGACGCCGCTTCGCCTGCCACCATCCTGAACTGAGAGCACGATGCCCGAGATCATCATAAACGGCCCCGCTGGTCGCCTCGAAGCCCGGTATCACCACGTTGGAAAGGTCGACAGTCCGATCGCGCTGATCCTGCATCCGCATCCGCAGTTCGGCGGCACAATGAACAATCAAATCGTCTACAATCTCTATTATGCGTTCGTGGAGCGGGGCTTCTCGGTGCTGCGCTTCAATTTCCGGGGCGTTGGTCGCAGCCAGGGCTATTTCGACAACGGCCCGGGCGAGCTGGCGGATGCCGCTTCTGCGCTGGACTGGTTGCAATTGCAGAACGCCGACGCGCGCTCGTGCTGGATTGCAGGCGTCTCATTCGGCACCTGGATCTCCATGCAACTGCTGATGCGCCGACCGGAAATCGACGGCTTCATTTGCGTCGCGCCGCCGGCGAACCTCTACGACTACTCATTCCTGGCGCCTTGCCCGTCGTCGGGTCTGCTGATCAGCGGCGAGAAGGACAAGGTCGTGCCGAGCGTCTCGGTCGCCGAGCTCGCGGTCAAAACCAAAACGCAAAAGGGCATCAAGCTCGATCACGAGGTGATCGAGGGCGCCAACCACTTCTTCGAGAACCAGGGCGAGCTGTTGAAGAAGCTCACGGGCGACTATGTCGATCGCCGCATGGTCGAGATCCTGAAGGCGAAGGCCGAAAAGGAATGAGCGCTGGGAGCCGCCGCGACCGCTCCAATCGCGCATCTTATCGGCGCCGGCCCTCGATCCAGATATGGGCGAGAATAGCGGCCAGCACCACCATGCCGCCCGCAAAGGCCCATTTTGTCGGCATCTCTCCGAAAACGAGCCAAACCCATACTGGCGACAGCGGCAGATCGAGCGCCATCAGCAGTGCGGCATGGGCTGCCGGCACGTAGCCGATGCCAATCGTCGTCAAGATCAGTCCGGCCCCCTGCTGCGTGAAGCCGAAGAGCGCGAAGAGCACGAGCTCCTCGGCGCTGATGCCCCAGGAAGTCATGAACGGCACCGCGCAGGCCGATCCAAGCAGAGCTCCGACGCAGCCGGCCGGGATCATCGGCCGGTCGCGATGCTGGCGCACCAACACGGTTTTCACCGCGAATGCCAGCGTCATGAGCACCGCGAGCACATCGCCCAACAGGCTTGCGCCGGAAAGCTGCGCCGAGTTGCCGACTACCATCACGGCGCCGATCAATGCCACCACGGAGCAGGCAAGCGTCGCTGCCGATGGCCGCTCGCGGATCATCATCCAGGCGAGTGCAGCCGTCATGAACGGCGCCGTCCCGAAGATGATCGAGTTGTTGGCGACCGTCGTGTACTGCAGCGAGGCAATGAAGCAGGCCATGGAAGCGGTCGATAGCGCCGCCACCCATAGGCCTGGCCATCCCATGGCGCGGAACTGCGCCCAGGTGCCGCCCCGCGCGCGCCACCAGATGAATGCCAAGATGGCCGTCGCCGAAAAAAGACCTCGCCAGAAGAGCAGCGTTGCCGCATCGCGTCCAATCAATCGCACGAAAAGGCCGGCTGTCGAGAACGCTATGGTGCCGGCGACAAGCAGAAGTATGCCCGTCGCATAGTCGGAACGCGGGCGCGCTGGCGCCGCCGTCGCCGCATCCTGCATTGCCCCGCTCCAGGCTTGGGTTTCAGCTCTTGCCCTCGAAGCCCGGTCGCGGCACCTGCGCCATCAGGATCTGGCCGAGACCGCCGTCGACAATGATCTCCTCGCCGTTGACGTAGCCGGAGCGATCGCTGGCCAGGAACGTGATCACATTCGCCATGTCGTCAGGTCCCGCAACCCGACCCGACGGCACGATGGCCGAGCGCCGCTCAGTGACGCCCGGCACCTGATAGAACGCTTCCGACAACGCCGTACGCACGAGGCCTGGGCTGACGACATTCGAACGAATCCCACTTGGGCCCCATTCAAAGGCGAGTTGCCGTGACAGCATGACGACCCCTGCCTTCGTCACGCTGTAGGCACCGGAGTTCGCCTGTGGCTGGCTGGCCGCGATCGAGGCGACGTGGATCAGCGCGCCGCGCTTCCTCTCGCGCATGCCGGCGCCGAAGACCTGCGCGCAGAGCAGGTAGCCCGTGAGGTTCACCGAGATCAGCTTGTTCCAATCGTCGAGCGAGAGCGCGTCGAGACCACCCGGCTTCAAGATGCCGGCGTTGTTGACCAGGATATCGGCGGGACCAAGCTCGCGCGCCACCGCCGTCGATGCGGCCCTGATGCTCACCTGATCTGAGGTGTCGCAACGCAGGGCGTTCGCCTGCCCGCCCCCCGCCTTGATCGAAGCCGCGGTGTCCTCCGCGGCTTTCTCGTTCAGATCAAGGGCCGCCACTGCGGCGCCCGCGCTTGCCAAGCTCTCCGCAGTAGCGCGGCCGATGCCGCTGCCGGCACCCGTCACCACCGCGACGCGACCTGCAAGGCCCAACCAATCCGAGCCAGTACCCGTCATAAGCTCCTCCCGACACTCGTTCTGTCTTGCCGCCAGTAGCGAGTTCGCGGCCAATCGAGTCAAGCCGCACGCTGCCGTTCGATGACGCTCGATCGATTACGCGAGCTCGTTCTCACTCGGCCGCTTGCTTCGGTGCCGGCGGGCGCCACCTGAGTCGCGGCTCGCGCGCGGCTTTGGTTTCGTCCAGGCGGCGGCGCGGGGCGAGACGCGGCGCCTCCTTGAAGCGGCGCTTGTCATTGGATTTCGAGAGCGCATCCTGCGCCAGGTCGCGCAGTGTGGCGATGAACAGATCAAGCGAATCTTTCGACTCGGACTCGGTCGGCTCAATCAGCATGGCGCCGTGGACAACCAGCGGGAAATACATGGTCATCGGGTGATAGCCCTCATCGATCATCGCCTTGGCGAAATCGAGCGTGGTGACGCCGGTGTCTTTCAGCCAGGTGTCGTCGAACAGCACCTCGTGCATGCAGGGTTTGTCGCCGAACGGCTGGCTCATGAGATCACGCAGCCCCGCACGCACATAGTTGGCATTGAGGACGGCATCCTCGGAGGCTTGGCGCATGCCGTCGGCTCCATGCGAGAGCATGTAGGTCAGCGCGCGCACGAACATGCCCATCTGGCCGTGGAAGGCCGTGAGGCGGCCGAGCGGCTTCTTGCCGTTCAGCGCCTCACTCACATGCTCGACGAAGCGATACGTACCGCCGGATTTCACCACGAATGGCACGGGTGCATAGGGTGCCAATGCCTCGGAGAGCACCACCGGGCCGGCGCCCGGCCCACCGCCGCCGTGCGGCGTCGAGAACGTCTTGTGCAGGTTGATGTGCATGGCGTCGATGCCGAGATCACCGGGACGCACCTTGCCGACGATGGCGTTGAAGTTGGCCCCGTCGCAGTAGAAGTAGGCGCCTGCCTCGTGCACAACGCGCGCGATCTGCGCCACCTCGGGCTCGAACAGGCCGCAGGTGTTCGGGTTGGTCAGCATGATCGCCGCAACGTCGGGGCCGAGGGCAGCCTTGACGGCATCCGCGGCAACAGTGCCGTCGTCCTTGGCCGGTATCGCTTTCACGCTGTAGCCCATGAACGCGGCTGTCGCTGGATTGGTGCCGTGCGCGGAATCCGGCACCAGGACGACGCTGCGTTTCGAGCCCTTCGCCTCGTGCGCCGCCTTGATGGCGAGCATGCCGGCAAGCTCGCCGTGGGCTCCGGCCTTGGGACTGAGCGTCACGGCTTTCGTGCCGGTCAGCTCCATCAGATAGCCGGCCAGCGCCTCCATCAACGCGAGGGCCCCCTGCACAGTTTGCTGCGGCTGCAGCGGGTGGACGTCGCCGAAGCCCGGCAGACGGGCCATTTTCTCGTTGAGCCGCGGGTTGTGCTTCATGGTGCACGAGCCGAGCGGATAGAGGCCGCTATCGATCGCGTAGTTCTTGCGCGAGAGGCGCACATAATGGCGCATGGTCTCAGGCTCGGTGAGGCCGGGGAGGCCGATCGGGGATTGGCGCTCGAGGCCGCCAAGGCGATTGGCCTTGTGCTTGGGCTCTGGCAGGTCGACGCCTGTCGTCTCCGCACGGCCGATCTCGAACAGTAGCGGCTCCTCATGATCGAGCCCGCGGTTGCCGGTAAATGTTGTGGCGTCCGTCTTGGCGGCGCTGCCGGGGTTGGTGGGTCGGCCTTGGGTGTTCATGGACATCGAGGGTTTCCGATTTGCGCTTTCGGCGTTCACTGCGCAGGATCAGGCTCATGGGTCTGACCCCGGGGGTTCATGAATACGTTCGTGAGATCTCCGCGTAGATGACCTCGTGAGCGAGTTCGTTCTCATGGCCTTCGAGGATGTTCTCGATCTCGATGAGCGCGGTTTGCAGTTCGGCGACGCGCTGCGACGGCCATGAGCGGATGCCGGCGATCGACCGCTCGGTGAGCGCCTTCTCTGCGTTCGCCTTCAGCGGGCGCGCGACGCGCTCGCGCCAAACGAGCTGTGCGGCTTCCGGCAGCGACGCAGCGGTGATCGTGCCGAGGTGCCGCGCCATTGCTGACGAAACGGCCTCCGCGTCCGCGTCGCGTCCAGCGAAGTCGGCACAGCACGACGCAAAACGCTTCCGCAGCGCGCGCGCCGCCTCGAGCATTCCCGGCAGCAGGGCCGTGTCGACCACGGTCACCATCACAGCACCTCCTGCAGTGCCCGGGCATAAGCCGCGCGATCGTCGTCGGTGTTGATCTCGGTGGAGGCGACGATGATGAGGTTGACGAGATCGGGCTTGTTGGGCAGCAGACGCGACACCGGCACGCCGCCGAGCACGCCTCTGGCCGCGAGCTTGTCGATGACCTCAGTTGCGTCACCCTTCACGCGGATCGTGAACTCGTTGAAATAGGCGGACGTCACCAAATCCACACCGCTGACTTTCGAAAGACGATCGGCCATGTCGCAGGCGTTCTCGTGATTGAGCGTGGCCATACGCCTCAAACCCGCCTCGCCCAGCAGCGTCATATGAATCGTGAACGCCAGCGCACAAAGGCCGGAATTGGTGCAGATATTGCTGGTTGCCTTCTCGCGGCGGATGTGCTGCTCGCGCGTGGAGAGCGTCAGCACGAACCCGCGGCGGCCTTCCGCGTCGACCGTTTCGCCGGCGAGGCGCCCGGGCATCTGGCGCACATACTTATCGCGCGTCGCAAACAGCCCGACGTAAGGCCCGCCAAAATTCAGGCCATTGCCGATGGACTGGCCTTCCGCCGCGACGATGTCGGCACCCATCTCGCCCGGCGACTTGATCAGGCCCAGCGCGACGACCTCGGTGACGACGACCACCAGCAGCGCGCCTTTGGCGTGCGCGGCGTCGGCAATCGGCTTCAGGTCGCGAATGGTGCCGAACACGCTCGGGTACTGCACGACAACGCAGGACGTCTGAGGGTCGATCGCCGCGGCAATGTCCTCGACGCCGGTCGGATCGGGCGCGAGCCCCGAAACTTCAGAGCCGCCGTAGTGCGCCAGCGTCTTGATCACATCGGCATATTGCGGATGCAGCCCGCCCGAGAGCACTGCCCTCTTGCGTCGTGTGACGCGGTGAGCCATCAGCACCGCCTCGGCCGCCGATGTCGAGCCGTCGTACATCGACGCGTTGGCGACATCCATCCCAGTGAGTTTCGCCACCTGCGTCTGGAACTCGAAGAGATACTGCAGCGTGCCCTGCGTGATCTCCGGCTGGTAAGGCGTATAGCTGGTCAGGAACTCCGACCGCTGGATCAGGTGATCGACGGTCGAAGGCACGTGATGCCGGTAGGCGCCACAGCCGACGAAGAACGGCACGCTGCCAGCTGGAGTGTTGCGTGCCGCCAGCGCGCCCATCTCGCGCTCCACCTCGAGCTCGCCCTTGGCTCTCGGCAGTGCCGGCGGCTCGCGCATGAGCTTCTCACGCGGCACGTCGACAAAGAGGTCGTCGATCGCTTTGACACCGATCCTGGACAGCATGACGCGGCGGTCGGCATCTGAGAGAGGAAGATAGCGCATGTTTCACTCACGTTCGATATCGGTGTCTGGCTTGTTGGCAAGCCGCGGACGGGCGAAATAAAATGACCGCCCTCATTCTCGAATATGAATGCGATTGCTCTGCTGCAGCCACATGGTGCTCTCAATGATGTTGCGTATCGTTTCCATCGCCGCTTTGATCGCTCTTGCGTTCTCAGTCACATCGTCTCCGCCTCGCGCTCAATTTCTTCACAATGAGCCGGTCGTCGCCCAGAAGAAAGCGACCATGCAGCAGAAGAAAGCCGCAAGAAGGAGCGATGCAAAGCGCTGAAGACCGCTTTGAAGGGTGTCGGGACCTGCCAATGAAGCGGCGTCGGTTCGGTCGCGGCGCGCATTACGCACTATCCTTCACAAACTGGTCGTAAGCCGCGCGGTCCATCAGCTGGCCGAGTTCGGCCTTGTCGGCGAGCTTCAGCTTGAAGAACCAGCCCTTGTCTTCCGGATCCTCGTTAACTGCGCCCGGTGATGCAGCGATGTCACCGTTGGCCGCGATCACTTCCCCTGAAACCGGAGCATAGACATCGCTCGCGGCCTTCACGCTTTCGACCACGGCGCAAGCCTCGCCCGCTTTTACCCGGCGGCCGACCTCCGGCACCTCGACGAACACGACATCGCCGAGCTGCTCGGTCGCGTGCTTGGTGATGCCGATTGTTGCGGTATCGCCGTCGACGCGGACCCATTCGTGATCCTTCGAGAATTTTTCCATCGCACTCCCTCCTTGTGGATCGTCAGATCCAACGTTCAAACCAAGCTGTCGTTGCGGTGCAAGGCTTAAACCAGGCACCCATTGTTCACGGTTTCCTGAAATATCGGTGCGGCGCGAAGGGGAGCTTCACCACCTCGGCGGGCAGCGCTTTGCCACGAACAACGAGCTGCAGTTTCGTCCCCGGCGTGGCATGGACACGTTTGACATAGCCCATGGCGACGGGGCCGTTGACGGTCGGGCCGAAGCCGCCCGATGTGACAGTGCCAACGGTCTCGCCTCCTGCGGACAAAATTTCCGTGCCTTCGCGCGCAGGTGCGCGGCCCTCGGGCTTGATGCCAATGCGCAGACGCGCGGGACCTTCCGATAACTCGCGTTGAATGCGCGCGGCGCCTGGAAAGCCACCCTCCTGACGGCGGCGTTTCTGGATCGACCATTGCAGCGCCGCTTCGATCGGTGACGTCGTCGTGTCGATGTCGTGCCCGTAGAGACAGAGGCCTGCCTCGAGGCGCAGCGAGTCTCGTGCGCCGAGGCCGATGGATTCCACGAGCGGATCGCTGGCGAGCAGCTTCCACGCAGCGACGGCGTTGGCCTGTGAGAGTGAAATCTCGTAGCCGTCTTCGCCCGTGTAGCCCGATCTCGAGATGTGGCAGTCCATGCTGCCGAGCTCGGCGCTGCTGCCAGTCATGAAATCCAAGGCCGCTGCCTTCGGCGCATGCTTCGCCAGCACCTCGGCAGCCTTCGGGCCCTGCAGCGCGATGAGCGCGCGGTCGGCCATCACCTCCAGACGAATGCCCCCCGGCAAGCGTGCCTTGATATGCGCGTAGTCGGCATCCTTGCAGGCGGCGTTGACGACAATGAACACCGCGCCATCGCTGCCCGGCGCTTTAGGCCGCGTGATCATCAGATCATCGAGAATGCCGCCGTCGGCCGCGAGCAACTGCGAGTACCGCTGCTGGCCAACCTCCAGGCCGAGAATGTCGGCGGGAACAAGCGTTTCGAGAAATCGCGCCGCAGTTTCAAACTTGCCGTCCTCGGCGACGAGCGCCGCCTGGCCCATGTGCGAGACGTCGAAGAGCCCCGCATTCTCGCGGGTCCACAAATGCTCTTTCAGCACGCCCAGCGGATACTGCACTGGCATCTCGTAGCCGGCGAACGGCACCATCTTGGCGCCGGCGGCAACATGCTGATCGTAGAGCGACGTGCGCTTGAGTGGGGCGTCGGTCGGGGTGGCCATGACGAGGTCTCACGCGGCTCCAAAGCCGTGCCCGACAACCGAGCGCGGTTCAAAGCCCCCTCTGTCACGGGACCTGAGAGATTTCGGAGAGCCGCGAGGCGCTTTCGTTGCGCATCTTGTCGGCAAAACACGCCGGCAGCGTCACCTTACCCCTTCGGTGGGCCAAGCTTCACTGCGCGGCCACTTTCCAGAGCGTCATCAGCCAGCGGTCCTTTTGCCTGAGAGATTCCGGGGCGGTTGCTCCTTCGGCGCCGACTTCGATACGCGAACTGAAGCCGATCTCTTCCGCTGACGTCGGATGACTGTCGAGACAGGATAGACGGCGGCCGCGGGAAGTCAATTCTCTGCCCACGCACCGGAAGCACGGCGCTTTTCCACTGCTTGGCAATCTCTCCACTCGGCGGCGCGATCGTATCAGCCGGCGCCGGGTGCTTTCTGATCGAAGCCGACGAAAATCTCGAACTCGCCGGGCCGCGCACCCTCAGGTACCGCGAACGTGACCGACTTGACCGCAGAGAAATAGCCAATCGGCTTGTCGACACTCACCTGCACATCGACCGTCGCCCGATCGGTGGTGACCTTTGCGCGCTTGGCGTCGGTCACGACGATATTGACCGGCAATGACACGGTACCACTTTTGCCGCGGGGCCCGAGCAGCACACGGCCTGAGAAGCCGTACTTTACCGTAACGCGGTTGCCCTCGATGTTGCATTCGCGCGCGGTCTGCGTGATTTCGCCGCGATGAACGACGGCAAGCCCATCCCCGGCGCGCCCTGCCTCATAGATCGTCACGTGATGATCGCGTGGCCAAACCTGGAACTTCGGACAGCCGCCCGCAACATCGCCACCGACAGCCATGGCGCCGCCGTCGGCCTTGGCCGCGGTCAGCATCTTCTCCTGCGTCAGCGGCTGATTGTCAGCCTTGGAGGCGTTGCCGCCGCCAAACATGCCGCCACCAATGCCGGATGTCAGCGACGACATCCCGCATCCACCAACGGCCATCGCCGTAAGCGCGAGCGCAGCGAGCCGTTTAGCCGCACCACCGTTCTGCGTGCCGAAGCTTCCCACCGATCGTCTGTCCCCTGCTGGCGGCAGCATCTGACGCACCACTCGCCCCCCACTCCCCTGGCGGATACGATAAGCTTGGTCCTTGTTGAAATCCAAAGTCAAGTGTAGCACCTCGACGAAACAGTTCGTCATTGCCCCAGCACTCGGGCTTGCGACCTTATGGCATCAGCATAAAGACGACTTCATGTCCCCGTATGCCCAAAGGCCTCCGCTCACCGTGCTTCTCGCGGCCCCCCGCGGATTCTGCGCCGGCGTCGATCGGGCCATCCAAATCGTCGAGCTCGCGCTCAAGAAATTCGGCCCGCCCGTCTACGTACGGCACGAGATCGTTCACAATCGGTATGTGGTGGAGGAATTGCGGCGGAAAGGCGCCGTCTTTGTGGAGGAGTTGGACGAAATTCCGAAGACCTCGGCGCCTGTGATCTTTTCGGCACATGGGGTCCCCAAGTCGGTCCCGGCAGATGCCCAAACCCGCAAGCTGTTCTATCTCGATGCAACCTGCCCCCTGGTTTCGAAGGTCCATGTCGAGGCGGAGCGCCACTTCGCCCAAGGGCTCGAGATCGTGCTGATCGGCCATGCGGGTCATCCAGAGGTCGTCGGCACGATGGGTCAACTGCCCGAGGGGGCCGTGACGCTCATCGAAACTGCCGAGGATGCGCGGACATTCAGGCCTCGGGACCAGAGCCGCCTCGCCTTCATCACGCAGACGACGCTGTCGGTGGACGACACGTCGGAGATTGTCGACATTCTCCGCGCGCGCTTTCCCGGGGTAGTTGGCCCCCACAAGGAGGACATCTGCTACGCGACGACCAACCGTCAGGCGGCGGTGAAGGCGATCGCGCCGCGGTCGGACGTGGTGCTGGTGGTCGGCGCGCCGAACAGCTCGAATTCGCTAAGGCTGGTCGAGGTCGCCCAACGGGCCGGGTGCAAGACGGCACTCCTGGTCCAGCGTGCAGCGGAGATGCCGTGGGATGCCATCGGTCAGCCGCGCACGCTTGGAATCTCGGCAGGTGCCTCGGCGCCCGAGATCCTGGTCGATGAGATTATCGATGCGCTGCACACACGCTTTGAGGTCGGCGTCGAAACCGTGAAGACAGCCGAGGAAAGAATCGCTTTCAATGTACCGCGGGAGCTCCGCGATGCGACGTGACCCGGGTGCCGCCCCACGGCGCCTGCGGGCGCGACGGCTTAGCGGCTGTTGTTGAGGATCAGTCGCACATGGCCGTTTACACGGAAGTCACGGACGAGGAGCTTGCGGCCTTCATCTCCAGCTATGGAATGGGCGCCGTGCTCTCCTGCAAAGGCATTGCCGAGGGCGTCGAGAACACCAACTATCTCGTGACGACGCAGACCGGGCGCTACATCCTCACGCTCTACGAGAAGCGGGTGAACCGGGACGAGTTGCCCTTCTTTCTCGGTTTGATGGAGCATCTCGCCGCGCATGGCATCACCTGTCCGACGCCCGTGCGCGATCGCGAGGGCCGCAACCTGCGGGAGCTCGCGGGGCGGCCTGCAGCTCTGGTTACCTTTCTTGAAGGGCTGTGGATCAAGCGACCCAAGGTTGAGCATTGCGCGGCGGTGGGTGAGGCGCTGGCGCGCTTGCATCTCGCCGGCCGCAGCTTTCCGATGCGGCGGGTCAACGCTTTGGGCCTCGCCGGCTGGCGCCCGCTCTATGACAGGTTCTGCGACCGCGCGGACGAGATCGTTGCGGGCCTCGAGGATGTCATCGACGACGAGCTTGACCACCTCGAGCGGCATTGGCCCAAGGATCTGCCTCAAGGCCTTATTCATGCCGACCTCTTTCCCGACAACGTGTTCTTTCTCAACGACAAGCTGTCTGGGCTGATCGATTTCTATTTCGGGTGTACCGACGCGCTCGCCTATGACGTCGCGATTTGTCTCAACGCGTGGTGCTTCGAGGCGGACTTCTCGTTCAACATCACCAAGGGCCGTGCGCTGCTGAAGGGCTACCAGAGCGTGCGCCCGCTCGACGCCGCTGAGCGGGCCGCATTGCCGACACTGGCACGTGGCGCAGCGTTGCGCTTTTTGCTGACGCGGGCCTACGATTGGATCAACACACCGCCGGATGCGCTCGTGCAACGCAAGGATCCGAACGAGTACTTGCGGCGCCTGCGCTTCCACCAATCGGTAATGTCACCCCGTGACTACGGCCTCGAGGCCCAGTCATGAGCGAAGGCGGCGACGGCCCTGGCGCAAAACGGACGCCAAAGAAAGAAAAGCCAGAGATCGTCATCTACACGGACGGCGCCTGCTCCGGAAATCCGGGGCCGGGAGGCTGGGGCGCCATCTTGATGTCAGGGCCGCATCGCAAGGAGCTGAAAGGCGGCGAGCGCTTGACCACCAACAACCGCATGGAGCTGATGGCTGCGATCAAGGCGCTCGAAGCGCTGAAGCGGCCGTCAAAAGTCACTTTATTCACGGACTCGCAGTATGTGAAGAATGGCATCGGCGGCTGGATCCATGGCTGGAAGAAGAACGGCTGGAAAACCGCGGATAAGAAGCCCGTGAAGAACGTCGAGCTGTGGCAACAGCTGGACGAGGCCCGCCTCAGGCACGAGATCGAATGGATGTGGGTCCGCGGGCATGCTGGACACGCGGAGAACGAGCGTGCGGACGAGCTGGCACGCGAAGGGCTCGCGGAAGCGCGCGACCGGTAATCGGATTGCAAATCCCAGCAGCGGAGGAACCCGCCAGCCACATCGCATCTGCTCTGCTTGACTTCGATTGCACTTGGGCAGGGGCTGCCACTACACTTTCCCGAACAATCCTCACGCGGGGCCGGACCCATGGGTCTGGCCCCGTTCAACGCGAGCAACGGGCAGGAGACATCCATGGCAGCGACGAAAATCAACGGCAAGAATCCGATGCGCGAGCAATTGAAGAAGGGCGAGCTCGCAATCGGCATCGGTTTGCGGCAGGCGCGCACGGTCGACATTGCGCCCGCGATGAAAACATGTGGCTACGATTGGCTCTTCATCGACTGCGAGCACAATTCCATGACGCTCGACATGGCGGTGCAGATCTCGGTTGCCGCGAATGCGTGCGGCATCTCGCCGATCGTGCGCGTGCCGCAAGGGCAGCTCACCATGGCAACGCGCGTGCTCGATGGCGGCGCCTACGGCATTGTGATGCCGCACGTCGACACAGCCGAGGAAGCGCAGGAGATCGCGACGCGGCTGCGCTATCCGCCGGTCGGCCGCCGCTCCATCGGCGGGACGATGCCGCAGCTCGGATTCGCACAACTCCCGCCGGGCGAGTCGACCAAGATCGTCAACGATAACCTCATGGTGATCGTGATGCTGGAAAGCCCGCTCTCCATCCAGAATGCGGATGCGATTGCGGCTGTGAAGGGCATTGACGTGCTGCTGATCGGCACCAGCGATCTCACGATGGAGATGGGGTTGCCGGGACAGCTTATGCATCCCAAGGTCATCGAGGCCTATCAGACCGTCGTCGACGCCTGCAAGAAGCACAAGAAGTGGGCCGGCATGGGCGGCGTCTACACCGAGGAAGGCCTCGCCAAGTACATCGGCATGGGCGTGACGTGCGTACTCGCGGGCAACGACATGCCGTTCCTGATGCAGGCCGCAATGGCGCGCGAGAAGCATCTGCGCGCGCTGAAGGCGTAGCGTTCGCCATCCCTCACGTCGTCGGCGCTCCCGACGCAGGAGTACAGCGCATGCCGTTCTTCAAGTCGCTGCCCGAGAATGCGGGGCCGCCGAACGTGTTCGCCAGGTATCCAGAGCTCTACCGGCTCTGGTCGGAGATGAGCCAGATTCTGATGAACGGCCCATCTCCACTCACGCAGGGCGAGCGCGAGCTGATTCTGGCCTATGCCGCAGGCGTTGCCGGATGCACGTTTGTCACCACGGCGCACCGGGAGGTCGCCTATGCCTGGGGCATCCAGGAGGGCCTGGTCGAGCGGCTTGTCGACGACCTCGACACGGCTCCGATCGGCGCCAAGCTGAAGCCGTTGCTCGCTTATGTCCGGAAGTTGGCGCTGGCGCCGACGTCATTGACGCAAGCCGATGCCGATACCGTATTCGCAGCCGGCTGGAACGAAGATGCCTTGCATGATGCGATCGCAGTCACGGCACGTATGAGCTTCATGCGCTGCCTCGTCGAAGGCCACGGGTTCAAGATGCCGGCCCGTGACAAGGAGAGCTGGCGTCAGCACGCGCGGAAGCGCGTCGAACGCGGCTACGTGAACCTCTATCCGCAGTTCGCCAAGAAGCAGGACTGAGGCAAGATCCTCAATCCCCATGATCAGGGAGCTTCCATGACAGCCACGGCGATGGCCGTGATCGGCATCACCGTGCTCGGCACGTCGTTCCTGTCCGGCATCTTCGGAATGGCGGGTGGGATGATTCTGCTTGGCGTTCTGCTCCTCTACATGGACGTGGTGCCGGCGATGATGCTGTTCGGCGTCATCCAGGGTGCGGCCAATGGCTGGCGTGCACTGCTCTGGCGCCAGCACGTGGCGTGGGGAATCGTGCTGCGCTACATCGTCGGCGCACTCGCGGCTTTCTTCCTCATGCGCTCGGTGGCGCTGGTGCCGGATAAGGCCCTGATCTACATCTGCATCGGCTTGTTGCCGTTCCTCGCGGAGTTGCTTCCCGAGAAGTGGACGCCCGACATCACGCGGCCGAGCGGACCATACATTTGCGGGCTCGTCATCCTGACGCTGCAGCTGATCGCGGGCGGCGCCGGGC
>CAZCQH010000056.1:0-33884 GCA_964500805.1 uncultured Hyphomicrobiaceae bacterium
GCAGATAGCCTTTCCAATAGGCCCGATGTCTCTTGGCCATAACGCAATACCTGGGGTTGGGCGGCAGAGAAGCCACCATATCTCGTGCAGATAACGCCGCAAAGCGGCAAAACGATCAGTCGGACTGTGGTTATCAGCGCTGCTTGGGCATGCGGTGCCTTCACATACATGCCTGATTACCCAGCTGCATCCGAGGTTCGCCACGAGTGGTTGATATCGTTCTGCTGTGATTCGGCGGCAGGAGATGGGCGATGGCGCGCAATCCGATCCAGTTCCAGGACGGCATGAGCCTCGGTGAGTTGACGAAGCGGTTCGGCACTGAGGAGCAGTGCGAGGCGGCGGTGCGCGTGTGGCGATGGCCGGATGGTTTTGTTTGTCCGCGCTGTGGTGGTCGTGAGCATACCGTCACCGGCGAGCGCCGCTTGCACGAGTGCCATGCGTGCCGTCTGCAGACGTCGCTGAAGGCTGGCACGATCTTCGAGCACACGCTGATCCCGTTGACCAAGTGGTTTCAGGCGATGTGGCTGATCACGCAGTCGAAGGGCTCGATTTCAACGCTGTCGATGGCGCGTCAGCTCGACCTCAAGTGGGATAGCGCGTGGCTGTTGCGCCAGAAGCTCGCGGCCGTGATGGCCGAGGACGAAGACAGCCGCAAACTCGACGGCCGCGTCGAGATGGACGATGCCGTGCTTGGCGGCGAACGCCATGAACATGAGGGCGGCAAGCGCGGCCGCGGAGGGCCGAACAAGATCCCTTTCGTAGTCGCGGTCGCAACCTCCGACGAGGGGCGACCGCAGCGCCTGCTGCTGGCCGTCGTGAGGACGCACGACGGAGATGAGATCGAGGCGATGGCGAAGCGGCACCTCGCGCCGACGGCACGCATCATCTCGGACGGCCTCGGCTGCTTTCGCGCCGTGACGCGAGTCGGCTGCTCGCACGAACCCGTCGTCGCGGCAAAAACCGGCTGGTCGGAGACGATCCCGGCGTTCAAATGGGTCAACACCGTCCTCGGCAACGTGAAGACCGCGATCTGCGGCACGTTCCACGCGATCCGCCGCGCCTACGTGCCGCGCTACTTCGCCGAGTTCCAGTGGCGCTTCAACCGCCGCGCCAATCTCAAAGCCATGCTCATCAACCTGCTGGCCGCAGCCCTCAGAACCAAACCGAAACCCTATCGTCGCCTCAGGCTCTCGGATGCAGCTGGGTAATCAGGCAGATCTGAAGACGGCTGTTCTCGAAATTGTGCCGCGGCGTGCAAGTTTGACCCCGTGGGGTCAAAATTCCGAGCTGATTGACATCTCGAAATCGGCAGCAGGTGGGTTGAGCTTGTGCGGTCGACCGACGGTTACGGATTGTTTTCCGACGGCGCCGTTCTGGTGCTTGTTGAGACTGACCCTGGCTGCTCTCTAATTCCGGGTCCAGCGTCAAGCTCTCGAATGCAATCCTTGCCAGGCCCACGGTTCTCTCCGCGTTGGAGCATTCACCCTTCGCTTGCGGGCGCCTGGTGACTATTCCCCAGAGATCCCGGCAACGAAGTCCGAGATCTCATCATCTTGCACCAGAAGGAGCCTCGGCGTCGCCGACAGCCTTACTGCTGAATAGTCGAACCTCGAACGCGGGGATAAAGTGCGTCAAAAAGCCTAAGATCGTCTTCAGACATCAGAGCTTGATGCGGATCAGCGCGAAGATCGGGAGACGGCGCGGCCATTGACCTTCGACAACGGGAGCAGGGATCAATTCGCCGTTACGACGACGGAGCTTGTACTCGTGCGGCTATTTCGCCGCAGACGGTTCGGTATTTGTGGCACTGTGGGCGTATTTGACAGAGCATAATGAAGAGGCGTTCTTAGCAAACAGGACATCGGTGTTGGCCGAAGAATTGCTGGCCGCAAGCCTCGGCGAGGCTACGATCTGAGCGGAGCGGCCACTCTTTGGAGCATAGAAATGAAGCTCTCAACTTCATGAACCGACAGTGCAGTTTGTAACGCGCCATCGGTCGCCAGCATGACATCGCGGCCTTTGGCGAGCAGGTGCTTGCCTTCTTCGGACACTTTGAGGACGTAGGCGCGCGCGTCGTATCTCGATCGGCGACGGACGATAAGTTTCCGCTTGACAAGCCGCTTCATGATCGCGGCCATGGTCGATCGATCAATCCCTGTGCGAGCGGCGACATCTTGCTGGCATGCGCCCTCCATCGTGTCGATTGTTCCCAGAACAACGAACTGCCTGGCAGTCAGGCCAAGTAAGTTGCTTTCTGTTTCGAACAATTCATCTGCGATCTGCGAGGCGCGATGCAGAAGGTGCAGAGCGATTTATCTGGAGCGGTGGTCATTGGCGGCTTTGATACGCGTTTGCAAGATAGTCGATGCCCAGCAGAGAATGCGCACCACCTCGCATTGTTTGCCTAAGCCCGATAGGTGTACCCTATCGGGTCCGACTCAAAGTTCCGTTAACTCATACTCCGTACGCCGCAGCGAAGAGATACGAGCGTCATCTGTTTGCGGATTGAGATGCCGCGCGCGCCATTGCTGCCAAGAAACCGCGCAAGCCTCGCTCCATCATCCACAACCATTATCGTCACGGTGTTCGACATTGAATAGAAGTGGATGCGACGATGACAAGCCTATACCTCGAAGCGCTTTGCCAACTCGCCATTGCGCGGGAACTAGCCGAATTTGGAGAAGCGCTTCTAGACGCTGTGAGCTTCGTGATGAACGTGCTCGCTATCTCGTTGGTATTCGCCGTTGCCTTGGCTGGTGACGACTTGCTGCCGCCAATGCTGGTCGGCAGCATCCATGACTAAGTCAGCTGCGCTCGGCAACGGTCCCTTAACCGAATGAGCGCAATGTAGACATCGACAGATCGGTTCATAGAAGCCGATGGCATGATGCCTAGTGTCCCCCGAGCGGATCTCCCAACAATACGAAAACTGATGTTCGAGAACACCTCGGATATCGGTAGCCTCATGCCAACTGTTGTGCGCGCTAGCTGCTCCCTGGCTCACTTCCCAACGGCGCGCATCGTGGAGACCGCTCTGACCGAAGCTCGCCCGCTTCGGCACTCGGCCGCCCGTCGCGACGATCGTCCTCCCCACCGCTGACGATTTGACCGACGGGCGGCGTTAGCTTTATCTCGCGGCCCCAACAGCTTTTGTCAGCTGATCAGTCTGGCGCAAGGAAACAGCGCGATGGTCGGCTAAGGGAGCATTCTTGGGGTAGTCTATGCCGTGGATCAAGCAACAGAAGCCATCGCCAGTGTATTCTACCTTTGGTGAATTGCTTGGATGGATCGAGCCCATCGATCTTGGCGAACGGTTCCTTGCATCAGATGCGCGCGGTGCCGTTTGGGCAGTTTGCGAGAGTGAGCCGATCGCGCGATCTGTCGTTGCAAGCGCATACTTCGATCGCTTGGCGAAAAAGCATAGCGCAACGAAAGTCGATCAGCTGAGATGCGCTAACTACGGACATGCCTGAGGGCTCCGCAATCACGGGCAAATTGAATTGCCCCATGAGGCTATCCGCGGGTAAGCCGCGCTTCGCCTGATCCGTTGGGCTCAGCAGGTCAATGACGTCGACGAGTCGTCTTGCGAAATTGACTGGCGGGCATTTCAAACCAAAGTCTCGAAGCTCGCGAGAATGCGCTTAGTTCAGAGAACCCAACAGCAAAGGCGATCTCAGAGAGTGGGAGGTCGGTTTCGACGAGTAAACGCTCGGCCAAGTTCCTCCTCGTCACATCAATAAGACCGCTGAAAGTCGTCCCCTTTGTCCGCAATCGTGTCCGAAGTGTTGTCGGCGACATTTCCAGTCTAGACGCGATCTCTTTCATGGACGCGTCGCCGCTCGGCAGCGCCGTCAGGATTTGCTGAATGACTTGCCGTTCGAGATCACTCTCCGCAGCTGCAACCGTCAACAGTTTATCAGCAATTGACTGAAGCTCATTCCTCAGCGCCGTATCTGCGTGTTGAATACGAGAACCAAGCGAAGCACTGTCAATCACGAGCAATGTTTTACGACAATTGAAGCTGACGTTGCGGCCCAAGCAGCGCTTCACGTCGTCAAGTCGTTGCGGGGCTCTGTGATCAAATTCAACTCGTGTCGGCATCCAGGCGTTCCGCGCCATCATATAACGAACACGCTCGACAAGTAGCATGACCACGTAGTTCGTGAATTGTGTTCGGGGGCCGAGATCGGCAGGAAACTCCCAAGTGTAGGTTCCGTGCCATTCATCGGTGGAAAACGTCGTTTTGTACGCATTCGTCACGAGCCTTGTGTAGCGGGTGCGGGCGGCGAGTGCGTCGCTGATGGTCGGAGCATTCATCATGATGAAGTGGAACAGCCCGATTGGTCCGAGAGGGTGCGCCTCGGCGAAATGAAGACCAAACACATCGTCTTCCGTGGCGCGGGCTGCCAGTTCAAACAAATTCAGGACTGCTGAAAAATCGACGAATGCATCTGGGTCCCCGAGAGCGACGGCACTAATCCCCGTTTGTCGAGCCAGCTCAGGCAGCGCCAAGCCAGATTTCGCCAAGTAGGCATCGAGACCGTTCAACATTCGAGCTGTGACGCGGGGCTTGTCAGCATCAGGCACCTGTCAGCTCCCAATAATACTGAAGGAAAAACAGTTTCGTCATGGTCAATCAAAAAAACAATGTCAACTGTCAAACGTCTCGGCAACGCAGCGACTAGATACGACCGACCTTCGCGAAGGATGTGAAACCCTTACACGTCGAGAATGAGAATGACTGACGGAAAACTGACGTCTGGTGATCGTCGACGTGAACTGCTGGACGAAGTGGCCATAGCAAATGCGAAGATCGCGGCATTGCTCGAAGAGATCAAGAGCCTGGAGTTGCCTGAGGGCGATCGTGGCTGCCGCACTGCGCTCGCCGAAGAGTTCGCTCGCAGTCTGGACGCTGTCCGCAAAGCGCTCGCAGCGTTAGATCGAAGTTAGCCATCGGGACACGTTGTGCTCTTGTGATCGGAGCCGATCGCTCTTCCTTCCGTATCGCCGAACCCCGCTGCACCTTGCCGCGCAAACCGCGTCCCGCATATTGCTCGGTGGGGTGCAAAACTTTCTTGCATCAGACCGTGCCGAGTGGGTTGGCTAATGCGAACGCCTCGGTTGCGACGGAGCGCGTTCTTATTGCTGTACTGCGCCTGTGTTTCAACAGCCAGTAGCGTCAGGCGCTGAACAAATGCATCAGCTCGCGCGTCGCCGTTGGCATAGGTGTTTGGCGTCACAAGTATCGATACGGCCATTGCGTTCAAGAGTTCGACCTCGAATTCCAAAAGAACCGCCCCGGTTGATAGCCCGATCCCAGCCGACTTCCGCAACAATATCGGCCCATCACGTTGGATCCGCGACCGCGACCGTCGCATTTTCAAACGAACACGCGCGGACTTGTGTAGGCATCGAATCTGTTTATCATTGCACGCACAGTCACTAACGGGGGCGCTTTGGCCGACAAAATCGGAGAGCGACGGGCCAATCCACGACGCGCCACGATCCGCGCGGCTGTATCAATGTTGGATGGTCCACAATCACCGATCGAGTGCGTGGTTTTGGACGTTTCCAAAGGCGGGGCTCGTCTGCTTGTCCATCGACGGGACGAGCTGCTATCCGACTTCATTCTTCACATCGAAGAGTTTGCGATGACTCAGCGCTGCCGCGTTATCTGGCGGCGGGAAGATGAAGTCGGTGTCGAGTTCACAGATTGACCAGCGTATAAGATGCCACGTTACTGCCGACATCTGCGATCCAATCGGCATGCAGCTTCTGCACCGGCCCGTCGCCGTGGTTTGCGTGGGTCATAACCGCAAGGTTACCCCACTTGATCGCTCGCCACTATCGCCTCAGAACCCTTCATGCGTTCACCCGTGATGCAAATCTCTCCGACCCGCCAATGCAAAATCAATCCGGCGTTGACAATCAAGCTGGGCTGAGAAGTCGGTCTGCAGCCTTGGCCCTGCAAGCGAACTCTATTCGGCCCATTGATCCTCATGCCGCCTCGATGCCCGTTGAACGAAATGCGCAGTGAAAGCATTCTCGAATAGTCAGCACGTCGCCCGCTCTCGGCTATTCGACCAGCGCAGCCTCTTATCATGTCTATCGAAGATACGGCAGGCCTGGCTATCGCTGGATTGCGGCAAGTCGCGCCTTAGCATGCGGATCACCAAGTTCATCTGCTCGTCGGTACCAAGAGACTGCGACCGAGATGTCTCCTTTAACACCAATGGCACCAATTGCGCTCAGCTTGGCTGGAACATAAGTGTCGCCCAGCAGACGGGCCGCCTCGCCATCACCGTCGTCGGCCGCCCTCAAGAAGTAGAGGCGGGCAATGGCGACTTGACCTTCTTGAAATTGGCGTTTGCCGAGCTCCAGAAGACGTTTGGTACTCCCTGACTGAGGTTGCACCTCTATCGTCAACTGAGTACGTCCCATCGCAATTTGGTTGTTGCCATGCGAGACCAGCTTAAAAACCACGTCGTGATGACCGCTGGATGTGGTCGGCACAGTCATTGTAAGTCCGGTTAAGTTGGAGACGTCAATGCTCCAAAGATCGTTTGTCAGGGAACGTCCCGCACTGAGACGTGTGCCTCTTGGCAGACCGGAAACAAGGATCAAGGCTGTCGAACCAGGATCGTTCGGTTCAACGGAGATAGCGAGGGGGCGAACTCCACCGGCCGGCAATGAAAGTGCGAACGGGACCAGTACTTGAGCAGTTGGCTTTGCACCTGGACGAAGCGGTGCTTGGCTGGAGAGTGTCGCCGATGGAAGATGTGACGGCGACCGAATTTCCACGCTGGTCCTGAGGGGAGTGGAAGCATCGAGACCTGTAGGTCCATTCTTCCGGACGAAATTGGGGGTAGTGGTTTCCTCGGTCCGCGTACTCGGTATGGAACCACGCAGTGCACCGACGGTGACCCACAGCATCAGAACAGCGAAGGTGAGCGCCGTTGCGACAATGCTCGATATGGTCAGCCCTCGAAGGAAATTAGACGGCTGCCGAACCAATTCGAATGCTGCGGCCGCTTGTTCTCGTTTCCATTCGTCGACAAAGCGTGGCGGATGAAAGGTCGGAGGTGCCTTCTGGGTACGATCGTACCGGTTCTCCGGCCCCAGTTCTGTGCGCAAGTCGGCACTTGCCTCACTCAAGGTATGTCCCGAGTTCTGCGAACGCCGAAGCGTGGCGGCCAAGTCCCGCGCTGTAGAGACAATGCGCAGATGAGCGTTGCGAGTCATGACTTGCGCTCCGAAGCGACAACCTAGGTCGCTCTGTCTTGGTCAGCAAAGTCAAAGTTCCCGCTCTTCGCTTCTATTGGTCCTCTTCAGAGGCTTCCTAATGTCGACGACCATTGGAGTTCAGCGTCGCATGGAACTGCCTCCTCGTCTACATTTCGAAACAAATGCCGTCGGACGGTTCGCGCGCTGATCTCGACCAAGCCACGACGCTTCAAGGCGCTGTTCGCCGATCTCAGTGACATTCCAGAAGTTCAGCATGTTCTCTCGAGGGCGCCCTCTCATTGCGCGGGAAACCAATCACTGTCGCTTCCTCGTCATTCGTCGAGGGGAGCAACGCGCACGCCGTCGGCCAAGACGAAATTAGACGCTATTGCTGCGGCATGCCGAAGTCGTTGGTGATCGAAGTGATGATCCGCAAGGCTCATTCGTCAGCGGACACTCTTGCTCTTGCCGAATGGACGAGCTTGTCTGAGCGCGATCTCCTCAAGCGTTGCACCGGCCAGTGACCGACCGTGAACGCCTCGGCGACCTGGGCCAGGTGCTGAAGTCGCTGTATCGATTGGCTGACCTTGTCGAGCGTCTGTTCATTGGTAGGATAGCGGACGACTATTGGTCGGGAGAAGATCGTTAAGCTTGGTTCTGTGACCGGCCTTGCTCGCAGGAAGTAGCTCAGCCTTATTTGATGCGATCCTGACCGAGCTGCGAGGTGTTGAATGGCTACCGTCAATGTCATTTTTCACAGTGTTTCCGGTCACACCTTCCGCCTTGCGGAAGCGATCGCGGAAGGGATCACTGAGGTTCCCCGCTGCCAATCAAAGTTATTGCTGATCGGCGAGCCGAACGGCGCTACGCCAATCACCATGCCCGGTCTGGAGCAGCGGCATCACGAGTATTCGCATGTGCGCGAAGCAACCATTCAGGATCTCGTCACTTGCGACGGCCTAGCACTTGGCTCCCCAATCTACTGGGGCGGCATGAGCTACGCGACCAAGCACTTCCTGGACAGTGCCGCACGGCTCTGGGCCTTGCCGTCTCCCGACAAGCCCGTCAAGGCACCGAACCTAGCGCGCAAGCCGGCAACGGTTTTCACGGCCGGAGGTAGTGGGCTCGGCAACGATCCTGGCATCATCAGTCTTTGGACTGCGCTCGGCTTCTTCGGGATGACCATCGTTACCCTGGGCATCGGCGCACCGCACATTTCCGATCCTGCACGATTTGATGGTGGTTCGCCGCTCGGCGCAGGTTCATTCTCTCGGCGCCCCGGCCCTCATCCCACCGACGTCGAGATGGCGATCGCACGCGCACAGGGACGATATCTCGCGGAAGTCACGCGAGCCTGGACCGAGCGGTCCTCAGATTAAGCGAAATCGGATTGGCAAAGGGTATATTCATGCATCCGAAGAATGACACGACGCTTTCCATAGTCGCCGTCGAAGCTCTCCGCGCGCGCTGCAAAGGTGCAGTCGTCCTGCCGGGGCAGCAGGGTTACGACCAGCTCCGAGAAGTCTGGAATGCGCAGATCAATCGGCGGCCAGCCATCATCGTGCGTGTGGCATGCATCGAGGATGTCATTGCCGCCGTGCGCTTCGGCCGCGACAACGGTCTGATCGTGTCAGTGCGTGGCGGCGGGCACAACATGCCGGGCCTTGCGGTCTGCGAAGGCGGGCTGATGATCGATTGTGCCTCGCTGCGCAACGTTCGCGTCGACCCGATCCAAAAGCGCGCGTTTGCCGAACCCGGCGTCACGTGGGGAGACTTCGACGCACAAACCCAGGCATTCGGTCTGGCCACACCTGGGGGAGCGATCTCGCACACGGGGATCGCAGGACTTACGCTTGGCGGCGGCTTCGGTTGGCTCGGCGGCAAACATGGCCTCACCTGCGACAACGTACGCTCGTTCAAGGTTGTCACCGCCGACGCGAAGTTACTGACAGCCAGCGCCGATGAAAACTCCGACCTATACTGGGCATTGCGGGGCGGCGGCGGTAATTTCGGCATTGTCGTCGAGTTCGAATACCAACTGCATGAGGTCGGCCCGCTGTATGGCGGCATGATCCTATACCCCTATGCCAGCGGGATGGCCGTCTTCGCAGGGTTCAATGAACACCTTGCACACTGCCCCGACGAACTTGTCACGTTCGCCGGCATCCTGAAGGCGCCGGACGGCTCTCCCGTGGTCGGCGCCATCGTTGCCTACAATGGCGAGGCCGGCGCAGGTGCCAAGGCCGTCGACCCGTTCAGGAAGTTTGCCGCACCCATCGCCGATCTGACCGGCCCGATCCGCTACACGAAACTCCAGCGGCTGCTGGACGAGCCGTGCGCCGCCCATCGCCGGAACTATATCAAGACGAACCTTCTCAAGGACCACATCGTCGATGCGGCAGAAGAATGCCTCGGCGGGTTCGAGAGCGTACCGTCGGCGCATTCGATGATCGCGTTCCAGTGCCTGGGCAATGCCGCTCGCCGAGTTGCGAATGACGCCACAGCATTCGGCCATCGCGACGCCAAGCTCGAATGTATGATCCTGTCGATCTGGAACTCGCCTGAGGAAGATCGCAAGCAGATCGAATGGACGCGGGCCCTGTCACGGCAGATTGAGCCGCTGGCAGCAGGCCACTACTTCAATCATGTTGGCATGGAGGCCGATGAAGCCGAAGACAAGGCGCGACCAGCACTCGGCGCCAACTACGCGCGGCTTGCCAAACTGAAGGCGAAGTATGATCCGTCCAACTTCTTCCGGCACAACCAGAACATCAAACCGGCGTGAGACTTGGTCGCAAGTGCCGCAGGTACGGTTGCGCGGCACTCTTATGGGCATGTCCGCAGCTGGGAGTAGCCTCCGTGGGAAGCTGACGTGTCGCCGACTTCGGCTTGGGGTCAGGCTTGACGATCGCGTTTTCTTCTATGCCGTCAGCATTCCGAAACCGACCACGCCTGTCGAAGCGCTCCATGCCGACAATTGCCCGCCTGATCTCATGGGCCAGAAGGGTGCATTGGCTTTTGGCTCGGGACGATGCTGACTGGCGGTAGGTTTCTGGTTATACAGCAGTCAATCTGGGACGATCATCACCGGGGAGCACCTTCCGCCATGAGTGCCACCCTCCCGATTACACGCAGGTCGTTGGTCGCTGGGGTCGGCCTGACCGTCCTCCCGCTGCCCTCGGTAGCATCGGCCCAGTCATTAAATTGTCCCGTGCCTGCGGACCTCTCAGACGGGTGGCGCGTCGCGTCACCTGCAGCTGCCGGCCTGGATGGTAGGCAGCTATGCGGCATGACCAGTTGGCTCGACGGGTGCAGGGTGCCAATATTCACAGTGTTCTCGTCGTTCGCCAGGGAATGTTGGCATTCGAGCACTATCGTAAGGGTAACGATTTTGCCTGGGCTCAATCGCTTCCGGACGCAATGCATGGCCCAACCACCTTGCACGACATGCGTTCGGTCTCCAAGAGCGTGACCTCGTTGCTGGTTGGCGTGGCGATCGATCGGGGGCTGATCCTGAGCGTTGACGATCCAATCTTCAAGTATTTCCCTGAATAGGCCGACCTGCGGACGGCGCAGAAAGACCGGATAACGATCCGGCATCTTCTGACGATGTCAGCCGGGCTCGAGTGGAACGAGAACCTGCCCTACACCAATCCGAACAACAGCGAGGTCGCCATGCTTCGCTCGGCTGACCGCTGGCGTTTCGCGCTGACGCCGCGTGTTGTGGACGAACCCGGGGCGGACTGGAACTACAATGGCGGATGCACGGAGTTGCTGGGCGCAATCGTGCGCAAGGCGACTGGCGAGCCAATCGACAAGTTTGCTCAAGATACTCTGTTTGCGTCGCTCGGCATCGCGGATGCAACGTGGTTCCGATATCTAGACGGAATACCTGGAGCGGCCAGTGGGCTGCGCCTGCGTTCACGCGATCTCGCCAGGATCGGGCAATTCGTTCTGCAGCGCGGACAGTCGGCAATCTCAAGCAACCACCTGACCCGCGAAGATCAACTGCGATATTCGCGCTGCCGACCGTGTCCGCTGGGCGAGGTGTCGCGTCAGTGGTCCAGAAAATCCGTTCGTGCAAGGTTTACCTTTAACGGGGTCCACAAGCCTGGAGCAAGATTGCTCGGGCAGGATTTAACCGCTCAACTTGAAGTTCAGCTGAGGGGCGGCTTCGATGACTGTGATCTCTGGGGCACTGCGACCGATACCGCCAATGAAGCTGGAAATTGCCCAGCGTCCCGAGGCCACGGACCCCCGTGGCCTCAAGCTTGAAGCGACCGGCCAGATGGCCAAGACAGCGATTGCTGGTGCGGTCGATCAGACCAAGTTGGCCAACAATGTCCAGGGGCAGGTAACATCAGCCATTGCGCGCGGGTTATCATACGAAGCATTCCTGGCGATACCGACCGTACCCGTTTCTCCGTAGTTGATGCGGTGGGATTAGCCCAAACGGCCAGCAGTTCGTTGCGTCTTCCTGGTCGCGATCTCGCCGTTCGCTGGTTCCCTCCGAACGGACGGGTGGTGCCGAACATGCTCGTTACGCTTCACTGCATCAGCGCGGTGCGAAATCGTTGTGTAGTTCTCAAAATTCAACTTTTCGGTCCACGTAAATTCAGCGATCATCAATACGTTGGCTAAGCGGGGAGACAATCGATGTTCACAGCCCTTGCGAATCGGGAGGATTCTTTCACGGAGCAATCTGCTCTGTGCCCTTCTTCTGAGTCCACAGTGCGGCAGCTCACTGCCGAATTCGAAGCAAGCCTGGCGGTCGTTCGCGGAGCGATGAAACGCCTCGATGCCGTGCGCGGGTTCGGCAAGTTGGAGCAACGGTAGCGAACGCTGACCGGCACATCATACTCGGAATTCTCGCCAGCTTGGCGCAAGCCTTCCGCCGTATGAACACATCCGTCAAAGATCTCCATCTCAGAGAGCGCATGGCCTGCCGGGTGCTAATTCGGCGGGCCAGTGGGCTTTTGGACTGGGCGTTTGGCCTGATGCCAATTGGTCACGCAATCGTGCACCACTACTGTCGGTTTGTTGCCACCATTCTCCAGCACTGCATAGCTCCCGTCACTGCTGGTGAAAGGGCATCACATGAGCTTCGACGATGCAGTCGATCTCCTCGGCAAGGACGTCGTTGCCGCAATTGAAGCGGCGATGCGCGATGCGTTCATCGCGGCGCGGAAGCATGGTGACCCGAATCGCGCAGAAGTGGCGGTGGATCGGGTGATGGCCGGTCTCACGGCCGCGATGTTCATGCCGGGAACTGACCCGGCGCGTGCGCTCCAGCGCGTTGATCAATACTGCACCGACCTGCTCGCCATTGTGGCCAAGATCACCAACCCCAACGGTTCGGGATCGGGCCGGTTGAATTAATCGCCAAGGCGACTAAGGAGGCGCGTCATTTCGAGCACCTTCGCCCGAGCTTCCGCACTGCGGACGGCATAGAAGGCTTCTAGAAGCTCGGTGACCTCTCGCACCGTCGGCGCGACCGACCGATCAGGTGCTGAACTCTGCTCGCCCTGGACGTCGGTCGCGAGTGCCGCAACCCCCACGTTGAGCACCCGAGCGAGGTCGACGAGACGGACCGCGCTCACCCGATTGATTCCACTCTCGTATTTCTGCAGCTGCTGGCAGGAGATGCCGAGACGCTCAGCAAGCTCCTCCTGCGTGAGCTTCCGCTCGACCCGGATTCGTCGGATGCGCCGTCCAAGCACCGCGTCGGCGTCGCCGACCCGACGTCGCACCGGCCGCTCGTCGATGGCGGCTCGTGCCCGACCATTGCTCGCGCGCATCCCCAAAAACCCCTCTGCATACAATCCCTTTTTCCTACCACGCCCTCCGGCCTGCACAACCGCATCTCGCGACGAATCTACTCTTGGTAGGTACAACGACACCGTTGGCACCAACCATAGAGGTGATTCCATGTTACAGAACCCCAACCAAAATGCGACCTTCCGGCTCCCGGCTGACCAATCGCCGGTCTCTTCTCCCGGCCTCTCCTCGATCCGCATCCAGCACGGCCCGGCTGATCTCCTCGGCCGGTTCTTCCTCATGGCTGACTTTGCGCTTCGGCACCTCGGGGTGACGCTTTCATTCGGAACGTTCGACGACGTCATGGACACGAACCGAGAAAACCGCGACAGCTGGCCGTCGATTGTGCCGACTTTCGATCCGAAGAACGGCCTGTGCGCTCCTGACCGGACCTACGTCCTCATCGGGCGGAATGCCTCCGGCAAGATCGTGACTGTGCAAAGCACTATCGTGTTCGATTGGACGGCAACGAACTTCAAGATCGAAGCAGAGAGCATGCGGCTCTTCTATGCGCAACCCGAGATGCGGCAGCGAACCGAGGAGACATGCCACATCTCCGCGCCTTCCGCGCTCCTCTTGACCGGCACTGTCGCCTTCCTCGGAGCAGGGTGGTGGCACCCCAGCATGCGGGGTCGTCTGCTTGGGAGCATTCTGGCCCGTGTCTCGCGTGCCTACGCATACACCCGCTGGAAGACCGATCTCTCCATGGCCTTCAATTCCGAGAAGCTCATCGCGCGAGGATTTCCAACACGCAATGGCTACCAACACATTGAGCTTGGTGTGTCGCTCCGCAACTTTGAGCTCGGCGACTACAACGGCGGCATCGTCTGGATCACCGCTGACGAGCTCTTTAGCGAACTAGCCAGCTTCATGGTGAGCCTTGAGGCTAGGCTCAATGACCTCGATCGACTGGGCCGTGCTCAGGACGCATGATCCGCGTCCTTTGATCCGAACGGGCATGAGGAGACGTGTGTATCTGACCGTCTTCCGACCTCGGCCTGGCCACCAGGTCGAGGTCAAAACCTGCTCGCACCGCGCCTCACCGCTCTCAAGAACCTGCCGGTACCCGGTTGCAACCGCTCGTGCATAGGCGCGGTCCGGCTGGTTCTCGAAAGAGTCGTCGGCCATCTTGGAGAACATCGTGTCCTCGAAGCGCCGATAGCCTCGTCCCCACGTCACCAGCCTGAGATCTTTGGTCTCTGTCGGAGCCTCAACCAGCACGTAGCGGTGGTTGCTGTGGTTCTCGAGGAATGACCAGAACTCGAGCGCGCCCATCTCTTGCCGCGTCAGCTCGCGTGCCGCCACGAGCCGTCCCAGCTCATCGAGTTGGCGGAGGTGCTCAGGACGGCAGCGCCGCACCTCGAAGAAGCCTTCATTATCGCTCGTCGCACATTTGAAAACGTCGACCACATACGCGGTGGCGGCCGCAATGCTCGCACACACGCGGTAATCCCAGTCCTGCTGCAACGTGGCAACCGCAACGCGTCCATCCACGGCCTCGCCGAGCGCGAGCAGGAGACCGGCGTACGCATATTCGCTGAGGAATGTCGGCCGCCACGCAATGCGCAGTCCACTTCGACCGTGTGACAGGTGCACGAAGCCGAGGTTCTCAACTGCGTACTTAGTGAACTCGGCAGCCGGCAATGCTGACCAGAGCGTGCCCCGCAACTGCGGCGACGTTGCCGGCCAAAGCACTCCGCAGTCGTCGATGAGCCACTCGGTCACTGCTGTCCCTCAGAAAGTGCAAGGCAGGATTCGTAGCGTTTGGCACCGTGGCAGGCAAGGTGCGCATGTGGTCCGCAGAGCGCTCGGTTGTCGCCGCCTGTGCATGCCTGAGGAGCTTTTCCACAATTGGCGCTTCCATCCCACGACTAACCCCAACGCTAGCTCCCGCAGAAAGGTTGTCCATTCTCGTTTTCCTTGAGACAAGGGATCTCCCGCTTTCGATATCTCGTGAAGAGCCTAACGCGCATGCGTACCCGGTAGTCGGCCTGGTCTTCGTTCGCTTAGGGAGCTAGTGCCGCCCTCGTCTCCTGTCAAATTGGGCTGACATGACTCAAGCGATCAATGACCGGCGGCCTTGTCGGGCGCGCGACGGAACGCGAAGTATGCTGCCCCCGCTGAGGGCAGCTGTGGGTCTGTCTGACGTGTCATGCGTCAGTGTCGGCATTCACGCTGTCCACCCGAGGCCGTCTTCGTTCTAGTCGACGGTCGCTTACCCTCCGATCGCGTCGCCGAGTGGTCCGTGCACGTCCGGAGGCAGCGGTAGAGTAGAGGAAAGACGCGGTGGCGGCAGGTGTGGGGAGTTGCTGTTGCCGGCGGCTTTCGCCAGATGCCGGTGCCTCAATCCGCACCCTTGCTCCGTTTCCTTTCCCCTCTCATCGAACGCAGCATGCGGGTCTCCCGCACTACGCTCTCCGACTGGCTTCACGTGGGGCCCACGGCGGGCACATTTGATCGGGGCAAGCGCTCGAGACGGATGAGGCCAAGCTTTCCATAGACATTGTCGCAGGAGAACTGCACCGTTCCGCGCCCTCTGACCTTGTGCCGTCGTGCGAGGAAATCGCGCACGCGCTGATAGACGTGCCAGTCGACGTGCTTGTACGCGTAGCTAGGGGTGCCGTGGGAGAAGTAGGCGGACCAGCCTCGCAGCATGCTGTTCAGCTCGTCCCGAACTTCTTCCCATGGGGCCACGTTGGCGGGCACCAGCATGTCTCCGACCTTCGCCTTGAAGCGCTGCACACTCTTCTTGGACGGGCTCGCACCCAGGTACCGCCTCCCGTTCATCTTGAACCAGTGCGGTCCGAACGAGTAACCGAGGAAGTCGAAGCGTTCCTTGCGGGCGTCCTTCAGCGAAGTCTTCGCCTCGTTGATGGTGAGCCCGAGCTTTGCCATCGCATCGCGCATCCAGGTCAGCGCCTCTGCGGCCAGGCCGCGACTGAGGATGACGAGGTCATCGGCGTAGGCGACGACATGAGCACGGAACGCGTCCGCCGCGCCGCTCTGTCGGAAGTGCTTCAGGAACCGGTTCATATAGATGTTGGCAAGCAGTGGGCTAACGACAGCGCCTTGCGGCGTGCCTATCTTGTGACCCTTGCCGCCCGACATCCGCCGAGTTCCATCCGCATCGCGTTCTTCGACGGGTGTCCTGAGCCACATCTTGATGAGGCGCAGGACATTCCGATCCACGACGCGCCGGGCTACAAACTTGAGGAGGTCCGGGTGTGGAATCGAATCGAAGTAGCGTGACAGATCAGCGTCAATAACGTCCGTGAACCTCTGAGAGAGGTGCCGGTGAACTTCCTTGACTGCAGCCAGCGCCCCACGACGGGGACGATAGCCGTACGCAGTGTCCTCGAAGTCGGCCTCGAAGATCGGCTCCAGTACGATCTTGGCGGCGGTCTGAACGACACGATCGCGAATGGTCGCGATGCCGAGCGGGCGCTCGCCATCACCAGACGCTTTCGGGATCATCACGCGCCGCACCGGATCGGGCCGATAGGTCTTCGCGACCAGGTCCTCGCGCAAACCCGCAAGCCACGCTTCCAAGCCCTGCGCCTCGATCGCCTTGAACGTCATCCCGTCGACGCCGGGCGCACCCGCATTGGAGCGGGCAAGCCGGTAGGCGTGGAGCAGAATGTCGGCACGGCAGATCTTGTCGTAGAGCAGGTAGAAGCGGAACGCGGGCTCCGCCTTTGCCTTCACGTAGAGCTTTCGCTGCAGGCTCCGGATCTTTTCAGGAGTTGCCAGGCTCATCACCAATCCCCTTCACCTCGCCAGCTTCAAAAGCGTGCCAGAAGTCAGGGCCCTTTGCTCCACCGGCGTTACCCGGCTTCGTCATGCCGGGCACCAGTGCCCCGCATGTACGCTCGCACGACCCTGTCCGACTTCCGCCGTGACCGCCACCCAAGATGGCGTTGAGGCCGCTACCCTCGCCCTCGGCGGATCTCCCCCTCGTAACCACGAACCACCATTTCCGACGTGCCGTGCCCACTACCCCGGCGGATCGAACGGGTGCACGTGTCGATTGCTTCCCCGCTCGTGCAGCCTTCCCCCATATGGCCGGAGGGTCGGCATCCGCATTGGTCTTTTCGAGGCCTGCACGGGCTTCACACGCGTTACGGCCCGCCGGATCGCAGGCGACCCAAGATCGCCCTTGTCGCGAGGCTCCGATCCAATCAGTTACCCGGTCGAACCGCTCGCCAGCTTCCAGACCAATCGACAATTGTCTGTGTGAGATCCTCCCTCACTGATGGTTCGCGCCCTCGGGGCGCACGGCCACAAGCGACTGCGACGCACGATCGATCGATGACTTTTGCTTTATCCAACAACGGACTTATGAAGTAGGGCGGCGCAAAACTCATCCCGAGCTGATCAGGGTTGACAGCCTCGTCGCAAGCGAATAACCAAATAGCTATGGAACATTTTGGTTATGCACCGCCCGCAAGCTCACTCGATGCGATCTTCGCAGCGCTCGCCGATCCAACGCGGCGCGCCATTCTCTTACGGCTTGCCTCAGGCGAAGCCTCGGTGAATGAGCTGGCCGAGCCGTTCGAGATGAGCCAGCCCGCCGTGTCGAAGCACCTCAAGGTGTTGGAGCTTGCGGGACTGATTGAGCGAGGCATCGACAAGCAGCGCAGGCCGGCACGCCTCAAAGCGGCGCCCATGGCGTCGGCCGTGGATTGGCTCGAGCAGTTCCGCGCATTCTGGTCGTCAAGCTTCGATCAACTCGATGGCGTGCTTCGCCAGATGCAGAAAGCGAACAAGAAGAAAAAGAGGACCCGTAAATGACCGACTTTCCCACCTATGTCCTCGAACGCCTATTCGACGCGCCGCGCTCTTTGGTGTGGAAAACTTGGACCGATCCGCAGATCCTCGCCCGCTGGTATGGGCCGCGCGTGGAGACAGTCGTGCATCGCCTGGACCTGAAGCCCGGCGGCCTCTGGCTCGTCGAGATGAAGTGGGGCGGCAAGTCGAACTATCAGCGCGTCGAGTACACCGAGGTCGTGGAGCCCGAGCGGCTCGTCTGGCTGCATGCCAGTGCCGACGACAGGTGGAATGTCATCGCCTCACCCATGATGCCGGACTGGCCGCGCGTTCTCTTGACGACAGTTACGTTCGAAGAGGTCGGCAAGCGCACTAAAGTGCGGCTGACCTGGGTTCCTCACAATGCCACGGCAGCCGAGATCGCCTGCTTCGCTGGAGCCATCGCCGGCCTCGACAAGGGCTGGGGCGCCGGCATGGACCTGCTGGCCAAGATCCTGGCGGAGCTGCAGGCCTGACACTGGGAACCAACTCGATAGCGGAGGCAGTCATGAAGAAGCTTACCTGCAAGCAACTGGGTGGAGCGTGTGACGAGAAGATCGCTGGCGCAACTTTCTCCGAGATTGGAAAGAAGTGCCGCGAGCATGTCATGGCGAAAATCAAAGCAGGCGATGCAGCGCACATCGCCGCGGCCGACAAGATGTCCAAAGCGACGCCACAGCAGCAGAAAAATATGATGGCTGAGTACGAGAAGAGATTCAACGCGGCACCGAAGGAATAGCGGCGACGGGGCCCTTCGGGCCAGATAGGATAGAGCACGGCCATGACAAGGAAATTCTGGCTCGCCGTTCTGGCCTACATCGTACCGACGTTCCCAATCGGCTACTTCTGGCACCTCGTCGTATTCAAGACTACGTACGATGCGCTTCAGGTCTACCGCCAGGACATCATGTGCCTGGCCGCGCCGCTCGCGTGGAGCTTCATGGTGATCGCGGTGTCGGCAAAGCACCAGATGTCATTGGCGTCCGGATTCGTGCTGATCGAGACCGGATTCATCCTGCTCCATTTTCTTGTCGTAAGCCCCCTGATCGCCTTGGCATACGCGGCGCATCCGGCTCTTGCACACAAGACGGCTTCGCAGGCCTGATGCGTGACCGGCAAAACATGGGTGAGCATGGCCTACGATAAAGCGCTCGCCCAGTGTCTGCGAGATCGCCCGCTTCGCTTCAATGGCGTCAGCGAGAAGACTTCAAGCGGCTTGCCAACTGGTGCAGTGGGACGTGACTGAGTGCGTCGGCTCTCTTGGTCGCTGGCCCCAACAGCAGCGGACGTCCAGTCTCCCACTTTCGCGATCCGCACGACGGCAACTAGAGGTCAAACGCGAGGGTCGTCAGGCCCGTGATCAACGCTGGGCAGAGTTTGCAGACACTCGCAGCACTACTCGTTCAGGGTAAAGATTGAGATGGAGACGCCGCCGGACTAGGTCAGTTAGCGGACATGGCCTTACGACTCCTTGGGATCGGCGGCTCGACATTCGCTTGGCTCGCATTCGCCTGATCGGCGCGAGCGTGGGGCATCGCCGTCGCTCAGGCCGCTTCATCGCCTTCGAAGTCTAGCCTGCGCAAGGCTCGCCGCTCTTCCGCTTGCTGCTGCTCCGATGAAATTCGATTGTCAAGCATACGTCTGTATCGCTCGGCAAAAGCACGAACTCTTGGTCGAGGGTCCTCGAGCCAAGGGACGACGGCATCCTTCTTGGCCTGATAGGCCTCCACCATTCCAAACTCACCCGACACAACGCCCATGTTCAGGAGCGCTACTTCCACTGATCCGAGTTGATCATCGTTCTCGGGAACGGCGTCGACAAGCGCCTGGCATATGCGATGGGTGAACGGCTCTCCCTCATAATTCTCCATGATGCCCGCCACGAAGCTGAAAGCTGCCTGGCCTTCGATTGCTAAAAGAGAAAGGAGCTTCGCCTCGAAACGGTCCGGAACGGTCGGAAATGCTATCGCCAGCAAGCGGCCGCCATGGAACCGAAAAAGTGAACTGTTGGCGTCGTGCCAGCCTCTGACGATGTCCACTGCCCGCTCTGGATTTTCGCTGAGGCTCTCGCCGGGCTCGTGGAACTCGTAGGGAATCGCTTCGTAGCGTGGGCCTTCTGCTTGCGGCTCGTGGGCCACACGCTTTTGGAAGAACTGCCAGACGAGATCGTGGTGGTTTGTCGCGAGAGCGCCAAGAATTTCCTCCATGTGCCAGGAGACTTCGGGCCAGAAGATGAGATTATCGAGAGTGACCTCAGCTTGGGGATCGGTCAGGGCTCTGAAGAAGGGTTTCGACGCGCGTTGGAACCACGCGTCGTTGAGCCAACGGGCGTCTTTGCGCTCGGAGAGGAGGCGAAGAGATGGAATGTAGACGTCGTCCACAATGGGACTACCCGCGAACTCAGCGTGGGCGACGATTGCGACAGTGCTCTCGATCACAGCCACAATGTCCTCAGCGGCGATTGCCTTCGAAGAAAGGGCGCGAATGTCGTCGGCGTCCACCTCTCGCGCGAGGCGGAGGCGCCGACCGATCTGCCGCAGGTGGTGGCCCTGTGCGATCCATTCGCGCACAAGCGCACGCCCGTCGTCCCGAGCTCCGCTTTCGTCGAGTCCCTCCAGGAATGCCGGTAGGAAGTTTATCAGCTCCTCGTGTGCCGCACGGAGATAGCGGAGAGCAATCTGCGGCTTCGCCGCGGAGAAGCGCTTTAGGAAGTCGATGAAGCTTGGAAACGTGGCGAGATCGTTTGACTTAGTGGACGCGCAACGCTTTATAACCTGCAACCAAGCGTCGGCATTCGAATCACTGATGTCAGCAACGAACCCTTCGATGGCCTGTATACGGTAAACCTCACGCTCTTGGTAGTCCCTGCCCTCCTGCTGCCAGTGAACGGGGAACACCGACTCGAAGCCGACCAGCGTCTTGTGAACGACGAAGTCTTGGCGCGCGTTCGCGCTATCTCTAAAGCGGATGATTGCCGCGTTCAAGGCGTCCATCTCCGGCGCCAGCGCCGCAAAGGGCCCGGCAGCCGCCACCTTATTGCGGCGATGCATTCTCCAGAACGTGTGCTCGATATGCTGCAGCATCTCGAAGGATTCCGCTGCAGTGCGCTCCGTGAAGAAATGCACAATCGAACTCTGGTCGGCCAGAATCACCTTGAGGAGATGATCGCCGTAAGCGATGCCGCTTGGCGTTCGCGTCGCCGCGAGGATCGCGTTGAAAACCGTCCTTCGAAGTTCGTCGTCCTCGGCTTCAGCGTAGAGCGTCTGCAGGACGCTAAGAGCCTTATTGCGCGTCCAGACAAGTTCGTCGCTCACAACCACTGCGCCGCGGTGGAAGGTTACCGTGTTGAGGCCGGTCGACGTGCCGGTGATCTCGGATTCCAAGGCATGTCTGCAGACAGAAACAATAACAGGAAGTAACAGCTTGCGTTCATCCGGTTCGAACGCGGAAACGGTTGAGACCAACGCGGTCTGAACGGCAGGGCCCGCCTTTCGCCAGGCATCGACGTTGTTCCGAGATAGCCGCTCGACAGACTCATCGATACGCTTCTTCTCTCTATCGTAGGCAGCTGGGGGTGCGATCGCACACAAGGCCTCGAATGTCGCATCTAGATCGACGAATCGAAGAAAGTCCAAAATGTCGAGCGCAGTATCGGTGACCTCGTCGGCGGTGTGCCCACGGAAGTTGCCAAAATCTGTCTCGATGGCCTTAACCGGGGTCGAGCGTCCATCGGTGATGGCCTTGATTAGCGCGCGCAAAAGTTCTGGATACACGCCGGCAATGTCGTCGTAGTGCGGAACCACGTGCTCGCGGATTTTCTTTAGCAAGTCCCAGCGCTGATTGTTATCGCCTGCGCCCTCGAGCTGCTCAATGACGCCTCGATCGAAGAGGGCCTTGCCCTCCATAAGGCGTTCATAGTCGTGCTTGATCTTCTGGAATTCGTATCCAGCCGGTAGCAGGTAGTCCTTCATGATCTTCGCGAACCGCCGGTCGATCGCTTCGAGCTGCTTTGCGCCGAAGCCCGGCGCGGCGGGCCGCTTGTAAAGGATGTCGTGGCCGGTCTCCGACCAGGCATGATTGAGTGTGGTCTGGATCTGAATCTCACATCGCATGCCGACGAAGCGGTTGTACTCGGGAAGCGCTAGGCGGTCAGGCTTCAAGGACACGACATAGTGTCGAGCTCTGTAGAGCCGGGCGGGCGGTACATCTTCTCCAACTGGGAAGTGGATGCGCGTGTTATCTTGATCGATCTCGAAATTGTCGAAGATAATCCGCGATTGCAGGAAGCGGTCCGCGTCTGTGTTCGTGTAGAAGACGAGCCTGCAACCAGCCAGATCCTTGATCTCGGCCTCTATCGTCGTCGACGCAAGCAAGCCGCGTTCCTCGAGCTTGCGGCGAAGCGAAGCCTCACTTTTGGCGCGGTCTTGCTTGTGCTGTGGTCGCGCCAGATCGGGCCGAGCTCGCAATGCCGCATCGAGGATGCTCCGCACAGTCGCAGCAAAGTCCTCGTAACGGGCGCGCTGATCGCGCAAGTACTCTTCGAGTGTCATCAATCGGGTCCCCACCGGCACGGCCGCCGGGTGCCACGTGATTCGGTCAACATTGTGCTAAACAGGAGCAGTAGGATCGGCGAAACGAAAAGTCGTGACCGCCTTCGATAGGATTTGGGTTGGCACGATGTGCATGCCACGAGGATCGCGTCCGATCATCGATGCGATGCCGCAAACACCGGACGTTTTCAGCTGCTCCCTTTGCGTCGCCGATTGCACCGACTTCAATGTCGGCTCTTGTATAAACGCCGATATACGTTCGACATATCGCGTGAAGGATCACCGTGGTCTGCGCCAAATCGGGTTGATCAGCTCCTGGTCGTGCCGCCCTTGCCACGCTTCTCGCTGCGCTCGGCATTGTGCTGCACAAACATGGCTTCTGCTGCGGCACGCTGTTTGGCGGCATTTGCCTCGTTGTTGCGGCGCAGCCATTCGAGCGACGCCTTGCGACTGACGTTGGACTTGTTGAAGTGGGGCTTCACGTAGCGGGTGAAGAGTTCGTAGGACTTCTTTGTCCCTTCCCAATCGGCCCAGTCGGCTGCGTACTGACAGAAACAACCGAAGGGGCCTTGTTTGGCCTGCAGCCGCTCGATCACGGCGATAACGTCGTCGGGCGTGCCAATGACGCCGAGATTCTTCTCGACGTACCAGTCGACGGGGTCCTGGCCGGCGGGCACGGCGTAGCGCGTCGCGTCCTGCGCCCGCTGATAGTCGAGCCAGCGCGTGAAGGCGAACTGCACGTCCTCGCGCGCTTTCTGCCGAGTTTCCGCGATGTACCAGGGCACAACGAGGCGGAGATTGTCGGGGTCCATCATGCGGCCGTGCTCGGCGGCGATTTCCTGCGCGACCTTCCAGTTGGTGTCGAGCGCATCGAAGCCGAGGCCAAGCGCCGCCATGCACAGCATTGAGAGGTCATACTTGCCTGCGAGCCGTCCGCCGGAGGGCGTCACGACGCTGGCGACGGCGACTTCCGGGTAGGGCTTCGTATAGGGCAGGACTTGCACGTGCGCGTCGGTGAAGTCGTACCAGTCCGTCTTTTCGGTTACCCACTCCCCGGACATCAGCCGCAGGATGACATCCAGGCCTTCGGCCATGCGATCGCGCTTTTTCAGCGAATCGATGCCTAGCATCACCGTGTCGCCCTCGAGCAAGCCGGGGCCCGCACCGAACATAACCCGCCCGCGCGTCTGATGGTCGAGCTGAATGACCCTGTTCGCGACCATCAACGGGTTGTGGTAGGGAAGCGACACGACGCCGAGACCGAATTTCAGGTGCCTGGTGCGTTCCACTGCTGCTGCAATGAACAGCTCCGGCGACGAGATCATCTCAAAACCGCCCGAATGATGCTCGCCGATCCAGGCTTCGGCAAAGCCGAGCTTGTCGATCCACTCCATCAACTCGAAATCGCGATGGATGAGATACGTGGGATCTTCATCAACGGGGTGATGCGGACCGAGAAAGATGCCGTAGCGGAGATTGACGTCGGTCATCGAACACGCGGTCCTTGGCTCTGGCGGCGGTGGTGTATCCTGGCTTCTTTGGTGGACGTATGTCAAAGACGACGCGATCCCTCTATCAGCAGGCCTGTTCGGCCCGCTGGTCACGTTTCAGATCTCGCGTCGTGCGACGCTGGCTTATGGGATGACGTGATGCGTAGCGAAGTGCCAATGGAAGCGCGATGGATCCGGCGGACGTGGATCGCCTTCGCACTGGCGGCTATTCAAGTAGCAGCAAGCTGCGCTCTATGTGGCTATCGAGGGTATTGATCGCACGGGACAAGCGATTGCGTTTGACCAACCGAGCCTGGAAGTCGGCGGTCACGTCGAGAACGAACACAAGATCCTTGCGCTCAGCTTTCGGGCTCCATCAGCTATGACCTCGAAGATCTCGGAGTTCCAGGCCTGTCTCGATGCCGCTTTTGGCGCCCTATACCTTAGCAACAGCGGCGTAGGCGGCCCATGCCTTGCTCGGCATCATTGGAGCCGAAACTCACTCAGGGAGGTAGGCCTGCCGCCTCGAGGCCATCGGCGAGGCGATCGAGGAAATTGCGCGGGAACGGCATGGCCTTTGCGACCGATGTCGCGGTGATGTCCGGATAGCGTGGCCGCAGCGCGTCGAGGCTTAATCGCGCCTGCTGCTTACGACCGCCGAGAACGTACGCCGGGCAGAGCGTCCGGTGCAGCCAGGCCGCGGATGGGCGTGTGGCCGCCGCGCGCTCCTGCCAGCGAGCAGACTCGTCGTACCGTCCGACATGGAAATTCGCGCAGCCGAGGCCGGCATAGCTGTTGAATGCCACGGGGTCGTTCGGCGCGAGGTCGAGGGCTATGGCGAAGCGCTCGATCGCGGACTGGGGCCGCCCCGAGTAGACATCCAGCCAGGCTGCCCTGCTCCAAGCCCAGGACGAGCTGCCGTCGAGGCTCAAGGCCCGCGCGGTGACGATTTCGGCCGTCTTCAAATCTTGCGCCAGATTGAACGCGTTGCCGAGAATGGCGAGGACCGTGGCATCGACCCCCTCGAACGTCAACGCAAGCCGCGCCAGATCAAGGGCATGCCCGCGCGCCTCCATAGGCCGATCCGAGAACTGGTAGACGCTGCCCTGCGCCTGACACCACGCAAGGAGAGCGGTGACGAGAGCGGAGCCCGGGTCACGCCGTTGTGCCAACTCGAGTGCATCCAGCGCACGTGCATGACCTTCGGCATCGAGAGCCATCACGTCCGGCATCGCCCGACACACGAGATCGTAGGCCGTCAGATCCGTTGAGACCTTGCGCCGTGCACGATCGGTCTCGGCCGCCTGCAGGCTCGGGCGCACCGCGCCGGCGACCTGGAGCGCAACTCGTTCTTCGAAGGTGAAGGCGCTGCTCGAGACCTCGTCCCAACGATGCGCCCAGACGCAACGGCCGCTTTCCACGTCGCTCAACCGCAATGTCAGCCGGCGGCGCCCTGACTCCTCGCGGAACATGCCGGTCAAACGGTAGCGCGCGAGGCTGGCCCGTGTCGTGACGGCGATGCCGGCACGCCCGAGCGCTACCGAAACGGCCTCGCCTATTCCTTGTGCGGTGTCGCGCCAATGTTCGCGCACCTCGATGGGCAGCACGGCCACGATCGGCCTGTCGGCGGTGAACGACGCGTGCATGGCAATCGAGGACTGAGCAGCAAGCAGGCGCACCCGGCGGGCAACAGTTTCCGACGGCGCCTCGCCATAGCGCGCGCGGTAGGCAGCCGCGAAGCGTGAAAGGTGCGCGAAGCCGCTGCTCTCGGCCACCTCCGTCACTTTGCACGGGCTACCGACAAGCAGGTTCCGCGCGCACTCGAGGCGGATGTCGCGCAGCAGCGCGCGCAAGGACTGCCCGCGGAAGACTTTACACTGGCGCTGCAGTGTACGGCTGGAAACGCCGGCAACCGCAGCCAACCGGGACAGCGTCCAGGCGCACCCCGGTTCGGCGCAGATTGCGTTGCACACGCGCTTGAGTGGGCGCGGCAGAGGATCGGATGAGAGTGAGCGCGTGTGGCAATCCATCATCGGAAAAGGGCCTCACAGCTTTGGTCTGTCTGCAGTCTACACAAAGTGCGTTCCAGAATATGGCGCGAACGGGATCGAGGTGGCGCGAAACGGATCGCGGCTTCTTCGGGGGCGCGACATTCTCCGATCACCCTGCGCGTGCAGGGTCACCTGCATCGAGCTGTGTCGAGGAAGTCATGAACTACCCATTTGTCTTGGCGACCTGTGTCGCCATATCTGTCGCCGGCAACGTCGCGCGCGCCGACGTCATCACGGACTGGGACGAGAAGGCAGTCGCGTTCCTCGTTCCGCGCATATCGACGCCCGAGGCCGCCCGGGCGCTATCGCTGGTCCACGCTGCCATGTTCGACACCGTGAACTCGATCGCGCCGCACTATCGGCCCTACCTCGTCCAAGAGCCGGCGTCGAAAACGGCATCCATGGAGGCGGGCGCTGCGTCGGCTGCAGCAGCCGTGCTCGCGGTCATGCATCGGGAAGCCGACAAAGAGATCGGTCCTCAGCTGACCGCCGCTCTCGCTGCGATCGCGAACGGGGAGGCGAAAACGGCGGGGATCGCGCTTGGCAGGGCAGTTGCGGCCAAGCTGCTCACCGCGCGCGCTGAGGACGGTGCCAAAGCACCCGACACCTACAGAGCCCGAATCATTCCCGGCGCCTATGTGCCGACGGCGCCGACGGCAACGCCGATGTGGCCGGGCGTGAAGCCGTTCGCAATGACGAGCGGCGCGCAGTTCCGTCCCGGGCCACCGATCGCTCTGACGAGTGCCGAGTGGGCCAGGGACTACAACGAGATCAAGCAGATCGGTGCGCGCGATAGCGCCACCCGCACCGCAAAACAAACGGAAGAAGCGCGCTTCTGGCTGGCGACCGGGGCGCAGGTTCTGCATCCGCTGGCTCGCCAGCTCATCGCCGCAAAAAAGATGGGCGTGGTCGAGAGTGCGCGCTTCATGGCGCTCTGCGCGATGACCTCGGCCGACTCCTACATCGCGGTGATGGATGCCAAGTATCACTTCGGCTTCTGGCGGCCGATCACCGCGATCCGCAACGGCGACATCGATGACAATCCGGCGACCGAACGCGACGCGGCCTGGCAACCTCTCGCGGCGACGCCGATGCACCCGGAGTATCCCTGTGCGCATTGCATCAACAGTGCTGCGCTCGCGGCTCTGGCCGAGGTCGTCCTCGGCTCTGCCGACGTGCCGGAGCTGACGCTCACAAGCCCGACGGCTGCAGGCGTGACACGACGCTGGACGAACTTGTGGGCCTATGCCGAGGAGGTTTCCGAGGCGCGCATCTCTGCCGGTTTCCACTATCGCTTCTCGACGCGCGCCGGCCACGACATGGGCAAACAGCTCGGCCGCTACGTGGCGCAATCGCTGATGCAGCCTGTGAGTCGGTGATCGTCGCCGCACGCCTCAAGCACACCATTATCGAACGCAATCTCTCAGACCGCCGACCTTAGTGTTTGACCCGCGGAATCCGAGGGTATGAGCACAGGGAGACCACGCGATACCTCGGACAGCGGACAGCTCGACAAGAGCGCAGTGCACATCGTGACCAAGGCGGTCCAGGTCGGCTTCTGAGATGTCACCGCTGTGCGGTCGAGGCATCTGCATAGATGCCGGCGATATCGGCATCCGCCACATGGAGCACTTGAGCAGCGGCAGATTCCTGCCAGATGGAGCTTGAAGTACTCTTCTCCGTAATCGTAGAAAAGCTCTTCGCTAGGCTCGATTGTGCGGAGGGCAAAGACGAAGATCCGTCGATTACGGATCCCGTACCGAAAGCGGGGGAGGTCGTCGTCGATGTGCATGCTGCAAGCATCAACGGTGCCGACAGCAAGGTCCTCGACGGCGCCTACGCCACCATAACGACGTTTCCCTATGTTCTCGGACGGGATTTTTCCGGTGTCGTGTCCGCGCTCGGGGCCGGTGTAAGCGACTTCGAAGTTGGCGATGCCGTGTTCGGCGTGCTCGCCGGCGGACGCGATGGCACCTATCAGGAAAAGGTCGTCGAGAAGGCATCCATCCTCTGCGCCAAGCCGGCCGCTCTGACTCACGTCGACGCTGCAGCGCTCGCGCTCACTGGCCTGACTGCCATCGTCGCCATCGAAGATACGATCAAGCTGAAGCGCGGCGAGACGATCCTCATCCAGGGTGGCGCCGGAGGCGTGGCAGGCTACGCCATCCAACTCGCCAAGCATCTCGGCGCCCATGTTGTCACCACGACGAGCACGGCCAATGTCGATTACGTCAAGAGCCTGGGCGCCGATCAGGTCATTGACTACAGCAAGGAAGACTTCGCGCGCATCGTGAAGGACGTCGATGCGGTCTTCGAGACGGTCGGCGGCGATGTGGCCATGCGCTCGTTCGGGGTGATCAAGTCGGGCGGCCGCGCTGCGTTCATTGCCTCGGGAGCCAAAGCGCCGGCATCTCGATGTGCAGTCGCTGCGTCCCGCGATCGTCCGCATCTCGAGCGCATCGTTCACCTGCAAGCGGTCGGCGCCGTGCGGGTCCCGGAGAAACGGGTCTTTCCTCTGCGTGAGGCAGCAGACGCGTTGCGCATTAGCGCCGGTCGGCATTTTCGCGGCAAGCTTGTGCTTCAGGTCAGATAGGGCTGCTGTGCTGGCGCCGTTGCAGTGCCTCGTCACTGGGCATGGCTTGCACGAGGCCAAAATGGCGGCTGACAGCGCCTGTCACGCAACGGCCGCCCGGTGAGACCGGACATAACTGCTTCGACGCACTCAGCCGGACGACTCTGTCCTTTCCCGGGCTTCGAGCAGGCGCACGATTTCGAGGTCGAGTGACTGCGAGACAGTCGCTTGCGAACGTCACATCGGTTTGGGTGAAACTCATCATCGCTGGCGGCACTTTCGAGTGTCCCGACATAATGGCTCGTGATAATGTCCCATACATGCCCCGTTTTCGAAAGTGTCCGCCTGCCAGAAATGGCATCTTGGTTGGTGCCGAGGCGATCGCCGAGACGTTCGGCGTCGACCGGCGGACGATCTCGCGTTGGGTCGAGAAGGAGGGCTTTCCCGTTGCCACGTTGCCGACGGGGCACGTGTGCACTTCGCTGGGCTTGGTCGACCTTTGGCTGCTGGGTCGGTTGAAGAAACTGCCGGCCGGAGGCCGGGGGCCATGACCCGGCGGGAGGAGTTGGTGGAGGCTGCAATCTGCCTTCGCGAGCGGGAGCTGTGTGACCTCGACCTGTTGCTCGACGACGACCGGTCGACGGCGGATCTCGCGCGCTCGGCCAATCGCGATCCTCTGGCGTGGGTCATGCGCATCGCCGAGCTGCAGAGGCTGGTGCACCTGGGCCGATGCATGCCGCTGCTGGCCGTCGTGGCTGGCATCGTGCCGCCAGAGCTGGAGCAGGAGCTGGCAGCGGAGGCAGCCAAGCGTTCGCTGTAAGCGGGTGCAAAGGCAGAGCTGACGCCGGGGCCGTGCGATCGCAACGCGGGCAGGGCGGCACATGCTAGGCACTCGCGCTAGGGCGCGAACGCGGGCGCCAGATGGGCACGTGTGCGACCGACGTGCCCGCGAGAAAGCCCCGAAATACGGGCGTTTGGGCACGTTGGGCGCGTGGGCACGTGATTTTCAAATCGCGCACGCGCACTCCGGAGAGTGCGTATTGCTATCGTGATGTTGCTTCTAATTTCACTAAGTTGAAAAAGATGTGCCCAATGTGCCCACTGCGCCCAACTATCCGATTTTGCAGGTGTTCTACGAGGGCACATCGGCAGAACCAGGCGCCCAACGTGCCTTACGGCACCCAGTCTGTCGCGTCGTCCCACTCCTGCGGGCCGTACTTTTCGTCGAACTTGGCCCGAAGCACGGCCAGGGGCGGGAACTGAACGCCTCGGCGGTTTCCGCTCTTGAAGGACTCGCAGCCCCACTCGCGCAACCTGGACATCATGGCGCGCGCATTGGCACTGCGCAGCTCGGGCGTCTGCCGGCAGTGTTCCCAGAAGCCCTGGCCATCCCCGTCGCCCGAGGTGCGGGCGATGTTGCTATGGCCGAGCATCACACACGGCACCGAGCCCTCATGCGCAATATCGGCGATCACCTTGTCGATGCCCCGTAGGCTCTGCATTTTCTGATCGAGCAGTGCGCGGGTCTGGGGAACGTCTTGGCGCGGATGCCAGCCACCGAGGTCCATGGCGAGCAGGTCGTGGAGCATGGCCGCGAGCCCGCCGTTTTCCAGCTCCGAATAGAGTGCGTCGAAGTACGCCTTATCTCCACGTCGCGCGTCGCTCACTCTGAATGCCGCGAAGCGACGTTCGTCGGCACCGGCCGGTACGATCCACTCTTCATTGGACGCCATGATGACGTGCAGGCAATTCTTCGCGGTGAACGCGTCGACTCCCTTCGGCTCGATCGTCAGCGTCGGCTCCGTGATCACCGCCTTCAGAGCACCCTCGCCTTGTTTGTCGCCTGCCCAGAAGGCCTCGTCGGCGAACAGCAGGGCGCAGTGCAGGAAGTGCTTGTTGAAGGCACCGACGAGATGCTTGGATTGGGCAATGTGCAGACCGTACGTGCCGAATATCTGGACCATGGCGCGTCCGAAGACGCCCTTCCCAGTGCCACGTCCGCCAACGAAGGCAAGTGCGACCTCAGCTTGCTCGCCGGGGTTCTGAACAGACCAGGCGGCCCATCGCAGGATGTACTCGGCGACGGCTTGCTCGCCATTTGCCAAAACTTCTTCAATGTGTCGCCGCATCAGCGGCCACTCGCCTGCCTTGGCCTTGACGCCGAAACCCTGCCAAAGGTTGAGGCAGCCGTCGACAACGGGGTTCTTCCCGGGTGCGAAGATGAGACCGTCGTAGCGTTTGGCAAGACCCATGAACTCCCCGGCCACGGGCTTCACGTCAACCTCGCCATTATAGCGCGGATCGGGGATGCCCCTGTTGGCGTGGTAGAGCTTAAATGCAGCCCATGTGATGAGATCGAGGACGCGGCAACCGGGTCGAGCGGGATCGTCGCGCCATCGGCAAATCAGCGCCTTGCCGCCCACGTAGACGAGGAAGTGCGTCTTCAGCAGTTTTCGCAGGTAGGCGGCGGCTGAGCCGCGCGCGAGCGGCATGCCCCTGTTGTTCCAGTGCTGCCAAGCCTCATGAACGACCTGGTCGCGCTCATCGGGCGGCACGCCCCGGCCGAAGGGTGCTTGCTTCGCCAGTACGCACACGCCAAGGCATGAGATTCCGTAGCAGAAAAGATCAATCGCGACATCGTGGATGTGCTGCCGCCACGCCTTCTCGTCAGGAACGAGCTGAACTGCTCGTCCGAGGAAAATCGGGAGGAAGCGCACAATCCTGTGCGGCGTCTCATCCCTGATCTCGGGGGAGGAAGGTTCGTCAGTTTTGACAGTATCAACGGTCTTGTCGGCACTCGTCGATGCTTGGCTGGGCGCTGCCGGCTCGTCGTTGGCGGCCTCATCCGTGATCGGCTCAGCTTGACCGTCGGCTGTGATCGTCTGAGGTTGCTTGAGGGGCAGTTGAACGATTTTCTGGTTGCTGTCAGACATCTCTTTTCTCTGGAGATCGAACGACCTGCTCCGGCCAAGGCGGGTCGATGTGATTTCGAGATGATTGCGAGTGGGGCTCGAAGGGCATGGCCGGGGCCTATTGGCTTTGGCCTGCAGTCAGGCGGTCCGGTCGCGATCTTCGGCGCGCTGGCGAATGGCGTCGTCGACTTCGCTCTCGACCCAACGGACAAGGCGTGGACCAATCTTGATCGGCCGCGGGAGCCAACCTTGCGCAATCCAGCGGTAGGCCGTCGCCTTGTTGATCTTTCGCGTCCCACCGACCTTGGCGCACAAGGTCTCGACGTCAATCAAACGCCGTGGGTGAGTGACAAATTGGCTTAGAGCCGGTTCCCTCATCTGGTGCTCTCCGTCGAGGTTGATCTCATGCAGCCGCGGGGAGAGTTACAGGGCAGCCGAAAAGCGCCCTCGGATTCTTTGCGGATTTGGTTGTAACTTTCGGAAGTCAGGACTTCGGTCGCTGTACCCTCGGCACGCGCCTGACCGACACCAGCTGCCGAAGTCGCTTGTTCCAGGCCTGCTGCGACATGCTGGCCAGCGCTTTAGCAAGCTCAGGTGAGCGGCTTTCAGCCTCACGGATCAGGACCTGTCGAATGTCCTCTTGTGTCCGTCGGCGACCGCCACTTGTCGGCTGCCGATGCAGCTCGTTTGCGCGCTTGGCGATCCACGTCTCGTGCTCCGCCCACACTCGCCGGCTCGGTGCCGCGGTGCCCTTCGCACCGACCATCCGTTTGACCCGGCCCCTCCATCCGAGCATCGGAACCCACTGCATGGCCGCTCGCACGGCCTCGACGTGGCCTAGGCCGGGCTGAGCGAGAAGCCCCGCCTTATGCGCCGACTTCGATATGCGAGCAAAGCGCTTGAAGGCGACTTTGAATTTCTCACGATCCGCAACGATTTCGTCTTCAGTGTCGCCGTGATAGGCCTCTATCGCGTCGTATGCCTTTTCAAGTTGCGCGAGAAGCTTGCGATGTTCCTTCGTGAGATGGTCGTGCATCACACGACGGCCGCCAGTCGCGCGCCCCACGCTTGCAGCGCTTCTCTTTTTTCCTCAGGGTAGGAAGCGAGATTGTAAACACCGGCAACACCTGCTTTGTGACCGCTCGCATGATTGATGATGGCTTCGAGAATGTGCGGCTGAGCAATCTTGTTCTGGGCCATGTGCGTGACGGCCGTGCGTCTCAGGTCGTGCAACGTCCAGGGCGGCATGCCGGAAGCGTTGCCAGCAGCTCGGCGTCGCTCGGCGATGCGTTCATCGAGCCGTGCCTTGCACTTGCTCCAGCCCGAAAAGCCACCCGAAGAGCGTCCGAAGACGAAGTCGCGCCCCTCGCGTCGTTCGCGAGCGCCTAGGACGTCGAGAGCAGCGTCTGACAGCGGCACGACGTGCGCACGATGGTTCTTCGTGCGCGTTCGAGGCAACTCTATCTGCCGTGCCCCGAGGTCGACTTCTGACCAACGCAAGTCGCCGATCTCAGCGCGACGCTGTCCGGTGAGTATCAACAGCCGCACGATCCGGCCGTGATCGTCATCTTCGCAAGCGCGCCATACCTCGATCAGTTCGGCTTCGGACAGCACGCGCTCGCGAGAGCCGTTCTTCGCACGCGCCCTGATGTGCAGGAGCGGCGTCGTTGCGACCAAGCCGCGATCAATGGCCCATGTGAAGAGCGCAGACAGCGAGGCACGCGCACGATCAGCTGCGACCTTGCCATTGCTACGCGCGAGAACGTCGAGGCGCTCGTTGACATCGCTGCGAGCTATTGTGTCGAGGTTTCGATCGTGCAACGGCTGCCAGTCGCGCTCCAGGTGCCGTCGAACTTCGATGAAGCTGCGGGGACGAAGTTCGTTCTTTCTTGCCTCGAGATACAGACGAACCGTCTCACCAAGCGTTTGGCGTTCTTGTTCTGCCTTGGCTCTGGCAACGGCAGCGCGTTTCTCTCCAACGATGTCCTGACCCACTCGGGCCTTCGCTAGAACGTCGGCTGCCCTCCTGCGCATGGTCGCCAGCGTACCAGGTAGAGCAGGTCCGAGTGCCATTCGTCTCTGTCGACCGGCGACGGAGTACTTCACGCCGAAGCTGGCCCGACCACTTGAGAACTTGCGCAGGAAGAAACCCGGCAAGCTGGGGTCGAAGAGGAAGGCCTCTCGCGCTCCGGCGGGCACGACGAGTTTCTGAATGTCCTTTTCCGTGAGCGGGCTCGGCTTCATGATGGCTGACCTTGCGGAACGCTGGCGGAACGAAGATATTGCGTCCTTGTGCAATTCTCTGCCCTCAATATACTGAGGGTCTGATCAAATATCGAGAGCTTTTTCAATCAATTTGCAATTCAGTGCTGTTCCGTGCGTGTTTATGCAATGAATATAGTTTCAGTCTGGGGGACTGGGGGTCGGGAGTTCAAATCTCCCCGCTCCGACCAAAATACCAA